>JBOHRL010000106.1:0-44309 GCA_050732695.1 Longimicrobiales bacterium | reverse complement strand
CAACGCACCGTCTCGGATATCGCCAGGCTTCGTGGCAGATGACAACTCCGAGCCTGATCCCGTCGATCTCGAATAACGGCCGCGTATGACCGGGGACGTAGAACGGTTCTTCGGTCGGATCCAGTTGTTCCTGGTCTGGAATCCCAGAATCCGGCCGGTGGCTTCAATCACGAACGCAGCGATCTGCGCGCCGTGCGCGGACGCCTCGGGACAGGCACCGTTCGATCCTCGCAGGCGGGCAGGTCACTGGCCAGCGGGACGGGCCGGGAACCAGTGCGAGAGCATCCCGCGACGGCGAGCGGCGACCGCCGGGCGCGAGGTGTCGGGTCAGCGTCGCGGCCACACTCGAACCGCTTTCGGACCCGAACCGAGGTTCTTGACGCGAACGAAGCGGTCTCCAAGGTTGTATCGTCCGTCCAAAGGAGCGCAGTGGTGGCGGTGCGCCGGATTCTGCTGGTCTGGTTCGGGCTGGTCGTCCTCTGGCTGTTCCTCGCGGGGATCGTTCTCCCGGTGCTTGTTCGCGGCGCGTACGCCGACCCTGGATTCCCGATCCTGGGCCAAATGCTGTCCGGTCGAGACGATCATCCGGTCGGATGGTATCTGGACGTCGCGCGCGGGATGGCGCTCCGCAGTACGTTGTGGCTGTTTGCAATCAGCGCCATGGCATACTGGTTGATGACGCCACGCGTTCGAGGGCGGATCAATGCGTTATTCGCACGATCCTCTGTATTCGGAGTCCGCGATACAATTCTGCTTGGCGTCTGCGCCGGTGTGCTGTTCGGTTGGGCGGAAGCGAGCGCGCGTACGGTCGCCGGCCGGGTGGTCCGCCTGCCGCCCTTGATGCCCGGCGCCGAGATCTTCTGGACGACACCCGTCATCAATGCATTCCTCGCCGTGTGCGTCGCACTTCTGGTGTGCGCTGTGTCGCGAGGATGGCGCGGTGTCCCGTTGCGGTTCCTCGTGTTGTTCTTCGTCTTTTTCGGCGCGTACGGTTTCGTTTCATCGGCGCGCGCGGGCATTCATCCGCTCGCGATCGGCGCAATCGGACTCGGCGCCGGTCTGCAACTGAGTGCGGCCGCGGGCGAGCATCCCGAGCGTCTGAAGCGGCTCGTCCGCCGCGCTTCGCCGGTCCTTGCGGTTCTCGTCGCCGTGATCGCAGCGGCAGTGCCGGCGGGTGATGCGTTGCGCGAGGCGCGTGCACGCTCGCAGTTGCAGACGGCGCCCGCGGCAGCAACGAATGTGCTCTTTCTCATTCTCGACACCGTTCGTGCGAGCAGCCTGAGCCTGTACGAGTACGCTCGCTCGACCTCGCCGTCGCTGGAGCGGTGGGCAAGGCGAGGCGTGACGTTCGCAATGCCCATTGCGCCCTCCTCGTGGACGCTGCCGACGCACGCCTCCCTGTTCACGGGACTCTGGCCGAGTGAACTCGGGTTGGATCGGCGGCGCTATCTCGGCCATGAAGCGCCGACGCTGGCCGAGGTCCTGGCCGCGCGGGGATATGCGACGGCCGGGTTCGTTGCCAATCTCCACTACACGACGCGCGCTTCCGGACTCGATCGCGGGTTCGCGCATTACGAGGATCACCCGCTATCGCTCAAGTATGCGATGCACAACTCGCGCTGGCTGTCCTGGATTCCGCACCGCATGCATGACAACCGCTGGGACCTCAACGTGGGCTACAAGCCCGCGGCGGACCTCAATGACGACTTCCTGCGCTGGTTGAGCAGCATCGAGAATCGGCCGTTCTTCGCGTTTCTGAACTACGCCGACGCGCACCGCCCGCGCCTCCAGTATGCGCCGTTCGACACACTGTTCTCGGATGCGCTGCCGCACGGGCCGGCGCAGCGGACCAGAGGGTTCTCGATCGAGGAGATCATCAAGGACCAGAACGACTATGACCGGGCGATCGCGTACCTCGATCATCACATCGGTCGGCTGCTCGGCGAAATGGAGCGGCGAGGCGCGCTCGAGCGAACGGTCGTGGTGATCACGTCGGATCACGGCGAGCATTTCGGCGAGCATGGCCTCTACTTGCATGGCAACAGCCTGTACATGCCGCTGGTGCACGTGCCGCTCGTGATGATCGGCCCGTCCATCCCCGCCGGCGCGCGGGTTGACGAACCCGTCAGTCTGCGCAACCTGCCTGCGACGATTCTCGATCTGGCACTGAGCGACGCGCCGGCCATGCCAGGCCACTCGCTCCGGCCCCTGTGGACTCCTTCCGGGTCAGACGGAGTCGGCGCCTACGCCGACCTGCTCGGTGAAGGCAGCGCTTACGCCGAGCTGCTCGGTGAAGTCGGCGTAGGACCGACTCTCCAGACATCGCGCCTGCGCGCACCATTGCAATCGCTCGTCACGGGCAATCTTCAATACATCCGCGATGTGGATGCGCGCGAGCAATTGTTCGATCTCGCGGCGGATCCGCGCCAGCGCGCGGAGGTCGCGGGCCCCGAGCGCGACCGGCAGCTCGAGGTGCTGCGTCGTTTGCTCGACGCGCATCCCCGCTCATCCGCTCCGCACGAAGTGTCACACCGCGAGGACCACGGCGAGGATGATGACCCACCCGTCCCCCATGAAATGAATCGTTTCTGGGGCTGGTTTCTCGGGCTGGTTTCTGGTTGAGTCGCGGGGCGTGTCGGTCGCCCCCACACCCGCCGTTCAATCCGTTCCCAGAAACCAGCCCGAGAAACCAGCCCCAGAAACGCATTTATTGTACTGGTATGATCTGATCCCGCCGCGTGCCGACGGAGACGAACTCGATCTGGACGCCGGTCACGTCCTGTATGCGATCGAGATAGGCGCGGGCGCCGGGCGGCAGATCGCCGAGCGCACGCACATCGGCGAGAGATGTCTTCCAGCCCGGCATTGCTTCATAGACGGGCGTCGCCCGATCGAGCATACCAAGGTCGTACGGAAAGAACGGGTGGCGCTCGCCGTCGACATCGTAGGCGGTGCAGATGCGGATCTCGTCAAAGGTGTCGAGCACATCGAGCTTCGTGAGGGCGAGCCCGGTGAGGCCGTTGACGAGCGCGGCGTAACGCACGACGACGGCATCGAACCAGCCGCAGCGGCGGGGCCGGCCTGTGGTGGCGCCGAATTCGCCACCCAGCTCGCGCAACCGCGCGCCCGCCTCGCCCGGGATCTCGGTGGGCAGCGGTCCGCTGCCGACGCGCGTCGTGTACGCCTTGACCACACCGAGCACGCCATCGATGACCGTGGGTCCGATGCCGACGCCGCTGGCCGCACCTGCGGCAGTCGTGGACGACGATGTAACAAAGGGATACGTGCCATGGTCGATATCGAGCATTGCGCCCTGCGCGCCCTCGAGCAGGACCTTGCCGGAGCGCTGCGCGAGCATGTCGACGATCTCGCGGCCGGTATCGGTCAGCATGGGCAGGATGCGATCGCGGTTGGCCAGCACGGAATCGGCGAGCGCACCGGGCTCGACCGCGACACCGCCGATCGCGCGCAGGCGTTCGTTCGCACGCTCGGCCGCCGTACAGATAATGCGGTGTGCACGCTGCTGGTCGAGCAGGTCGGCGACGCGGACGCCGGCGCGTGCGACCTTGTCTTCATACGCGGGGCCGATACCCTTGCCGGTCGTGCCGATCTTCGATTCGCCGCGGCGGCGCTCGCTCGCCGCATCGAGCTTCTTGTGATAATCGAGTAACAGGTGCGCCCGGCCGCTCACCCCGAGATGAGGTTCGGCCTCGATGCCGCGGGCGTGCAGCGCATCCAGCTCGACGAGGAACTGTTCGACGTCGAGGACTACGCCGTTGCCGAGCAGGCAACGGCGGCCGGCATGAAGCACACCGGACGGGATCTGGTGAAGGATGAACTGATCGCCGGCCACATGGACGGTATGGCCGGCATTCGCACCGCCCTGGTAACGCGCGACGAGGTTCGTCGAGGCGGCAAGGACATCGACGATCTTGCCCTTGCCCTCATCGCCCCATTGCGCCCCGACGACGACGAGGCAACGGTATCCGTTCATCGCAGATACGCTCCCGCGACAACACAAGAAGCCCGCCCCACGCACCGAGACGCGCGAGCGGGATCAGCCCATCTTTTTTCCAGAGTAGTCTAGTGGGTCTGGCGGTTGAGCGCCAGCGGAACGGAGGCGATCGAGAACGCGACAGATGAGATCGGCGGTCAGGGCAGCGCCCTGGCCCGTGATGCGTGCGGCATGGTCCGCCGGGCGGTGCACGCGCAACATCGACCGCAGTGTCCCGCGCATCACGGTCAGCGCCGGAACGCCGGCGCGAGTGAACGCGAGATGGTCGAGCGCCAGGCCGCGCGGTACGTTTCGAATGTGAACCGCTTCGCCTTCGAAACGGGCAAGTTCGCAAAAGGTCCGCTCGATCACGGGGGCGCCACCCCGTCGAGGTGTGCCGTGCCGGCCGAGCAGGTGAAACGGGCCGCGATCGTCCAGACCATCCAGATTGATCACTGCCTCCGCCCATGCGAGTGCGCCGGCCATGGCGCTTGCGCCAGCCAGCCCGAACTCCTCCGCATCGGTCACCAGAAAGGCAACGTCATCATTGCCTCGTTCCTGTGCCGCGATCCCCATCAGTGCGGCAACACCGCTGGCGTTGTCGAGCGCACCCGGCGACTTGTTTCCCGTCGTGCACGCGAGGAGAATCAGCCCGGCGGCGATCCCCGTCGCAGCTACGGGTGTGGACACGAGCGGTGTTGGCACGTTCGCGATCTCGAACGCTGCGCCGGCCAGCAGCATCGTCCACACGATCGTAGCCAGAGCGGCCGCAATAACGCGCAATGCAATGGGCAGGGGTTGTGACTTCGAGTCCCGGTGTGCAACGACGATCCAGCGCGGTCGCGCGGGCCCGCTCACTGCCAGCAGGTTCACCCCGATGCGCCGACCCCATGGAAGGCGAAGCAGAAACCGCTCCGATGCGATGAACAGCAACGCTGTGACGACGTGGAGTCCGACGAGCACGGCCAGCGCAAGGCCCGGTGCACCCGCGCGCACCGCGAGCCAGGCGATCCAGAATGCCACGCTGATGAAGCCACCCACGAGAGGCGCTCCGAAGCGGGCGGGCCAGTCCGAGAACTCGAAGTCGTGATTCGTGACATCGTAACCGAGCCGGTCGAGGCGGTCGCGAACGTCGCGCGTCGTGCGCCGCCAGCCATCGCTTGCGCATAGCCGTGGCACAGCTATGGCGGACAGCGTGCGCGCGACGAGTGTCACGGTATCGGCGGGCAGGTGCGTACTGCGACCGGTCATCGGATGGGTGTTCGGATCCTGAACTCCGGAAGAAGGACGGAACGGATCCGGTGGTTGTGACACGGACGCGTCAACGGGCCGGCCGCGCCGTTCAGACGGTCGCTTCCAGCCCCAGTGTCTGGAGCGCGTGCATCACCTGCTTGTGCTCCTTCTCGGTGAGCGGCGGCAGCGGTGCACGGGGCGGACCGCCCACCCAGCCCATCGCATCGAGGCCGGCCTTCACTCCGCGGGCGCCGAACGTCGCGACAACATCCTTGTGCAGGCCGCTCAATCCCTCCTGCAACTGACCGGCGCGCGCAGAATCGCCCGCACGATAGGCGCGATACACCTCGGCGCACTGCGCCGGCGCGAGATCCGCGACGGCGAGGATGCCACCCACGGCACCGAGTTCGAGGGCTGCGTAGAACAGCGCACCGGATCCGACCAGCAGGCGGGCAGTCGGCGGGCACATCTCCGTGTAACCGGCGAACCGCCTGATGTCGCCCGAACTGTCCTTGAGTCCCGCAATGTTCGGCAGGCGAGTGATCTCGCCCATCAGACCCGGCTCGATCGTCACATGCGTGAACTTCGGCATGTGATAGACGAGGACCGGGACCGGCGATTCTTCGCCGACAGCGCGAAAGAAGTCGAGGATCGCGGTGTGTGAGAGAGAGGGCGCGAAGTAAACCGGCGTGTGCACGAGCACGGCCTCGATGCCGGCGGCCGCCAGCCTCCGGATCTCCTGGATCGTACCGCGCGTCGAGTCGGTGTTCGCGCCGGAGATGAGCATCATGCCGGGCGGCACGACCTCGCGCGCGAAGCCTGCGAGTCGGACTTTCTCGTCCGTATCGAGCATCGCGCCCTCACCGGTCGAACCGAAGAGGACGAACCCGTTCACGGGCTCCTGCGCGTAGCGGCGCAGGTTCTCGCGCAGATGAACGGGCGCTACATCGCCGGTCACTGCGTCAAATGGCGTGGTGACCGGAAGGTAGACGCCCGCGAAGCTTTCGGAGTTTCCGTTTCGATCAGACAAGTGTGCGCATCTTGAGCTCGAAGTCAGCCGGGTTGTTGGCCGCGGCCTTCGCAACTTCGTAGCTAACAAGATCAGCTTCGACCAGATCGCGCAAGTGCTGGTCGAAGGTCTGCGATCCGTACTGCTCCTTGCCGTCCGCGATCAGGTCGTAGATCTCGTGGAACTTGTCGCCATCGAGGATCGCATCCTGGATCGTGCCGGTCACGACCATGACCTCGGCTGCGACGACACGGCCGCGTCCATCCTTGCGCGGCAAGAGGCGCTGGCTGACGACGCCCACGAGTGTCTCGGCCAGCCGGATCCGCACCATCTCCTGCTCGTGCGGCGGGAACACAGCCACGATCCGGGTGATGGTCTGAACCGCGTTCGTGGTGTGCAACGTGGACAGGACGAGATGGCCGGTCTCTCCCGCCTTCATCGCCGTGTCGATCGTCGTCGTGTCGCGCATTTCACCGATCATGATCACGTCCGGGTCCTCGCGCAGTGCCGACTTGAGGCCCTGATCGAACGTGGACGTGTCGCTGCCGACTTCACGCTGCGTGATCGAGCAGTTGATGTCGCGGTGCAGGAACTCGATCGGGTTCTCGAGCGTGATCACGTGCTTCTTGCGCGTGTTGTTGATGTAGCCGACCATCGCAGCGAGCGTGCTGCTCTTGCCGGAGCCGGTCACGCCCGTCACGAGGACGAGGCCGCGTTCCGCCTGCGCGAGGGCGGCGAGGACGGCCGGCAGTCGCAGCGACTCGAAGTTCGGGATGTCGATCGGGATCACGCGCATGACGGCCATCGGCGTGCCGCGCTGGCGCAGAATATTCACGCGGAAGCGGCCGAGCCCCGGAGCGCCCCACGAGCAGTCGTAATCCGTCAGCTCGTCGAAGCGATCTCGATCCCGCACGTTCGTGATCAGCTGCTGGCAGATCTGGCGGACCTGGTCCGTGGCTAGCCGTTGCTGCGTGAGCGGGACCAGTTCACCATGCACGCGAGCCCGGACGAAGTCGCCAACCTTCATATGGATGTCCGACGCGCCGCGCTGGACCGCGGCCTTGAAAATCTCGATCATGTCATTCCGGCGTTGGGTGTCGGCGCTGGCCGCATCCGTGCGGACGGAGCGCGTGGCGCTCGCTGGCCGCATCCGTGCGGACGGAGCGCGTGGCGCTCGCAGGCCGCGGCCCCTCGATTCCCGACGTCGGAGCCCGGCCCATTTTCCCCGGCAGCGGACGTACTCAGTATCGGGTGGGACGGAGAGCGTCTGAAACGCGCTTCGCGGCGAAACCCGGAACTCCGGCCCGACCCTTGGACGGGTGTTCGGCCGAGGGCGAGGGACCGGGATCGAGGAGCATTGACGAACCAGGACGGCGAACTTCTGGAAGTCGCGGTCGCGGCGGCGCTCGACGCCGTTTCCGTCCAGCGCAGGCGGCTGGGCACCGTTGCCCCCGACAGGTGGGCCGAGAAGGGCGTCGCGGACTTCGTGACGGAGGTGGACGTCGAAGCCGAGGCCCGCATCGTCCAACGGATCCTCGCCGCGTTCCCGGACCACACGATTCTGGCCGAAGAGGCCGCTGACAGGGACGGCCCGGCCAGTTTTCGGGAGACAGACCCGGCCCAAACGCGGTGGATCATCGACCCGCTCGATGGCACAACGAACTACCTGCATCGGTATCCGATGTACGCTGTATCGATTGCTGTGATGCGGGCAGGCGAACTGGCGGCCGCAGTCGTGGCTTCCGGCGCGACGGACGACGTCTGGACCGCAGTTCGCGGCGGCGGCGCGTTCCGGAATGGCGAGCCGATTCGAGTTTCCGGGATCGAAACCCTGGGCAGGGCCCTGATCGGCACGGGATTTCCATTCAAGACGCCGTCCCAATTGCCGGCTTACCTCGAGCAACTGGGTCGAGTCTTGCGCCGGAGCGCGGGCGTGCGGCGGGCCGGCTCCGCAGCCATTGATCTGTGCCATGTCGCGTCCGGCTGGTTCGACGGCTTCTGGGAACTATGGCTGGCGCCGTGGGACGTAGCTGCCGGGACGCTCATCGTGAGAGAGGCTGGCGGCGTGGTGACGAGACTCGATGGTCAGAGCGATGTGTTCGGCGCGCACGGTTCGTTGCTCGCCGGTAACGTTGCCATGCACGCAGCCTTGGGTCAGCTCGTGAAGGGAGACGTGTCGTGACGTACATGGGACCCGGGCGGGTACGGGTACGCAGAGTCGCCGGCCACCGGCGCGCTGCCGCCTTGTGGGCCGCCTTCAAAGCCGGCTCGAGAAACATCGCTCAGGCCTTCGTCCTGCGGGCCCGGCGCAGCCGCGCATGGCTCAGGCAGCGGCCGCGTCTTGCTCGCCGACTCGCCGCCGGGACTCTCGGCGCCATCGGGCTGTTCGCCGGCGTCGCCGCCGGCACGTGGACAGCCGTCTGCCGCGACTGCCCCTCGATCGCCCGGATCTATGCGTGGGAACCCCAGGCCGCGACCCAGATCCTCGATCACGATGGCAAGAGGATCGCGCAGCTGTTCAAGGAACGGCGCACGCCCGTCGAGATCGGGACCCTGCCCGCGTACGTGCCCGCAGCGTTCGTGGCCATCGAGGACAAGCGATTCTACCGCCATCGCGGCTTCGACATCATTCGCCTCGTCGGCGCCAACCTGAAGAACGTGTTGTCCGGTCGGATCACTGGCGGCGGCAGCACCATCACACAGCAGCTCGCTCGCTGGATGTTCGAGGATGAGATCGGCTTCGAGCAGGTCCTGACGCGCAAACTCAAGGAACTGAAAGTCGCGCTCGAACTGGAGCGCGTGTATCCGAAGGAACAGATCCTCGAGGCGTACATCAACCAGGTCAACTACGGCGATGGCCGGTACGGCATCGAATCCGCTGCGCAATACTTCTTCGGTAAGCAGGCCATCGAACTGGACCCGGCCGAGGCCGCTCTGCTGGCTGCCGTCATCAATCGGCCCTCCACATACTCGCCCTTCCGCCATCCCGATCGCGCCCGCACCCGGCGCAACATCGTCCTCCGCCTGATGGCCGAGCAGGGCTACTTGACCGAAGCCGAAGCCGAGGAGTCGAAGCTCGCGCCACTGCCGGAAACGCCCCACAGAAACGATGAAGGACAGCTCGCGCCCTACTTCGTCGAGTGGGTCCGCGATCAGCTCGACGACCGCTTCGGCGCCGACCTGTACAGCAAAGGACTTCAGGTCACGACTACGCTCGATCTCGAGATGCAGCGCATGGCGCAGATGGCCATGGATTCCGGCTGGGCTCGCATCGAACGCCAATCGTCCTTCGATCACCCCCAGTACTCCGAGATTATGGAACAGGGCGGAAGCGAAGGTGCCAGCGAGACGAAATACCTCCAGGGTATGTTCATCGCCGTATCACCCGACAACGGCGACGTCCGTGCCCTCATCGGCGGGCGCGACTTCGAAGACTCGAAGTTCAACCGCGCCATCATGGCACTGCGCCAGCCCGGCTCGACCTTCAAGCCGTTCACGTACACGGCTGCGCTCGCCAGTGGTATCCCGGCTTCACACGTCATCTACGATGCGCCGGTCATGATCCCGCTGCACGACGGGACCATCTACTCACCGAAGAATTACGACCCGGATTTCCGCGGCCCGCTCACGTTGCGCGATGCATTGAAGTTCTCCATCAATACCGTCGCGGTACGGCTGGGCCAGGAAGTCGGTCTCGAGACCATTGTCCAGACCGCGAAACAGATGGGCATCCAGACGGAGGTCCTTCCCTTCGCCTCCATGCCCATTGGCGCTTTCTCCGTCATCCCGATCCAGCTCGTCGAGGCGTACACGGCGTTCGCGAACACCGGCGTCAAAGTCACGCCTCGCTCGATTCTCAAGGTCGAGGACCAGGACGGACGCCTGCTCTGGGAGACGACACCGCACCGCGAACAGGTCGTCGACTCGGCCGTCGCCGCAATCATGCGTTCGATGCTCACCACCGCGCTCAACAACGGCAGCGGCAATCCGGCGCGCACACAGCCATACGGGCTGCCGTACGAGGTCCCGGCCGGAGGCAAGACAGGGACGACGAACGACGGCACCGACATGTGGTTCGTCGGCTTCACTCCCGATCTCGTCGCTGCCCTCTGGTTCGGCTTCGACCGGCCTCAGAAAATCGTCAACAACGCCGCCGGTGGCGTCTACGCGGCGCCCGTGTGGGGCAGGTTCATGCGTCAGGTCTACTATCCGGCCGGCGATACCGGCTCCGCCGAACTCCCTGTCCCGACTCCGTGGGCATGGCCAGCGGGAATCACCACCCGCAACGTTGACCGCGAGACCGGCCTCCTCGCCTCGACCTGGTGTGGCGCCGACGACATGTACACCGAGTACTTCGTCCCCGGCACCGAACCGACCGCCGTCTGCGAACCTCGCGGCGGCCTCTTCACCTCCCCGCTCCGCCAACTTCGCCGCGACACGATGTTCGACGGGCCGCCCGATACCACACGCGCCATCGATCGCCGCCGGCGCTGGTAGCTACCACGCACGCCATCGATCGCTCAGGCATCGGTGCGCAGAGCGACGAAGGGCTCGATTCGGGTGGCGCGCCGAGCAGGTACGAGGCAGGCGAGAACAGCCACGGACGTGAGCACGAGCGGAACGCCTGCGAACGTTACGGGATCGTGCGGGTCGAGACCGAAGAGCAGGCTGTCGATGATCTGTGCGAGCAGCGCCGCGGAGACGAGGCCAATCATGATGCCGATCAGTACCGGCTTCATGCCCTGTCGAACGATGAGTCCGACGATGCCGCGGTCTTCAGCGCCCAGCGCACGGCGGATGCCGATTTCGCGGCGCCGCTGGCCGACCGTGTGACTGACCACGCCATAGAGGCCGATCGCGGAGAGCAGTACGGCCAGCGTTGCGAACGTCGCCATGAGCATGAGATTGAATCGTTCACGTTCCAGAGACTCGGCCAGCATTGCGGTGAGCGATTCGACGCGTGGTGCGTCGATGGTTTGATCGATGCGTGCCGCAATCGAGGCGAGGGCTTCACGCAGCACGGCGGGATCGCGAGCCGTGCGGACCAGCAGCGTCTCCTCCGGAAAGCTGGCCACGTGCGGCATGTGCAGCTGCGGTAGAGCCGTCGATGACCTGGCCAGGCCCTGCGCCGGGATATCGGCAGCAACGCCAACGACGGTGAGCCAGTCTCCCTCCGTCGAGATTCGGATGCGCTCGCCGATCGAAGAGCGGTGCGCGAAGTACCGGCGCGCAACGCTCTCGCCGATCACGACCACGTTCCTGGCCTCCACTTCTGCTGCGTCGAATGCGCGGCCTTCGAGAATACGCAGACCGAGCAGCGGGATGTATTCCGCGCCGACGTAGTTCGTGGCCAGGATCTGCGGCGGTTCGTTCAACCCGCGACCATCGACTTGCAGGGCACCGAATGAAATGCCGTACTCCGGCGGTACGGACATGACGAGGATTGCGCCTTCGACGCCCGGCAGCGTGCCGGCAGCGTCGCGGAGCTGTTCGAAGAACGCGCGCCGCGCTTCGCTCTGAACGAACGAAACGCGCGGATAGCGACTGCGCGGCAGCTCGAATGTCGCCGCGACCAGGCCCTCCTGCTGGAAACCCACGTCCTGATGCATCAGGCGCAGCAGCGCTCGAACAAGCAGGCCCGCACCCACCATCAGAACGACCGAGAGCGCGATCTCGCTGGCGACCAACACGCTCGCGTATGCGCGACCCCGACGACTGTCTCGCGCACCCGTATGCCCAGCCCGCGCCAGCCCCGACAGCGCAGAACGACTCGCACGCACCGCCGGCCCCACACCGAAAAGCATCGTCGTAAGCAGCGTGAGCGCGCTCGCGAAGGCAAGGACACGTCCATCCATGCGCACCCGTTCCAGCTCGCGCAGCAGCACATCGGGACTATGGGCGATCATCGTGTCGAGCCCCATGCGCGCGACGCCCACACCGAGCAAGCCGCCCAGTGCCGCAAACATCAGGCTCTCGATCAGAAGCTGACGCACCAGACGCGACCGACCCGCTCCCAATGCACCCCGCACCGCCAGCTCGCTCGATCGCGCCAATGTTCGCGTCAACATCAGGTTCGCCACGTTCGCACACGCGACGAGCAGAACCAGCCCGACCGCCCCGAGCAGGACGTACAGTGCGTTGCGCGTGTTCGCTCCAAGCATGTCCTGCGGGCGAACCAGCTTCGCCGTCCACGCCAGCTTGCTGTCGTTCGCAATCCGCTCCGTCACCGGCGCCAGTTCCGCCTGCGCCCGCTCGAGCGTCGCACCGTCCGCCAGCCGGCCTAACACCGCCAGGCCGGGCGCCGTGTACACGCCGTCTTCGCCGCGCTTCATCGGCAGCCATACCTCCGGATCCCGATACCGTCCCGTCGGGATCGATGCCTCACGCGCAGCAATGCCAACCACCCTGTACGCCTCGCCTTCGACTCGTAGCACTTCTCCCACAACATCGCGCCGTCCACCATATGCTCGCTGCCAGAAGCCCCAACCCATCAGCGCAACCGGCGCCGCCCCCGCCTGCTCATCCCCAGCCTCCAGATCACGGCCCAGCACCGGCTCCAGTCGAACCAGCTCGAAGTAACCCGCCGTTACCGATGCCGTCTGCGCTTCCGCGAACTCCTGCCCACTCTCCAGTTCCACGTACTGGCTGCCACCGTTGTACGCCTCGATTCCTGACAACCACCCGCTCGTCTCTCGCCACGCATCGAGTAGCTCGCCATCCGCGTATACCAGCATCTCGCTGCTCATGCTGCCCTGGAACGCCAGCACCAGCCGCTCCGAGTCCTCGTACGGCAACGGCCGTAATAACAGCCCATTCACAACCGTGAAAATCGCCGTGTTCGCGCCAATGCCCAGACCCAGCGTCAGGACCGCCACCGCCGCCAGCAAGGGCTGGCTCCGCAACTGCCGCAGCGCCCATCGCACATCCATTCCAATCCCACGCATCACGGACCTCCCCCGCAACAGCCGCGGAATCGTGGCCAGACAGCGCCGCACGCGAACCGCCAGCGACCACGCAATGACCGATGCCGCCTCTCTCGAACACGCCACTCGCGCTGGCCACCGACCCCTGTCCATCAGAACGCGCCCGTACAGATCACCGAGATCCGCACCCGCCCGTTCCGCCTCCTCTCGTCCCAGAAGCGCGCTCAGCAGAAGTGCCCGAACCCGAGACCCCCTCACGGCCCTTCCTCCGGTTGTCAGCGGCTTTTTACTACATAAGCGAAGATACACGGACCGGGTACCATTTGTTACAACCGGCCCGGACTCCTATCCAAATCCGGGGTACAGACGCGCCTCGCCGCCACCTGGCCCCCTCACTCGGTCGGGTTTCAATGGGCCGATGGGCCAACTTTGGAGAATGGTACCCGGTCCATTTGTCACGGGAAGGGCCGGTACACGACCCCCTGCTCATCGAGCGCGGCACGGAGGCTGTCCGCGTCCTCGTCGAGGACCTCGAGGGCGAGACTGCACTTCGCATTGGCGGCGGCGGGTGCGGGAATGACCTGTGCGCCGAGCAGGAGTTCGAGCGCGATCTGTTCGGCCCAGAGCGCGTGGTGTGTCGTATCGAAGGTGAAGATGCGAGTGCTCACGCGGACGTGATGCGCGAGCTGATGAGAGGCAACGGGGGCTGCGTCATTTCCGGCGCGATGACGATGGCGCTGAGGAGTTCCTGTTCAGCGCTGCGGGCGCGCGACTCGTCGGAGGCGAACACGGTGGCCAGAAGCTGGCCCCGGTGCACCGCGGTTCCGAGGGTAACCGGAATGTGGAAGCCGGCGCCGGGATCGATGACGGCATCGAGGCGGCCGCGGCCTGCGCCGAGTGTGATCGCGGCGAGACCGATCGCGCGCACGTTCATGGAGGCAACGACGCCATTGTCTGGCGCAACAACACTGCGTTCGATGAGCGCGTGTGGCAGTCGTGACGGTTCATCGACGACGCGGACATCGCCTCCCTGTGCCTGGATGATGGTGCGAAAGCGATCGAGCGCGCGGCCGTCATCGAGAGCGCGAGCGGCGAGTGCGGTGGCATTCTCGTGGGGCTGGGCGGCGCCGGCGAGGACGAGCATTTCGGCGGCGAGGGCGAGAGTCAACTGGCGCAGGTCGGCCGGGCCACCGCCCTTCAATGCATCGATCGATTCCACGACTTCGAGCGCGTTTCCGATGGCGACGCCGAGCGGGCGATCCATTGCGGTCTGGAGCGCGACGACACGTTTGCCATAGGCCTCGCCGATCCCGATCATCGTGCGCGCGAGCAGATCCGCGCGTTCCTGCTCCGGGATGAATGCGCCGTTGCCGACCTTGACGTCGAGGACGAGTGCGTCGATGCCCTCCGCGAGTTTCTTGCTCATGATACTCGAAGCGATGAGCGGGATCGACTCGATGGTGGCGGTGGCATCGCGCAATGCGTACAGGCGGCGATCGAGTGGTGCGATCTCATCGGTCTGCGCAATCAGCGCGCAGCCGATGCGCTCGATCTGCGCGCGATACTCCTTCAGCGACAGATTGGTGCGGAAGCCGGGAATGGATTCGAGCTTGTCGACCGTGCCGCCGGTGTGGCCGAGGCCGCGGCCGCTCATCATCGGAACTGGAACGCCGAGCGAGGCAACGAGCGGTGCGAGGACGAGTGAAACCTTGTCACCGACACCGCCCGTGCTGTGTTTGTCGACCTTCACTCCCGGTACGCTGCCCAGATCAACCACTGCACCGGAATGCAGCATGACGTCGACCATGGCAGCGAGTTCGTCGGCAACGAGTCCGCGAAAGAAGGCGGCCATGAGAAACGCAGCCATCGGGCCGTCACCGAAATGGCCCTCCGCATAGCCGCGCAGGAAAGCGGACATCTCGTCGCGCGAGAGGGTTTCGCCTTCTCGCTTGCGCACGATCGACCGGAACGGGTTCAAATCGCCCCGATCCGGCAGGTGCTCACGTGGCACACCACGATGGTCGGCCGCGCGCCGGATCGGTGGCGAATGAAATCGCTCCGGTCAAGGCCGGTGCGCATCGCGCACGGCGGCCGTCGTCACCGCCGCGTGCGCGTCAGACGCGGACCTTCTTGCGACCGGCGTCCACCGCGCCGCGGACCTCGTCGGCAATCTCTTCCCAGCGGTCCCCTGCATCCGACTTGGCGGTATTGACCGCCTTGACCAGCTGCCGCCGCGTTCGCTTGCCGCTCTGCGGCGCGATCAGCAGCGCAACGCCCGCGCCGATCACCGATCCCACCAGAACGCCGACGAAAAAATTGAGTGCGCCATCCTGTTCTTCGTAGTACATGAGTGGTGTGTCCCCCTTTCAGGATCATCAAACTCGTTTCCGGGGCCGGTTTCCGGGGCTGTTTCGGGGACGGAACGGCCGGTGTGATCGGGCATGAGAGACCAGCCCGAGAGACCAGCCCGAGAAACCAGCCCGAGAGACCAGCCCGAGCAACCAGCCCGAGAAACCAGCCCGAGAAACCAGCCCCAGAAACGTCCTCAGTGATCTGTTCTCCTTGCCATCAGCTTCTCGATCTCGGCGGGATCACGAGGTGCGCCCTTCGAGAGGAGTTCGTGACCGGTCGCCGTCACCAGCACATCGTCCTCGATGCGGATCCCCAGATTCTCCGATGCAATGTAAATGCCGGGCTCGATCGTCAACACCATGCCGGGGGCGAGTCGAGTCTGGTAATCCCCGACATCGTGCACATCCATGCCGAGCCAGTGGGAGAGCCCGTGGATGAAGTAGCGATTGCAGCTCTGGCCGCCGCACAGGTTCCCGGAATTGCGGTCGATGTGCTCGCGAGCAATGCGATCCAGCTCGCTGATGAGGACACCGGGCTTCACGGCATCGAGCGCGGCCTGCTGCGCCCCCAGGACGAGCAGGTAGACGTCCCGCTGCCGTGGCGTGTATGTCCCCGACACGGGAATCGTTCGCGTGACGTCGGCCGCGTAGTACCCGAACTCGGAACCGATGTCGATGACGACGAGTTCACCGTCCTCCATCTGACGGCGACTCCTGTCATAATGCAATGTTACAGAGTTGGGGCCGGAGCCGACAATGCTCGGGAAGCCGAGCCGTTCCGCGCCGTTCCAGCGGAACGTGTACTCGATGACGGCCTCGAGTTGGTACTCCCACAGATCGGGTGCGATGGCCTGCATGGCGGCAACGTGCGCGCCGGTCGTGATGTCGATGGCCCGGCGCAGCCGGCGCATCTCGTCTGCGTCCTTGACCAGGCGCAGGGCGGCGGTCAGGTCGCGGAGTTCACGGATGTGCCCGGGCAATTCGGCGCCGAGGTCAGCGAGCGCAGTCACGCACGGATCGGGCAAACCGCGGCAGGCTGGCGAGTCGGTGTCGGAGATTTCGACGAAGAGCGCTCCCTGATCGAGGGGCGCTGCGGGGTCTTCGAGAAGGGCGCCGATCCGGGCCCCGGCCAGCTCTGCGGAACGGACGTCCTCGATCCCCGTCAGCGCGGAGGCTTCGGGCCCGGGGCCGAGCTTCGTGCCCGTCCATTGCTCCTGGCGCGGTTCGCGCGGCGGCAGGTACAGGCGAACCGCGTCCGGGCCGTCCTCTCTCGCGACCAGCACCAGCCAGGAATCCGGTGATTCGAGTCCCGTCAGATAGAAGAAGTCGTTGTTTTCCCGGTAATCGCTGTCCTGGGGATGATCGCTTTCGATGCTGCGTACGGTTGCAGAACGCAGGATCAGAACGCCGCTGCCCATACGATCGAGCAACGCTTCGCGGCGCGCTCGCAGTGTCCCGGCGGGTACGGGCCCGGCCGGCGAACCAGCCTGGCCCGCGACCGGCGCGACGGTTGCAACCGACAGAACGGCAATCAGAAGGGATAACTTATGCATGGCGGGCGGATGCCTCTTCTCTTGCGATGATCGATTGTCCAAGAATATCTTGCTGCAATTCTTTGCGTCAACCGAGTCCGGTGCCGCCGGGCGCCTGAGCGCGAGCGTTTCGCGGCCCGGCGTCCTGCGTCGGTTCCGGGTGGCTTGTGTGCAGGGTTCCGCACCCATCGGCGCACGTCGTGGCCTCTGCGGCGAAGAGGGCGCCGTCCCGTCACAGTGCCGGACGGGCTCTCGCGAACGGACAAATGTGCCCGGGTCAATGACCGCCGGCATGAAGCGCCAAGCGGACAACACCGAACGACAGCCATCGCGAGGCCGCATCCTCGTTGTCGATGACAACCGCGATAACGCGGAAATCATCTCGACGCGGTTGCGTTTCCGTGGCTACGAAGTCGAGCAGGCCGGCACCGGCGAGATCGCGCTCGCCGCGATTCATTCCATTCCGCCCGATCTCGTGCTACTCGATGTGATGCTTCCGGACATCGATGGTTTCGAGATCTCGCGGCGCGTCAAGGGCGACAGCGAACTCCCGTTCATCCCGATCATTCTTGTCACGGCGAGGGACTCGACGGAAGACAAGATCATGGGGTTCGATGCGGGAGCAGACGACTATCTGACGAAGCCGATCGTGTTCTCCGAACTCGAGGCGAGAGTGCGATCGATGCTGCGCATCAAACGGCTCCAGGACGAGCTGGAAGCGAAGAACCGCGAACTCGAACGATTGTCCATCAGCGACGGCCTGACAGGGCTCTACAATCATCGTCACATTCATGGCCTGTTGCGCGAGGAGTTCGAGCGATCCAGCCGGACCAGTGAAGCGCTTTCGGTCGCGATGCTCGATCTCGACCACTTCAAGTCAGTGAACGACACGTATGGCCATCAGGCGGGCGACAGCGTGCTGCAACAATTGGCGGACATTCTGCGCGTGACGGCGCGCGACGTGGACCGGTTGGGCCGGTACGGCGGCGAGGAGTTTCTTGCCATCCTGCCGGCGACGAGCGCCGACGGCGCAGAGGTGTTCGTCGAGCGCGTGCGCGCAGCGGTCGAACGTCACCCCTTCCATATCGGCCGGGACGAACCACTCGGCATGACCATCTCGGGCGGCGTTGCAACGTACCCGCACGAAGCGGTATGGAGCACGGAGATGCTGATCCGGCGCGCCGACGAAGCGCTGTACGCTGCGAAGGCGAGGGGCCGGAACCGGGTGCTCCGCTTCGATGAACTGGACGTGCCCGGAGCCGGCGCGTGAGCACGACCCGCCTCGCGCCCTCGCAGCGGGCGGAAGAGCTGCGGCGCGTGATAGACGAGGCGAACTACGAGTATTACGTCCTCGATGCACCAGCCCGCTCCGATGCGGAGTACGACCGCCTGCTGCGCGAGTTGCGGGATCTCGAAGCGGCCCAACCCGAACTGGTTACGCCGGACTCGCCGACGCAACGCATCGGCGCGGAACCGGCCTCCCAGTTCGCGAAAGTCACACACCTCGCACCGATGTATTCGCTGGACAACGCCTTTTCCGACGGCGAACTCCGTGCGTGGGAAGAACGGAATGCGCGCATCGCCCGCGAAGTCCGCGAGGCCGGGTATCTCGCCGAACTCAAGCTCGATGGTGCTGCCGTATCGTTGCGCTATGAGAACGGCCTGTTCGTGCGAGGCGCAACGCGCGGCAACGGTTCGGTCGGCGAGGAGGTCACACTCAACCTGAAGACGATCCGGTCGATTCCACTGCGGCTGCGGGGCGATGGGCCGGTGCCGGACGTACTCGAGGTGCGAGGCGAAGTATTCATGACGTTGTCGGGCTTCACGGCCATGAACGAGAAGCGGGTCACGGCCGGAGAGGCGCCGTTCGCGAACCCGCGCAACACGGCAGCGGGCGCGTTGCGCCAACTGGATCCTCGCCTGACAGCGGATCGGCCGTTGCGTTTTTTCGCGTTTTCGGTGCAGTCGGATCCGCGGCGCCCGAGTCCGCTGCGCATCGCACACCAGGATGAGCTGCTCGAGCGGCTGACGGCATGGGGCATGCCCACGAATCCGGTGCGACGCGTGTGCGCGAACCTGGACGAGGCGATTGCGTGGCTGGTTGAAGTCGATGAGCTGCGTCCGACACTGGACTACGCGATCGATGGTGTCGTCGTGAAGGTACGACGGCTCGATCTGTGGCCGGAACTCGGCGTCGTCGGCGAGCGCGAGCCGCGCTGGGCCATCGCATACAAGTATCCACCCGATCTTGCCACGACCCGACTCAATGCGATCGAGATCAACGTCGGCCGAACGGGCTCCCTGAACCCGTTTGCGGTACTCGAGCCGGTCGAGATCGGGGGTGCGATGGTGAAGCTGGCCACGCTTCACAATTTCGAGGACATCGCGCGCAAGGATCTGCGCATTGGTGATTGGGTGCACGTCAAGCGAGCCGGTGAAGTGATTCCGCAGGTGGTTGGCCCGATCGTCGAACGGCGAACGGGTCAGGAGAAGAAGTTCGAGCCGCCGTCAACGTGCCCATCGTGCGGTACGCCCGTCGAGCAACCAGCGGACGAGGTGTTCGCTTACTGCACGAATCCGTCCTGCCCCGCACGCATCCACTGGGGACTCGTCCATTTCGTATCGCAGGATGCGATGGACATCCGCGGCCTCGGTTTTCGTACGGCGGGTCAGTTGCTCGAGGCCGGCCTCGTACACGACTTTGCTGACCTCTATGCGCTGACATCCGCCCGGCTGCTCGAACTCGAGGGGTTCGCCGAACTCTCCGCGGAGAACCTGATCGCGGCGATTCAGGCATCGAAAGCAAGGCCCCTTTCGCGGCTGCTCTTCGCACTCGGCATCCGTCACGTGGGAGCGCAGGCAGCAAAGCTGCTTGCGCAACGATTCGTGACCATGGAATCGTTGATCGCGGCGCCGGCCACCGAGGTCGCGGCCGTACACGGCATCGGTGGTGCGACGGCCAGCGCAGTAAAAGCGTTTCTCGATGAGCCAGCGAACCTCGCATTGCTCGAACGGCTCGCCGCAGCCGGTATCACCATGAGCGAACCGGTCGAACGCGCCGAGAAGGAAACGCTGAACGACATGGCGTTTGTCATCACGGGAATACACGCGACGAGCCGCAAGGAACTCACCGACTTCATCACTCGCCATGGCGGCCGGGTCACCGGCAGTGTATCGAAGTCGACGAACTTTCTCGTCGCAGGTGAGGATCCGGGTTCCAAACTGGATCGCGCGAACGAACTCGGCGTATCAGTGATCGATGAGGCGGCTCTCCGCGAAATGGCTGTGACCGGCGCTCTGCCGAAGACGTGAACGGATGATCCAGGAGGCGTTGATGCAAGGGACCAATCGCCCGGCTGAACTGGCACTGCCGGTCGCATCACTCACGGCACTGCGACGCACGCTCGTCACGTCGGTCGGACCGGATGACGCAGCACACGCACTTCAGAGCGCAGGCAGCGCCGCCGGTGATGCTCTCTACCGCGTCCTCTCCCTGGGACCCGGTCCGAATAACGGGGATCCGACGCCGCCCGCCGAATGGAGCGAGGATACGTTCTGGCGTCGCTTCGCGGCGCTGTTCGAGCGTCGCGGCTGGGGCCGGTTGACCAACCGCGCCGTGCACACCGGGGTCGGCGCGCTCGATTCATCGGACTGGGTCGAGGTCGATGCCGAAGCAGGTTCGCGCAGGCCATCGTGTCACTTCACGAGTGGCTTGCTCGCAAATCTGCTCGGCCGCGTTTCGGGCGAGGACGTCGCGGTTCTCGAAGTCGAGTGCCGTTCACAGGGCGATGAGCGCTGCCGCTTCCTCTACGGCAGTCCGGCCGCACTCGAGCGGGTGTACGGCGCCATGCGCGATGGCCGCGACGCGAACGCATCGCTGGCCGCGCTCGGTTGATCGGTGCGCGTTCTCGGCATCGACTTCGGCGAGCGGCGCATTGGCCTCGCCCTCAGCGATCCGACCGGGAACGTCGCGCAGCCGATCGCGCCGATTCTGCGCAGACGGGGCAAGCGTCCGCCGATTCAAACGGTACTCGACCGCATCGCAGAGCATGACGTGGGCGAGATCGTCGTCGGACTCCCGCTCTCGCTCGAGGGCGAAGACACGGAATGGACGCGCAAAGTGCGAGACTTCGCGGCGAAGCTCGCCACCAGAGCAGCTCGTCCGGTTCACCTCGTGGATGAACGAATGACTTCTGTCATGGCAGAGCGCACGGTTCGCTCGATGGGCCTGCCGCGTCGCGAACGCGAGCGCAAGGAACGCGTCGATACGGCCGCAGCCATGCTCATTCTTCAACTGCATCTCGATCGTTCACGAGCACGGCCGCTCGAAGGCTGCGAAGCAGAATGATCCGGCTCTGCACGCGCGACTCCGGCCGCTGGATCGCCGTCGTGCTGCTGCTTCCGGCGCTCGCGTGTGGCACTGGCGAGGGTGAGGGCGAGCCGGTGCGCATCACCGTGCGGCGCGGCGCATCATTCCGTGAAGTCGCGGATTCGCTCGCGGCTCACGACATCGTGCGCGTACCGCGGCTGTTCCGGCTGTACGCGAGTGTTACTGGCCAGGCAACGGAGATCAAACCCGGCCCGTACGCGTTCCGACCGCAGACGGCCTGGAAGCGCGTGCTCGGTGACCTCGTGGCGGGCAGAATCCTGACCACACGCATCACGATTCCGGAGGGGTTCGATCTTGCCGATGTCTCAGCCCGGCTTGCCGAGCCGTCGGGCGCGAATGCGGATTCGCTCCTCGCCGCAATGATGGACACCGCTGCTGCCGGGCGGTGGGACGTTCCGGGCCCGACGCTCGAAGGGTATCTCTATCCGGCGACATACACGGTAGCGATCGACGCGTCGGCTGACGATCTGATTGCGCGGGCAGTCGCGGCATACCGCGATGTGTGGACGGAAGCGAGGCGTACTCGCGCCGATTCCATAGGCATGACGGAACGCGAGGTCACGACACTCGCATCCATCGTCGAGAAGGAAGCGCGCAACCCGACCGAGATGCCGCGCATCGCAGCCGTGTATCGGAATCGACTGCGTATCGGCATGCCGCTCCAGGCCGACCCGACCGTGCAGTACGCGCTGGGTGATCATCGCGAGCGATTGCTGTTCGCAGATATCGAACGCGTACGCGATCACCCCTACAACACATACACGAAGCGCGGCCTGCCACCCGGTCCGATCGGCGCGCCGAGTGAGCGGGCCATCGATGCCGTCATGAATCCAATGGACTCGGACGAACTGTACTTCGTGGCGCGCGCGGATGGGATGCACGTCTTCTCGCGAACACTCGCCGAACATAACCGCGCCATCGCGGCGATCCGACGTGAGCAACGCCTGCGCTCTTCGAGCGGCTCGCGTTGACGACGTTGCATGACTGAACGGCGGACGTATCCCCTCGATCTGCGACTCATCGTCATAACCGATGCGCGGCTGGCCGCGCCACGCACGGTTGTCGATGTCGTCGCCGCAGCGCTCGCCGCGGGCGCGCCAGCCATCCAGCTCCGCGACAAGACATGCGGGACCCGCGAGCTGCTCGCGCTCGCCGATGCGCTGCTGCCGGCCGTGCGCGCGCACGATGCTCTGCTGTTCGTGAATGATCGAACCGATGTCGCGATGATGGCAGGTGCCGATGGCGTGCACCTCGGGCCGGACGACCTCTCGGTCGCGGCTGCCCGGCGCATCGCGCCTCCGAACTTCCTCATCGGGTATTCGACGGACCATCCGGATGCGGCGCGCGCTGCCGTCGTCGATGGCGCAGACTACATCGGCTGCGGTGTGGTGTTCGGCACACAGACAAAGGCTGATGCGGCGGATGAGCGAATCGGCACGGCACGTCTCGACGAGGTTGCGCACGCTGTCGCCGTCCCGGTCGTCGCCATTGGCGGTATCGACGAGACCAACATCGAGACCATCGGCAGGACAGCCGCGGCTGGTGCGGCGGTCGTGAGTGCGGTCATGAGTGCACCTGACCCCGGCGCCGCCGTCCGCTCGCTGCTGGATGGCCTCGCACGTGGCTGGCAGGGCGCAGTTCGCGTGTAACAGCAGACGATCCGAGTGACACACGAGGCGCGATCGGCCGACGCGTGCGCGGCGGCCGTGGTCCGGACCCGTGGCGCGGCGCGCTGGACTCGGCGCCTGCACCCATGGATCTACCAGAGTGATGTGATCGAAGCGCCTGGCACCGCCGGCGTCGTGCGCGTCCTCGACGAACGGGGTTCGGTCATCGGGATGGCGCTGGCCAGCCCGGTCTCGACCATTGCACTGCGCATGTTGACGCATGACGAACGACCGATCGACGCTTCGTTCTGGAACGAGCGAATCGCCCGGGCCGCTGCATACCGTTCCGGCCTGACGATCCATGCCAATGCCTACCGGCTCGTTCACGCTGAGGCCGATGGCTTGCCCGGCCTCATTGTGGACCGGTACGGCCCGTTTCTCGCCGTCCAGTTCCTGACTGCCGGCGTCGAGGTGTACCGCGCTGATATTGCGGCCGCACTCGACGAGCAGCTGCGACCGGCAGGTATTCTTGCGCGCGATGATGTGCCGATTCGGCGCCACGAACGACTCGGCGGCGGTATTCACGTGGTATCGGGCGAGGTTCCGGACGAAGCCGAAGTCGAGGAGGCCGGAATCCGATTCCTTGTGGCATTGCGGGCAGGCCAGAAAACCGGTGCCTTCCTCGATCAACGCGAGAATCGCGTTCGCGCCGGCCAGCTCTCACACGGGAGAGCGCTCGATTGCTTCAGCTACCACGGTTCCTTCGCGTTGCATCTTGCTCGTGGCGCAACGACCGTGACTGCGGTCGATTCTTCCTCGGATGCGCTCGAGCGGGCACAACGTAACGCTCAGCTGAACGGCTTCACGAATATCGAGTTCCTCGAGGCAAACGTCTTTGAACTGCTTCGTTCGCTGGAGGCGGCCAATCAGCGCTTTGATATGATCGTCCTCGATCCGCCTGCGTTTGCGAAGAGCAAGCAATCCGTGACGACAGCGTTGAGGGGATACAAGGAAATCAACCTGCGTGCGATGCGGCTGCTCGCACCGGGCGGGCATCTGTGCACCTTCTCATGTTCGTACCACGTCGGGCGAGCCCGCTTCGACGACATGCTCGCGAAAGCTGCCGCCGATGCGGGCCGCCCGCTACGCTGGCTGGAATGGCGCGGTCAGGCCGCGGACCATCCCGGCGCAGTCCAGATCCCGGAGAGCAGCTACCTGAAAGGCGCCGTTCTCGAGGCGCTGTGACGCCGTCAGTTCTCGATCGCGATCACCTCCGCGCCCCACGGGCAATACGTCTGCACCGTATCAAGCCAATAGTTCAGATCGTCCTCGACCATGTCCGGTGTTCCATCGCAAACCTCGATGGCGACGTCGGCCACTTCGATCGTGGCCGGATCGAGATGCCAGCTCCATGGCTGGTTGAAACCGCCATCACCTTCCACGAGCGAACCCAGGATCACACCCTCTTCTCCGCTCGCCCGTCGTGCTTCGAGAGCGGCGATGACGGACGCACCCGACGCACGGATGCGGAACTGCTGGCCTTCCACATCGATGACGAACACGGACTCCTCGTCCGGCGCAACTGCGTCGTCTTCGCAGGCCGCGGCTCCAAGCAGGAGCACGGCTGCGACTGGCAACCATCGCATGTCGATTCCTCGTCGTGTGTTGCTTTCTCCCGGTCTCACCTTCCAAGCGGTGCCGCCCGGGGCGCGACACCGCGCCTTCAGATGTCATGAGAACGCCTCAGGCCCGGTTCCCGTGCACAGGCCGGTCAGCGAGCGGGACCATCGGCGGACCCGAACCCTGACCTAAGTCCGGCAGTTTCTACGGGCGATCCACGAGAGCTTTCATGACGGACCATGGCTGGAACCGGATTGCCAACGACACGGTGCACGTGAGACGGCCAGTCGTCCGTTGTTCGACTTGGCGGCCCCGTTCCTACATCTCTATACTCAACGGCAGCGATGCCAACGCGACCGGATCGGCGGCAGGCCGGTTCGTGCCTCAACGGATGCGGAGACTGGTGTTGCAGAACTCGACGTTCGAACAGAACCTTGTGGTCCGGCAAATCGGAACCGAGCAGGCGAGGCAGCTCGGTGCGTTGCACCGCCAGCGCGAAAGCCTGCTTCGCTTCGTCGAGTCGATCAGTGCGGAACTTGCCCTGCGCCCGCTGCTTACTCAGATCATTCGTCTCGCCTGCGATCTCATCGATGCCGATAAGGGCACGGTCGGACTCTTCGACGCCGGCCGCAACGTGTTCCGCACCGAGGCGATCTGGAACATGCCGCTGTCCGAAGTCGGCACCGAGATGCCGCCGGGTGTCGGCCTCGCGGGCAAGCTCATGCTCGCACGGCAACCGGTCATACTCGAGCGTTACGGCGATGTCGAACGGCCGATCGGTATCGGACGTCAACTCGATGATGCCGTGATCGGCTTCCCGATCGACCTCGATGGCGAGATGATCGGTTTTCTGGGCATCGGCATGGCCTCGCCTTCGCCAGGCGTCGCGCCTCGCCGCCGCTTCACGCAGGACGATGCCCGCGCACTCGCCGTCTTCGCGCGACATGCAGCCATTGCCATCCGCAACGCTCGCTGGTACGAGGCCGAGCAACGCAGGACGGCCCTGTTCGAGCTGGTAGCCGGTATCGCTCACATCATGACCGCGGATCTGCGCCCGGCCGAACTGCTCCAGAACGTCGCCGATGCGATCGACGTGCGGTTCGGCTATCCCAACGTTGCCATTGCTCTGATTGAACCGGTCGATCCCGATGTCATCGTGATACGAGCGGTGAGCGGGCCGCAGAAGAAAGCGATCGAGCAGGCTGGCAGCTGGTCGCTTTTCCGCATCCCCATCGCGGAAGGCATTACCGGTGCGGCGATTCGTGAGAAGCGCACGATCATCGTAAACGATGTGGCTTCCGATCCGCGCTACATCCGTACGCCGACGCTCGACGAAGTCACGGCGGAACTCGCCGTACCGATCATCCTCGCGGGCCGCGTGCTGGGTGTTCTGAACGTCGAGAGCAGCGGGCCGTTCGGCGAGGAAGACGCCGACGCACTCGGCATTGTGGCCGATCAGCTTGCCATTGCCATCGAGAACGCACGACTCTACGAGCAGGCGCAGAGACTGGCCATCCTCGAGGAGCGGCAGCGCCTTGCGCGCGAGCTGCACGACAGCGTGACGCAGCAGATCTTCGGGATCACACTGCTCGCCGAGTCCCTCGATCCGGTCTGGCAGCGCGATGCGCAGGAAGGTGAAGCACGTGCACAGCAGCTGCTTCGACTGAGTCGTGCCGCGCTCGCCGAGATGCGCGCGTTGCTCGCCGAACTCCGCCCGGCGGACGCGGACCCATACGGCGGGCGCAACGATCACGCTACGTGGATCGGCCGCCTGCGCAAGACGGGTCTGGTCGGAACGCTGCGCGGCTACCTCAGCGGGGCACAGCTCGGTTCGACCATGGTTCAGCTCGATGCGGAGGCGTACTCGCCGCAGGCCGAGCAGATCGAGACCGTGCTCTACCGCATCGCCCGCGAAGCCCTGCACAATGTCGTCAAGCACGCTCGCGCGAGTCGCCTCGAGCTGCGCCTGGCCAGCGATGACTCGACGGTGCGACTTTCGATCAGCGACGATGGCAAGGGTTTCGACAGGACAGCTGTCCTGGCCGATGCGACGCATTCACCAGGTTTCGCCTCCATGACCGAACAGGCCGCTGCCGTCGGTGGCGAGATCCGTATCGAGGCCTCGCCGGGCCGTGGCGCTCGCGTTGACGCGATCCTCCCCACCCGAACAGGACGTTGACCATGAAACGGATTCGCGTGTTGATCGTCGATGACCACGAGGTCGTTCGCGAAGGCCTCCGCCTCTTTCTCGCCGAGGAAGAGGAGATCGAAGTCGTCGGCCTCGCCGCTGACGGCTCGCACGCATTGGGCATGGCCGCGAAGCTCCAGCCCGATGTCATCCTGATGGATCTCGTGATGCCCGAACTCGATGGCATTGAGACCATCCGCCGGCTCAACGCCGCCGGCAGCCCGAGCCGCGTCCTCATCCTCACCACGTTTGTCGACAAGGCCCGCGTGCGTGATGCGATCGAGGCCGGCGCCGTCGGTTATCTGCTCAAGGATGTCGGCCGTGCAGACCTGCTCGCCGCCATCCGCGCAGCCGGCCGCAATACGCCGACACTGCATCCCGTCGCTCAACAGTACCTGATGCAGCAGGTGGTCGCGCCCGCACCGAGTTCTCCCCTGGATGTGCTGACTCCGCGTGAACTCGAGGTGCTCAAGCTGATCGCCGATGGGCAGAGCAACAAGGCAATCGCACGAAAACTCGACCTCTCCATCGGTACCGTAAAAGGGCACGTGAGCGCCATCCTGACCAAACTCGAGGTTACCAGCCGAACTCAGGCCGCCCTCCTCGCCGTCGATCATGGATTGCAGGAAACCGCTGCGCGCTGATTCATGAACGTTCCGATGCCGGATTCGATCCGCGTGACGGAATCCAGTACGAGCGGCCCGACCTCGCGCAGCACAACCGGCAGGACCATTCGGATCGACACACCCGCGTCGGTCGCAGAATGGAATGAGGCTCGCGCTCTCGTCCATGAACTCGTTGCATGGCTCATACAGACGACGCCGCTCGACTTCGATGCCGTCGTCGCGCCCATGCTTCGGGAAATCGAACTCCTTGCGGACCACTACTCGCCGCCCGGCGCCTGTCTGCTCCTTGGTCACATGAAAAGCGAACCGGCAGGCGTGACAGCGGTGAGGATTCTCGAGCCCGGCATAGCAGAACTCAAACGCGTCTGGGTCCGCCCGCACTTCCGTAACATGGGGCTCGCCAGCCGGCTTCTCGATTGCGCCTTCATCAGGGCGAGGGCCATGGGAGCGTTGTCGTTACGGTTGGAAACATCGCCTTCGATCATGCCCCGCGCTCACGCGATGTACCTGAACCGCGGGTTTCAACCCATTCCGCACTACTCGGAACTCGAACGACACGCCTCCGACGTCGTCGCCATGGAGCTGCGCATCGAATAACGTCAGATGCCGCCGTACTCCAGAAACGCACCGACCTCCTCACGTCCCAGAGAGAACGAGCCAAGCCGGCCGTTCCAGATTCCGTGCCAGTCCGATCCTCCCGTCACCAACAGACCTCGCCCCTGCGCCATCGCCTCCATCTCGAGGCTCTCCGCCGACGAACACCGCGGCCGGTAACACTCGATTCCATCCAGCCCCCATGACGCAAACGTTCCGATCGCATCACGAAGCTGCGTCATATCCGGATGCGCCCAGACCGCAACACCACCCGCCGCGTGGATCCTTTCAATGGCCCGTTCAGGATCGATCAGATCCACCGACACGTACGCAGGCGCAGTATTGCCGATCCACCGGTCGAACGCTTCCGACACCGTCGCCGCATGCCCCTTCTGCACCAGAACGCGCGCAAGGTGCGGGCGCGCAATCGCCAGCGCTCCCGGCCCCGCTGCCACCTGGACGTCATCCATCGACACCCGCGGACCCAACGCCGCCAGACGATCGATCATCGCATGCATCCGCTCGCGCCGCCGCAGACTCGCCGCCCGCTCGTACTCGACCAGCGCTGGATGCCCCGGATCCACGAAGTATCCCAGCATGTGAACTTCCGTGCACTCGTGCGTGCACGAAAGCTCGATCCCCTGGATCACGTGCACGTTCCCCGCCCCCGCTTGGCTCGCATCCGCCACACCGCCCGTCGTGTCGTGATCCGTCAGTGCGATGACGTGCAGACCCCCCGCTCGTGCCGCCCACGCGAGCGCACTCGGCGACAGGCTCCCGTCCGACGCCGTCGAATGAAGGTGTAGATCGACGCGCATGCGCGCGATGTGGTGTGGGTTTCTGGCCGCTGTGCGGCCCCTTGCGCTGGACCCCGCAGCATTGATTCGTCCAAAACCTCCCTGGACCGTCTTCAAGGTTGCACCACGCCCGCGTTTCCGCAAACACCGCGTCCGATACCACTGTATGCACTCGCACCCTGAACGGCGCGCAGGCACGCTCCATCGCCACGACCGCCAACCACTTCGATCTCGCGTTCGCCTTGATCGCACACTCGCCCCCACGCGGCCCCGGCTCGCCATGGCCGGTCCGCCGGCCCGCCGTTCCCGGTCGATTCGGCTGGCTTCGCCAGCCCGTCGTTCCGACCGATCTGCCTGGCCTTGACGTCGGCCCGCAACGTGGCGATTATCTGTCAACCTACAGATAGGAGATCGCACGTGATGGCACCTGGCACGCTGCCGCTCGCGCCGCGCGACCTGCTCATCCTCGCCGTACTGGCGGAGTCGCCGCTTCACGGTTATGGGCTGATCAAGGCAGTGGAGGAGCGTTCGCAGTCGGGGGTGTTGCTGGATCCGGCGAATCTGTACCGGTGCCTGCGGCGGATGCGTGACGATGGTTGGATCGATGAGGTGCGAAGCGGGGGCGATGAGCGGCGGCGGACGTACCGGATCACGGCGAGTGGGCGGGCGATGCTGCGCTCGGAGGTGGAGCGACTGGATCGATTGCTGGTGCAGGTGAGGCCGGCGTTGGCGGGCGGCCGGAACGGAGAGCGCAGGTGAAGCGTGCGTCATGGGTAACGGTGGCGTATCGCGGTTTGATCGCGTTGCTGCCGGCGCGCGTGCGGGAGGCGGACAGCGAAGAGATTGTGGCGACGTTCGAGGAGCAGTGGGCGGCGGCCGGTAAGGAAGGCCGGCGCGGAGCTGTGTGGCTGCGTGCATTCGGGCGAATACCGTGGGTGCTGCTAGCGGAGTGGCGGGACGAGTGGAGACAGCGCGGGCGGAAGCGATCGAACGACGGACTGCGAGGAGGGCGGATGGATTCGTGGTGGCGGACGACTCGACAGGGAGTACGAAGTCTGTCGCGGAGTCCGACGTTTGCGCTGAGTGTGGTGCTGCTGCTCGGGCTGGGGGTGGGCAGCGTGAGTGCGATTTTCGCGGTGGTGGATCACGTGCTGTTACGAGCGCTGCCGTATCCGGCGGCGGAGCGGTTGATTGTTGTCGAGAATGGAAGTCATTCGGGACCCGCTTACCGTGAATTCGAGGGTATGGGATCGGTTGAGGAGTGGTCGGCTGTGAAGACGGAACTCGCGAACCTGACGGGAGAAGGCGAGCCGTTGCGGATTGTGGAGGCATCGATCACGACAGGGTTTTTCGCGATGTTCGGCGCGCGGCGGGTGGCGGGCCGCTTGCTGAACGAAGCGGATCATCGACGGGGCGAGAGCGTGGTCCTTTCGCACGGAGCATGGCAGCGCATCTGGGGCGGTGATGCGAGTGTGATCGGGCGCACGATCCGGCTCGATGATGAAGCGGTCGTGGTGGTTGGCGTACTCGATCCGGGGTTTCTTGCGCCGGAAGCGTTGATGAACCCGGCGACGGACGTATGGCGGCCGCTGAACTGGGTGAAGGCGAGTCTCGGCCGTCGTGACCAGTTCGTATTGTCGGTGGCCGGCCGTGTGGCGGAGGGCGCGACGCTGGCGGATGTTCGTGCGGAGGCGGAGCGGCTCGCGGAGTCACGTGCGCGGGCGTTTCCGGACATTTATGTAACGCGCGACGGCACCGTATCGGATCTACCGATGGTGCCGCTGCAAGAAGCGACGGTGGGCCGGGTCCGGCGAGGCCTCGGTCTGCTGTTTGGCGCGGTGACGCTCCTGCTGCTGGTTGCGTGCGCGAACGTGACGCACCTCTTTCTCGCCCGCGCGACCGAGAGGATGCGCGAGATGTCGGTGCGCCGTGCGCTGGGCGCCGGGAATCGCGCGCTGGTGTCGCAGCTTCTTGTCGAGAGTCTGCTGCTGGGTCTGGCGGGCGCGCTGTTGGGCGTGCTGCTCGCGGAAGCGGGCCTGCGCGCATTCTTCTTGCTGAATCCCGGCGGATTGCCGCGTTTGACGGAGATTCGGATGGATGTGCGCGTGACTGCATTCGCGGCGGCGATCGCGGTGTTCACGTCGGTCGTGTTCGGCATGTTGCCCGCGCTGCGGATCGCGGCCGCGGACCCCGGGCGAGTGTTGCGTTCAGCCGGCCGGAACGCGACGGGCACGCGCGGGATGCATGCGGTCAGGAACGGCATCGTCATTCTGGAAGTCGCTCTTTCGCTGGTCCTGATGACGCAGGCCGGCTGGCTGTTCAAGAGCTTCATCCGCCTGCACGACGAACCGCTCGGGTTCCGGACAACGGGGGTTTACACGATTCCGCTGACCATGAGTGGTGTCGAATCCGTGCAGCAGTGGCACACGAGAATGGAAGCGGTGCGGCAGTCCATCGCGAGCGTACCGGATGTGCAGACTGCGACGTTCGGGTTGACCATGCCGCTCGAATTCACCGGCGGCCGCCATTGTTGCTGGCGCACCCGCCTTTCGGAACCTGCGAGCGGTGGGGAATGGGCCATCGCAATGCATCCCGTCGATGCCGACTATTTCGAAGCCATGGACATCCGGCCGATCGCAGGCGCGCTGTGGAGCCGCCTCGATGCGACGGCCGACCCCGTTCCCATCGTCATCTCGGAGCCTTTCGCGGTCGAGGCGTTCGGCAACCGCGCGGCTGCAATCGGGCGAACCGTGAGGAGCGGTGAAGCATCGTATCTGATCGCCGGAGTGGTACCGGACAATCGGCATTATGGGCCGGATCAGGAGCACGGCGTTGCGGCGTACGTTCCCGCAACCTCGTTGCCTTTACCGTTGGCCCGATCGCATCTCGCCGTGTACGCGCCGGACGCACGACCCGGCCTTGCCGGACGTCTGCGCGATGCAATCTGGCGCATCGAGCCCGACCTGCCCGTACCTGCGATTCGGTCGATGGCGGAATGGTCGAGTCTCGAGACTGCGCAGTCGCGCTTCGAGTCAGCGCTCTCGACCATCTTCGGTGCGGTCGCGCTGCTGCTCGTCGCAGCCGGCCTGGCCGGCACGCTCTTCTATGCGATCGGCCTCGAACGCCGTGATATGGGAATCCGGCTGGCTCTCGGCGCCACCAGCGCCGGGCTCGAGCGCCGCGTACTCGGGCGAGGAGTCGGGATGGCCGCGTTCGGTGCGTTTCTCGGCGGCACCGGCGCATGGTTGGCGGGCAGACTTCTCGAGAGCCGCCTGTTCGGCGTCGATGCCCGTGATCCCGGCACGCTCGCGCTCGCCATCACCTTCCTTCTTGGTGTCGCCACCATCGCGAGTTGGATCCCCGCTCGCCGGGCCGCCGCGACCAGCCCGATGGAATCATTGCGCGCCGACTGAGAGCGAGTCCTGTTGTCTGGGGTGATCAGATGGTAGACCTGAAGAACTGGAGTACCGCTTGAATCGGCTGTTCGTCCGAAGACACGATCGCTTCCAAGGAACCCGTCGAGTGATTCTTCGAACGGTTGGTGAATGCGCAACGACCGGCCGTCGGCGCTGAGCACCTCGATGACGCTGTCGAACGACGCGTTGCCCTGGCTCCAATCGACCTCTGCGTGCTCTGCCGGCGCCCTCCACTTCGGGTCCTGATGGACCAGATTCTCGCGTCATCGGTGGCAGCAATGATTCGGGTCGTGAGAGAGGGCCGTGCTCGGCTCAGGCGGCCGAGGCGCGCTCGCTCAGCACGGTCACGGTGTCGTCGACGACCTGGAGGAATCCGCCCTCGACGTTGAATCGCTGTTCGCCGCCGGCGGTGCGGATGCGAAGCGGACCTTTGCCGAGCAGTACGAGCATGGGCGCGTGGCCACGCAGGATGCCCATCTCGCCGTCCCATGCGGGCACGACGACGAGATCCGCTGTGCCCTCGAAAACGGTTTGCTCCGGACTGATGACCGAGACCTTCAATTGCTCGGCAGCCACGGTCAGACCTCGAGGCCCTGCTGCTTCGCTTCAGCAATGACGTCTTCGATGCCGCCCTGCATGTAGAAGGTCTGCTCGGGCAGATGATCGAACTCGCCGGACGCGACGCGTTCGAACGATTCGATCGTGTTCGCCAGCTTGACGTACTTGCCGGGCCGGCCGGTGAATGCCTCCGCCACATTGAACGGCTGCGAGAGGAAACGCTGAATGCGGCGGGCGCGACCGACAATGATCTTGTCTTCCTCGGACAGCTCGTCCATGCCGAGAATCGCGATGATGTCCTGGAGATCCTTGTAGCGCTGGAGAATGCGCTGCACCTCGGTCGCGACCTTGTAATGGCGGTCGCCGATGAATTGCGGATCGAGGATACGAGACGTCGAGTCGAGCGGATCGACGGCCGGATAGATGCCGATCTCGGTGAGTGCGCGCGTCAGCACCGTGGTGGCGTCGAGGTGCGCGAAGGCGGTCGCGGGCGCCGGGTCCGTCAGGTCGTCCGCGGGCACGTAGATCGCCTGCACCGACGTGATCGAGCCGTGCCTGGTCGATGTGATCCGCTCCTGGAGTTCACCCATCTCGGTTCCGAGCGTGGGCTGGTAGCCCACCGCGGACGGCATACGCCCGAGCAGCGCGGACACCTCCGAGCCGGCCTGGGTGAAGCGGAAGATGTTGTCAATGAAGAGGAGCACGTCCTGCTTCTCGATATCACGGAAGTACTCGGCGATGGTGAGGCCGGCGAGGCCGACGCGCTGGCGGGCGCCGGGCGGCTCGTTCATCTGACCGAAGACCAGCGCAGTCGACTTGAGGACGCCGGACTCGGTCATCTCGAGCCACAGATCGTTGCCCTCGCGGGTACGCTCGCCAACACCGCAGAACACCGACTTGCCGCCGTGCTCCATGGCGATGTTGTTGATCAGCTCCTGAATGATGACCGTCTTGCCGACGCCGGCGCCGCCGAAGAGGCCTGTCTTGCCGCCCTTCACGTACGGTGCGATCAGGTCGATGACCTTGATGCCGGTCTCGAAGATTTCCGTTTTGGGCTCGAGATCCGGGAACTTCGGCGCCTCGCGATGGATCGGCCACCGTTCGACGCTGGCGGGGATCTCACCCAGCTCGTCGACGGGCTGGCCGAGCACGTTCAGGATTCGCCCGAGCGCCGGTTCGCCGACCGGTACCGCGATCGCGCGACCCGTATCGACCACGTCCATCCCGCGCGTGACGCCGTCCGTCGTCGACATCGCCACTGCGCGAACCTGGCTCCGGCCAATGTGCTGCTGGACCTCCGCCACGAGATCGATCTCGATCGCGCCGTCCTGCTTCGCTGACTTGATATGCAAGGCGCTGTAGATCTCGGGCAGTTCGTCTGTCTCGAACTGGACGTCGATCACGGGTCCGATCACCTGGACCACGCGCCCGGATGCCGTCTTGCTGCTCATAGGTGTCGCATCCCTCGAAGAACAAACGTTTCTGGTTTCTGGTTTCTCGGGCTGGTTTCTGGTCCTGCCGCCTCTACTCCAGTGCAGCCGCGCCGCCGACGATCTCCGCGATCTCCTGCGTGATCTGCGCCTGCCTCGCCCGGTTGTACGTCCGGTTGAGCGTGTCGAGAATATCGCCTGCGTTGTCGGTCGCGTTCTTCATGGCGGTTCGGCGCGCGCCGTGTTCGGCGGCGGCCGTCTCGACCATGGTGCGGTACATGCTGTTCCGAACATAGAGCGGGAGCAGCCGCTCGAGTATCTCTTCGGCGGAGGGCGAGAGCTTGAAGTTCGCTTTCCACTCGGATCGATCGACGCTCCTCGCGGTCGAATCGTCCTGCGCCGGAGCCTTGACAGGCAGCACGCGAAGCGCGGCAGGCGGCGTACTCAGGGCGGACCGGAACTGTGCATGGACGATCCAGACTTCATCGAGTTCGCCGTTCTCGAATCGTTCGCGCAGCGGTTCGATGACGCTTGCGGCATCGTCCATGGTCGGCCGGTCGCCGATGTCCATCCGTGCGGACGCGAGTTCCTGGCGCTTGAAGCGGAAGAAGGAGATGCCCTTCTTGCCGGCGCCGTGCAGCTCGACATCGACGCCCTGCTCGCGCAGACGTGCCATGAGCGAACGCGCTTCGCGGATCAGGTTCGTGTTGAACGCGCCCGCAAGGCCGCGGTTCGACGTGATCAGTACGATTGCGGCGCGTTTCACCTGGTCGGGCTGCCGGAGCAGCGGAAAGCGCTCGTCGAGTTCGGGATCGATCAGCCGGCCAAGGACTCGCGCGAGATGCTCGGCATACGGTCGCGCAGCCTTCACGCGATCGCTGGCCCGCTTCAGCTTGGACGTGGAGACCATCTCCATCGTCCGCGTGATCTGGCGCGTCTTGCCGATCGAGCGGATCCTGCGCTTGAGTTCGCGTGCCCTTGCCATGATGGATCAGTCCTCGAACGCCGTCTTGAACGATTCCAATGCCTTCCTCAGCTTCTCCGCAGTCTCATCGGAAAGCACTCTCTCTTTCCGGATCGTGTCGCCAACTTCCGTGTGCTGCGCCCTCATGTACTCGTGGAACCGATGCTCGAACCTGCGCACCTTACCGGCAGGTACGTCGTCGAGGAACCCGTTCGTGGCCGCGTAGATGATCATGATCTGCTGGTCGACCGACATCGGCGCGTACTGCGGCTGTTTCAGGATCTCGACGAGGCGTTCACCGCGCGCGAGCTGCTTCTGTGTGGCGGCATCGAGATCGGAGCCGAACTGCGCGAAGGCCTCGAGTTCGCGGTACTGCGCGAGTTCGAGACGGAGCCGGCCGGCGACCTGTCGCATCGCCTTGACCTGCGCATTGCCGCCCACACGCGATACCGAGATCCCGACGTTCACGGCAGGGCGGACACCCGAGTAGAAGAGGTCCGACTCGAGGAAGATCTGGCCGTCCGTAATCGAGATCACGTTGGTCGGGATGTAGGCGGACACGTCACCGGCCTGTGTTTCGATGATCGGCAGCGCAGTGAGCGAGCCGCCACCCAGCTTGTCGGACAGTTTTGCAGCGCGCTCGAGCAGCCGCGAGTGCAGGTAGAAGACATCGCCCGGGTAGGCTTCCCGGCCCGGCGGGCGGCGCAGTACGAGCGAGATCTGCCGATACGCCTGCGCCTGCTTGGAAAGGTCGTCGTAGATCACCAGCGTGTGCTTGCCCTGCCACATGAAGTGTTCGGCGAGTGCGCACGCTGCATAGGGAGCGATGTACTGCATTGGTGCGGGATCGGATGCGTTCGCGGCAACGACAATGGTGTAGTCCATTGCGCCCTTCTCGCGCAGTGTCTCGACCACGCTCGCGACCTTGCCTGCACGCTGGCCCACTGCGCAGTACACGCAGATTACGTCACCGCCCCGCTGATTCAGGATCGTGTCGAGCGCGACCGCTGATTTGCCGGTACCGCGGTCGCCGATGATCAGCTCACGCTGGCCGCGGCCGATCGGGATCATCGAGTCGATCGCCTTGATTCCGGTCTGGAGCGGTTCCTTGACCGGCTGCCTGAGAACGATGCCGGGCGCGACGATGTCGATATAGCGACGGTCCTCGACGGCGATGTCGCCGCGGCCGTCAATCGGTTCGCCCAGCGGGTTCACCACACGACCGAGGTAGCCGGCACCGACCGGGATATCGAGCACACGGCCCGTGCGGCGCACGGCATCGCCTTCGTGCAGGAGAGTCCAGTCACCCATGACCACGGCTCCGATGTTGTCCTCTTCGAGGTTCAACGCCAGTGCGGTCGCGGTCTCGCCCGTCTTGCCAGACGTGATCTCAAGCATCTCGCTCGCCATGGCCCGGGTCAGGCCGTAGATGCGCGCGACGCCGTCTCTCATCTCGAGGACTTCGCCGACTTCCTCGACCTCCAGCTCTTCCTTGTACTGCTCGATCTGGCGGAGCAGAACATCCTTGATCTCACTCGCGCGCAGCTGCGCTTCCGTGCTTGCCATGATCGTCCCGTCGTTCTGAACTTCGTTTACGATACCGGGTTCGCGGCCGTGGACTCGAGCATCCGACTCCGCAACGCCATCAGGCGCCTGCGCAGCGAGCCGTCGAGGACGCGGTCGCCGAAACGCACCACGATACCGCCCAGGATGTTCCGGTCCACGCGGATGTGCGGGACCACCGCCTTGCCGAGCAGCTCCGAGAGCCGCGCCGCAATGTCTTCTTCCTCACGTTCGTCCGGCTCGTGCGCCAGTGTTACCTGTGCGTTCAACCGGCCCATGTGCTCATCCAGCATGAGCGTGTACTCGCTCGCGACCTGCGGCAGCAGAGCCTGCCGGCGCTTGTCGATCATCACTTTGAGAAAATTCAGGAAGTGCGGCGATGCCGACGCCCCGAGCGCCTTCGTGAGCGCACTCTTCTTCGCCGCCGCATCGATCTTCGGGCTGCGCAGGAAATCGCGGATACGACGATCCGATTCGACCAGGCCCGCAATGCGGTCCAGGGCCCGGCCCAGGGCTTCCGCTTCGCCGGTCCGCCGCCCCAGCTCGAACAGCGCCGAAGCATAACTGCGCGCTACCGTCGATTCCTGCACGTCAGGCCACTCCCGCCGGCTTGCCGCCGACCGGTGTCGCACGCTTCAGATACTCGGTTACAAGCTTGCGATCCTGTTCGCCGCCCAATCGCTCCTCGAGCAACTTGCTCGCCGCCGCGATCGCCAGTTCCACCGCTTCCTGCCGGACGTGCTCGACTGCACGGTCACGCTCGACCCGGATCTCTTCCTTCGCTCGCGCAACGACCGCTTCCTGCTCCTGCTTCGCACGCTCGAGCAGGTCCGCACGCACCCGCTCCGCGGCCGTGCGACCTTCTGCAATCACTTCCTGTGCCTGCGTCTTCGCCTGCGCCAGTTCCTGTCGCTGCAAGGCCAGCAGTTGCTCGGCTTCCTCGCGATGCCGCTTCGCCTCATCCAGACTGTCCTGGATTCGCTTCTCGCGCGCCGCTGCATAACCCAGAATCGGCGGGAACGCCCACTTCGCCAGCACCGCCAGCAGCAACAGGAAGATGACGACCGTCCAGAACGAGACGCTCGTCGAGAACGCAAACACGTTCGGCGCCTCTTCTGCGTGCTCCTGCAACGCCATCCAGAGCAGGTTCATTTCGCGTTTCTCCACCGGGTGCGACGCGGGCGAAGACTCGCCTCCGCCCGCGTCACGACCGTTCGATTACTGCCGAATCAGGAACGCAATCACCAATGCGAAGAGCGCAGCACCCTCGATCAACGCCGCCAGAATGATCGCCGCCGTCTGAATCGTGCCGGCCATCTCCGGCTGCCTCGCCATGCTCTCCGTCATGCTGCCGCCGATGCGGCCAATCCCGATGCCGGCGCCGACGACCGTCAGTCCCGCGCCCACCGCCTTGCCCAGCATCGCCAGGCCCACACCGCTCGTTGCTCCTTCCTGCAACATCGCCAGGACAGGCAGATCCATTGTTTCTCCCGCGTTCACCGTTCGGGGACGATTCCTGCCCGCTCCGTCCGCTCCGATCGCGCGACCCCGTTCGCACCACCGGCGCTCCACCGCTTCTCGACCATCGCCGCTGAACACCACCCGCGACGCAGTCCGCGGATCTCGCCGGACATTCGCCCGGCTACTACGACGGGAACCCGCACGGAGCACCGCGTTCCCGAAGACACATATCCCACTGAACGAGTGCGTTTCTGGGGCTGGTTTCTTGTTGACCACACAAGACAACCCGACGCAGCCCCCCGCACCCGCTGTTCTTCCGTTCCCGCCGTTCTTCCGTTCCCGCCGTTCCTCCGTTAAACCAGAAACCAGCCCCAGAAACCAGCCCCAGAAACGTCGTTTCCCTCAGTGCGCCTGCCGGATCAACCCCACAAACACTGCCGACAGCATCGCAAAGATGTACGCCTGCAAGAACGCCACAAAGATCTCGAGAATCATGATCGCGACGGCCATGATGATTGGCGCGGGCGCGATGAACAGTCGGCTCGCGTACGCGGCGAGGATCAGCAGACCGGTCAGGGCAAGGACCACGGCGTGACCGGCCGTCATGTTCGCATACAGCCGGATGGCAAGTGCGAACGGCTTCGTCAGCTTCCCGAGCAGCTCGACCGGCGTCATGATCAGGTACATCGGGATCTTCATCGCCGGTGAAAGACCTTCCGGCACGTAGAAGATCGTCTTCGCGTACCCCTTCGCACCCAGCGCTTTCATGCCCGCAACCTCGACCATGATGAACGTCATCGCCGCCAATGCCGCCGTTACCGAGATATTACCCGTCGGCGATCCGCCCCATGGAAACAGGCCAAGCAGGTTGCAGAACAGGACGAAGAAAAACACCGCAACGATGTACGGAACGTACCGCTCTCCGCCGTGGCCGATGTTGCGCAGCGCAACCTCGTCGCGCAGGTACAGAATGAACGCCTCCACGACGTTCGCGGCACCCTTCGGGCCAACGCCCGCACCCGCGGCGTGCGCACGCTTCGCATCGCGCGCAGCTACGATCAATAGCAGCGCCACCAGCAGCGCCGCCAGCATCATGTAGACAACGTGCTTCGTGAGGGAGAAATCGATCGTGATCGGCCCGATATGTACTGGCGGCCATTGCGGGAGGTGAATCACGCCCCACGGCATCTCCAGTTCGCGTGAATCGGCAAGATGGTGCAGAATCATCGACGTGATGTCGAATGATTCGCCCTCCTGCGCAGCACGCACTGCCGCCATGAACCTCGCCATCATGTCGCCACGATCCCCTTCCGCATGAACAGCGGCTCGAGCAGCAACAGCAGGAACAGGAAAGCCACCAGACTTACAAGGAACGCCGCCGCCGGATACGCCTCCGTTCGCGTCACCCAGAATCCCAGCACCGCCACTGCGCACAGGCGGAGACCCATCCCTCCAACCATCCCTACCACGAACAGCCGATGCGCATCTCGCGTCGCCAACAACAGCCCGAACGCGATCAGTTGCACCACGTACGCAACCGCCGCCGAAACCCTCACCGCCTGCACCGCTTCACCCGCGAAGACCAGTCCAGCACTGACCCAGGCCACAACCACCATCACCAGTCCCGCTACCGCGTACGCGAGCAGCACTCTCATTCCTCGCTCCCCGGCTTCGCGTTCGACCGTTCCCGCCCCCGGCGGGCCGGTACTATCACCAATTCCCGAACCAGCCACCAGAACCCCGCTGCCGCTCCCGCGAACGCGCCCACCAGCGTCAGCCACGGTTCACTCCCGAGCTTCTCATCCACCCATCTTCCCACCACCAGACCACCCAGCGCTGACACCGCCCACACGAAACCGCCGCCCACGTAGCGCGACACATTCGAAGACTTCGAGTCGATCTCGGGCATGCCTGCCTCCCTCCAGCCCGGCGCCTGCCTGTCGCCTCCGCCCGCGCTCCCCCTCCCCTGCCGGCTCCTTCGCCTGCCCGCCGTGTGCTCGTCCGGCTGAGTCGTTCCCGGTTGGCCCGCCTTAGAATACGAGCTTGTGAAATTTTTCGCAAGCGCCCCCGACTTGACGCTTCTGCCGCAGCGAGAATATCTTGCAGACCTGCGCGCGCCCGGGCGCGCCGGGACGACTGAAGTGCTGACCCGGCACAGAGTTAGTTGAGCGAACCAAGCCCGAGACCGGCCCGAACTCGCGTGCCTCAGTCCGTGACCCGCCGTGCAGGCGTCCTGATCGCCGTCCTCCTGTCATCGTGCAATCCTTCTGGAAGGCAGGAGGGGGACGATACGTCTGCTGGCCGGGCGGAAGCGGCCGCTTCGGAGGTGAGCCCGACGCTGACGGTCCGCGTTGCAGGGGACACGGTGACATTCTTGCTCCAGGTCTCGAACGGAGGGACGGCTCCGGCACTGCTGGAGTTCACGAGTGGCCAGCGGTACGACTTTGCGGTGCGGGACAGTGCGGGGTCAGAGGTGTGGCGGTGGTCGGCTGACCAGTCGTTCATGCAAGCGTTGGGGACGGAGGAAGTGGAAGCGGGCGGAGTGCTGGAGTACGAGGCGCGCTGGATGGCTGGTGATCGAAGTGGGGAGTACGAGGCGGTGGCTCAGGTGGTTTCGACGACGCATGCGGTCGAGCTGAGCACGCCGTTTGTGTTGGGCGAGGCGTCGGGCCGGTAGTCATCGAGACGAGGAGCGGATGGAAGCGAGCGCGGTGCGGCAACCGGCTGATGCCGATGAGATGCTACTCGAGCATCTGACGGATGCGCGCAGGCGGTTGGAGTCGGAAATTGCGCGCCGGGTCATTGGTCAGCACGTGATCGTAGAGGGTCTTCTGACGGCATTGTTGGCCGATGGACATGTGTTGCTGGTGGGGGTCCCGGGCCTTGCGAAGACGCTGCTGGTTTCAACGCTGGCCCAGGCGCTCGAGCTTCGGTTCAGCCGGATCCAGTTCACGCCGGATCTGATGCCGACGGACATCACGGGGACGGAAGTACTGGAAGAGGATCGTTCGACAGGCAAACGGCTGTTTCGGTTCGTGCGCGGGCCGGTGTTCGCGAATGTGATTCTGGCGGACGAGATCAATCGCACACCGCCGAAGACGCAGGCCGCGTTGCTTCAGGCGATGCAGGAGCGAGCGGTGACGGCAGCGGGGGAGACGATGCTCCTCGATCGTCCCTTCTTCGTGCTGGCGACGCAGAATCCGATCGAGCAGGAGGGCACGTACCCGTTGCCGGAAGCGCAGCTTGATCGGTTCATGCTCGAGTTGCGTATCGGGTATCCATCGCGGCAGGAAGAGGAGGAAGTCGCGCTTCAGACGACGGGAGCGGAGGAGCCGGAGATCCGTGCGGTTCTGAACGCTTCCGAGCTGTCGTCGTTGCAGAGACTTGTACGGCGAGTACCGGCGCCACCTTCGCTGGTCGCCTATGCGGTTCGCCTTGCGCGATCGACGCGGCCGGAGGATGAACAGGCGCCGGAGTCGACGAGACGCTACGTATCGTGGGGAGCCGGCCCGCGGGCATCGCAGTATCTGGTTCTGGGCGCCAAAGCCCGTGCGGCAATGGCGGGGCGAGGAGCGCCCAACTTTGATGATGTGCGAGCGGTCGCGCCTGCGGTGCTGAGGCATCGCATCGTGACAAACTTCCAGGCGGAGGCGGATGGGCGTGCGGCGGGCGACCTCGTCGACGAACTCATCCAGCAGAGCCGGAAATGGACGTAGACGACAGTAGACGCGGCGACGATCGAGGGCGCGCGTCGGGAGCGTCCCCGTGATGCTCCTCGTGGTGCTTGCAGTCGCTGCTGCGATCTTCCTGTCCGCGTTCCTGACTGCTGCGGAACTGGCCGTTTTCGCGCCGAGCGAATCGCGTATCCGCGGTTTTGCCGAAGAGGGTGTACGGGGGAGCCGCGCGCTGGCTCAGCTCCGCGCCAGGCCGGAACGCGTGCAATTATTGCTGCGCTTCGCCGACACATTCATGGATGTGGCAGCGGGCGCGCTCGTCGCGTATGGGACCATCGTGCAGGTCGGCACCGTTGGTCTCGCGATCGCGCTCGGCGTTCTCTCCTTCCTCGTCCTCTACTTTGGCGAACTGCTGCCGCTCGGGTGGGCGCGCAGTCAGGGACCTGGCTTCGCGTTGATTCTCGCGCCCGGTCTCCTCGTCATCACGCGCGTCCTCGGTCCGATCCTCGACGTTCTGGCACGCGTCGCGAGGTTCCGGCCGCGCAATGGCGCGGATCCGAACGCAGTCACTGAATCGGAGATCCGGCAGTTGACCGCGCTGGGTCACACGGAAGGCGCGATCGAAGACCACGAACGCGTCCTGATCGAGCGAGCGTTCCGGATGGACGAGACACAGGCGTGGGACATCATGACGCCGCGCGTCGATATCCATGCCTGGCGCGACGATCAGCTCCTGCGTGACATCGTAGCAGAACTCGGTTCTGTGCGATTCTCGCGCGTCCCCGTCTATCACGACACGATCGACAACATTACGGGTGTGCTGTACCTGCGGGACGCGTATCAGGCGCTCGTCGTCGGCCAGCGCGATGTCACGCTGCGCGAGCTCGCGAGAGAACCGCTCATCGTGCCCGGCAACATCACTCTCAGTAAGCTGTTACGGGACTTCCAGACGCGCCGGATCCACCTGGCGATCGTGGTCGATGAATACGGCGGCACGGACGGGCTCGTCACCCTCGAGGACGTGCTCGAGGAACTGGTCGGCGAGATCGTGGATGAAACCGATCTCGCGGAAGAACCGATCACGCGCGTCTCACGGACGGAGATCGTCGCCGCAGGTGATGTCGACCTGCGCGAACTCAACCACATGTTCAATGTGAACTTTCCGCAGCTCGAGCACCGCACCATGAACGGGTATCTGCTGGAGGAACTCGGGCGCGTGCCGCTGCCGGGCGAGCGCTTCGAGCGTGAAGGCATCGCCATCGAGATCCTCGAGGCTTCAGAAACGATGGTGGACCGCGTCCGTCTGCGGCGGCCGGCCACGACAGGTGATTTCGCAGAGCGCCCGACGGCGCCCCCGCCACCGTCACCGCGTCCACCCGGTGTGGATATCGCTGCAACTCCGGCAGGCGAACCTTCAGGCGAGGTGGAGACGACGCGGCGACGCCCGGCGCGAACGCCGGATTCCGATGGTGCAGCCCATGCCGCGACCGCGCATCGGAGCGGCCGCGACGGATGAGTTCGCCCGATCCTCGCCTGATCCCTTTTGGTGCCCATACACCGCGTGTACATCCCACGGCTTTCGTCGCACCCACCGCCGTGCTCATCGGCAACGTCGAGGTGGGGGCACATTCGAGTATCTGGTTCGGTGCGGTCCTGCGCGGCGATCAACCCGTGCACGGCATACGCATCGGCGAACGAACGAGCATCCAGGACAACTGCGTTCTGCACGTCAGTGCCCGCGGCCCGACGATCGTAGGCGATGCCGTGACCGTCGGCCATGGCGCCGTCTTCGAGAGCTGTATCATCCATGACAGTGCGCTGATCGGCATGAATGCGGTGATTCTGCACGAGGCCGTGATCGGCGAGGAAGCACTGGTCGCCGCATTGAGCGTGGTGCCCGAGAGGATGGAGGTACCACCGCGAGCACTCGTGGCGGGCGCGCCCGCACGCATCCGGAAGACGCTGAGTGGCGATGCCGCTGACTGGGTGCTCCACAGCGCGGATCACTACGTGGAGCTGGCACAGCGTTATCTGAACGAGGGCACCGGGCGAGTTGGTGGCGGCTAGTCCCGACGTTGTTGTCGCCGGTGGCGGCGTAATCGGCTGTGCGGTTGCGTGGGAAGCGGCAAGGCGCGGTATGCGGGTCGCCGTGGTCGAGCGCAACACGCCGGGAGCGGCCGCGACGTCAGCAGCAGCCGGCATGCTTTCGCCACTGGGCGAGGCCGGGACCGATTCTCCGTTGGCCGGACTCGCGGCCGCAAGCTTCGACCGCTATCCCGATTTCGCCAGCCGCATCCGCGATGCGACCGGCATCGACGTCGAGTGGCGCGAGTGCGGCAAGCTGCACGTCGCGCTGACGGCCGCCGAGTCTGCCGAACT
>JBOHRL010000105.1:0-13362 GCA_050732695.1 Longimicrobiales bacterium | reverse complement strand
GGTGAGGGTGAGGGTGGAACGAGGTGAGGTGAGCGAAAAGGCGGGTGAGGGTGAGGGTGGAACGAGGTGAGGGTGAGGGGCTGCGGGAGAGGGTGGGGGAAGGTACTGGTCGCGGATACAACCGACTGAACCTGCCGTACCGACCGTTCTCGAAAACGGGAGGATTCATACTGCACGAGTGAAGGAACGAGTAACCGGCCATAGCCGAAGACTGTCGGTCCGACCCACTGTAGGACTTTCGCGGGTGCCGTAAGGAGCCCTCCTTTCAGGGCCGAGGACGCCGAGGAGCGGCGGCCCGAAGTGGACGAGCCAGGTGTTCTCGTGGACCGGTTCGAGTCGACAGGCCCCACTTGATGCAGCCATCCCCGCGAACCTGTTGGCGTTCGAAAGCCTCCGGGTAGCCCGCCCCGGTGACTCGCCGCGCCGGGGCAAGCGTCGCTCGGAGGGCTGGTACGGTCGGCCGGTGCCCGCCATCGGCCAGGGCTTCATAAGGGCGTTCGAAATCGTATTCGCGCACGAACGTATCAAAGCGCTGCTGCTGAGCGCGGCGGTTTCGTTCCGCGGGTCGCGTCGCCTCCGCCTGGTGCCTTCGTTTGCGCTGGAGTGTCTCCGATCTCCTGGTCTCATACCCAACCGCTCCCCCACCCTCTCCCGCAGCCCCTCACCCTCACCTCGTTCCACCCTCACCCTCACCCGCCGCTCGCCCCCTTGAGAACGCGGCCCCCTCACCCTCACCCGCCGCTCGCCGCCCTCTTCACGCGGCCGGGTGAAGCTCCGATCTTCGTGAGCCATGACAGAAGCCATTGCGGAAATCAGACAACGTCGGCGGGGTGTGCTAGGCACGACGACTGGAGTTGCGGCGGCGGTTGCCGTTGCGCATGGGTTGAACGATGCGTATGCGGCGTTTCTGCATCCGCTGCTGCCGCGGATCATGGATCGGTTGGGGCTTTCGATTACGCTTGCGGCGATGCTGACGACGACGCTCGCGCTGGCGGCTTCGCTGCTTCAGCCGGTCATGGGCTATCTATCGGATCGTTATGATCGCCGGCTGTTCATCGTGTTGGGACCTCTGTTTTCGTGCGTCTTCATGTCGCTGATCGGTGTGGCGCCGACGTTTCTGGTGCTGGTTCTGCTTCTGGCGCTCGGCGGGCTGGGCAGTGCTGCGTTCCATCCGCCGGGCGCGTCGATGGCGGCGCGCGTGGCAGACGGGCGGGGCAGCGGACTTCGGCTGTCGCTGTTCTCGTTCGGCGGGTCGGCCGGCTATGCGGCGGGTCCGCTGTTGGCGGTCGCGCTCGTGGCGCTGTTCGGGCTCGAGCGCATGTGGGTCGCGATGATACCGCCGATTCTGCTGCTGGCTGTGCTGTTCCTGATTCTGCCGCCCGGCCATGCACGTTCGGCCGAACCACCGCCGTCAGCGCGCGCGGTTCTGTCGGCTCTGGCCGGCCCGCTCGGACTGTTGTTCGGGATCAGTGCCATCGCGACGTTCGTGCAGCGCGTGTTTCAGACGATGCAGCCGATTGCCGTTGCGGCCGCTGGTGGCTCGGAAGCGCTGGGCGCGCTGGCGCTCACGGCGTACTTCGTCGGCCAGGCAGCCGGCAGCCTCGTGGGTGGCTGGCTCACGGATCGCATGGAGCGACGCCGAATTCTCATGCTGCTCACTCTGGTTTCGCTGCCGGCCCATTTCTTTGCGCTGTATCTCCCGCCGGGAAGCCCGGCCGGCCTGTTTGCCGCAGTCCTCGCCGGCTGCGCGACGATGGCGCTCATGCCTCCCATCATCATCAGTGCGCAGGAGATGCTGCCGTTCGGCACGGCTGTCGGCTCGGCCATCGTGATGGGCGCGGCCTGGGCTGCCGGATCGATCGGCGTCATCGGCGCGGGTGTCCTCGGTGACATGATCGGAGCCCGATCCGCGGCGCTCGTTTCAACACCGGTCATCCTCGCGGCGACCGCGCTCACGCTGCACCCGTTGCTGCGCGGCCTCGGTTCGGCGCACTCGACCCATTGAGCGCGATCGCAGCCGCTGGTCCGAAGACCCGATGAACGAGGGTTATCGCGCGGGGGCCAGCGGAATGGCGACGGCTGGCCGCGCGCCTGCGCCGAAGCCGATGCCGAGTGTGGCAACGACGCGGTCACGGCCGGCGGGATCGGACTCGGCTGGCTCATACCCCTTGCCGATCGTGAGCGAGGCGAGGATCGACTCGGCCAGCCTCGCCTCGATCATGCCGGTCACGCGATAGCGCGTCTCCGATTCGCCTGCCACGCGCGTGGTCCGCTGCACCGCTTCGGCGCTCAGCGCGAAGCGCTGGCGATCCCATCCGACACGCCCGCCTGCATCGAACACGTCCGCGTGTTCGCCTCCGATGCCGCCGACGCGGTCGCGCAGATAGCGGGCGACGCCGAACAACTCGACTTCGCGGTCACGCAGGCGCCAGCCCGGTGTGATCCACACGCCGGCGCGATGGATCTGGCCGGCATCGAACACATCGTTCGGGAAGTCGCCCGTGAGCGCCGCGGAAACCTGGAGCACGAAGCCGCCCGGATCGCGCGCCTCACTCTGGATTGCGCGAGCGATATCCTGCGTGCCGAGTTCTTCGACACAGGCCTCATCCTCGGGCTCGGGCAGAACCAGACAGCGCGAATGCAGAGCGCGCAGGCTGTCGATCAGCGAATCGAACGCGGGCGATGGCGTTCCATCGAACAGCATGAAGCGGACGCCGGCACCGATGCGCGTTCCGCGTAACGCGGGGATATCGCCATCAGGATCGAACTCGTAGCGTGTGGTCGCCAGTGAAATGCCGAGGGTGTGCAAGGCAGTCTCGTGCGGATCTGCCGTGCGCAGGTCTTCAAGTGTGATGGCCGGTCTCGATCGCATCCAGTACGGTGCTGTTTCGATCGCATAATCCTCGGGTATCAGACCATTGGTCCGGCGCAAGGCGGACACCGCGCTGATCGCGATCGCACGCAACGACGAAGGTCGCTCGATGGCAGTGGGCGCGACGCCGAGGAGAACGAACGCAGGCGATACCGGCGCTCGAAGACTGTCCAGCTCGAGGCGGAGATCCTGCGCGTGGCCGGCGGACTGCCGCAGCAACGCGAGGAGCGCGACGGCAGTCACCGCCATGACGCGCTCGGCGGGATTCACAGGAATCGGATCCGCGACCGGTAGATGACGGAGCCGCCTTCCTCGTCGACCGATGCAACAAGGACGTGGGTTGCGGGCACGTGGCCACCCTCCAGTTCGTATGCGATGCTGGTACGATCCGTCATGTCGTTGATGTCGGTGACGATCGACTTGACCTGGAGCACGAGTCCGCCGAGCTGAGAACCCGGCCCGAGCAGAACATCGTTCACATCGCCCGGCCCGAAGACGCGGTCCTCGAGAGTCATGACGGACGTGCCGAACTGACCTTCGCCGATGCGGATCGTGATGCGCACATCGCCGTCCGCAACGTGATACTCCGTTTCGAATCGAACGGATTTCACAGACATGGACTTGCCGGTTCGGAGGTTGATCCGGTGCTACAGGCGGTGGCCAACGTACATCTGGCTGACGGGCAAGGTCAACGAACGCGTTTCCAACGATCGGCCGGAAGCGGGTCGCCACCGTGTCGCGGCCGTGACCGGCAGGGTGCCTTGTTCGACGGGCCCGTCCGCGGCATCATCGGTCGGCGCAGCACAGACGGATCGCACACCGGAGACCGGGTGAGGATGGCGAGGAAGCCACGAAAGGACGAGGTTTGGAAAGCGCTGGCCGCCGAGTCGGGCGGCACACTCGTTCACGATCGCCGCGGGCGAGTGCGCGGCGTCCGGTTCAAAGCCGATGCATGGGTAGTGGTTCTGGACTCGTACACGCAATCGAGCGGGAAAACGAGCCAGAACTACACGCGCGTTCGTTCGGTTTTCCGTGCACGAGACGATCTGCGTTTCCGCATCTACAGGAGTACGATCTTCAGCCAGCTTGGCAAACGATTCGGTATGCAGGATCTGGAGGTCGGTGTACCGGGCGTGGATGAGGCGTATATCGTGCAATCGAACAGTGTGGGCAAAGTGCAATCGCTCCTGCTGCTACGCGATGTCGCCGGCCCACTGGTCGTATTGCGCGCCGGCAAACTCGAGATCAGGCCATTTCGACAAAAGGGCATCAACAAGGCAGAATGGATGGAACTGGTGTACGAAGTGTCGGGCGTAATCAGGGACGCGAACCGGTTGCGCATCATGGTGTCGATGCTCGAGGCTACGATCCGGCATCTCGGCAAGAACGGTACGGCTTCGCGAGACGCCGCACCGTTCGAGATCTGAGCGGTCAGGGATGAATCTCGATTCGCAACCGCGCTTCCGTCTCGCGCGACTGCCAACGCCGGTCCAGGAAGCGACACGCCTGCGCGAAGCGCTCGGCGGTCGGCTCGCCTGCCCGCGCATTCTCCTCAAGCGCGATGACCTCACAGACCTGGCCCTCGGCGGCAACAAAGCGAGAAAGCTGGAGTTTCTCGTGGGCGATGCAAAGCTCAAGGGCGCGACCGTCCTCATCACAACAGGCGGCGTCCAGTCGAATCACGCGCGCATGACCGCTGCGGCTGCGCGCATTGCCGGCATGAACGCTGAACTTGTGCTGTCGAGCAACCACGTTTCACCTGAAACGCAGGGCAACCTGCTCATCGATCGACTACTCGATGCGACTGTCCACTTCGTGCACGGATCGGACTCGAAAGACGCGGCCGCCGCGGAGGCGCAGAAGATTGTCGATGTCATTGCCGCTCTCGAACGAGACGGTGAGGTGCCCTACCTCGTTCCGTTGGGCGGATCGAACGCCATTGGCACACTGGGTTATGTCGATGCCACACGCGAGTTGATGGCCCAACTCGACGAGCTGCGGCTGCGCCCGACACGTCTCTACCATGCGAGTGGGTCACGCGGCACGCAGGCCGGTCTGGAGCTGGGCGCACGGCTCTTCAATGCGAGTTATCGATGTACGGGAATTGCCGTCAGCGGCGGCGAGCCGGGAAAGCGCGATCATGCAGTGCGCATCGCGAACGAGGCCGCTACCCTGCTCGGCGTGGCAACGCGGATCATGCCGGACGATCTGGTGACGGACCAGGATCACTACGGCGAGGGTTATGCAATCCCGACGGAAGCGTGCATCGAGGCGATCCGTCTCGTGATGCGCACGGAGGGTGTGCTGCTCGATCCGGTCTATTCGGGGAAAGCGATGGCGGGAGTGCTGGCCCACATTCGTGACGGCGAATTGAAGGCCAGCGAGACGATCGTATTCCTGCACACGGGCGGAGTGCCGGGATTCTTCGCACAGGCCGGACCCGTCCTGAAGCTGCTGGGTGCGATGTGAAGCGGCGCACGTTTCTGACCGCTGTTGCAGCGGCAACGGTCACTGGCGCAACCCGGCGAGTGCAGCTTGCGCGTGTGAATGGTGAGCGGCTCAACGGCTGGCTCGCGGAACTGCGTGGATTCGGCCGGAACGCCGATGGCGGCATCGACCGGATCGCGTACTCGGAAGCGGATCGCGCGGCACGAACGTGGGCTGCCGGCCTCATGCGCGATGCCGGTCTGACCGTTCGCATCGATGCTGCGGCCAACCTGATCGGCCGCCGCGAGGGCAGGCGGGCCGGGCTCTCGCCCATCATGATCGGATCGCATATCGACTCGGTACCGGGCGGCGGCAACTACGACGGCCAGGTCGGGTCGATCGCGGCGATCGAAGTCGCGCGCACGATCCATGACCAATCGATCGAGCTGCGCCATCCGCTCGAGGTCATCGTGTTCCAGAACGAGGAGAACGGCAAGGCCGGGAGTCGAGCCGTGCGCGGTGAGGAACCGGCGCGCTACCTCGACCAGATGACGCACAGCGGAAGGACCATCCGCGATGGGATCCGTTTCCTCGGCGGCGACCCGGACCGCCTCGCCGAGGTGAGGCGCGAGCCGGGCTCGATTCACGCCTACTTCGAGCTGCACATCGAGCAGGGCGCCATTCTGCATTCCCGCTCGATCGACATCGGAGTCGTCGAAGGCATTGTCGGCATCAAGCGCTGGGCCGTGACCGTGGACGGCTTCGCGAATCACGCCGGTACGACGCCCATGGACCAGCGCCAGGATGCCATTCTGGCTGCCGCCCGCTTCATCGACGCCGCCAACCGCATCGTCACATCCGTCGCGGGCCGCCAGGTCGCAACGGTCGGCATGATCGACGCCGAGCCCGGCGCGCCGAACGTGATCGCCGGCCGCGCGCGCCTCACGCTCGAGATGCGCGACCTCGACCTCGACACGGTGGACCGCATCTTTGCACGGATTCAGACAGAGGCGGAACGGATCGGCCAGACTACGGGCACGCGGTTCGGCTTCGAGGAGATCTATCGCACGTTGCCGGCTCGGGCGGATGAGGCGATGCAGACAATGATCGAGAGCACGGCTGGCGAGCTCGCGCTCACGACGTTGCGGCTGCCGAGCGGGGCCGGCCACGACGCGCAGGAGATCGCAAGGCTGGCGCCCATGGGCATGATCTTCGTCCCGAGTGTCGACGGCATCAGTCACTCGCCGCGCGAGTTCACACCGCCGGCGGATATTGTGAACGGGGCCAACGTACTGCTCAACACCGTCATGCGAGTCGATCGCAGCGCCTAATCGCCGAACCGGTTCAGGGGCTGATGAAGGTTCTCCTGAACGGAGCGGGATCCGGGCCTGTACGCGCGAAAAGCCGCTGCAACGAGCAGGCGCGTCAGTTCCTGACGATGGTTCCGCGGATCTCGCCGGCGCCGTTCACCACGGTATGAACGTTCACGTACGCGCGGTTGGATCGCATCCACGCAAGGACCGAATCGAGAACGACGCCCTGTGCGAGCGCAAAGTCGGCACTGGGGATCGTTCCGCTCGACAGCACGCCTGCCGAGATGTCCGCACCCGGCGCCGGAATCGGCACGAGCAGCGTCACTGCGACACCGGCCGTGTTGCTTCCATCCGCCGCGGCCGGTCCGTGGATGTGAGCCAGTCTCGCTCCTACCATGTCGTTGACGGTGATCGAGAAATCGATCGACTGTCCGTCCACGGTGAACGTGGCCGTGCCGGTCGCGTCCGTATCGACCGGGTCGGGCCGCTCGTTGGCACCATTGAGCGTTGCTGTGAAGGTTTCGGACTCCGGTCCTTCATCTTCGTCGCAGCCAGCGACACCGAACAGGACGCTCATCGTCAACAGAACAAACAGGGACCTGCGAACCATTGGATTCCCTCCTCCTGTATAACGTGTGTGTACGATCGGAGCTACTCGACGATGATGACTCCGGTCATGAAGGGCTCATGCGGCACACAGTGGTACGGGAAGCGCCCGGGCAGATCGAAGACGCGACTGAAACTCTCGCCCTGAAGCATCTCAGGTGAATCCCAGATACCCGTGTCCGACGTCGCCGTGTGGAAGTCGAGGACCGTCGATTCACAGTTCACCCAGGTAACTCGCGTGCCTCGAGGAATCCGTAGTTCCCCGGGTAGGAACTGGAAGTTATTCATTGCAAGGATCACGCCCGGCTCACCGATGACGGGTGAATCGAGTGCGATGTTGCAATTGCCGTCTGCCGGGCCCGTCACCTGTCCGGGACGGTCCGAGAAACAGGCATACAGCAAAGCGATGCTACCGACCGCCGCCCACACCAATCCACGTTGCATGGTTCTCTTTGTTCACCATCACGGCGATGATCTCCAACGACAGAGAAGGAACGCTCGGGCAGCGCGAAATTGGACACAGGTGTCGCAGCGGCGAGTCCGCCCGACGGAGCGCATCACCTTGCGACGCCTGCGGCCTGGCGAATCATCACGCTGACCATGTACGGGGTGAGTCGCCGATGCCCGGGGCGCACCATCGTGAAGTAGAGCCACCCGCTCCAGTTCTTGTAGTGCACTGTGGTCGACACATGGAGTTTGGTCTCGGCATCCTCCCGCCGCCGAAGATACGAGATGTGGTACACGTGCCCCGATGAGCCGCCCATGTACATGATCTCATCAGATGTCTCGCCTGCCACGGCGCTGCGTTGAAACGCGAACCGATCGAGCGCCCGGGTGTCCGGGAACAATGCTGCGGGAACGGTCCACATGTAACTGTCAGCGTAGTCGGCATCTGTGGCGAGCTTCTCGATCATGCTGCTGGACGGGACCGCAACGCGCGACACCCCGCGGCTCCGGCCTACGGTTTCCAGGGTCAGAAGGCCCGCGACGATGAGGAGCACAACCACTCCGGCTATGATCAGAGTCTTGTATCGCAACTTCATCTTCGACCCTCGCTACAGACGAATGCGGCCTGACGGTTCGGGCGTATGCTGCGCGGCGTCAAGATCGCCAAACCAGAGGCGGCAAGCTCGCGTCGAGCATAGCGAATGCAAAGCGCTCCCGGTCAACGGGACCGTAGGCTGGCCATTGTCCTGTCGTACTGTTCGATCAAGATGGACTCTCGGTTCGCAAAGTCTTCTTGAAGCGCCACGAAGCTCGAGGCGCGGTCGCGGAGAACTGCCTCCATGCCCTCACGACGAACCTGCATCATGAGGTCCTGTACCAGCGCGTCACCGAGCGCCTGATACCGCGCTTGGCGATCGTGGTCGAGTCCTTTCGATCAAACACGCGCAATTCGCCTGATGCGGCGTCATAGGTGAGCGAGACCGGTTTTCGCTGCCGGGCGGCGAGCGAAAATGCCACCGGAATGTCCGCGTTGACGGCATTGCTGGCCGCGATGACACGACGCTGCCGGATGCTGTTGTTCACCCGCGGAAGCGCGATGGCGAACATGGTGCCGAGGATGACAATGACCGTCATCCACTCGACCATCGTGATGCCGCGCCGGTTCCGGAGCGTCGTCGACCGTCGTGCGATTGATGTAAGCAGGACCTTGGAATCCATCGTTGCGGGGCCTGTGATGTTGTTGGGGAGCCCGATGCCAGACTTCACGTTAGGTCTGTGCGACGCATCACAAGGCAGGTGTCGTGCCAGAAATGGCCGGAAACGTCACGCCAAAGGCCAGGGTTACGGCAAAGTCCAATACCGTCACGCTCTGGCTATCGCGTGGCTGCCACATCGCGGCCCGGGAGGGCGTACGAGCCCGGGCTCAGGGGTCGAAAACCGGCTGTTACCTATTGGAACTGTGTGCCGGTTGCCGCAACCACCGCGGAACTGCCGCAAGGGGCCCACAGCCTGTGGGCCGTCGGTTTGCCTAGGGCGTTGTCCCCAGGCGCCGCCGCAGCTCCTCAATCCAGTTCACGATCACGACGACCTGCGATTCCTGATTTCCCGGCTTGATCATGACAAATCGCCTGCCGTCCGCGGTGACGTCGTAGTTCGGATGGTACGGGTGGAGATCGAAGTTGGCGGAGAAGAGCACGCGTCGCGATGTAATAGCGAACCCGGGATTCGTTGAATAGCCGATCGCAATGAGTTCCTGTCCCTTGCGGTAGAAGAGTCTCCCATCGCGGGACCAGAGTGGCTCGGATCCTCCGCCGTTCGAAATCGTGATGCGCCCGCCTCCCGCCGGGAACGGCCGCACGTAGATCTCGTATTGGCCGGACTCGTCGGACTGATAGGCCAGCCAGCGTCCGTCGGGAGAGAGGCGGGGCATGAGTTCGTCGAAACGCGTCGCGACCAACGGCGTGGGTGAATCCTTCTTGTCCAGTGAGGCCAGGCGAATGTCCCGGAGGCTGTCCGGGTGGTCTTCACGATAGATCAACACACGTGCATCCGGAGTGGGCTGGACCTCGCGAACCGAGTTAGGTCCGCGAAACAACTCCTCGGCCGGGCCGCTGCCGTCGGCGAGCTGCGACCAGACGGAGTAGTTGCCACCGCCGCGCGTGGACAAGTACAGCAGACGGGTGCCGTCGGTGGTCCATTCCGGTCGGTCATTGTTGTCTGATGTCGTCTGGCGTGTTGGGGTGCCTGACGCGACGTCGAACGTCCACAGGTCCGTCGTCGAACCGCTGGTGATATCAATCGCCAGTCGCTTCCCGTCTGGCGACAGCCGCGGGTGCGCGTAACGTCCGGGTTCGCCGACTAACGGCGAGCTCGCCCCGCGGTCATCGACCATCACGACTTCGCCAGTCGAGCTGCCCAGCGAATGCGCGAGGGTGCCAGATGCCGAAAGCGCCGCCGCGTTGCGCGCGAGCCCCTGTGCCAAAGCGATCGGGGCGCCGCGAGTCTCCAGCGAACGCGTGTCGAAGGGGGCGGCCATCAGCGCGCCGTCCTCGCCGATGTAGATCACGTGCCCCAGGGCGTATCCCAGCACCCGGTCGACTAGCAGGTTGAGAATCCTGGTCGAGCCATCCAGCCGAGCTACGCCGAGCCGACCAATCAATGAGCCGAGCCGGTTGCTGGTGTACAGCACGAGCCCGTGTTCACGAAGGACTACTGGGTCCTGCTGGAATCCCTCTCGCGTCGCAGAATCGAACTGTGTGAACGGACGCAGCTCTCCGCCGGACGCTGGAATTCGCCACAGTGCGGCGAACCCACCCTTCGTCGACGCCGAGACTACCAGCTCGTCATTCGAAATCCAGGCGATGCTGTTGGCCCTAGGCGCCGGCCCAATCTCGACGGAAGCGCCCCCATCGATTGGAGTTTTCCGCAGCCGCCCAACAAAACTCCAGGCCACCCACCGACCATCTGGCGAGACGGAGGGCATGCTGGCTGACTGGGTCCCAGCAAGAGGCCGAGCTTCAAGCTGGTCGATGTCGCGCACGAAGAGCTGTCGCCCACCCGCGGACAGGCCGTTGTACACGATGCGCCTGCCATCTGGCGTGAGTTCGAGGGTGCTGAGAGTGCCGGTTGCTGCCAGGCCGCGTTCTCTGGGGAAGGCCAGTTCGAAGCGCACGGTCGGTGGGATGGCAGGCGCCGGCCGTCCAAGCCAGCCCCAGGCCGCCGCAGCAGTGGCGAGCAGAAACGCACCCACCCAGGGCAGCGACCCTGCTGCCCACGCGCGACTCGCACGTGCGGTTGGCGCGGCTCCCGTCGCGGCGAGCACCATGCGTCCCTGCAGCGCCTCGGCGAATTCGTTAGGCGTACTGAAGCGATCCGCGGGGAGCTTGGCGAGCGCCTTGTCGATGGACGCCTCGACCTGCGGTGGTACGGTGTCGCGCACCAGTCGCACGGATCGCGGCTTGTCTGTCAAAACCCGCGCGATGATCGCCTGCGCCGAATTCCCGATGTGCGGCGGTTCGCCCGTCAACATCTCGTAGAGCATGGCGCCGAGCGAGTAGATGTCGGTCCGGCCATCGATCGTGTGATCGCTGGTCGCCTGCTCGGGGCTCATGTATTGCGGTGTACCTAACGACAGGCCGGTCTGGGTGACCCGCGTCCCGCCGGCATTCGACACGGCCAGGGCAATGCCGAAGTCGGCCACCACCGGTTGCCCCGCCTGCAACAGGATGTTCTCGGGCTTCAGGTCCCGGTGGATAACGCCGTGCTCGTGCGCATAGTGAAGCGCGCTGGCAATGCCCAGCGTTATGCGCACCGCCTCCTCGACCGGAAGCTGCCGTTCCCGTTGAAGACGCGCCCGCAGCGTCTCGCCCTCGACGAATGGCATCACGTAGAACAGCAATCCGTTCGCTTCGCCGCTGTCGAACAGCGGAAGCAGGTTCGGATGCTGCAGGTTGGCGGTAACCTTGATCTCGGCCAAAAAACGTTCGACACCGAGCACCGCGCCCAGTTCTGGACGCAGGACCTTGAGGGCGACCTTGCGGTCATGCCTGACGTCGCGCGCCAGGTAGACCGTCGCCATTCCGCCGGCGCCGATCTCGCGGTGGAGCGAGTAGCGTCCGGTCAGGGCAGTGCTCAGGCTCTGAAGGGCGTCCATTGAGCCGGAGAAACTACCGGCACCAAAGGGCTTCAGCCAGCCGCGTTGCTGAGTCGCAGGAGCAGATGCCGTTTCACATCAGGCCATTCGGTCGCGAGGACGCTGTACATGACGGAATCGCGCACCGTGCCGTCGCGGCGCGCCTGATGATGCCGGATCACGCCGTCCTTCTTCGCCCCCAACCGCTCGATCGCTCGCTGCGACGCGAAATTGGTTTGGAGTTGACCCGGTTTGGTGGACACTTACTCTCCTTGGGAGAGGAAGGAGTCCACGATGGCGAAACGGCGTTCCTATGCACCGGAGTTTCGGAGCCGGATGGTGGAGCTGGTTCGGGCCGGGCGGAATCCGGAGGAGTTGGGGAGGGAGTTCGAAGTCGGGCCAGGCGATCCGCAACTGGGTGAAGCAGGCGGACCTGGACGGGGGGCAGCGTAGCGATGGCCTGACGAGCCAGGAGCAGGACGAGCTGCGCCGGCTCCGGCGCGAGAACAAGCAGTTGCGTGTGGAGCGGGAGATCCTGGCAAAAGCCACGGCCTGGTTCGCTCGGGAGACCGATGCCGTACCGCGGACGTCTACCGATTCGTGAGAGCGCACCAGGCCTTGTATCCGATCGCCACAATGTGCCGAGTGCTGGAGGTCTCCACCAGCGGCTACTACGCGTGGCGGAAGCGTACCCCTTCGGAGCGTTCCAGACGGGATGCGCACCTGAGGACACGGGTCCGCGCGATTCATGAGACGTCGCACGGTACGTACGGGCGCCCGCGCGTGCATGCGGAGTTGCGGGAGGAGAACGAGCGCGTGGGCGAGAAGCGAGTGGGTCGTCTCATGCGGGAAGCCGGGCTCGAGGGCGTGAGCCGCCGGCGCAAGGTGAAGACGACGCGTCGCGACCGGGAGAGCCGGCCGGCCCCGGATCTGGTCGAGCGGCAGTTCGCAGCCGAGAAGCAGGACCACCTCTGGGTGGCTGATATCACGTACGTCCCGACCCGGTCCGGTTTCCTGTACCTGGCGGTGGTGCTCGATGTCCATAGCCGGCGCGTGGTGGGCTGGGCCATGGAGACCCACTTGCGCACCGATCTCGTGCTGGCTGCCTTGAACATGGCGATTGCCCAGCGGCGACCTCGGGCGGTGATTCACCACTCCGATCAGGGCGCCAGTACACGTCGCTCGCGTTTGGCAAGCGTTGCCAGGAAGCGGGTGTACGGCCGTCCATGGGCAGTGTGGGCGACTGCTACGACAACGCGCTGTGCGAGAGCTTCTTCGCCACGGTGGAATGCGAGCTGCTGGAACGCAGCACCCTGCGCACGCCGGCGGAAGCCCGACTGGCCGTATTCAAGTTCATCGAGGGCTGGTACAATCCACACCGTCGGCACTCCGCGCTTGGCCAGCTGTCCCCCATGAACTTCGAGCGCAAGATGCAGGCGTTAATAGCGTGATACGAAGGCGCGCGACAGCGATCCGGGGGGTACCGGAACCCTTGCCCTGCAGCCGAACCTCGCTCTCAGGCGATCTCAGCGGGTCGCCGGAGACGGGCAACCCCCGCGTCTCTC
>JBOHRL010000104.1:0-4733 GCA_050732695.1 Longimicrobiales bacterium | reverse complement strand
TCTCGCCGTCCGTTGTCGTGATGATGCGGAACGCGCCATCGAACGAGTCGCTGAATGCGATGCCATGCGTCGCGTCCCAGAACGCGAAGCAATCGAAGAACGCGCGCGGCTCGTCATTCGTGAAAACGGCCGCCCAGGTCGCGCCGGCATCCATCGTACGGTAGATGCGCGACTGCTCGCCGTTGCCGATACTCAGGAGGTACGCAGTGCTGCCGTCAACGCCGTGCACGTCGCGAAACTGGAGGGAATCGGCGCCGGACACGACACCGGTGCTCCATGTCGCTCCCGCATCGATTGTACGCGCCCACGTGCCGCCCGATCCGCCCAGCCAGACCGTCGCCGTATCGACAATGCTCAGGCCGATGAAGAGCGCATCCGATTGAACGTGCTGTGTTACGAGTTGCGGTTCGAGAACGAGCGTTGGCGTCGGTGCGCCCTGCTGGCACGCGGCGAGGCAGAGAAACCCCGGAAGCATGGCCGAACGACGGTCGTGTCGAAGGAAACGAATCAGTCGATCTCCAGCGCGCGAAGTGTGATCTGCCGGATCGCCGAAACCTCGTCGAGCCTCACCTCGGGGTGCCGATTGGTGAAGGCATCCAGCTCCGCAAGCACATCGAGGAAACGCGTGCGCTGATCACCACCGGGCGGCATGGCCGCTCGGGCGAGGAGATCGCGGATCCGCTCGAAGTCCGCGTACACCGCGTCGGTCTTCGCTGCGTGGCCCGTCCGGGCCGGCGAATTGCTGCGCTTCATCCGATTCTCCTGGCCGCGATCCCGGTCCGACAACATGGGATTCTGGGTCGTGTTGGATTCTCCGACGCCATGGAGAACCCGGGACACGTCACGAGCCGGGGATGCGCGACGCCCTGCCGGATAATGCGTAAAATCTGTCAGGAACGGGCCATTCGCGACAAGTCCAAAGACAGGGCAAGAGGGCGATCCGGAGACCTGTGCACAGGTGCCTGCGGGCGGGGGCCTTCGGTCGCCGCATGTCAGGATCGGGAGCGAATCCGTGATCGACGGCGCTTCGCCGGGTCGCCAGCGTTCCTGTCGTGCGGGTCTGATGCGCTTCGCGCGGGTCGCCTTGAATGCGATTCCGGCGCGCCACAAAACGGTTGCGAAGGCAGGTCGCGGCGTGCACCGTGAGGGGGCGGTTGGTCCGCGAGCGCCGCCTGCCGAACGCCGGCGAAACCCACAAACGACGAGGATCGATGATGCGCCGAACACTCGAGCGTGCCCGGCTCGTTCCTGTGATGGTGTTGTTGATGCATGCAGCGCCCGCAAGGGGCCAGAACCCGGTGACGAATCAGGCTCTGGCCCGGGAGATCTACGCGGAACTCGTCGAGATCAACACAACCGACACGGAGCGGGGCGATAATACACAGGCCGCGCAGGCCATGGCGTCACGCCTCTTTGCAGCCGGGTTCTCGACAGAGGACGTACTTGTGCTCGCGCCGGCCGAGCGCAAAGGCAACCTGGTCGCCCGGTACCGCAGTCCGGATCCGCGCGCCGACCCGATCCTGCTGCTCGCCCATCTCGACGTCGTCGAAGCGAACGCCGAGGACTGGTCGGTCGATCCGTTCGCGTTCCTCGAACGAGACGGCTACTACTACGGCCGCGGTACGTCCGATGACAAGGCGATGGCCGCCATCTGGATCGCTAACCTGATCCGATTCCGCGAGGAAGGGTTCGAGCCGGATCGCGATATCATCGTGGCACTCACGGCCGACGAGGAAGGCGGAGAACACAATGGCGTGCAATGGCTGCTGGCGAATCACGGTGAGAAAATTGCGGCGGCGTATGCGCTGAACGAAGGCGGTGGCGGCCAGATCCGGAACGATGCGAAGCTGCTGAACGCGGTGCAGGCGAGCGAGAAGGTGTATCAGAGCTTCCAGCTGAGGGTGACGAACCCGGGCGGCCACAGCTCCCGGCCGCCGCAGGAGAATGCCATCTACCGGCTGGCTGCCGCGCTGGGTCGTGTTGCGGCGCACCGCTTCCCGGTCGTGATGAACGAGGTAACACGAACGTATTTCGAACGCATGGCCGCGCTCGAGAGCAGGCAGACGGGCGCGGACATGGCGGCGCTCGCACGGACGCAGGACGGTGCAGCCGCCGAGCGACTGTCCAGCCAGCCCTACTACAACGCACTGATGCGCACCACCTGCGTTGCAACGATGCTCGAGGGCGGTCACGCCGAGAACGCACTGCCGCAACTCGCGCGCGCCACCGTGAACTGCCGCATACTGCCCGGCGAGTCGCCAGCAGAGGTGTTGCAGACGCTCGCGCGCGTCGTCGCCGATGAGCAGGTGAGCGTCACGCCGATCGGCGATGCCAACCCGAGCCCGCCATCGCCCCTCGTGCCGGAAGTCATGGACCCGATCGAACGCATCACGAACGACATGTGGCCAGGGGTTCCGGTCGTCCCCGTGATGAGCACGGGAGCAACCGATGGCCTCTACCTTCGCCAGGCCGGCATTCCGGTGTACGGCGTTTCGGGCCTGTTCAGCGACATCGATGACAACCGGGCGCACGGACGCGATGAGCGAATGGCGGTCGCGTCCTTCAACGAAGGTCTCGAATTCCTGTATCGCCTGGTACGGTCACTGACATCGCCGGCCAGCTGACTCGCTTTCGTGACGGGCTGTCACCTGCTGATCTGAGCTCGGGGTGACGTGAGATGAGAAGTGTGTTGACCGACCGGCTTTCCGCAGACATTCTCGGACGCTCTGGAATGGGGATGACAACCGTCACATCCGCCGAGGCTTGCAGTGAATCGATCTCGGCATGGACGCTTGTCATGCCCGCTCGGACGCCACGGACCCTGCCATCATTCATGACCGTGGCGATGCTGCTGTCGCTCGAACTCCAGCGCACATCGCGATCCTCGCACGCGAGCGGAACGATGACCGCGGTCAGGAACGTCGTATTCCCCTCGGTGATGGTGACGTTCGCCGGCGAAACGGCAAGAGCTGTGACCGCGCAGAGTGGTGTTTCGTCGTCCGTCCCGGTCGAACTCCCGCAGGCGCCCACCATCACGGCAAGTACGATCATGGCGAAGCTCTTACGAGCGGGGACTGCGTCCCGCCGCGGACGTCCTCTTCGCCGTGCCGATGCCGATCTGCCGCTGCGGTTTGACGGGTCCATCAGCCACACCTTCCGCCGCTTCGCTCGACCATTGTGCATGATCACACGTTGCCCTGAATTGAAATCGCGACCCGCGTGCCCGGTCTCGGCTGCGATCCGCGTCATCCGCTTCGGCGAGACTCGCACGCAAAGGCGCACTGTCTGGCGCTTGTCGCCGCCAGCGGGTCGCAACACATTGGTATCGCCGTCCCGCGACGAGGACCCGGACCGCGCACCGGCCCCGCGTCGATGGCGCGGCCCCCCTGCGCGTTCGAACCCGTTTGACCGGAGACCGTTCCCGTGAATGCCGAGAGGAAACCGCCGGCCCCGATGGATCGCGAGAACCGGCCGTCCGCGCAACCCCATGGCACCGGCGAGGGACCTTTGAGTGAACTCGCGACGTCGCTGCGGCTGGCATTCTCGCAGCCCCGACTCAGCGCGATGATGTTCCTGCAATACGCGATCTGGGGCGCATGGGCGGTGGATCTTTCGGGCGTCCTCGAGACGAGACTCGGGTTCTCCGGCCGCGCGCTTGGCTGGATCTACAGCGCACTCCCGCTTGCGACATTGCTCGCGCCATTCACCGCAGGCCAGGTCGCCGACCGCATGATGCCGGCGCAGGTCGCGCTCGGCCTGTTCCATATCGCCGGCGGGGTGCTCATGCTGGCCATGGGCTTCCAGGACGCGCTCGGTCCGATGCTGATCCTGCTGCTGCTCTACTCTTTGCTGTTCGCTCCGACACTCGCACTCACGAACTCGGTCGCACTCCAGAACCTCAAGGACCCACAACGCGATTTCGGCCCCATCCGCGTCTGGGGCACTCTCGGCTGGATCGCTGCGAACCTTGCACTCACCCAATGGCGTCGCTTCCTGCCCGCCGAGACCACGTTCATCGACGTGTTCATCCTCGCGGGCGCCATCAGCATCGTGCTCGGCCTGTTCTCGTTCACCTTGCCACGAACGCCACCCGCAAAGGAGGCGAAAGACCCGCTCGCCTTCCGCGAGGCCCTCGTCCTGCTCCGCGATAAGAGTTACCTCGCCTTCTTCATCATCGCGTTCGTCGTCGCGACCGAACTCCAGATGTATTATGTGTTGACCTCGCCTTTCCTCCGCGAGATCGGCGGCGCCGTTGGCATCAGCCCGGAAAACGTGCCTGCCTGGATGACCATCGCGCAGGTCGCCGAGATCTTCGTGATGATCTTTCTCCTGCCCTGGGCACTGCCGCGCTGGGGAGTACGAAAGACCCTGCTCGTCGGCATCCTCGCATGGCCCATCCGCTATTTCATCTTCGCGTTCACGTATCCGCTATACGATACGGTGCCGGCGATGGTCTGGATCTCGATCGCATCCCTTACACTTCACGGATTCTGCTACGTCTTCTTCTTCGTCGTCGCGTTCATCTACACCGACATGGTTGCGCCACCCGACATCCGGTCATCTGCGCAGGCACTGATCAATGTGGCCGTCCTGGGGCTGGGCGCGTTGATCGGGGCGTTGTTCGCCGGCGAACTGATGCAGCGGGCGACGGTGGCTGGGACGACGAATTACTTCATCGTGTTCCTCGTGCCGGGCATCATCACACTCCTCTGTGCGCTGGCCTTCGCGGCGAC
>JBOHRL010000103.1:0-25312 GCA_050732695.1 Longimicrobiales bacterium | reverse complement strand
CGGCCGAGAAACGACGCCGTTCACCCCCGGCAGCGGCGGGAACCCAGGGATCGCAACGGGCGCGAGCAGCGGATCCTCGATCCATTTCTCGAATGCACCACCGGACGCGTACCGCCATACCGCGCCGTCGAAGCTGTCCGTCGCGTAGAGCCTCCCGCGCGCGTCGAACGCCAGTCCGTTCGGGAACGTGACGCCTTCCGAGCCCGCGATGCGCTCGACGCTCGACCCGTCGGACGCAATGCGGTAGACGCCGCGCGTTGCGATGATGCCTGAAGCGAAGGCGGCGTAGACGTCACCGTGCCGGTCTGTCGCCAGTCCGAGCACGCCCGCTCCATCGCTCGACGCCGGCCCGAGATCCGCGATGGACGTGACGCCGCCGTCGCGATCGATGCGCACGACTTCGTTGCGCATGAACGCGCCGGTTGCGGGGTCGAGCTGGCGAAGGCCGACATACATGTTGCCGCGCCGGTCCAGTGCAATGCCTTCGGCCGACTCGCCTGCGGAGAACGTCACGACGGGCCGGACGGAACCGACCTCCAGGTGGTGCTGTCGCACGACGTCGGCCACGCCCGCCTCATCCTCGCCCTCGATGGCCATTGGGTCGCTGCGGCATCCCGCCGTCAGGATCACCGCCATCAGCAGCGAGGTGATCGATCGGGACTCGGGTCTCATCGCCATTGTTTTCCCTCCAGTCGCTGTGGGGATAACTTGAGGGAAGTCCGGCCGTTCCCATGAGCGGCCGGCATTCCCAGCGGTCCGGTCGCCATGGTAGCAAGCCACCCCTTACCCGATCCTTACGAGGTCCCCGCCCCGCGGTTCGTGCCCGACGGGCCGCCGGCGCTTCAGGTCATGCTGTTCGGCGCGGGCGAGGTGTGGACGCACGTCGATGGAACGCGGCGGCTCGGCATGCAGCCGAAGCTGCTTGCGCTCCTGACCCGCCTCGCCCTGAGCCCTGGAGAGGCGTTCGTCCGCCGTGATGCGCTGCTGGTGCTGCTGTGGCCGGAGATGGATTCGGCGAGTGGCCGGAATGCGTTGAGCCAGTCACTCCATCGCCTGCGACGCACGCTTGGACCCGACATCGTCGTGGTCCGTGGCGACGAGGTGGGACTCAACAATGAGGTCTGGTGCGATGTCCGTCGCTTCCGGCACGCACTCGACGTGCGTGATCTCCCTTCTGCGCTGGCCCTGGTGCGCGGGCCGCTGCTCGAAGCTTTTCACGTAAGCGACGCCGGTCCATTCGACCACTGGCTCGACGTTCAGCGCTACGAGCTCAGGCGGGCAGCGCACGCCGCCGCCCTTACACTCGTCGTTCAATGCGAAACGAAGGGTCGCGCGCGTGAGGCGACGCGCTGGCTGCAGCGCGGCGTCGAGATCTGCCCGGAAGACGACGCGACCCTGCAGCGACTCATTCGCAGCCTGAGCCGACACGGTGATCGTGCCCACGCGATCCGCGCCTACAATGCCGTCGCCGCGCGGCTGTGGGTCGAGCTGGAGCTGGAGCCGAGCGCGGCGACGTGCGCGCTGGTGGAGGAGCTGCGAACAACGCGCGACAGCATCCAGCCGGAAGCGCGCCGGGCATACCTCCGCGCGCGTCACATGATCGGTGTGCTCGGTCGCGCGGACGCGGCGCTCGCCAGCTTCCGCCATGCGCTGGAGCTCGATCCCGAATACGCCGAGGCGCACGCCGGCGTGGCCGAGTGTCTCGCAACGCTTGCGCTGGTCGGCCATTTCTCGCGGGAGCAGGCTGCCGCTCCACTGGAGACGTCGGCCCGCCGCGCCCTCGAGCTGAGCGGACAGCTGAGCGAGTCGCATATGGCGCTCGGCGTCGGGAGACTCGTCTTCTCGCAGGACTGGGTGGGCGCGGAGCACGCGTTCCGCCGCGCGGTCGAGCTCTCGCCCACGAGCGCCCGCGCGCACGGCTACCTCGCGTTCTTCCTCAGCACGATGGGATGGCTCGAGGAGGGCGTTAGCGAATCATCACGCGCGGCTGACCTGGACCCGCTCGACCCGTTCGTGTGCTTCCTGCACGGCTTCGCGCTGTACCGCGCACGTCACTATGCGACGTCGCTCGATCAGCTGCGCGCGCTGCTCGAGCTCCACCCGCACCACGCGCTCGCACACATGTTCGTCGCGGAGAACGAGCTCAAGCTCGGACGAATGGATGCCGCCACGATCGCGGCGCGCGCGGCCCGCGACCTCCTGCCCGACGACCCGCTGCTGACCGGCATCTGCAGCTGTATCCTCGGCTACGCGGGTCAGCCGGAGGAAGCACGCAGGATGCTGCGACGTCTGGAGGCCGCCTCCACGCGCCGCTACGTCAACCCGCACTTCCTGGCATCCGCGAATGCGGGACTCGGCGAGCTCGAACAGGCGTTCGATCTCTGGGAGTCGATGGTGCGCGACGGCGCGCCCGGCGCCTTCCTGCTGCGCACGGATCCGCTGTTCGATCCGCTGCGATCGGAGCCGCGGTTCACCGCACTCTTGGACGCGCTGCGATTTCCGGCGGCCGACGCCGCGTGAGGCGCCGCGGGACCGTCGTGAGGCGGCTCGACACCTCGAGCCGCACGACCTGAAGGCGATGGGCTACAATTCGCCGGCCTACCTGCATCACCTCATCGAGGCGAAGAAGCTCGCGTACGCGAACCTCGACCGGTTCGTCGGCGACCCGGACCATCTCGACATGCCCGCCGAGCGCATGCTCACCGACGAGTTCATCGCCAAACGGCTCAAGCACCTCGATCCCAATCGTGCCCACGAACGCGTGGATCCGGGGCCGCTCCGAACGCAGAGCGAGACGGTCTACCTGGCGGCCGCCGACGCCGAGGGGAACACGGTGTCGTTCATCAACTCACGGCCACATGCGCCGCAGAACGCATGTCACATCGAGCGCGGTAGCGCTGATACGCCTGCTGCCGTGCGTCGAACATGCGTGCCGCGTAGCGGCCGCCGATCGTGCCGGTCACACCGCCAGTCGCTTCGGCCAGGAGGCCTTCCGTTCCGTGACGCGTGCCTGGTTCGGCCATCGCGTACCCCGAAACCATTCCCGGGTGCACGCTCCACGCCCAATGTCCGGGCTCATACCAACGCTTGTGAGGAATGCCAACGGATCGAATATTCGCAAGGAAACACAAGAGCGTGCGGGCTGGCCAGCTCGCAACCAAGCTGACCCGAGGGGACCGTGCCGTCCGATCTGGCAGACCGGCTGCGAGCCGAACTCGCCCCGGAACTCGAAGTCCTGCGGCTTCTTGGCGAGGGCAGCCACGCCGCCGTATTCCTGGCGCGCGAGCCCGCCCTCAAGCGCCTCGTTGCCGTGAAGGTCCTTCACCCCTCCCATGCCAGGGACACCGTCATGCGCCGCCGCTTTCAACGCGAGGCGCAGTCCGCAGCGAGTATCCGGCACCCGAATGTCATCCCCATCCACCGCATCCAGACACTCGAGGATGGACTGCCCTGCATCATCATGGAGTACATCGACGGACGCACACTCGCCGATCTCATCGCCGCGCGTGGCCCGCTTCCTGTCGACGAGGCCAACACGATCCTGGTCGCCGTCGCGTCCGCCCTCGCCGCCGCCCACGAGCGAGGCATTGTTCACCGCGATGTCCGGCCCGGCAACGTCTTCATCGAGAACAACACCGGCCGGGCCGTCCTCGCCGATTTCGGCATTGCCGCACTCATGGAAACCGGGGCCGACACGGTGACTCGCCTCACGACGGGCGGGATGCGTCTCGGGGATGTCAAGTACATGAGCCCGGAGCAGTTGCGCGGCGAATCGGTCACGGAACAGAGCGATGTGTACGCGCTCGGCATGCTCGGCTTCGAGACGCTCACGGGCAGAATCCCGTTCGATCAGCCGAACGCGGTCAGGCAGATGGCCGCGCGGCTGAAAGACGCGCCACCTTCGCCGGCTTCGCTCCGCCCCGGGATTCCCCCGGATCTCGCCGCAACGATCGTGAAGTGCCTGGCGGTCGATGCTCGCCATCGCCCACGCGCGCACGAACTCGCCCGGCGGCTCGCGCCTGACCCTGCCGCCGCGGCGCCCGACAGGCCGCAGCAGGCAGGCCCGCTCTCCGCGTTTCTCAATGAGCTCCGGCGGCGCCGCGTGTACCAGGTCGCAATGTTTTACATCGTGTTCGGCGGCGGCTCGGTCTCTCTGGCGCGTGATTTCGGCGACGGGCTCGGCGTGCCGGCGGGTGCAGTCGATGCCATGGCACTCGTCGTCGCACTCGGCTTCCCGGCGGCGCTCGTCCTGAGTTGGCTCTACGATATTACGGCGGGCGGCATCCGTCGCACGAGCCAGGATGGCGCATCGAAGCGAGTCCATGGTCCCGCCTGGGTGCCATGGGTCGGGCTCACGGCCAGCATCGCGCTGGCGCTTCTCATCTGGTGGTTCTTCGGGCTGCGCGACTGAGAGGTCTGAAGTGCCTCGCAGATCATTGCCCGCGCAACACCCTGTCGTCTACACCGGCCAGATCCACGACGAGGATGGAGGCCTCTTCCATAACAGCGAGGTATAGACGGTTCCGATCCGGATCGACCGTGAACTGACTGACCGGTGCCGGTGTTGCCACACTCAACCGGCCCCGCATGGCACCCGTCTCTTCATCCAGCAGGTAGAACACGGCGTCCGCGCCGGTTGCACCGAGCATGAGGATCCAGAGATCGTCGCCGACCTCACGAGCGGCCACCATCGCCTGGAGCGAGTAGATTCGCGCCGGGTTCGGCTCTTCCGCGTTCTTGCGCTGGAACTCTCGCCGCGCGTGCTCGATCTCCGGAACCTGAAGCACCTCGTTCCAGGCGAGGGCGCCGCTCGGCGTATACTTGCGAACCTCCGACTCGGACTGCACGAGCAACCAGATCGCATCCTCGCCAACGACTGGTGTGACCGAGTTCCGGAACTCATCCGGCACACGACCTTCTGCAATCACGGCTTTCATGGCAGCGAAATCGAATCCTGCCGGCGCCGGCGCAACCGGTGGACCGAGCCGGATCGACGTGGAATCGGTGACTCTGCGAACATGCGCGAGCGCGCTGTCACGGCCCAGGCTCGGAAGCACCAGCCGTCCATCGATCGCGAGGGCACCCGCTCCGAGGAACTGTGAGGGGACGACATGGTCCGTGATGTGCCGCCCGTCCGGACGGTAGTCCTGCACTCGCATCAACCTCGACTCGATCACGCGTACGATCGTGTCGTTGACCGCGATCGTGACCGGCGCCTGGAACTCGCCCGGGCCTTCACCTTCGCTCCCGATCGTCCGTGCCACCTCGCCGTCCTCCCCTATCGCGACCACTCGCTTGTTCGCCGCGTCCGCGACCCAGAGCAGTCCCGATCCGTCGACTTCCAGGTCCGTTGGCTGGCCCAGCAGTTCGCTCTCGAGAGATACGAGGACTTCCGGCGCCGGAAGCGCAATATCAAAAGGGTCAGCGCCGGTCGCCGCCGACTGCTCACACGCAGCCAACGCGACGAGTGCGATGCAGCAGATGTGGCGCTTCACCGAGCTTCGCAGGATGGCCGGTATGGCCACGATCGCTCCCTCCTTCAGACGCTCTTGCAACGCGGCACTGCCGCTCACCGCGCCGGCAGTAGACTCTTCGCGACCATCACATGCACGCCGACGTTGCCGTCCACGAGTTCGGTAATACGAAGATCACACGCCATCGACACGACAGCATATGCCTCACCGCTCGACAGGCCGGCCCGTTCCTGAAGAAACCTGACGGCCTCCCGGACCGCGATCCCGGTCGCCCGAGTCAGGTCGGGATCGAAGCCCATGAGGATGTGGTGCGTCGGCGTTTCGGCGCGCGGCCATTCGAGTGCGGCGCCCCTGTGCACGAAGAACTGGAGCCGGCCGCGAAGCGATGTTTCGAGACCGGTCTGGTTGACTTCGCCGTCACCCTGAGCAGCATGCCCATCGCCGACTTCGAACAATGCGCCCGCGACGTGGATGGGAATGTAGACTGTGGTCCCGGCGACGAGTTCCTTGTTGTCCATGTTGCCGGCATGCTTGCCGGGCGGGTTGCTGCTGACACGGCCGGAGTCAGGCGGCGGCGCAACTCCCATGCTGCCGAAGAACGGTCGCAGTGGAACCACGATGCCGGGTGCGATCTCCGCCTGTCTACGTTCGCGATCGATTTCGATGATGCGTGAACGTCGTTCGGCATCGCACAGTTCACGCACGAAGCCGCTGCACCCGTTATACCCGTAGTCGAGCGCCAGCTCGACGGAGAGGATGCGTACTTCGAGGACATCGCCCGGCTCCGCTCCTTCGACGTGGATCGGGCCGGTCAGGATGTGTCCGCCCGGTCCGCGGTCCGTGACCGAATCGTAGATCGCACGGAGTTCGGGTTGTACACGTTCCGTTGCGAGGCCCATCCGCTCGAGACCGCGCGGGCTGTTCGTGAGCATGGTCGTGACATCGACGATGTCGCCCGGCCGGATGCGCAGCACACCCGGCTTCGCCGGATCGTAGTGGCCGAACGCGACAGTGACCGGGCCAGCGCGCAGTGTGTGCACGCTCGCCGTCTGTGCGGCGGCAGGGCCGTGCAGGGCGATCGCCGCAGCAGCCGCGAACCATGTCATTGCCGGGCGCATGCTCATTCCTCCCGTGTGTGTCGGCTGAACGCGGCGAGGCGCACTGGCTTCGAGGCGCCCGGGCTGTCGCGCCGCCGGTGCTTCGAAGATCACGCTTCCCCGTCGAGCCATCGCCGTGCATCAGCAGACGGTCGCACGCTCCGGTGCTTCAACGACCGTGACGGTTGCGGCCCGCAACCATGGATGGCGTCCATGTGCCCGGCGCGCAAGCCGTTTCGGCCGTGACGCCCGCCCCGCTACATTGCCGCGCAGCATGCTTCGGTTCACACCGTTTCATCCGCGTACGGCCCCGCTCGTGCGGGCCGCAACCTGGCGCCGCTGGGCAGGGTTCCAGGTCGCGAGCGCGTACGAACCCATCCCGGATGCGGAGTATACCGCGATCCGCAATGCGGCCGCGCTCATCGACGTCTCGCCGCTCCACAAGTATCGCATTGCTGGCCGTGACGCGGTCCGTCTGCTCGACCGGCTCGTTACCCGCAACGTCGAGAAGTGCCGCATCGGCCAGGTCCTCTACACTACGTGGTGCGATCACGATGGCAAAGTCATCGATGATGGCACATTGCACCGTTTCGGCGAAGCCGAGTTCAGGCTGACCAGCGCGGAACCGAATCTGCGCTGGCTCGCCATGAGCGCGACCGGCATGGATGTCGTCATCGACGATGAGTCCGACCGCGTCGCGGCACTCGCCCTGCAAGGTCCGCTCGCGCGCGAGATCCTCGCATCGGCTTCGCCTGCCGACTTCGACTCACTGCGTTACTTTCGGCTTACCGCAACGACCGTACGAGGCATACCAGTCACGATTTCGCGAACCGGCTATACCGGCGATCTCGGCTACGAGATCTGGGTTGAAACGGACGACGCACTGCCATTGTGGGATGCGCTCATCGACGCGGGCGCGTCATTCGGCATCACGCCAGCCGGCATCTGGGCGCTCGACATCGCTCGCATCGAAGCTGGCCTCGTCATGCTGGGTGTCGATTACTTCTCCTCGCACCACGCGATGATCGAGGACCAGAAGTCGACGCCGTTCGAGCTCGGCCTCGACTGGACCGTGCGGTTCGACAAGGGGCCGTACACCGGAAAGCACGCGCTCGAGGCGGAAGCGCAGCGCGGACGCGCATGGGGATTCGTCGGCCTCGATGTCGACTGGGACTCGCTCGAGCGGCTGCACGCGGAGCGCGGCCTCGCGCCACACGTCCCCGCCATTGCATGGCGAACCAGTGCACCCGTCTTCCGGGGCCGCACACAGATCGGCTACGCAACGAGCGGTTGCTGGTCACCCCTCCTCAAGAAGTACCTCGCGCTCGCGCACCTGCAAGCGCCGCATTTCACACCCGGCACGCAGGTCCGCCTCGAGATCACGGTCGAACACCGGCGCAGGCAGGCAAACGCAATCGTGCGCGCGCTGCCGTTCTTCGATCCGGAGCGGAAGAAGGCATGAGCATGTGTCGCTCCGTCCGGCGGGCGCAGGCCCTGATCTGCGCGCGAGCCCTCGCCGGCAGCCAGCGGCTCCCGGCCGGGAGCCAGCGGCGAGTTCGCCGAAACGGCCGTTCCCGAGGTCGCGCGTGAACGCGCCTCGCTACGAGGTGATCGTCGTCGGTGGCGGCCACAACGGCCTCGTAACCGCGGCGTACCTCGCGCGCGCCGGCCGCAAGGTCCTCGTGCTCGAGCGACGGCCTGTCCTTGGCGGCGCCGCCGTGACCGAAGAAGTCTTTCCGGGCTTCAAGTTCTCCGTGTTCTCGTATGTCGTAAGCCTGCTCCGCCCCGAGATCATCCGTGAACTCGAACTGCCGCGTCACGGACTTCAGATTCTGCCTCTCGAGAGCACGGTCACTCCGCTCGAGAACGGCGATTACCTCGCCGGCTGGGCTGATCCCGACGAGAGTCGCCGCGAACTCTACCGTCATTCGCCACGCGATGCCGACGCAATGCCACAGTTCGGCCGGCTCCTGCACCACATGGCCCGTGCCGTGAAACCGATCCTCGGAATGGTACCGCCCGACCCGGCCTCACTCGCGCCCTCCGACCTGCGCGGGATGCTCCGCCTCGGCCGCCATTTCCGCTCGCTCGGTGCCGAGCGATTCCACGCGCTCTTCAAGCTCATGACAATGAGCAGCGCGGACTATCTCGATGAGTGGTTCGAGTTCGATCCACTCAAGGCGACGAAGTCGGCGAGCGGCATCATCGGCACGTTCCTCGGCCCGCGCTCACCCGGTTCCGCCTATGTCCTGCTGCACCACTACATGGGCGAAATCGATGGCGCGTTCCGCGCCTGGGGTTTCCAGAAGGGCGGGACCGGCGCCATCAGCAACACGATCGCCAACGCGGCGCGCGCGTTCGGCGCCGACATCCGGACCGACGCAGCAGTCGAGCGTGTTCTCGTGCGCAACGGTCAGGCCACGGGCGTCGCACTCGCGACCGGCGACGAAATCGCTGCACCGATTGTCGTGTCAGGCCTCGATCCCCGCCGCACGCTGACGCAGCTCATTGACGAACGCGAGCTGCCGGACGAACTCAAGGATGCCCTGCGCCGCTACAAGTTCCGCGGTTCCTCCGGCAAGGTGAACCTCGCGCTCGACGGCTTGCCGCAGTTCACATGCATGCCGCGGCCCGGCCCGCACCTGCGCGGCGCATTCTCGATCAGCCCGAGTGTCGAATACCTCGAGCGCGCCCACGACGATGCGCGCTGTGGCGAGTTCTCGCGCCGGCCCTACATGGATATCGTGATTCCGTCCATGATCGATCCCGGTATGGCGCCGCCCGGCAAACACGTGATGAGCATATTCGTGCAGTACGCGCCTTATCATCTGAACGGCGGCTGGACCGATCCTAAGCGTGATGCCTTCGGCGATGCCGTCATCGATACACTGGCGCGCTTCGCGCCGAACATCCGCGATCGCATACTGCACCGTCAGGTCCTCACACCGCTCGACATCGAGCGCATCACAGGGCTCACGGAAGGCAACATCTTCCAGGGCGAACTGGCGCTGCACCAGCTCTTCTTCCTGCGACCGGTCCCCGAGTGGGCAAAGTATCGCACACCCGTGCGCGGCTACTGGCAATGCGGCGCTGGCACACACCCGGGCGGCGGCATCATGGGCGCGTCCGGCCGCCTCGCCGCACTCGAGATCCTGAACGCCACATGAGCCTCGCCTTCGACGCAATCGTGATCGGCGCCGGCGCCAACGGCCTCGTCGCCGCGACCGCACTCGCCCGTGCGGGCCGCAAGACACTCGTGCTCGAACGAGCTGAACGCACCGGCGGACAGACAGCAGACATCGAGTTCGCGACCGGCTTCCACGCGGCGCCTCTCTGCATGGACGTGGACTGGGTGCCGCCCTCTGTCGTGCGCGGCCTCGGGCTGACCCTGCCCGAACGTGTTCATGCCGATCCTGCGATTGCAGTCGCGACCGGCAATGGCGCGTTCCTCACCCTGTCAAGCGATGCACGCCTCGCCGCGGACGCGATTCGAACGTTCTCGCCGCGCGATGCCGCGGCATGGCCAGACTTCATGGCGAAGCTGCGCTCGATTGCCGCGTTCCTCGAACAGCTTTACCAGGTGCCGGCACCCGATGTCGATGCGACCGGCTTCGCGGAGCTGCGTGAACTCGCCGGTCTCGCATGGCGCTTCCGCAAGCTCGGCCGCACCGGCATGACGGACCTGCTTCGTATCATGCCCATGCCGGCAGAGGAGCTGCTCGATGACGCATTCGAGCTGGCCCCACTCAAGGCCGCCATCGCAACCGGCGCCATTCGCGGCGGCCGCCATGGCCCGCGTGCCGGCGGCAGCGCCTTCGTACTCCTGCATTATATGACCGGTGGATCGGGCGCCTCGTTCCGCAGGTCCGACTACTGGCGGACCGGTCCGAACGCGCTCATCGCGACACTCGAGACCGGGGCGCAGAAGAATGGCGTCACGATCCGGACGGGTGCGCGCGTTGACCGCATCCGAGTCAGCGATGATGCGGTCACGGGCGTCGTCCTCGAGTCCGGCGCTGAGATTGCCGCCCGTACAGTCCTGTCGAGCGCCGATCCCGCGACGACGCTGCTGGGTATGATCGACCCGGTGTGGCTCGACCCCGAGTTCACCCTCGCCGCCCGCAATATCCGATACCGTGGCTGTACCGCGTTTGTGTTGTACGCACTCGATGGCATGCCGGTGCTGCCCGGCATGGCGGACGCGGAGCGCTCGCTCGCCTCCTGCGTCACTCTGTCAGCCGATCTGGCTGCGATCGAACGCGCCTGCACGCCGGCGAGGTACGGCGGCATCGCGGAACAGCCGCACATCGAGTTGGCGATGCCCTCGCTCCGCTGGCCCGATGTCGCACCCGCCGGCTGTCACGTGCTCGTCGCACGCACGCAGTACGTTCCTTACACGCTGCGCGATGATGCACCGTGGGACCATGCTGCCCGCTGCACGGTCGCGGATCGCGTCACGCATGCGATCGAGGCCGTGGCACCCGGCTTCACGAACCGCGTCCTCCATCGCGTCACGCTCGGACCCCGCGATCTCGAAGACCGGTTCGGCCTCACCGAAGGCGCCTTCACGCACGGCGAACTCATGCTCGATCAGATTCTGTTCATGCGGCCCGTCCCCGGCTGGGGCCGGCACACCATGCCGCTCGAAGGACTCTACCTCTGCGGCGCAGGGACGCACCCGGGACCCGCCATCCCCGGCGGCCCCGGCTGGCTCGCCGCACAAGCCGCCATCGCAGGAGCAGCACAATGAACAGGTTGACGCCGAACGACGTCTCGCGTGACCCGGACTTCCAGCGTACCACCGCCAGCTACGAGCCCGGCGCTCGGACCTTGCCTCGCGAGTTCTATCTGGCGCCGGAAATCTTCGCGCAGGAGACCGAGCGCATCCATGCCATGCAGTGGAACTGCGTCGGCCGCACCACCTCTCTGGCGAATCCCGGTGACTACTTCCTCACCGATGTCGCCGCCGAGTCGATCATCGTGCTGCGCGACCGGAACGATGTGCTCCGCGCATTCTTCAACGTCTGCCGTCACCGCGGCACCCGGCTGTGCAGTCAACCCGCAGGACACCTGTCGGAAACCATCCAGTGTCCGTACCACGCCTGGACCTACACCACCGACGGCCGGCTCATTGGCGCTCCACACATGCTCGATGTCCCCGACTTCGACCGCACCGAGTACTCGCTGTATCCGGCCGGCCTCGCCGAATGGGAAGGGTTCCTCTTCATCAACATCGCAGACCAGCCCATCCCGTTCGAAGAGGCATGGGCCCCCATGATCGGCCGCCTGGCCCGCTTCCACCTCGGCAGCCTGCGGCCCGGCCACGGCGTCAGCTACAGTGTGAACGCCAACTGGAAGCTCATATTTCAGAATTACTCGGAGTGCCTCCACTGTCCCGTCATCCACCCGGAACTGGCCGCCGTACTGCCGTATCAGAGCGGCGCCAATGACCTCACGCGCGGCCCCTTCCTGGGCGGGTACATGCAGATTACGGAACCGAATCGGAGCGCGACCATGAGTGGCCGCGCCTGCGGCCGGCTCGTCAATGAGACGCTCCCTCTCGAGGACCGCAACCGCGCCTTCTATTACTCGCTCATGCCCAACCTGCTGCTCAGCATACATCCGGACTATGTCAACTACTATGTTGTTACGCCAGTCCGGCCCGACTCGACGGTCGTCCGCTCCGAGTGGCTGTTCCATCCGTCGAACGACACCAATCCGGACTTCAATCCGGACGATGCCATCCAGTTCTGGGACGTCACCAACCGCCAGGATTGGGACATTGTCGAACGCAGCCATGCCGGCATCACATCGCGGCGCTACCGGCCCGGGCCGTACTCACCACGCGAGAGCATTCCTGCGGCGTGGGACCGTGAGTATCGCCGCCTGATGGGTCGATGAGAATCGGGCTCGTGGGATTCGCGGGTTCAGGCAAGACAACCGTATTCAACGCAATGACCGGCCTCGATGTGCCCGTCGGCTTCGGCGGCGAGGTCCGGCTGGGAACCGTGAAGGTGCCGGACGAACGCATCGATCGACTGTCTGCCGTCTTCAAGCCGAGGAAGACGATCTATGCGGAGATCACATTCACGGATCTGCCCGGCGAGCATGGCGCCGAGAAGAAGGGACTGTCGCGCAAGACACTCCAGCAGATTCGCGACCTCGAGGCGCTGTGCCTCGTACTGCGTGATTTTGCGAATCCGTCGCTCGAGACCGATCCGGATCCTGTGGCCGATCTCGAGGCGTTCCATGCCGAGTGCATCCTCGCCGATCTCGCGATTGTCGAGCATCGCCTCGAACGGGGGCACAAGGAGAAGATGGACGCGCTCGAAGAAGCAGCGTTCCTGCGCATGAAAGCGGCACTCGAAGCGGAGCAGCCTATCCGCTCCCTTCCCGCCAGTGAATTGAACCGGGACCTTCTGCGTGGCTTCGGCCTGATCACGGACCGGCCGTTGCTCGTCGCCCTGAATCGTGAGGAGAGCGAGGCCGCAAAACCGCTCGACGCTGCCATGCTCGGTCGCCTCGACGCACTGCACGCCGCAGGGATCGCACTATCGGCGCGTGTCGAAGCCGACATTGCGGCCCTCGATCCCGCCGAACAGGCCGCCTTCCTCGAGGATCTCGGACTCTCCGAGTCCGCCCTCTATCGATTCATCCGCAAGGCCTATCAGCTGCTCGACCTCATCTCCTTCTTCACGGTCGGAGAAGATGAGGTCCGCGCGTGGACCATCCGGCGAGGAACCCGCGCGAGGCAGGCCGCCGGCCGCATCCACTCCGACCTCGAACGCGGCTTCATCCGCGCCGAGGTCATCCCCTGCGACGTATTCTTCCAGTACGGTTCCGAACAGGCCGTCCGGGACGCCGGCCGGTTCCAGGTCGAAGGCAAGGACTACGTGGTCGCCGACGGCGACATCCTTACCATCCGATTCAACGTTTGATAGGAACCAGCCCAGCCGGGCCCGGGCTGTGAAACACGATGTTTTTCCGCTCAACGCATGTTATCATTACGCGGCTGCTGGCCCGTCGACCCTCGATGAACGCCAGCAGCTAATGGACAGATCATCGGGAGGGATCGATGCGCCGGTTCTCCGTGGTTCTTCCTTTCATCACCGTTCTCGCCGCACTGGCAGCACCCGCCGCAGCACAGTCCCTTGAACTCGGCATCAAGGCCGGGCCAACGTTCTCGAAGGTGAGCGTCGATGATGACGAGGGCGCCGACTTCGGCAATCGCACCGCGTTCGCCGCGGGCGCATTCCTCCGCGTTCCGCTCGGCTCGGTCGCGTTTCAACCGGAAGTGTTGTACGTAAACAAGGGCACGGTAGTAACGGATCCCGATTTCGGGGACGGTGAACTCAAGGTCGCGTTTTCGTATATCGAGATCCCACTGTTGATTCAGGTCCCATTCGGAACCGGTATCGGTCCAGCGCCGTACATCTTCGGCGGTCCGTCGCTCGCCTTTGAGACAGGCTGCACATTCGGCCTCGAAGGTGAAGGCGTCAGCCTCGATATCGATTGCGATGAGGGCGAAGAAGAGGACCTCGAGCTGCAACGGAAGAAGTTCGACTACGGAGCCGTCTTCGGGGCCGGTCTGCGCGTTCCTGCCGGCTCGGGTGCTTTCCTGATCGAAGGTCGTTACACGCTCGGTCTCGCCAATCTCGATGACTCGCCGCAGGACGACTCAATCAAGAACAGGTCGGCCGCGGTCCTTGTCGGATACTCGTTCGTCATTGGTAGCTGAGGTAGCCGGATCGGACGGACCGTCGTCGCAGAGAACGGCGAGGAAGGCCTCGCCGTATCGCTCGAGCTTCGACGGTCCGACTCCCGGCACGGTCAGCATCGCCGCCGCCGTGCGCGGCCTTGCCGCGGCCATTGCCCGGAGTGTGCTGTCGTTGAAGACGATGTAAGCCGGCACGTTCTGCGTGTCGGCGATCTGTTTGCGAAGCGCGCGCAATCTGTCGAACAGCGCTTCCCGAGGATCATCGGTTGCACCCGGCGCCATCGCACTCGAAGCCCCGACCGTCCCGCCGGAGTCGCCGCCGTCGCCGCCGTCGCGCACTCGCCTCGGCTTCGAAGTGCCGCGGCCGCGCATCATACCCTCCGCAGCGAGCGCCTCCGCGCGAACACCGGTGCAGACATCACAGCTCTCACCGCATGGTTGGATCTCTTCGGCGAACCAATCGAGAATGGCCTGGTGGCGGCATGTTCCGGCTTCGATCATGCGATACAGCGAAACCGTGGACTGCCGCTTCGCCCGCCGTTGTTCGTCATCGAGATCTTCGAGGAATCTCTCGTGCAGCTTGACATCAGCCCACGAGTAGAAGAGGAAGCAGTCGCTCGGCAAACCGTCGCGCCCCGCCCGGCCAATCTCCTGGTACCACGACTCGACGTCCTTCGGCATGTCGCGGTGGATGACGAAGCGGACATTCGACTTGTCGATGCCCATGCCGAATGCGATCGTCGCGACGATCACGTCCATGTCGTCGCGCGCGAACGCGTCCTGGCTCGCGGCGCGTGCCGCATCCGGCAGTCCGGCGTGGTACGGCAGTGCGCGAATCCCGTGGCCGCGCAGGAAGTCCGCCGTCTGCTCGACCGTACGGCGGGACAGGCAATACACGATGCCGCGTTCGCCGGCGCGCGCCCGAATCAGCCCCAGAATCTCGCGCCGCGTCTCGCCATCGCCCTTCTTGCGACAGTAGATGCGCAGGTTCGGCCGGAAGAACGAGCCCTTGTGGCCGCGCGGCCGAACCATCCCGAGTTGGCCGATGATATCGCGGGCTACGCGTCGTGTCGCTGTGGCCGTCAACGCGAGCACCGGGATCCCGCGCATCGCCTCCTTGAGCCCGCGCAGTCGCCGGTATGACGGCCGAAAATCGTGCCCCCACTGACTGATGCAGTGTGCTTCGTCGACGACGATCAGCGACAGCGGCCAGCCGCGCGACACTTCGCGCAACGAGCCGTCCAGCGCTTCCGGCGCGAGGTAGACCAGCTCGTAACGGCCTGCACGCACATCCGCGAGCCGCCGCCGCCGCTCCTGCCACTCGAGCGTCGAGTTGATCGATGTAGCCCGGAACCCCAGCGCCTCCAGCCCATCGACCTGGTCCTTCATCAGCGAAATCAGAGGAGACAGTACCAGGACAGTACCGGGCAGCAGCTTTGCCGGGATCTGAAACGTCAGCGACTTGCCCGCGCCCGTCGGCATGATCGCAATGCAGTCGTGCCCGCCCATCACGGCCTCGATCACGTCCAGCTGGCCGGGCCGGAACGAGTCATAGCCGAACACGCTGCGCAGCACATCATGCGGCGTCGTGAGCCTCGCCTGATGCTCCAGGAACGATGCCTGCTCGTCCGACACGCTCGACGATCCCCGCGTGTAGCTTCGCCGCATGCGAACGAAGCTACCTGTCATGTGCGGACGATGGAATGGCTCGACCGCTCAAGGTCCGTCGTGCAGCGTGTCGCATCCCCTTCGCCACCGCCGCCGCTGCCGATTCCCCGCCGCGACACCCCCATCCGTTCAGAGAGATTTCCGCTTGACCCACCGTGTGAGCCCTTCCTGCGCTACCGATGCGACCAGAGTCCCGTCCCCGGCAAAGATGCTTCCCCTTGTGAAACCACGGCCGCCGCAGGCGACCGGGCTGTCCATCGCATACAACAACCACTCGTTCACGCGAAAACTCCGGTGGAACCACATCGCGTGATCGAGCGATGCGACCTGGATCCGTGGCGAGCGAATCGAGAGCGCGTGCGGCTGAAGCGCTGTGCCGAGCAGGCCGTAGTCCGATGCATACGCGAGAACTGCCTGGTGGAGCAGTGCATCCGCAGGCATGTCACCCAGTGCGCGGAACCAGATGAACTTTTCGGGCGGGTGCGTGCCGGGTTCGAGCGGATCCAGTGGCGTGACGGGACGGAAATCGATCGGCCGGTCCTGTGTGAGAACATGTCGCAATGGTTCCGGTATCCGGTCCGCGGCTTCGCGGATCAACTCGAGCTCGGGTCGCAGATCCTCTGGCGGGGGCACGTCCGGCATGGGCAGCTGGTGGAGCGGCCCGTCCTGGTGCGCGTGGAACGATGCGACGAGGTCGAAGATCGCATGCCCGTTCTGAATCGCGGTCACGTGCCGGGTCGTGAAGCTCTTCCCATCGCGGAGCCGATTCACGAAGTACACGATCGGGACATCCAGCTCGCCCGGCAGAATGAAGTAGCCGTGAATCGAGTGCGCATCGCGCCCCTCCTCCTCGATCGTGCGTTGCGCGGCCACCAGCGCCTGGGCCAGCACCTGTCCGCCGAACACGCGGCCCGAACCGATGTCCCGGTTCCGGCCGCGGTAGATGTTCTTCTCGATCGGTTCGAGATCGAACAGATCCAGCAGCCGCTCCACCGTGTACGGCATGTCCCCACCCGTTTCTCGGTTCTCGAAAACCGCCTCGCGCGGTCAACCCCAATGGCGGCAAGTGCTACACCGCCGCCGCCGACCGGCCACCCCGTGCCGAGCCGCCCCGGGAAATGTGGACCACCCCGTCCACTTCCAGCCAAACCGCGTCATCCGGCCGACCCCACCGTCCGGGTGTGCTGCGCGCAGCCAGTTCGCGGCACCTCGAATGCAACCCTGCCGGCCGCAGGGATCGTCCAATCCAGCGGCTGACCGGTGACCGGGCAGACTGCAACCTCCGGCGCCGGCTGTCCGTAGGGTCACCGCACACTCACGCTGCGCGCGCATGCGCCGCAATCACATGATTCGACAACGGATGGTGCAGGGCATGACACCCCGCAGGACAATCCTTCGTGAACTGACTCGCCGCAGGAGCATGGGGGATCAGGGATATACCCGGCCCGGCGGGATTGCAGGCTTCGATGCCAGGCCGGCACGGTACCAGGCAGCCGTGAACGAACTCCTTCAGGAGCGGCTGATCAATGGTACGAAAGACCCCGAAGGCCGGCTGGCCATCGCCCTGAACGAACACCGGCTCGCCGATGTCGTGAAGGAGTTGCGTCCTGTTTACGCACGGCCCGGTGCCTGGGTCGCCTTCCTGATCGTCGTGGCCGCCGTCGCCGGTGTCATGATCGTCTGACCGTCTGAGCGCTGGGCGGACATCGGATCGTACCTCGCCGGGGCGGCCCTGACGTAAATGGCCGCGCCGGAAGTCCTGCGTTCGAGGTCATCCGCAATGACGCTCAGGTCGTTGCGTCCGCACCTGCCGCCTGCCGCCGCAAACGGGCAGCTGCCAGCGCTTCGCCCACCGTCCACAGCGCGGCTCCCAGCAGGACCACATCCTTGATCACGAACGATCCCATCCCGGACGGCACGAGCAATCCTTCCACGACCACGAACATGCCCGGCGTTGTCGCCAGGAAGCTCAACGTGGTCCCGAACATCGCGACGGCACCCAGACTCCCGAGCGCCGACAGCGCCGGCCACAACGGTCGCACGGCGATCAGGATCGCGATCAACACCTCCGCCACGCCGATCGCGCGACTCGCGTTGCGAACATCCAGCACGTCGTACAGCCAGTTCAACAGTGGGCTGTTGGTCAGCAGCGGCACGATCGCGTCGGCCTCTGTCTGCGTGAACTTGAACAGGCCGATCCAGAAGATGACGGCCACCAGCCCGTATCGAAGAACGAACCCGCCCAACGTTTCTGTCCTGCTGCGCACTTGCGTGGTATCCGCTTCCATCGGTCGCCGTCTCCGTCGTCTGCCGCCAGCCATCGAGGCGGTCGCGCATCGGGGATCGAGCGCGTTGCAGCCTCTCCGATCTGAAATGCCGCCCCGACCAACCCGAGTTCCCGGCCGACAAGATGCGCCCACCAAGCCATGAGCCACGTCGCCCCACCGAGCCGTGAACCGCAGCTGTTGCCGGTACCACCCGGCACGGTACGTTGCAAACGCGCGCTCGCCGCGCACCCGAAGTCCCTGCACTCGTGATGAGGCAATGGATCGCTCGACCACTGGAATGTTCTTCGTCCACCGCCTCGCGGGACTTCTCGTCCTGTGCCTGTGGCGCCCCGCCCTCGCTGCGGCGCAGCAGCCTGACCCCGTCCTGCTCACGCCCGACGACCCGAGCTGGAGTCAGGCAGCGCCCGAGACTTTTCGTGCCATCTTCGAAACCACGAAGGGCACCTTCGTCATCGAAGTCCACCGCGCATGGGCGCCTCGCGGCGCCGACCGCTTCTACAACCTTGTCCGCAACAACTTCTATGATGGCATCCGCTTCAATCGCGTGATCGCCGGTTTCATCGTCCAATGGGGTGTCTCCGGATTCCCCGCTGTCACACGCATCTGGAAGGCGCGCTCCATCGCCGATGATCCCGTGCGCCAGAGCAACACACGCGGAACCATCAGCTTCGCGATGACCGGTCCCGATACACGAACCACTCAGGTCTACATCAGCCTCGCCGACAACTCCCGCCTCGATTCCCAGGGATTCGCTCCGTTCGGCCGCATCGTCGATGGCATGGATGTCGTCAATCAACTCTACTCCGGTTACGGCGAGAACGCCGGCGGCGGCGTACGCGCCGGGCGGCAGGGACCCATGGAAGCGGGCGGCAACGCATGGCTCGATCGCGAGTTCCCGCTCCTCGATCACATCCTCGATGCCCGCATTGACCCCGACCACCGTTCGCTTCACTCCAGTCATTCCGCCACCCATGCCCGTCAGCCCTGACTTCCGCACGTTCGTCCTCGAACAGCTCGCCCGCGTAGCTCCCGGCGTGCGTTCCCGCTCCATGTTCGGCGGCATCGGCATCTACTCCCAGAACCTCTTCTTCGCCCTCATCGACAACGACACTCTCTACTTCAAGGTCGACAACTCGAACCGGCCCGACTTCGAAGACCTCGGCCTCGGCCCGTTCCGCCCCTTCGGCGAAGGCGGCGAAATCATGCAGTATTACGAAATCCCCGCCGGCATCATCGACGACGTCGACGCTCTTCAACCATGGGTCGACAAGGCCATCGACGTCGCCGCAAGAAAAAAACGCGGCTGACGCGGCCAGCCACGCGACACCTCTCCGCCCGCGCCGCAACCATCTGGCGCCAGGTCAGCCGCGCTCCCGCCTCGCCCCGGCCCGCCTGCTCCGCCACGCCTGCCAGAGTCGGCCGCACCTTGACGCCGCTCCCTCCGCCTGCTCATCCTTCACCTTAGAACATACGGGGAGAACCGGCCGGGGGGACATGGTGAACGATTCACTGCCGCTGCTCAGGGGCACGCTCGATCTGCTCATCCTCAAGGCTCTCAGTTTCAATGCCATGCACGGCTACGGCATTGCGAGCTGGCTTGACGAGCGGTCGGGCGGTGCACTGGGTGTGGATGACAGTGCGATGTACCAGGCGCTGCACCGGTTGGAGGGGCGGCGGCTGGTGAAGGCGGAATGGGGTGTGACGGAGAACAACCGGCGTGCGCGCTACTACGGTTTGACGGCGCGTGGCCGGAAGCGGTTGGAGGAGGAATCGGCGGTGTGGTTTCGCTACACGAAGTCCGTGACATCGATCCTGGGGTCGAGCCGGGCGTCTGGCTGAGGGCGAGTGGTGCATGGTGGGATATCGGCGGTGGTTCGGTTTGGGGCGAGGCCGCGAGGCGGAGCGGGAGCTGGACGATGAGCTTGAAGCACACATCGCGCTTCTGGCGGACGCGCTCGAAGGTCGCGGCATGTCGCGCGAGCGAGCGGTCGTTGTGGCGCGTGAGCGGTTCGCGGACCGGCGCGCACTGTACAGGTCGGTGCGAGAGAGGGAGGACCGATTGAACCGGGTGGAGTGGTTCGAGGGAATGCGTCGCGATTTCGGTTTTGCTGGGCGTCGAGCGTTGCGCTCACCGGGTGCAACGGTTCTGACACTCGTGACATTTGCGCTGGCGATTGGTTTGACAACGGCGGGTTATGCAGTCGTGGATCGGGTGCTGCTTCGTCCACTTCCGTTTCCGGCGAGCGATCGCATGGTAGCGCTGTGGGGTGCGGATTCTACCGGTAGCGACGTGCGGCGCGTGGCGGGGATGACGTGGCGTGAGTGGCGCGAGCACTCGCAGGTGCTGGAGGCGACCGGGCTGCACCAGGAACGCGAGGTAACGGTCGCGAACGAAGGCGGCGCATACCGGGTGCGGGCTCAATCGGTGGCTGGCGATTTCTTCGTCGTACTCGCCGCTCCGATGCTGTACGGGCGCGTCTTCACGGAAGCGGAATCCCTTTCGGGCGATCAGTATGCGGTGGTGAGCGAGCGGTTCTGGCGAAGCTCGCTGGGGGCGTCGCGCGAGTTGCCGTTGAGGCTGACGCTGTCGGGTCGGCCGGCTCTGATTCTGGGAGTGATTCCGAACGGCATGGCATACCCTGCGGGGACGGATCTCTGGCTGGGCGTGGCTCCGGAGAGTTCGACGTCCGAGGAAGCGCACACGTGGATCAACTGGAATGCGATCGGTCGGTTGCGACCGGGCGTCACGCTCGAGCAGGCATCGGGCGAACTGAGCCGTATTTCGCGCGGGATTCTGGAATCCAATCCGAGGGCCGTGTACGCACATGCAGCGAGAGCCGTGTCGTTGCGTGAAGCGCTTGTGGGTGATGCGCGGCTCTATCTCATGCTTCTGGCGGGCTCGGTCGCGTTTGTGCTCCTGATTGCGTGTGCGAATCTTGCCGGGCTTGGCGTGGCCCGCGCATCGACTCGACGGCACGAGATGGCGGTCCGAACATCGATGGGCGCCGGGCGGCCTCGCCTGGTCCAGCAGTTACTGATCGAGCATGTGACGATCGCTCTCGCCGGGGGTGCACTCGGGGTCCTGCTCGCGTACGGAACGACAAGGCTGCTAGCGGTTCATGCCGCCGCGTACATTCCGCGTGCCGGGGAGATCGCGATCGACTGGCGCATTGTCGCGTTCGCGTTCCTCGTCTCGCTGATGGCCGGCGTTGCCGCTGGTGTCCTGCCCGCCTTGCGGGCAACCTCACATGCGCTGAATACGTCGATGCTGGGCGGCCGCGGCATCGTCCGCGGCGGCCGGGGCCTGCCGGGTGCGATCCTCGTGGGGATCGAAGTCGCTGTCGCGCTTCTGCTCGTGATCGGAGGCAGTCTGCTCGTGCGTAGTTTCCTCGCCGTCGTCTCGCGTGATCTCGGCTTCCGTGCCGATGGCATCGTCACTGCACAACTGGTACTCACGACGGACATCCAGCGCACGGAGCAACCATACGGCACGCCGGAGCGACGACTCCTCTACTGGGACGCATTGCACGAGCGGCTGAGGTCGCTGCCGGGCGTTGATTACGTCGCATTCGCGTACCGCGCACCCGGCGCCGGCGGCGGCACTGGCTGGATCGACATCGCTGGAACGAATCTGGACTCACCGACCGCCGGCTATCGCATCGTGAGCGATTCCTATTTCGATGTGCTCGATGTCCCACTCGTGGCGGGCCGCGGCTTCGATGAGTCTGATGGAACCGGATCGCCCCGTGTCACGGTCATCAACGAAAGCATGGCAAGGAAGTATTGGGGTGATACCAGCCCGCTGGGCGAACGCGTGCGTGCACTTTCGATGGAGATCATGGAGGGCGGCTACGATGCCCGCGGCCGGCCCTTGCCCGCGCCTTGGGTCACGATCGTCGGCGTCGTCCGCGATATCCGTCATTTCGGCCACGAAGCCGGCGTCGAACCCGAGATGTATGTGCTGTACCGACAGGTCGCGACAACATGGTCGGGGACCATGACCATGCTCGCCGGCGTTGCCGCCGGGGCTCCGGTCACCACCGTGATGTCCTCGGTGCGCCAGGCCATCGCCGGCCAGGACCCGCAACTCGCACCGGTGATCTCGACTCTCGGCGTCGACCTTGGCGGCCTCATGGCGGAGCGGCGCTTCATCACGGCCGTGCTCACCGGGTTCGCCATTCTCTCGCTCGTCCTCGCCGCCACCGGCCTGTACGGACTTCTTTCTTTCGCCGTCGCACAACGCACCCGCGAAATCGGCATCCGCGCAGCGCTCGGCGCACGTCGCGCCGGCATTCTCGGCCTCATGCTTCGCTCCGCGCTTCTCGTCGTGCTGGCCGGAACGGCCGCCGGCGTGCTTGCCAGTCTCTGGCTGACAGGCCTGCTTCGCGCCCTGCTCGTCGACATCACTCCATGGGATCCGATGAGCTTCGCTGCCGCGCTGCTCGTGCTGCTTCTTGCCGGCGCGTTGGCCACGCTGCTACCGGCAATGCGCGCGACACGCATCGATCCGCTCGACGCGCTGCGCACCACCACCTGACGGCCGCGCCGCTCTCCGCTATCTTCTGCGCCCCGGGCCGGTCGTCCGACCATTGTGCCGGCCGGCCCGCGGAACGATGGATGACGAAACGGCATCTCGCTGGTGATCGTGAGTGACGCACTGTATTCCGAGCGACTGACCCTGGCACCATTCTCGGCGGATGTACTCGACGCCATGATCCGTGGCGATGCAGATGGGCTGCAAGCACTGACGGGTGCGCGCTTCAGTGCCGGCATTGCGCTGCCACTCATGGACGATGCGCTGCCGCATTTCCTCGACCGGATCCGCAATGGTGAACCCGCCAACTGGTGGGGCTGGCTGGCGATCGATTCGGTGCGTGGTGAGGCAGTCGGCTCGGTCGGGTTCGGTGGCCCACCGGACAGCGACGGTCGCGTCCTGATGGGCTACAGTGTCTATCCGCGCTATGAACGGATGGGTTACGCGACCGAAGCCGCGGGCCTGCTCATCGCATGGGCATTCGCTCAGCCTCACGTCACTGCCGTGCGCGCAACCATTCCACCGTGGAACACACCGTCCATCCGGGTCGCTGAGAAGATCGGAATGGTCGTTGTGGGCGAGGCGGAGGACGCGGGGGTCGGCAAAGTCATCGTCTATGAACGGAAAGGAACAGTTCGGGAACGGGCGTAGGCGAGAGTCGATAGACGTCGAGAGGACGCCGGCGGATCACGGCGCGACGACGGTCGCAAGCAACCAGTAGAGGAAGGCGGAGAGCATAGCCGACGCGGGTATGGTAAAAACCCATGCCCACACGATGCGTGCAGCAATGCCCCAGCGCACCGCGGAGATGCGTTGCGTTGCGCCCACGCCTACGATCGCGCCAGTGATGGTGTGTGTAGTGCTGACGGGAATGCCGAATGCCGTGGCCAGCATGATGCTGATTGCGCCGCCCGTCTCGGCACAGAATCCATTGACCGGCCGCAGCTTTGTGATGCGTGTGCCCATGGTGTGCACGATGCGCCAGCCGCCGAACAGTGTGCCGAGCGAGATGGCGCTGTACGCGCCGATCTCGACCCAGAACGGGATATGGCTCGCATCCGCGACATGGAACAACTGGAGGAACCCGGTCTGATCCGCGAACAGTGATTGGCTGGCCGCTAGCAGGCCAACGATGATGCCCATGGTCTTCTGCGCGTCGTTGGCACCGTGAGAGAGTGAGAAAAAAGCCGAACTCGCGAGCTGTCCCACCCGGAACATGCGGTCCACCTTGCCGGGCGGCACGCGGTGGAACGCCCAGTAAGTGCCAACCATCAGGATGAAGCCCAGCAGTGCACCGATCAGCGGTGACAATACAATGAAGATCAGTGTCTTCGTCCAGCCCGCCGGAATGATGGCGCCCATTCCGACGCGCGCGACGGCGGCGCCCGCATAGCCACCGATCAATGCATGCGATGAGCTGGACGGCAGGCCGAAATACCAGGTCGCCAGATTCCATACAATTGCGCCCAGAAGGCCGCCCAGCACGACGCTGGGCGTGACCGCGCTCAATTCGATCATGCCGCTGCCAACGGTCCGCGCGACCGCAGTGCCGACTGTGAATGCAGCCAGAAAATTGAATGTGGCAGCCCATCCAACGGCAGCGAGCGGCGTGAGGACGCGCGTGCCTACAACCGTTGCAATCGAGTTGGCTGAATCGTGAAAACCGTTGATGAAATCGAACAGGAAAGCTACGAGGACGATCACCACCACGTAGACGACAGCGGGATCCACGGCTCAGCCGTGCTTGAGTGAAATGCTCTCGAGGACGTTGGCCACGTCCTCGCATTCGTCCATCGCGTTCTCGAGCAAGTCGAGCAGATCTTTCCATTTGATGACTTCGAGCGGGTCCGGCGTCCCGGCGAACAGCTTCAACAACCCCTCCTGATACAACACGTCCGCCTCTTCCTCGAGCAGTTTTATTTCGTGCATCCGCTGTGACACAATGCGCGGCTTGCGTACGCTTACCACCGCGCTCTCGATCGCCATACCCGCACGGATCAGCACTTCTGTAACGCTGCGCGCCGCACTGTGTGCTTCCGTAATGCCGAATACCTGCGCTCGTCTCGCAGTACCGTCAAGCAGGTCGATCACGTTGTCCAGACGCGAGGCCAGCAGATGGATGTCTTCGCGATCGATCGGCGTTACAAACGTGCGATCAATACGGGCAATGATCTCGCGCGTGAGATCATCGGCCTCGTGTTCGACCGCCTTGATCGCGGCGACATGCTCATCCAGTCGGTCCGTCTCGAGGAACAGCTGGTTCAGCAGCTTCGCCGATGCCGTCAGGCGCATGGCCAGTTGCGCGAACATCGTGAAGAACTCCTGATCGCGTGGCAGAATGCGCACGAACGTTTGCCTCCGCTCCTGAACTCCACAGGTCGATGGGCCGGCGTAACCGAGCGGCGCCGGTCGCGGTTGACGCAGCCCGCCTGCCGGGCGGCGAGGATGATGGGCGGCTGTTGCCATTGAGGCAAATCCGGCCGGACCCCTTGCCCGGGCTCTGGCGCCCGCGTTTGCGTCGCTTCATTATCCGG
>JBOHRL010000102.1:0-8876 GCA_050732695.1 Longimicrobiales bacterium | reverse complement strand
CACGTTGCGGTTCATCAGCTGTACGGCTCACGAGTAAGCCCGCACGGCGCGGAATGGACGCGACTGGTCGAAGCGGCCGGCCACGCCGCACGCATCCGGACGAGCGATGACGCGAACGGGACGCGATCGCCCGGCAGGACCGCGAAGGTGAAGCGCGGCATCACGTCTGTCCGCTACGAACACCGGTGCCCGGTCTGCCAGAGCATGCGCTTTGCGCGACGGCCGGTGACGGCGTGGCGCTGCGCTGAATGCCGCGATGCCGGACTCGATGGGGCGATGGTCATCACGCGGCTCGAAGCACGCTCCGGCACATGAGCGACGCACGTTGCCCGTTGTGCGATGCTGCGGCTGCACGCTGCTTCCACGCCAGTGAGCGGGTGGTCGGTATGTGGGACGCGTCCCCCGTTTCGCCGGGTCATGCGCTGATCGCGACCCGACGTCACATCGCCGCGTGGTTCGAAGCGACGCAGGACGAGCAGCAGGAACTGTTGGCCGGGATTCACGCCGCGAAGGTCGCCATCGAATCCTCCCACGCCCCCGATGGTTATACGATCGGCATCGATGTCGGCCGGGCCGCGGGCCAGACGGTTCTCCACCTCCACGTGCACGTGATCCCGCGCTACGCGGGTGATGCGCCAGAAGTGCGTGGTGTTCGTCACGTGATCCCATCCCGGGCGAGAACGCTCCCGCAGATCTCATCGCGGGGCGCGCTGTCCGGGCTTCCACACGCGAGGTCGCTGATCCGCGGTGGCGATGCGGACCCGTTGCTGCACCACCTCGTCGGCTACCTCGACGGCGCACGCAACGTCGATATCGCCGTCGCATTCGCGATGCACTCCGGTGTGCAGATGCTGGAGGAGCACCTGCGCGATGTCCTTGATCGCGGCGGCCGCGTCCGCATCGTAACGGGCGATTACCTCGGCGTGACACAGCCGGAGGCGCTGCGACGCCTGCTCGATCTGCGCGGCGACATCGCACTGCGCATCTTCGAGAGCGGCAAGGTGAGCTTCCATCCGAAGGCCTGGATCGTAATCGACCGCGGAGGCGAGGGCACGGCGTTCGTGGGCAGCTCGAACATGAGCGCATCCGCACTGCGTGGCGGCATCGAATGGAACTATCGAGTAATCACGTCGCACGACGCGGCAGGCTTCGGCGAGGTCGTGCACGCTTTCGACGCTCTGTTCCACGATGGGCGCTGCCGTGTGCTCAGCAGCGAGTGGCTGAGCGACTATGAACGTCGCAGGCATCCACCAACGACGCAGGACGCGTGGATCGATGGCCAGCGCATCGAGGTGCCCGTTCCGCATCGCGTGCAGCTGGAAGCGCTGCGCGCGCTGGAAGAGACCCGCGACGCCGGCAGCACGGCGGGGCTGGTCGTACTGGCGACCGGGCTGGGCAAAACGTGGCTCAGCGCGTTCGACAGCCAGCGCCCCGAGTTCCGGCGCATTCTCTTCGTTGCCCACCGCGAGGAGATCCTCGCCCAGGCCATGCGCACGTTCCGGGGCATCCGGCCGTCGGCATCGCTCGGTTACTACACGGGAAGCGACAAGCACCCGCGTGCCGACATCCTTTTCGCATCGATCCAGACGCTGGGCCGCGAACGACACCTGTCGCGGTTCGACCGCAACGAGTTCGACTACGTCATTGTGGACGAGTTTCATCACGCGGCGGCGAGCACCTACCGGCGCTTGATCGGCTATCTCGAGCCGAGGTTCCTGCTGGGACTCACGGCAACGCCGGAACGCACCGATGGCGCCGACCTGCTGGCCCTGTGTGGCGACAATCTGGTGTACCGTCGCGATGTGGCGGAGGGGATCCGGGACCGGCTTTTGTGTCCGTTCGCCTACTTCGGCGTGCCCGATGATGTTGACTATGACAACATCCCGTGGCGGAGCAGCCGATTTGACGAGCAGGAACTGACCAACCACGTCGCGACGGGTGCGCGCGCACAGAATGCGCTCGAACAACTGCGCGCGCATGGCGGCACGCGCACGCTCGGCTTCTGTGTGTCACAGCGGCACGCAGACTTCATGGCTGATTACTTCCGCGACGCCGGACTGCGGGCTGTTGCCGTGCACGCGGGCGGAACGAGTGCCCCGCGCGCTCACTCGCTCGAGCAGCTACAGGCCGGCGAGCTGGATGTCGTGTTCGCCGTCGACATGTTCAACGAAGGCGTGGACCTGCCCGATGTCGACACGATCCTGATGCTGCGTCCGACGGAGTCGCGTATCCTCTGGCTCCAGCAGTTCGGTCGGGGACTGCGGTACAGGCCCGGCAAGACACTCAAGGTCGTGGACTACATTGGTAATCACCGCGTATTCCTGACGAAGACGCGCGCTCTGCTCAACCTTGGCGACGCGAATCGCGATGTGGCCTACGCCCTGACGCAGTACGAGAACGGCACGCTCGAACTCCCGCCCGGGTGCTCGGTCACGTACGAACTCGAGACCGTCCGCATTCTGCGCGCGCTCATACGAGAGACTCCCCCTGGAGAAGCGCTCGAGGAGTTCTACAGGGACTTTCGGGATCGGGTCGGCAGACGTCCGCTCGCCATCGAGATGTTGAACGAAGGCTACAACCCTGGTGGCGCCCGAGCGCACCACGGATCGTGGCTCGACTTCGTGCGAAACATGGATGACTTCTCGCCCACGCAGGACCAGGCGTGGGCGATACTCATGCCGCTCCTGCGCGCGCTCGAAGCCATGCCCGTGACGAACAGTTTCACGATGGTGCTCCTGCTCGCGATGCTGGGCGACGACGCGTTCCCGGGCAGCATCCCGATCGAGCGTCTGATCGAACGATTCGCCGAACTTGCGCGCCGTTACGCGGTCGTACGTAATGAAGCGGGTTCGCTCGACGATGCACTCGAGTTGCGCGCGATGCTGGAGCAGAACGCGATCGGCATGTGGACGGACGGGAGGGCAACGGGCGGAACCGCTTACTTCCGCTATGACGGCACAAACTTCATGTCGGCGCCCACGCTCGATGTTCCCGCCGCGTTGCGGGAAGCAGCGCAGGACCTCGTTGGCGAGATCGTGGACTGGCGGCTGTTCTCGTACCTGCGCCGGCCGGGCGCGCGCCTCATGGATCGCATCGTGTGCAGCGTCACATATTCGAGCGGCCAGGCAACTCTCTCGCTGCCTGATCGGTCACGTCATGATGGACTTCCTGAAGGCTGGCGCGACGTGCTCATCGACAACGAGGAGATGCAGGCGAAGTTTGCGAAGTCAGCGGTCGACGTCGTCACACGGCCCGGCTCGGAGGAGAACCTGCTGACGGGAATCGTGCATCGCTGGTTCGGCCAGGATGCAGGCAGGTCTGGCCGGACGGACTGTGTGATCTTCGAGCGGCGGGGCGACGAGTATGCGATGGCACCCCAGCGCGAAGAATCCCTCGCGGGCCGGCCCCTGTGGAAGCGGTTCAAACGCGTCGAGGTCGCTGAGACGTTCAACTTCGAGTTCCGAGGAATGGAGGCACAGAGCGGAGTTGTTCCGAAGCCAGGAGGCATCTTCCTCTTCGTCACACTCGACAAGAAGGAGCTGCCGGAGGCCCACCGCTACCGCGATCGATTCCTTTCCCCGACCGAGTTCGAGTGGCAGAGTCAGAACAAGACCCGCCAGAAGAGCGAACTCGGACGCGACCTCAGGCGCCATCGTGAACTCGGCATCGACGTACACCTGTTCGTCCGACGAGCGAAGAAGATTCGCGGAAAGACGGAGCCGTTCCTGTACTGCGGCCGTCTCGATTTCCAGCGCTGGGAAGGCGAGAAGCCGATCTCGGTCTGGTGGAAACTCGAGCAGCCAGTACCGCGGGAACACCGGGAGGAACTCGGCGTTCCGGAAGAATGACCGCGGTAACTGCTCATGAGGCTGTCTGGCCGTCGGGTTGGCGGACCAGCCTGACCTTCAGGCTCTGGGATTCTCCCCGTGCCCCGGTACCGGAAGGTCTCGCGCCGGAACCGGTGCAAGTCGCGAAACCACGCCGTCCATCTGACGACGCCGCAAGCTGGCCCAGGACGGCAGTCGGACCGCTCCCAGGCCGAAGAGGCCAAGGCCCACGGCCGCCATGGTTCCGATGGATCCGAGCGCACCTGCGTCGAGGCCTCCCCCGAGGGCACCGCCGATCAGTGTGGCGGCGGCAACACCTAGAGTTCCGAGCCCGGCTATCATCGAACTACGAGAACTGCCCTTGAGCGTTTTAAGCCGAAGCCGATGGCCGGTTGCGGTTGGTTCCAGGAGTGCTTGCAGATTGCCGTTCGTCCACTGCCGGAACGAACCGTGGGCGCTGACCGTGCCACGCGCGTCGAACGTCTCACGAAGGTCAACGACCAGCCGCTCCCATTCGGCGTCGCTCAGCATCCGGCCTAGCTCGATCGTCTTTCCAACACCGATCGGCAGACCCAGAAAGCGTCGCCCGGTCGGCTTCGCGCTCTGATCGACCAGGCTTGCCGCGTGCGCGACCTCTTCTGGAGAGATGCCCACCTCGCGACCGATCTCCTGCAATTCCGAGAGAGTCATGCCTGAGCCGGAGCTGACGGGCCGCCGGCTCATCTTCTGAGCGTCGGCCGCGTTCGCAAAGATCGCGGCCACCTCTTCCTCGCTGTATCGTCGCACACTCATATGAACCACGCTGTGGCCTGGACGAGGTCACGTGAAGTAAGCCACCGGTCACCGCCAATGACCTGACGAGAAACAAAATTAACCGCATCGGACGCCGCTGAAAACGGGTTTCCGCCGCCGTTCACAGGCTTGCCATGCCACCGGCCGCGAGCATCGCATTCTTCGCCGCCCGAACCTCCGGATGATAACAGTCAACCGGTTGCATGCCGATGCAACCGATGCAGGCGTTGCAATCCACGCAACGCGGACCCGTGGTGCCATCGCGCAAGTGTTGGTAGAGCAGCGGATTCGCGACGAAGCCGCGGCCAATGGAGACCGCGTCGCACAAGCCTTGCTCGATGGCCGCCTCCATCTCCGAGCGCGTAAGGAATCCGCCAACGCACAGAACCGGAATCGACAACGCCTTCTTGAATTCGCGTGCGTAACGCAGGTTGTAACCTTCGTAAGGTCGCCAGATCAGGTTGCACACGAATGCTACCAGCGGCCAGAAGACGATCATGAAGATACGGCGCATTCCCGAAAGGTGGCGGGCGCTGCCCTGCGCCATGGCACGCAGACACCGGCCAAAGGTGCCGCGCACGACCGGAAACCCCGACTCGTAATGCCCGACCGATATCTCGACGCCGTCAATGCCTTCGCGCTCCATGATCCTGGCGATCTCGACGAGCTCGGGCGTCTTCAGCCCTGCCCGTAACGGCAGGTAGTCCGAACCGTTCAGCTTCATGATGACCGGGTAATCGCCGCCGACGCGTGCCCGGATGGCCCGATGGATCTCGCTCAGGAGCCTGACGCGATTCTGCCGGGAACCGCCGTAATCGTCGGTACGTCGATTGGTGTACGGCGTCAGAAACTGGCTTATCAGATATCCATGCCCGGCGTGAATCTCGATTCCGTCGAAGCCTGCCTTCTGGCAGCGTTCCGCGGCCTCCCCGAATCGCTCGACCGCGCGCTGGATTTCCGGCACCGTCAATGCACGCGGACGAATGCCAGTCGTCAGATCGGTGACGTCCGAGCAGGACACGGCCTCCGGCAAACCGGCAAAGCTGGGCAGAACCTCACGACCGGAATGGTTGAGTTGGGCAAAGATCTTGACACCGTGAGCGTGGACGGCATCGACCAATCGGGCCAGCGCGGGAATCTTTGCATCGTCGTCGATTCCCATCTGCATCGGCGTCGATTTGCCGTCGAAGCTGACATACATGTTGCCGGTGATGATGAGAGGTGTTCCGCCTTTGGCGATCGGCGCGTAGAAGTCGATCGTCGCCTTCGTGGCAACGCCGTCCTCGGTCGCCCGCGTCTCCGAGGTGGCGGCCTTGACCACTCGACCCGGGATCGTGAGCTTGCCAATCCTGAGCGATTTGAAGAGAGGGCTGTCATCTGCTGGCATGAGCGCGTCCTTTCGGATGCTCAGAACGTGACGGTCCGACCGCCGAGAAGCCCTTCGAGTATTGCGCTCCACCAATTGGTCTACGCGACGTTCAAGAAAATTTGCCGACGATCTGGAAATCGCGCCAGTTGATCGATCGGATTCCGGATCAGAGTCGCGAACTCACACACCGGCTCTCCCACTCTACCCTTCGGATCGATCGCCAACCTCGCCGTCCACCTCTTTCGTCCATTCGAACATGCAGCGCGAACGGGTTTCACGATGCGAGTGCCATCGATCCGGCGTGCTTGATCCATTCGAAGCAGCCGGGTACTCTGAGACGAGCGAGGCGCATCGAAATCGGCTCGGTGCGCCATTCCGGCGCTCGGATTGCAACGCATCTTCACGCCTGATGACGAGGAACGTGATGAACAGGCCCATCGAAACGACGCCCGGTGAGTGGACCTACTCCGAGTACGCCCGTCTTCCCGACGACGGGAACCGTTACGAGGTCATTGACGGCGAGGTGCTGGTGACGCCCGCGTCGGCGCCGCACCACCAGAAGGTGATCGCCCGGCTGATGGTCATGCTGATCGAGTACATCGAGGGGCGAGGCCTGGGTTGGGTCTTCCAGGATGTGGATCTGCTGTTCGTGACCGGCCAGTTCCTGCGTCCGGATCTCGTCGTCGTGCCCGCGGCAGGCCGCGGCGGCATCACGGATCGTGGCATCGAAGTCGCGCCGGCCCTCGTGATCGAGGTGCTCTCGCCTTCGTCGCGCACGATCGACCTTGTCAGGAAGCCGCGCCGATACCTCGAGTTCGGTGTACCCGCCTACTGGGTGGTCGACCCGTTCGAGGGCGCGATCTGGATGTGGGATGCGCAGACCGGGCCGGAAGCGCCTCGGCGCGAAACGGGCATCGCGCAGTGGTCATTCGCCGGTGCAGACATGGCGTTCGAAGTCGACATCGCCCGACTGGTCGCGCCGCTGTGACGGAGCGGCCCTGCGACACGAGCATCGCGTGATGCGTCGGCCATCTCCCGACGACCCGGTGGATCAGGAAGACTCAGTCGGGACGGCCGGATCTGAACCGGCAACCCCCGCCCTCATTGACAGGACAGGTGCGCCATGACGATCAACATCGATGAGGATCCGGTCAACCGCGACTGGACCAGGCAACGGTGGGACCTGCCCGCCCGCAACGTGCGAGAGTTGCGGGCCTACCTTCGCGAGCACGGCATGACCGTCGAGCAGTTCAAGCAGATGCCGGTCTACACGCTCAACGTCACAAAACTGCGCTGGCTGAAACGTCTCTGAGTCGTAGCGCGGGCGAAACAGTGGGGGTGATGAAAGGTGACGCCCCCGTCCGCTCAGTTCGAGCGCCTCGTCGCGACCACATCGTTGACGAGGAATGCGCCCGCCGGCGCGTTGACTCCCTCGAACGGTGCGAACACCCGGACGCGGCCCAGGCCGAATCCTGCCACGTTCGCCGGGATCGGGACCGTGAGGCTCGCGTCCTCGCCACCGCCCCTGATCAGGATGTTCGCGACGGGCGGGGACGCAGTGAGTTCGAAGCCGATCACGAAGCCGATGAGCGTGTCGAACGCGTACGTGCCCACTACCGTGCTGTCGTTCACCCGGATGTTGCCGTCCTTGAGCAGGTCGATGTGCAGAAACGGGACCGGTGGCCCGGGCGGCGCTGCTTCGAAGAACACCGACATCATCATCCGCGACGCGGCTGGAATGAAGCCCACCAGCGCTACCGAACCGTTCGTGTTCAGCACCGTCTCCGTGAACGTGCCGATGTACTCGCCACCCGGCTGCGTCGGCACCGGCCGGCCGAGCCGCAGCCAACGGTCGGACGAACCCGGATCCTGCGGATTCGCCGCGATCTCCGCATCACCGCTCGCCGTCGCAGTCCCGATCTCCGGCTGCGCCGGCGGCTGCCCGACCGCTGGCCCGTTGAAGCTGTCCCGGTAGATGACCGTCGCACCACAACCGTTCACGCCGATGAGCAGCACCGGCACGATCATCGCGATCGTCCAGCGCCGCCGTGGTTTCAAGTCTGCCATTTCTCATCCTCCGTCTGGCGACTGCATCTGAACGCGAAATTGGTCGCGTTCACCGGTCACTTCGGCCGGGGCGCGACCATTCCGCCTGCTGCCAGCCCGAGGAACCGCCGCTGTGGAGCGCTGTCTCGTAGAGCAGGGCGTCTGAAAAAACGAGATCACCGACTACCACTCACGTCGTCGACAGGTGCACCCTTCAGCGTGCAACCTCGACCGAAATCGACAGGATGACCTCGCACCAGTGCACCCGGAGCGTCGCGCTGTACGAGTCGACCACGGGGAAGTAGAACGCGAGAGTCTCCATGTGCGGGCCGCGTTCCGGCGAATCGCCGTGCGCGGGACTTCGCCTTCCTCGCCAGCATAGATCGCGTGACGGGTGTGTCCCAGGTCCGGTTCGGAGTGAACGTCCACTCACCCTCGCCAGGAATCCACACGCCGTTCTTGCCTGCGGGCACGTCATGACCGGCCATGCGGACCGGCCTGCCCCCGGTCCGGAGCGTATCCAGCACGATCGCGCCCCTCCTGACACGACGGACTTCGCGGCAAAGTCGACATGTCGCGGTGTCGCGCTCGCCGGATGTCGAGTTGACCGCGCTATTCGCGGCAAACGCGACATGTCGTGGTTTCGCCCTCGCCGGATGTCGAGTTGACCGCGCTATTCGCGGCAAACGCGACATGTCGCGGTTTCGCCCTCGCCGGATGTCGAGTTGACCGCGCTATTCGCGGCAAACGCGACATGTGGTGGTCTCGCCCTCGCCGGATGTCGAGTTGACCGCGCTATTCGCGGCAAACGCGACATGTCGTGGTTTCGCCCTCGCCGGATG
>JBOHRL010000101.1:0-20583 GCA_050732695.1 Longimicrobiales bacterium | reverse complement strand
GCGGGTGTAGGGTGGGGGTGATGAAAGGTGAGGGTGAGGAAACATCGGGTTGGAAGCGGGTGGGGAGCGTGCGGGCCCAAGAGCTTGCGCCGGGGCCAACAGATCCGTCCGGGCCTGGACGCAGTCCCACGAATCGATTCCGCGTCGCGCTCAGCACCCGCAGCGGGAGCGATCGACCCTCGCGCCGTTTCCCGTACCGGTAGGTGGGCCGCCCCCTCACCCGCTTCCAACCCGATGTTTCCCCACCCACCACCTCGTTCCACCCACACCCACACCCACACCCGCCGTTCGCTGTTCGCTCGAAGGGCTGCCCCGCCGTCAACTCAGTGTCGTTGCGGCGGTACCGGCGAGGCGGGAGAGCCCGACATTGTCGGGGTTGGAGGCGAATTCGAGGGCGTCCGGCACACCGAGGAGCATGCCCTGGGCGAGATCGCAGTCGAGGCTGGTCACGATGTCGAGCTGTTCGCGGGTTTCGATGCCTTCGGCGACGGCCTTGAGGCCGAGGTTGTGGCCGAGGCCGATCATGGTGCGGACGAGTTCGAGGGCCTGTTGATCGGCGGGCAGGCGGGAGATGAAGGATCGATCGATCTTGAGGGAGTCAATGGGCAGGCTGTGGAGCGAGCCGAGGGAGGAGTGCCCGGTTCCGAAGTCATCCATGAGGATGCGAACGCCAATGGCCTTGAGACGCTGGAGAGCGGCGGACGCCTGGTCGGCATTCTCGATGATGGCGCTTTCGGTGATCTCGAGCATGAGGCGGCGGGGGTCGAAGCCGGTCTCGGAGAGCACGGTCGCAACTTCCTGAGGGAAGTCGTCGCGTGCGAGCTGTTTGCTGGAGATGTTGACGGTGACGGCGAGGGGCGGTGAGCCGGGTCGATTTGCGTTGATGGAGACCATCTGAGAGCAGGCCTGGCGGAGGACCCAGGACCCGAGGGGCACGATCATGCCGATTTCCTCCATCACGCGGATGAAAGTGGCGGGGGCGATACGACCGCGTTCGGGGTGCTCCCAGCGCACGAGGGCTTCGACGGCTTCGAGGTTGCCACGTTCGAGTGAAATAATGGGCTGGTAGAGGAGCATGAACTCCTCGCGTGCGAGAGCGCGTCTCAGCTCGTGTTCGATCTGCATGCGCTGGTTCAGGGCCTCGCGCATCTCGACATCGAAAACGACGAAGCGGCGCTGGCTTTGCTTGGCCTGGTACATGGCGGTGTCGGCGTCGCGCAGGATGTCCTCGGCGGACTCATAGACGCCGCCGGTGTCGATGACGGCGCCGATGCTGGCGGAGACGAAGACATCGCGTTCGGCGATGGCGTAGGCGCCGAGCACGGTTTCCTCGATGCGATCGATGGTGTGTTCGAGGTCGTGCGGGGATTCGACGTCTTCGAGGACGACGACGAACTCATCGCCGCCGAGCCTGGCGACGGTGTCGTTGGTGCGCACGGCGGCCTGGAGGCGTCTGGCGACCTGAACGAGAAGTTCATCGCCGGCCTGGTGGCCAAGGCTGTCGTTGATGAGCTTGAAGCGGTCGAGGTCGACGAAGAGCAGGCCGTAGGCGCCGCCGTACCGCACGTTGCGGGCGAAGACCCGGCGCAGGCGATCGAGTAGCAGCATCCGGTTGGGCAGGCCGGTCAACGGATCGAAGACGCCTCTGCGAGTCATGTCGGTCATCGAGCCGGCCATACGAATGGCGCGGCCGCTCGAATCGCGCACGGTCACGCCGCGAGTCAGGACCCAGCGGTAGGCTCCGTCACGATGCAGGACGCGATACTCGTCCTCGAAATGCGGCGTCAATCCCTTCAGATGATCGATCAGGTTCGCGCGTACCCGCGCGTTGTCGTCCGGGTGCACGCGGTCGACGATCAGCCGATCGTTGTTGTCCAGCTCGCCATCGGCGTAGCCCAGAATGCCCTTGAAGCGAGGCGAGTAGTAAAGGCGGTTGGTCATGAGGTCCCAGTCGTAGACGCCGTCATTGGCGCCGGCCACGGACAGTGCGTAGCGCTCCTCGCTCGCGCCCAGTGCCCGCGCTCTTGCATCGGCTTCACGACGAAGCCGTTCCGAGCGGATCAGGGTTCGCAGGCGTACGACGTGTGCGCCTGCGCCGATGATCGTGGCGCCGACCATGTGAAACAGGAACGTCAGCCAGAGCGGAGACGGTGGAGCCGCGATCGCAATGCCCAGCCATGCGGCGAAGGTCGTGCCGATCATGATCGCGAGCCATTCCGTCGACAGGAACATCATGCCGACCCCGATCACGAACAGGGAAAGGTTGGCTGTCCGCGTCGGGTCGCCCGTGATCGACAGTGTGGCGATCGCGTTGATCAGGACGGCGCCCGCGACAATGGCGCCGAGAGAGTTCCCCCACCGACTTGCCGGCCGCCAGCGGCCGAGCACAATCGCGATCAACACGAGGGCCGACGCGGTCGCGATCGCCGACGCGACGGCGGCTCCACGAATCTGCTCCGGCACCGTCGCGTTGCGCTCGAACGCGAAGACGACGTGAAGGGCCGCGAGTCCGACCGCGACGGGCCGTATCGTCGCCAGGACCGCGGAGTCCAACCGGACCTGGAGCGATGCGTCGATTCTGGGAATCAGGCTCAGATTGTTCAGGCGCAAGGCGCAGTCAGTTCGTGCGTCTGCGGCTCGGCGCGGACCGCCTGCCCCCGTGACGTGCAAGCCCGAGCGAGCCTTCGTCCTAGGTTCGGCCCCGCCCGGCGCTCCCTGAACCCCGCGCCTCGGTTTGCACCCGCCTCACCGGAGGGCGACAATCGAGTTGACCGGGCGGTCCGGCGGGTCCTTGCAGGAGGGTGACAGGGTGATTCGGACTGCCTGCGTGTGCATGGGGCGCACGGGGACCAGGCGTGACGTTCAGCTTCGGCCCGCCCCCGGCTTGCGTCCAGGTCCGGGGCTGTGGCTCAGCCCCGGCACTCGCTTTCGATGTCGCGCTCTGCTCGCTTGGGATCGGTAATCACGCGATAGAAGCCCTCGAGGTACGAGAGCACACGCTCGCGATTGTCTTCATCGAGGCCCGGCACTTCACGGATCATTGTTTCGATGGCAGGCCGTCGCTCGTTGAAGAGCGCGTACATTGCGCCGTAGTCGAGTTCAGCGCGACAGAAGCCGCGATACAGGCGCTGGCGCACATTCGAGATGGGCAGTCGTTCGTCGGGCCGCGCGTAGCGTGCGGAGACGAGGCCGCTCCAATCGAAGTCATAAGGAACGATCCGGTATTCCCGATCGCCAATCTTGATCGGTACGGTGTTGTGCAATGCGAGTGTCGACTCATCCGTGTTCCCGATCATGTACTGGAAGAGCGCCACGAGCCCCGAATGTTGTGCATCCGCGGCCAGCGGGTCGATCTGTGGCAAGTCCAGCACCTCGCCGCCCAGTCGCTCCGCCATGTCGTCATCGTCCTCGAGCAGGAATGACCAGCGCGTTTCCGGCTCCCGTTCACCCGCCTCATCGACATACGTCGTGTGTACGAGTCGGACGCGGAAGCTCTCGTCCGTGATGAGATTGAAGATGCGATAGGCGATGTATTCCTTGAGGATGTACTGCTCGAAGTCATCGTTGTCACGGCAGTGAACGACCATCTTGACGCGATTCTGGCCGCTGAAGATACCGAGGTTTTCGTCTTCCTTGTCGAAATCGAGCCGGATGGGCGGGAACGAGCAGATCTCCTTCTGGCGGCGGAAATTGCCGCGCACCCAGAGCTTCAGCTCGATCGGCGCTCCCGGCCCGGCCTCGGTCTCGAGCAGGAGCGTGCCAGGTCTCGCGATGGTGTCATTCCGGTTGTCGCGGATCTCGTCGAAATCCGCGCGCAGTGTCATGCGCAACGGTTCCTGCGATGTGAACAGCGCCCTCGGGATCGGGCTGTCCTGCGCCCTGCCGGATATGGCCGTGAGGAACACAAGCAGCACCGGACCTGCGACACGGACACTCGTGTGCAGCAGCATCGTCGCCTCCTGGGCAGCGCGGGATGTGCGGATGTTGCATTCGACGCGGCCTCGAAGTCAAGGATCTTGCGGATGGCCTGTCTCAGAACGCGCAGGTTCGAGGCAGCGGAGGCCAGTCCGGTCAAGGTGTTTCCGATCCGGCGTGAGACCGGCGGGCGGGCCGGGGCACGAGACGAGGCGGACGAGGACCTCGTCGGACCTGGCCCTCGACCGGGATGTACTCGAGTTCCTCGCCGGACTCGGCGCAGCGCAGCATCAGCCCGCCCCGGCTCATGTCGCCGCGTCCAATGAAGGCCAACGGAAAACGCAGCCGCGCACCGAACACCTGACGGAGCACATCGAGGTACTTTCCGGTTGCGATGCTGCCCAGCAGTATCACGTGCGTCCGCTTCCCGATGGAAGACGCCAGTTCCTGCGCGGTCCGGGTGAGAGCATCGATGTAATGGCCACTGGCGCTTCCAATCGGCACGGTCGAGAACTCGTGCAGATCCTTCGCCGTGATCACCGCATCGGACTCGACGAGGCCACGACTCGACGTGATGACATAGGCAGGTGCAACGCCTTCCGGCGCAGCGGCGAATGCGGTCACATAGGCGACCTTGCCGCGAAAATACAGAGCGCTCAGGTGAGCGAAGACTTCCGAGATCGGCGCTCCTCCGTCGTGTACACGCAGGGCGAGAGGAAACGATGCCCCGTCACGGAGGAGTTGCCGGGCACGCCGGCCCGCACAGCTCGCTGGCGAGAGCAGAAAGACTCGTGGTGTCGCCATGGCCGGAGAGATAACCGAGTGGCCGGGCCGGCGGTAGTCTGTTCGACAGCATCCGGGAGCGCTTGCGTCGTGTTTCTCCGCTCGTCCGCGAATGCCCCTCGACTGGCACTGCATTGCCGCTCCGCCCGGAACGGTCCAGTTTCGCATGTGCGTTGCCGAAGCTGGCTTGCACACTCGCGTCAGAACGACAGCCCCATCCGGATCGGATCGACCGTACGGCGTTGATGCCGGAACCGCATTCCAGGGACAGGCCCGACGTCCGGGCACGGCTCGCTGTTGCGCTCACCGTCGCGGCGACAAGTGCCGCGCTCGTTTCTCTCTATTACCGGGTGCATCCGCACCTCCAGGCCGATTTCGATCCGCTCTGGTTTGCCGCACGAGCACTCGTGGCGGGTGAGAATCCGTACCGGGTCGTGGCCGATCTCGGTTGGGAGTGGCCGCTTTACTATCCGATTCCGGCGCTGCTGATCGTTCTTCCCTTCGCGATTCTCCCCATGGCAATCGCGCGCGGCGTATTCGTCGCGGTCATGACGGGACTTCTCGCTTTCCTCATTACAAGGCGAGCATGGTGGCCGCTTCTGGCACTTCCCAGTGCGGCGTTCTTTCAGAGCGTGACGTACGCGCAGTGGTCGCCACTGCTCACCGCCGCCGTCCTCATCCCGGTGCTGGGCGGACTGCTCGTCCTCAAGCCGAGCACTGGCCTCGTGCTCTTCCTGACTCGCCCATCCTGGCGAGCTGTGGCCGGCGGCGCTCTCCTGCTCCTCATCAGCTTCGCGATCCGGCCGTCCTGGTTCTGGGAATGGCGTGAATCCATTCGCAGCGTCACCCACCTGCCCGCGATTCTCCGGCCTGGTGGATTCCTGCTCCTGCTCGCGCTCCTGCGCTGGAGGCGGCCGGAGGCCCGCCTGATCGCCCTGCTTGCCGTCATCCCGGTCCGGCCCACCTACTACGAAGCGCTTCCGCTCCTCGTCCTCGTGCCCAGTTCCATGAGACACCTGCTCATTCTCGTCATGGGTGTCAACGTCGCATTCCTCGTCAACAGCCGGCTGCCGCTCCCGCCCACGGTCGACGCCATGGATGCAGCAGCATGGACCACACTTCTGGCCTTCCTCTACATCCCATCCCTCGTCCTGCTTCTGCTGCGCGAGAATCGGCCTGAGCCGTTCGCGATCGCAGACGCCGGCGGTCCCCCGTCATCTGCCGTATGTAGCTGACCCGCCCGGTTCCTGTTGCACGCGCGCAACGGACGCGTGCGAAGATCCTGTCCCGGGTCACGAACGGCGGCCTCGCCGCAGCTGGATAATTCATTCAGCCACAATACCTTGTGCTTCTGGTCATGGATTGGTTCCGTGCTCTTCTTCGGGTCCGGTTCGTGCGGATCCCTGTGGCCGACTCGTGGCCTGGCGCGATCGATCCAGCCACGGACCGGACAAGGAAGAACAACGAATTGCCACTCGCCGCCGAGATCATTGCGTTCGCCGGGTTCGCGCGTGGGCTGCCGTCGTTCCTGCGCCGGCGGATCACGCTGGACGAGGCCCGGGCAACGGTCATGATGCGCATGGCCGCGCGCTCGGCGAACCTGCTGCGCAGTCTCGAACTGGGAGTGTTCTCGAATCCGCGCAGTCCGTACCTGCGTTTGCTGAAAGCCGCGCGGTGCGAGCCAGGTGACGTTCGTGCGATGCTCGCACGGGATGGTGTGGAACCGACGTTGCGCGCGCTGCGTGACGCCGGCGTGCATATCGATTTCGAAGAGTTCAAGTGCCAGCGGCCGATCGTTCGTGGCGGCGAGGAGATCGCGGCCTCACCCGCCGACTTCGACAACCCATCGTTCGACAGGTACTACACGATGTCGACGGGTGGGAGCACGGGCGCGAGCCGGCGAGTGCTGCTCGACCTGGCGCACATGAATGCCCGCCTGCCGATGCAGCTCGTCATGGATTCGGTGCACGAACTGCTGGGCGTGCCGGCGGCGCTGTGGTTCGAGATTCCGCCCGGCAACGGATTGAACAGTGCGCTCATGCGGGCGCCGTACGGCAATGTCCCGGAGCGCTGGTTCACTCCGTTGTGGGACGATGCACCGCTGCGGTTCCGGCTGGCAACGCGTGCGCTGGTTGCGGTAGCAAGGCGTTCCGGAGTACCCGTTCCGAAACCGGAGTACGTGCCGCTCGACCGCGCCGAGATCATTGCGCAGTGGGCTGCCGACACGCTTCGCGAACATGGCCGCTGCACTCTTCGCGGCCACGTGAGCAAGCTGCTGCGCGTTGCGGTTGCTGCCCACGAGAAAGGGCTGGACCTGACGGGTGCGGTGTTCATGGGCGGCGGCGAGCCACCGACACCGGCGAAGGTACGGCAGATCGCGGCAACGGGCGCACAACTCAACACCAGCTATCACTTCACGGAAGTCGGGCCGGTCGGCATGCGTTGCCGAACCGCGGCAGATGCGAACGATCAACATCTGCTGATGGACCATCTGGCGCTGATCACGAGGACCGAGACGCTGTCTGCGTTCGGCATCGATGTCGAAACGTTCTGCTTCACAACGCTGCTGCCGACTGCACCGAAGATGCTGCTCAACGTCGCGATCGACGACTGCGGGATCGTCGAGACCCGTTCGTGCGGTTGTCCATGGGAGTCGTTCGGATTCACGACGCACATCCGCGACATTCGCAGCTCGCGCAAATTGACGGGCGAAGGCGTCACGCTCATCGGCACGGACATGGAACGCGTCCTCGACGATGTGCTGCCGGCGCGCTTCGGCGGGAGTCCGCTCGACTATCAGCTGCTCGAAGAGGAGGATGACCGCGGTTTCACGCGGCTCAGCGTGATCGTCAGTCCGCGCGTGTCCTTGAGCGATGAAGCCGCGCTCATCGATGTCGTTCTTACCGCACTCGGCGCCGGCGATGCCGGCGCAGGCATGTCAGCGGCGATCTGGCGCCAGGCCGGATCGTTGCGCGTGCGGCGGGAGGAACCACGGGCGACGTCGCGGGGCAAGATCATGCCGTTGCATGTCGAGCGTGGTCGCTCGCACGATGGTCCGCCCGGGGCGAACCACGGAAACGCCGGACCGACAGCCGGCCGCGCACCCGCCGAATCGGCCACGAGCAGGATCAACGGATGAGCGCGCATCGATCCTTCGCGATGCTGCTTCTCACTGCCTGCGCGTGTGGCCAGGTGGAAGATCCCGGACCGCGACGGCTTCGTGTTACGACGCAGCCTTTTCTTTCGCACGCTCCGTTGTTGCTCGCCGATGCGGAAGGCTATTTCGCCGAGCAGGACATTGAAGTCGAGTTCATCCGCCTCGCCGATCCCGCCGCAGGTGTCCCCATGCTGGTCGATGGCGGCCTCGACGTCCTCGCGGGCGGTGTGAGCCCGGGCGTGATCAATGCCATGGCGACAGGACTCACGGTGCGCGCCGTCGCAGAGAAAGGATCGCTCCGGCAGGGCACGTGCAGCCGCCACGGCCTGCTGATCCGGCGCGCGTTGTTGGACCGCGCGGCCGGCGGGACTCCGGCCGTCCGCCGCATTTCGCTCGACAGGACGCCGCAGCAGGTATACCAGGTTGAACGGATGCTCTCGTCGGTCGGCTTGAAGCTGGCCGACCTCGAGCAGCTCTTCATCCCGCACCTGCCCGAAATGACGGCGCTCGCGGAAGGGACTCTGGATGCAGCTCTCGCGGGCGAACCATGGCTTACACTCAACATCGATCACGACACGACTGTGACACAGTGGGTTCGCGCCGAAGACGTGCTGCCCGATCACCAGATCTCGTTCCTCTACTTCGGCCCCAATCTGATGAACGACCGCGATCTGGGCGTCCGCTTCATGATCGCGTACATCAAGGCGGTGCGTCAGTTCGAGGAAGGCCGCACGCCGCACAACCTCGAACTCCTTTCGCGCATCACCGGCGAGGGCGCAGACATGATCGAGCGCATGTGCTGGCCGGCATTCAATGCGGATGGCCGGATCGACTTCCGGGGTGTGAACGATTTTCAGGCATGGGCGCTTGGCCGGAGGTTGATCGAGACCGCGGTCTCCGAAGCGACCTTCTGGGACGCGACCTTTGTCGACGCGGCCACCCGCGTGCTCGAGCAGACGAGCGACGGCGCTCCGTCGGAATCACAATGACGTGGAACTGCCGATCCGCATCCGTTCTCGAGCAGATCCGTACGATGTCGCTGCGCGGTCGCACGGCCGCCGCCGTTCTTGCCATCAGCCTTGTCGCGCCGGCGTCAGGAGAAGCACAGACCGGGTCGCAGCGCCAAGGTGCGAAGAAGGTGATCGCGCTCGAGGAGTTGGTCGTTTCCGCGACGCGAACGAACCAGACCGTGGGAACGCTGCCGGCCAACGTGACGGTTCTCACGCGCGATCAGATCGAGTTGTCGGCGGCTCGTTCCCTGCCCGATCTGCTGCGCACCCTGCCCGGCCTGACGTTCGCCGACTACCAGAGCGCGACGGCAGGGCACCCTTCCCGTCAATCGCCGGCAATGCGCGGCCTTGGCGGCACGACGTCGAGTCGTGCACTCGTCCTTGTAGACGGTGTGCCGCTCGACGATCCGTTCACCGGCTGGGTCGCGTGGGCTCGCGTGCCGCTCGATCTCGTCGAGCGGGTCGAGGTCGTGCGCGGCGGCGGCGCCGGCATCTGGGGCAGCCGCGCGATGGGAGGCGTCATCAACATCATCACGGTGAGCCCCGTCGCAAGTGCGGCACAGCTGACGCTTCGCGGCGGCAGCCAGTCGACGCGCGCGGCGAGTGGTTCACTCTCTCGTGTGAACGGCAGGTTCGCCGTCACCGCGGCGGCTGAATACTCCGATACGGATGGCTTCTTCGTGGTACCCGAAGCGATTCGCGGTCCGATCGACATCCCTGCCGGAACCCGCCACGGCGTCGCGTTCGCACGGTTGCGGTACAATTTCGCGCCCACCTTCACCGTCCATCTGAACGGCGACTGGTTTGACGAGCATCGTCGCAACGCAACGCATCTCGGGCGCATCAGCACCGAGATCGGCCAGGTCAATGCGGGCGCTCGCCTGCGTCACGGCGACCATCGTTGGAGTCTCGATGCCTACGCCGTCACCAAGAACGGCAACAACTTCGCGTCCTCGGATTCCGACGATCGACTCACAGAGACGCCGACCATCGACCAGTACGACACGCCGGCCTCCGCCCTCGGCATGAACATTCAGTGGTCGCGACAACTTCTCGCTGCCCACGAGATCACCGTGGGAGGCGATGTGCTCCGGTCTGCCGGCGAGTTGTACGAGAGAACGCGCTACGTAGCGGGTGAGTTTACTCGCCTGCGCAGGAGCGCCGGCCTCCAGTGGAATCGCAGTGTTTATGTTCAGGACGTCTTCACGCCGTCACCGGCGTGGCGCATTGTCCTGGCCAGCCGGTTCGACCGCTGGAGCAATCGCGATGGTGAACGCGGCGAGACCGACATCGCGACCGGCGACGTCCTCGTCGATTCGCGCCATGCAGCGCGCTCCGAGTCGCATCTGAGTTACACGCTCGCCGTGCGGCAGGGTGCCGCGCAGAACCTGTCGTGGCGTGCCAGCCTGTACTCCTCGTTTCGTGCACCGACCTTGAACGAGTTGTACCGTGCGGCGCGTGCGTCGGGTGGCATCGTGCTCGAGCCGGGACCGGACCTCGAGGCCGAGCGCCTGACGGGGACCGAGGCGGGCATCGATTTCACACCGGACTCGCGCGTGCTGATTCGTACCACGGCGTTCTGGGCTCGACTCGACCATCCGATCATCGAAGTAACGCTGGGCGTGGCCGGCAGCACGGGTCAGACCATCGAGCCTTGCGGTTTCGTGAGTCGAAACGGAACCTGCCGCCAGCGCAGGAACCTCGGCGCTTCGGAGAGTTACGGGTTGGAGAGCGAAATCGAAGTGAGGCCCGGCGCGCGTTGGACCTTCGCGTTGAGCCACACCTGGAATCAGACCGAGTTCACCGCTGCGCCCGGGCAGGAACACCTGATCGGCAAGTCGAACCGCGGTCAGCCCGAGCACACCCTCACGGCCCGTGCACGTTGGGCAGATTCGCGTATCGCCGACTTCTCGCTCTCCGGCCGGTATGTTGGTGAGCGCTTCGACGATGACCTGAACACGCTCGTGCTCGAATCGTTCTTCACGGCCGATCTGCGTGCCGCGCGCAGGCTGACCGCGCACTGGGAACTGTTCACCGCCCTCGAGAACGTGTTCAACACCGAATACGCGGTCAATCGCGCGCCCGACGGGACCTATCGCATTTCGGGACCTCGCCGCTTCGAGGCCGGTTTGAAGGGAAGGTGGTAATGCGCATACCCGGTTCGAACGGCGCGGCCGCGCTCGGATTCCGCTGTGAGGACGTGCGCTGCCGTTTCGATTCGACCAAGGGCGAAGTCGCCGCGCTCGAGGGCGTCACGTTCGCTGCGCGCGATCACGAGTTCATCTGCATCGTCGGACCGAGTGGCTGTGGCAAGACCACGTTGCTCAAGGTGATTGCCGGCCTCATGGAGCCGACAGCGGGCTCGATCCGCTTCGACGGCGAGCCGGCGCGCCGGCCGGACACGGGGCTCGTCTTCCAGGAGCACGGCACGTTCCCGTGGATGACCGTGCTCGATAACGTGGCATTCGGTCTGGAGATGTCCGGCACGCCGCGCGCCGAGCGGCAGCAACGCTCGATGGCTTTCGTCGAACGTGTCGGACTGGGCCCATTCGCGCACCACTATCCGCACGAGTTGTCTGTCGGCATGCGGCAACGCGTGGGTGTCGCGCGCGCGTTCGTGTCGGGCGCACCCATCCTGCTCATGGACGAACCGTTCGGCGCCCTCGATGCGCAGACCAAGTGGGTGTTACAGCAGGAACTCCTCGATATCTGGTCGGCGGACCGGAAACTCGTCGTGTTCGTGACGCACGACATCGAGGAGGCAGTGATGCTGGGCGATCGCGTCATCGTCATGACCGGGCGGCCGGGCCGCATCCGTGAAGACATTCCCATCCCGCTCGTTCGGCCTCGGCATCTGCCGCGCGACCAGGACAGCCTGAGCGAGATCACGTGGCACATCTGGCAACTGCTCGAAGAAGAAGTCCGGCAGGGTCTGTCGATTCCGTCGTAGCCGCTCAGCCGGGCCTGCCTGCCCGGCCGCGACGCATCGACGCGGAGCGCTGGCTCGCGGCCACCATTGCGGCAGCGCTGCTGCTGCTCTGGGAGCTGCTGTCCCAGTTCGGCGTCCTCTCGCGCATGTTCATGCCGGCACCGAGCACGATCGCGCGCACGCTGGTTCGCGAGTTCTCGAGCGGGCTCCTGCTGGCGCACCTCGGCGCGACCTTCCTGCGCATCGTACCTGGTCTGCTCCTCGGCGCGTTGCCCGGCCTGTTGCTCGGGTTGATGATGGGATGGTCGGGACGGCTGCGCCGCATCGTCGATCCGTTTGTCGCCGCAACCCATCCGATGCCGAAGGTCGCGCTGCTGCCGTTGCTCATGATCCTGTTCGGCATCGGCGAAGCGCCCAAGATCATCGTCATTGCCGTCGCATCGTTCTTCCCGATGCTGCTCAACGCAATGGCCGGTGTCCGGCAGATCAGTCCCGTGCACTTCGAAGTCGCGCGCAACTATGGCGCCGGAACGCTTCAGATGCTCCGGCGAGTTGTGCTGCCGGGCAGCCTGCCCATGGTGTTGACCGGACTCCGCCTCACTGCGAACGTTGCGCTGGCGCTCACCATCGCCGTCGAGATCGCCGCCGCGCAGACCGGCCTCGGCTCCCTCGTCTGGCTGTCCTGGCAGGTTCTGCGCGTTGAACTCCTTTACGCAACGATCGTCGTGACGGCGCTGTTCGGTCTCAGCATGAACGTGCTGCTCGGGTGGCTGGCACGCCGGTTCGTGCCCTGGCTGCCGGATCGACAGCCGCTTTTGTGAGTTCCGTTCCGCCCGCGCACGATCCGGATCCATGGTTCGAGGTCGAAGCCGTCCGCGCAGATCTGCGCGCCCGTTCCGTTCGGTCCGGCGCCCTCGCCATGGGTGCGCGCGGCGCGCAGATCCTTCTCAACTTCGCCGCCGTTGTCGTTCTCGCCCGACTCCTCCGCCCCGAGGACTTCGGTGTTCTCGCACTCGTCCTGCCCCTGACCATTCTGTACCGGACCATCGCAAACGGTGGGCTCCAGAACTCCGTCATGCACGAGGAAGCGCTCGATCACGAGAAAACGACTGCGCTGTTCTGGTCGGCTTCGGCTGTCAATCTCGTGTTCGCAATCGTTTTCATGAGTGCAGGCCCGTTGCTCGCGTGGCTCTACGAGGATTCCCGCGCAACCGGTGTCGCCCTGATCTGGGCTCCCGTTCTCTTCCTTGCCACGCTTTCCGCCGTCCACGAAGGCCTGCTCAAACGACAGCTCCGTTTCGGCGGTCTGCTGTTCGCGCATCTGACCGGCATCCTGCTTGGCATCATTGTCGCCATCGCGGCGGCAGTCCTCGGGGCCGGTTACTGGGCCTTGCTGCTTCAGGTCATCGTGGCCGACCTGTTCCGTACTGTTGCGGTATGGCGGCTGTGCGAGTGGCGCCCCTCGCTTCGCTTCTCACGCGATGCGTTGCGCGCCGCTGGACCCGTACGACGCTATTGGCGGGATCTCGCCGCGGCGCGATTCCTCAACTGGCTTGCGCAACACCCCGATCGCATCCTCGTCGGCCGCGTCGGCGGCACCGCCATGCTCGGCCTCTACGACAGCGGCCGCCGCTGGGCCTTCTATCCCTTCTTCGAGCTGTTCATGGCTCTGTCCGACGTCGCGGTCGCGACGTTCTCCCGCGTGGCAGGCGATGCCGAACGCTTCCGCGCCGTCGTGCGTCGCGGTCTGCTCCCCATGTTCGCTCTGCCGCTGCCCGCCATCGCCTTCATCTTCGTCGAGGCAAGGGACGCAGTCTTGCTGCTGCTCGGTCAACAGTGGCTCGGCGCTGTGCCGTTCGTTCGGCTGATGTGCCTCGCTTCCTTCTTCGGCGGACTCAGCCGTGTCACACAATGGTTCTATCTCGCCCGCGGTGAAACCGATCGCCAGTTGCGCTGGGCTACGCTGGTCCAGACGCCTGTCATGCTCGTCTCGGTCCTCGTCGGGTCGCGCTGGGGTGCAATCGGCGTCGCCGCCGGCTTCGCGACCGGCAACGCATTGCTCGCCATCCCCAGCGTCGCATGGTGCCTGCGCGGCTCCCCGTTCCGCCTGCGCGACTTCATGAGTACCGCCGCCAGACCCGCCCTCGGCGCCCTCGCCGCCGCGGCCGCCCTCACCGCGATTCCGCCCGTCCTGTCAGAGTCGCTCGCGGCCGTACCTCGTTTCCTCGCACACTTCGCGATCTTTGCTGCCGTCTACCTGTCCGCCTGGCTCGGCCTGCCCGGCGGCCGCCGTGCGACCGCGGACGTGCTCGCTGCACTCCGCGAATTGCGCAGAAGCCCTGTTCGCCTTGCGGAGCCGCCGGCCCAGTGAACTCGCCTGGCCGCTGTGGCTACTGGGCGAGGTCCATGACGTCTTCGGCGCGCACTCTCTCGCCGGACGCTTCGCCGCGCGGCTCGGTGCTCGGCTCGGGCGGCCGTTGCAGGTGCCAGTCCGTAACGTCCTGGTACGCCGTCACGACGGAGAGAAGCCGTTCTTCGCCGAACGGCAGTCCGCCCAGGATCGCGCCAATGGGACGCGGCGGATCGCGCGACCGGTCCATTCCGATGGGGAAAGCGATGAGCGGCAGCCCGATCATGTCGAAGGGGACGTGGTTCGTCTGCACGACGACGTCGCACTGCGCGAAGAGTTCGTCCAGCACGCGCTGAAGCAGGAGAAGCTTCGCGCGCTGGCCTTTCAGGTAGACATCCGCGTCGAGCAATACGCCGTTGATCCATGACGAGAGAGAGACGCCGAACAACCGTACATCGCGCTGGAGGTACTCGAGGAACGGCTCTGTGCGTTCGACCAGCCGCACATTGTTGAAGCTTCCGCTGGTGAGATCGGTCCAGTCGCGGGGCAATTCGACGGCGATCAGGTCCGCGCCCAGCTCGCCGAAGGTCTTCAGCATCGCAGCGCGTGCGGTGTCCGCAGGCTCATCGCCGTCCCCGTACTCGGGCAGTATGCCAATGCGAGCGGGCCAGCGAAGCGCCGCACGGCCCCGCCGTTGAACGGGCTGCGCAGCTCTCACGTAATCCGGTACGGGCGGCAGTCCGAGCGTGCGCGGGTCGGCCGCATCGGGGCCGGCCATGTGTTGGAGCATGAGCGCTGCATCGCGCGCATCGCGCGCAAGCGGACCCGCATGGTCGCGTGTGTAACTGAGTGGTATGACTCCGCGCAACGAGACACGGCCCATGGTCGGCTTGAGGCCGGTGAGTCCCTGCGCATTGGACGGCACGGTGATCGAGCCGCCCGTCTGCGTGCCCGTGCTGGACGCGGCCAGCCGGCCGGCCACCGCTGTCGCGGAGCCGCTCGAAGAACCGCCCGGCGAAACGGAAGAATCGGCGGGTGTCCACGCGTTCACCGTCGTGACCGTTCCGTCCGGCCGCGTCGCCCGTGTGGTCGCGAGCGGTCCCATCTGTGTCTTGCCCAGTACGATCGCTCCCGCGCTCTTCAGCCGGCTTACCGCCGTCGCATCGTACTCCGGAACGAAGTCCTGAAAGATGAGTGAGTTGGCGGTTGTCCGAATCCCGGCTGTGTAGTAGTTGTCCTTGATGGCGATGGGAACGCCGTGCAACGCTCCGCCTCGCTGCCCATCCATCGCGCGCCTCGCCGCCGTTCGCGCCTCTTCGGCAAGGATGGTGTTGAACGCCTGGTAGACGGCATCGAAGCGATCGATCCGGCTGAGGTACGCATCGACGAGTTCGAGCGGCGACAGCTCGCGGCGCCGGATCACTTCGCTGGCCTCGGAAAGGGTCAGTTCGACCGGATCCGCAAGGGCAACCGCCCGGATCCCGGCGATCGAGGCGCGGCGGGTGTTCGCCTCCGGTACACCCGGCGTCGTTGCACAGGACCCGATCAGAGGCAGAGTTGCGGCGCCGCCGGACAGTGCCGCCATGCGCTCGAGGAACGCGCGGCGGTCGAGCACCTGGTCCTGCGGAAGTTGTACCGGTGCGCTCGAATCGCTCACCGTTCCGCTCCACCGCCGGTCCACGCGCGGAACGCGCTCGGATAGAGGATCGGCGGCACGTCCTGACGATCGATCGCGAATGCGCGCACAGCGGACGGAGTCGAACGCAGCAGGCGGCGTGCAGACGCCAGGATGCGGCGGCGGTCCACGGTCGCCGCGCTATCGTCCTCCGGCAGCACGGACAGGTCGATCCCCGCCAGCTTCAGGCGCCCAAGAATGATGGCGTCGAGTTCGGCGTCACTCAGCTCTTGCTGCATTTCGCTCGTCACTCTCGCGTTGTCGTGCAGCCATGCTCCGGGCTGCCGCGTGATGTCCGTCCCGCTCGCCGCCCCAAGATTGCAATGTGCGCCGCGCTGTGCAACGGGAGCGGGTTCCCGGCCAGTGAGACGTTACGGCCAGTGAGCACGATCCGGCGAGTAAGGTACGTTTCTCGCTGGCGCTGTCGGGTTCCCTGTCCACGAGTGGTCGGGACACGGCCAGTAGCACTGCGTTTCCCTGCCACACGATCCCCCGCAGATGGTCGTTTTCGTGCAGGCAGGCCACGACGCAGCATCGGGTCGACCCGGCTGGCACGCAACGCGCGCAGGCGCCAGAATCCCGCCGGGATCGGGGAACCAACCCCGCACCGGCATCGCCACTCCACCCATCGCCCTTTCCGCCACCGTCACCGCCACCGCCACCGCCACCGACATCACACTCGCCGCTCCACACCTCGCCCTTTCCGCCACCGCCACCGCCACCGCCACCGACATCACACTCGCCATTACACACCCTCGCCCTCGCCCTCGCCATCGCCGTCGCCGTCTGGCATTCCTTTCCGCTTCACCGTACTCTTGCCGTCCGTTCCGAACGCTCCCGTGCTCTCTCTCTCGAGAAGGCGCCAATGCACTCCCTGCACGTTTCCAGAGCGATTCTTGGTCTTCTTCCGGCCATTCGTGCACGGCGCGCAGAAATCGAACAGGCGCGCCGCCTGCCGCGTGATCTCGTCGACGAATTGCGCACGACCGGGATGTTCGCACTCGGCGTGCCGCGTGCCATTGGCGGTCAGGAGGCGACACCGGCCGATCTCATGCAGGCGATCGAGACGGTCGCGACCGGCGATGGCTCGACCGGCTGGTGCGCCATGATTGCGGCGAGCAACAACATTGCCGCCGGCTACATGGACGAGGCCGGCGCTCGTGAGGTGTGGGCCGACCCGACGGGTCCGACCGCAGGGATCGCGGCTCCTGCCGGCGAGGCTGTACGTACCGATGGCGGCGTTCGCGTCAATGGGCGATGGCCGTTCGCCAGCGGGATCACGCACAGCGACTGGGTCTGGGCCGGCTGCCTGGTCATGGAGAATGGTGCGCCGCGCATGACCGCGATGGGTCCCGAGATCGTGCACGTCTGCATGCCCGTGCGCGAAGTTGCGATCCACGACACGTGGTACGTGAGCGGACTGTGTGGGACGGGCAGCAACGATTTCACGGCAACCGACGTGTTCGTGCCGGACCGGCGCACATTCCTGCTGCTGGATCCCGCGGGCCACCGAGCGGAACCGTTATTTCAGATGCCGCCCCTCCATCTGTTTGTCTTTCAGCTCGTCTCCGTGAGTCTCGGCATCGCACGCAGTGCGATCGACGAATTGAGCGAACTCGCACAGACCAAAGTGCCGTCGCTCTACAATGCGGTCCTCGCCGACAAGGCCATCGCTCATGTCGAACTCGCACGCGCAGAAGCCGCGCTTGGCGGTGCGCGATCCTTCCTCCATGACACGGTCGAAGACATGTGGCGAACCGTGTCTGCTGGCGATGCACCAACCCGGCGCCAGCTTGCGCTCGGCCGTATCGCCGCGAACCATGCCGTCGAGACCGCCGCCACGGTCACCCGCACCGTCAACACGCTCGCTGGCGGAAGCTCGATCTACGCAACGTCTTCGCTCCAGCGACACGCTCGCGACGCCGAGGCCATCACGCACCACTTCACGGTCGTACCGCACATCTGGGAGGATGCCGGGCGCGTTCTGCTCGGCAGACAACCGATCGTGCCCGTCTTCTGACATGCGCTCGCGGTCGCGTCGGCCAAGGAGCGTCCAGAGGTTGTGATGGCACTGCCAACGTTACGGACTGCCGCATGTTGCCTCCTGCTGTTGGCGCACGCTATCGGGCTCGCGGCACAATCCGGCCCGGTCAAGGCGTTCACCGGCCTGACGCTGATCGATGGTACCGAACGGCCAGCCATCGAGAACGCAACGATCGTCGTCCGGGATGGACGGATCGTGGCAGCGGGTCCGGCAAGCAGCGTAACCATTCCAGCGGCGGCAGAACGAATCGCACTCGACGGCAGGTACGTGATTCCTGGTCTGATCAACGCCCACGGCCACATCAACGATGTCGCGCGCGACCTTCGTGTCTACGCTGCGTACGGTGTCACGACGGTGTTCAGCCTGGGCGGCGAGCAGCCCGCCGCCTTCGCAGCCCGCGATGCCCAGGCGTCTGCATCACTCGATCGCACGCGCGTCTTCGTTGCCGGGCCCGTCCTCGCTCCCCGCACCCCGGAAGAAGCCCGCGCTCAGGTTGCACGCCTCGCCGAGCAGAAAGTCGATATCGTCAAGATTCGCGTCGATGACAACCTTGGCACGGCGCAGAAGATGGCGCCCGGCGTGTACCGCGCCGTCATTGACGAAGCGCACCGGCTCGGGCTGCGCGTCGCCGCTCATCTGTTCTACCTTGCCGATGCGAAAGCCCTCCTCGATGCCGGCGTCGATTTCCTGGCACACAGCGTGCGCGACGAGCCCGTCGATGAAGATCTGATGACAAGGATGAAAGCGTCCGGCGTGTGCATCAGTCCCACTCTGATGCGCGAAGTCTCGACGTTCATTTATGAATCGACACCCGCCTTCTTTGCCGATCCGTTCTTCCTCGCCCACGCAGATCCCGAGTGGGTCGCGACACTGAAGGAACCGGCGCGCCAGGAGGCCATGCGCACAAGTGCGAGCGCACAGCGTTACAAGGCCGCTCTCGACGTCGCGAGCCGCAACGTCAAGTTGCTCTCCGACGCCGGCATCCCTGTCGCCATGGGCACCGACACCGGGCCGATGGGGCGCTTCCAGGGCTACTTCGAGTTGATGGAGCTCGAACGCATGGTCCGGGCCGGGCTGACGCCGCGCCAGTCCATCGCCGCAGCCACCAGAGACGCCGCGCGCTGCATGGAGGTCGATCGCGACCTCGGCACGATCGAGGCCGGAAAGTGGGCCGACTTCATTGCACTCGACGCGGACCCGCTCGTTGACATCGCCAACGTGCGACGCATCGCGTCCGTCTGGATTGCGGGGAACAGGGTCCCTCGTTGATGGCTGACCGCATGGGTCCTCGTTGACGGCCGCTTGCCGGGGCATGGCTCGAGCAACCCGCCATGACCTGATATCCGCAAAGTCTGCCGTGAGGACGCATCTCATGAATGCATTTGTCACCTGACACCCGGAAGGATCTGCCATGAGAACGCATTGCACGATTCCTGCGATCCTGATCCTGGCGTCGCCGGCCGCTGCCCAGACCAACGACCCGTTTCCATCGCCGATTCGTGCGACGGATGGCGTGATACGGGTGGATTACCGCGACTTCGCGATGCTGCCCGACATCGATGGCACAGCAGCGCGCATGATGCTGCTCGTGGATGAGCCCGGCACGCAGCGACTCTTCGTCAACGACATGCGCGGTCCCTTGTACAGGGTCAGTTACGACGGTCGCACGGTCGAGCAATACCTGAACATGAATGATCCGGCGTGGGGCGTCGGCGTTCAGTCTCGAGGACGCGAGCGCGGTGTACAGAGCTTCGCATTCCATCCTGAGTTCAACCGGACCGGGACGCCCGGTTTCGGAAAGTTCTACACGTGGGTCGATGTCATCGATACCGTGCCCGCTCCCGACTTCACGCCCGGCGGCGGCGAGAACTCACACGACACGGTCCTGCTCGAATGGACCGCGCGCGACCCGAGTGCCGCAACGTACGACGGTAGTGCACCTCGCGAGATCCTTCGCCTCGAGCAGCCGTTCAGCAATCACAACGGCGGCCAGATCGCGTTCAATCCGCTCAGTGCGCCGGGCGATGCCGACTTCGGCCTGCTCTACATCGGAAATGCCGATGGCGGCAGTGGCGGCGATCCGCTCGGGCTCGCCCAGAATCCGGCGTCCCCATTCGGCAAGATCCTGCGCATCCACCCGCTCGGCTCGAACAGCGCGAACGGGAAGTACGGGATTCCCGCCGCCAATCCGTTCGTGAACGGTGGCCAGAACGACGCACTCGGTGAGATCTACGCGGTCGGCGTGCGCAACCCGCAGCGGCTCGGCTGGGATGCGGCGAACGGCAACCTGTTCGTCGCCGACATCGGCCAGGGCAGCGTCGAGGAAGTCAGCCGCGTAACACCGGGTGCCAACCTCGGCTGGAACGCATGGGAAGGCAGTTTCGCATTTGTCAGCCGTGCCGGCGTCAACACCGCCAATCCGCGCAGTGACCGGACCATCACATACCCCGTTGCCGAATACGATCACAGTGATCCCGTGCTCACCGGTCGTGCAGCCGTCACAGGCGTGCACGTGTACAGAGACGATGCGATTCCGCAGCTCTCGAATCTCCTCCTCTTCGGTGACAACCCGAGCGGCGAGATCTTCTATGTATCCGCCGATGATCTGCCCGAAGGCGGTCAGGATTCCATTCGAAGAGTGCTGCTGAATGACGCCGGTCAGACGAAGACACTGCTCCAACTCATCCAGCAGACAAATACGCGACAGGGCAAGCAACCGG
>JBOHRL010000100.1:0-162965 GCA_050732695.1 Longimicrobiales bacterium | reverse complement strand
GTCACCGGCTGCGCGGGCCCGGGCGAGCTGCCGGTCCACCATGCATCGACCCGGAACAGATAGGGCAGCGCCCATGCGGTAATATCGTAGAAACGATTCCCCTGGCCGGTCCGGCGGCGCTCGAGTTCATCCGCAATGAAGGAGGAATCGAGCTGCGCATCCGGCTCGAGAAGCGCCTTTACCAGCCGGCCCTGCGGCTGGGCAAGGTCAATCACGTACGCACCCGCAGGAGCGCGAAGTGTGGAAGCCGAGGAAGAACCGAACGCGGTTGCGCCCCGCACTTCCGTTGCGGACTGCAACCGTCCGACTTCGATGCCGCTGGACAGGAGTTTTACGATGAGAGAGTCGGCGCGGCCCTGAACGTCACGTGCGATGACGATGCTGCGCATCGGCCCGGCCTGGCCATCGGAGATGGCCGAGGTCCGGAACTCGAGGAAATCACGGACCCGCTCGGTGCGCCGCTGCGCCGTGGCCAGCGCCGTCGCAAACGCCGCGGTGTAGTGGTGGTGGGCCGCATCACGCAGGGTCATGACGGTTCCGTCGCTGCGCCGGATCGCACCGCCACTGCTCGACGCCTGCTCGTAGGTCATGCCCGCCGCCCCCGCGAAGATGGGCCACGACGGACCATAGCCGGGATAGAATTCGTCATAGCCTTCGCGCGTGAAGAATGACCAGCCGTGGCGGTCGAACGCGGCCGCGTTGGACTCTGCGTAGATCTGCCACCACTTGCGCACGGTCGTGTGCACGTTCTGGTTGATCGGCTCCATTGGCGGAGCAAAGAAATACGTGGAACTCGAGCCCATCTCGTGCAGGTCGACGGCGACGTGGGGCCACCAGCGGGTCATGCTCGACAGCTGCGCCCGCGTCTCCGGGTGCGAAAGGATGAACCAGTCGCGGTTCAGATCGAAGTAGTAATGACTCGTGCGCGGACCCGGCCAGTTGCCGGAATGGATCATCGCTCCGGGTGTCGCCGGGACTCCAAGCGAACCGCGCATGCGCATCACATCCTGCACGTGCCGCTCGTGACCGTCCGGGTTCTGCACGGGATCGATCAATACGACAGTACTGTCCAGAACCAGGCGGGTGTCGGCATCGCCACCGGCCGCCAGCTGATAGAGCAGCGCAATCGCGGCTTCGACACCCGACGCCTCGCCACCGTGCACGGTGAATGCGAGCCAGACGATGCCCGGCAATGACCGAACAGCCGCATCCAGTTCTGCCGGGCTGGCGCCACGCGGGTCTGCCACGCGTCCGGACGCTGCAAGGATCTCGTCGATCCGTTGCTGGTTCGCCTCGCTGGTCACGACGGCCAGCAGCACCTCGCGGCCTTCGAAGCTGTGACCCAGAGTATCGAGCCGTACACGCGGGCTCGCCGCTGCCACACTCTCGAAATAACGCGCGAGTACGTGGTGCGGCGTGAAGCGCTCGCCCACTTCGTATCCGAGCACGGTGCGCGGGGCGGGCACGGACGGATCGTATTGTCCACCTGTTGCAAACGGATGCTGCGCAGCGAGCGCGTCGCTCCAGAGCAGTAGAATCAGCGCCAACGAAACGAATCTCAAGACACCCTCCTCGCGCGGATCCGGGTCCAGGGTCGCGCCCAAAGTAGGGTGGCCGGGCGTTTCGGTCTACGCGGCGGTCGAACCGCCGGGCCGAGGTTGAGGGATCAGACCGTGCGTGCGGAGCGGGCCGGTGTGCGCGGCCGGTCGTCCCGTGAAAACTCCTCTGCGGGGATCGGATCCTCGCCGGGATTGATGAACAGATCTTCTTCGAGGCCACGCTGCTTCTCGTACAGGCGGCGGTAGAGACCCGCCCACTCGAGCAGTTGCCGGTGCGTCCCCCGTTCGACAATGCGGCCGCCGTCCATCACGAGGATCTGGTCCGCGCTGCGGATGGTGGAGAGGCGGTGCGCAATGACAAAGGTGGTTCGGCCGGCGCGCAGTCTGCGGAGACCATCCTGGATCAGGGACTCGCTCTCGCTGTCGAGGCTGGAGGTCGCCTCGTCGAGGATGAGGATACGCGGATCGGCGAGGATGGCGCGGGCGATGGCGACGCGCTGGCGCTGGCCGCCTGACAGCTTCACACCGCGCTCGCCGACGATCGTATCGTAGCCCTTCTCGAAGCGCGAGATGAACTCGTCACAGTGGGCGATGCCTGCGGCGATGCGGACTTCATCATCGGTTGCGTTGGGCCGCGAGTACGCGATGTTCTCGCGTACAGTCCCATCGAACAGGAAATTGTCCTGAAGCACGACACCGAGCTGTTGGCGATAATCGCGCAGCCGTACGGTGGCAAGGTTGTCGCCGTCGACCAGGATGCGCCCTTTCTGAGGGCGGTGGAAAGCCATGACCAGGTTGATGAGCGAACTCTTGCCGGCGCCGCTGGGTCCGACGAGAGCCGTCGTTGTGCCGGCAGGCGCCTCGAGATCGATGTCGAAGAGGACCGGCTTGTCGTCTTCGTAGCCGAATGTGACGCCACCGAAGACAATGTTGCCCTTCACGTCGCCGAACGGCTGGAGTGATCGATCCTGTTCATCTTCGGTCACGTGTTCGCGAATCTCACGCAGGCGGTCGAGGCCGGCGAACGCTTCACTGATCTGCGTTCCGATCGATGCGATCTGGACCAGCGGCGCGACCATCATGGCGACGAAGAAGACGTACATGATCATGTCACCGAGCGTCATGGTCCCGCCGAGGATGGCGCGGCCGCCGATGATCATGATGAGAACACCAACGCCACCGACAATCACGCTGGACAGCGCGGCGACGGCCGAGGTGCCGGTAATCGTGCGAGCGATGTTCTTGAAGAGGCGGTCGACACCGTCGCCGAAGTTGGACTCTTCGCGCGGCTCGGCCGTGTAGACCTTGACGAGGCGGACCCCGCCCATGGTCTCGCCGAGGCGGCCCGTGACTTCCTCCTGGATCTTCCAGCGCTCGCGGAAAATCGGGCGCAGCTTCTTGAACGCGAGCGCCATGATGCCGGCGAAAAGGAGGAGCAGCGTGACAGCCCCCAGCGTGAGCCGCCAGTTCAGCCAGATGAGAATACCGAGTGATGCGGCGGCAGTGAACAGGCCGCCGACGAGGTGAACGAGGCCGGTGCCGACGAGGTTCCGGATGCCCTCGGGATCGTTCATGATGCGCGAGATGAGTGCACCGCTCTTGGTCGAGTCGAAGAAGCGGACCGGCAGGTGGATCACGTGCGCCTGCACGGCTGCGCGCATGTCACGAATGGCACGCTGCGCAGCGACGCTCACAACGCGGGCGAGACCGAAGCTGCACGCGGCCTGGACGAGCGTGGCGAGGCCGGCGACAAGAGCCAGCGGGACGAGCAGTTCGGGCCGGTTCTGGCCGAGTACGGTATCGATCAGGTATTTCGACGAGGTGGGCAGTACGAAGCCGGCCAGCCGACCGATGACCATGAGGAAGAGTCCGAAGAGCAGCGGGCGCCGGTGTGCGACGACCAGCGCCCACGCTTCCTTGCGGACGTTGCGGAACTTGACGCGACCTGGCACGACACCAGCTTAACGGGGCAGGTCGCTGCATGGAAGCCACGGCGGTGCCAACGAGGCCGTGCCGCGGGCGGTTCAACAAAGGAGGGGAACTGCGGAACTGCCCGGCCCTTCGGGACTACAACGTCTGCACCTGCGACGGGCGCAAGGGGAACACCGGGGACAAGGGATCTTGAACGGGACAACGACCGCCGAAACGGAACTGCACCAGCCGGCACTCCGCAGCAGCGAGGGAATCGCCCAGGCCGGCCGGCTGCGCGGCATGCTGTTGTGGATTCTGTGCTTCGGCATGCTCGGTACCGGCGTGGAACTGATCCTGCTCGAACACACGGAGGATGTCTGGCAGTGGGTTCCTCTGGTCCTGCTCGGAATGGGCGTCGTTTCAGGATTGGCCCTGGCCGGCTTCGCCTCGAAAGCGACGGTCGCGGCGTTCCGGATCATCATGGTCCTCTTCATCGCGGCCGGCCTTGCCGGCCTCTATCTTCACTACACTGGAAACGTCGAGTTCGAGCTGGAGATGTATCCGGCGATGGACGGGCTCGAGCTGTTCTGGAATGCGCTCCGTGGTGCGACGCCCGCACTGGCGCCCGGCGCCATGGCGCTTTTCGGATTGATCGGACTCACGCTCACGTACGCACACCCGGCCACCCGCGCGGGCCGGCCCTGAATCTCGAAGGAGGAGGACTCGTGACCACCACCGTGCGACGCACCACGCTCGCGGCAGCCACGCTGCTGCTCGGGTTCGCAGCCCAGGATGTGGCTGCCCAGGTCGGCAAGAACATGGGTCTGCTCGACCCGAACCGGGCGAGCCAGGAGGAACTCGGTGCTCTGCCCGGTCTCGATGCAGGCCTCGTCGAGCAGATTGTTGCCGGGCGGCCGTGGCTCGACATGATGAAGATCGATGCACTGCTCGCCACGAAGCTCAACGAGCAGCAGCGCGAAGCCCTGTACCGTCGCATGTGGGCGCCGCTCAACCTGAACACCGCCTCGAGAGAAGAGATCCTGCTCATTCCGAGCGTCGGGGAACGCATGCTCCACGAATTCGAGGAGTACCGGCCGTACCCGGCGCTGGCTCAATTCCATCGCGAGATCGACAAGTACGTGGATGATGCCGAACTCGCGCGCCTCGAGCAGTACGTCTTCGTCCCCATCGATCTGAACACGGCGAGCGACGAAGAGATCATGACGATCCCCGGCATGGGCCCGCGCATGCTGCACGAGTTCAAGGAGTATCGTCCGTATCGCGGCATGGAACAGTTCCGCCGCGAGATCGGCAAGTACGTTGATGAGAAGGAAGTCGCGCGCCTCGAGCACTACGTGACGATCCGGCAGTAGCCGGGCCGCTGGAAGCGCGCCTGCAAGCCCCGGCGCGCTTCGTTGTCATTCCTCGAGTGCGATGCGATCCAGCGCGGAATCGGCAGCGGCTCGAACCGCGAGCAGTCGAGCCGCTGCTGCATCTTCGATGGCCAGGCCGAGCGATTCGAATACCGTGATATCCGCCTGTGATACGCGGCCTTTCGTCCGGCCCAGCAGGACGTCGCCCAGTTCGCTCGTGATATGACCGGAACCGATCCGGCCTTCGCGCATCGGGATCAGAACGTCGCCCGCTTCCGCCATGGCCGACGCCTTCGAGTCCACGAACACGCGGGCCTTCGCGACCGCTTCGCTGTCGAGTTCGCGCGTGCTCGCCGTGCTTGCGCCAACCGCGTTGATGTGTGCGCCGGCTCGCACCCAATCCCCTGCGAGGACGGGTGTCGGTGAGCCGGTAACCGTGCACACGACGTCGGCATCGCGTACGGCCTGCTCCGCTTCCTCACACACATCGATCTCGATCCCGGACAGCGCAGCGGCGCCGTCGGCAAAGGCTCGGGCATGCGACGCCGTCCGGCTCCAGATGCGCACGGCGCGAATGGGCCGGACTGCAAGCATCGCATCCAGGTGAGACCTCGCCTGCACGCCGGATCCGAGAATGGCCAGAACTTCGGCATCCTCCCGCGACAGGGCCGCCGTCGCGACCGCGCTCACGGCCGCTGTGCGGATTGCCGTGAGACTGCCGGCCTCGATCAGTGCTTCAACCGAACCATCCTCTGCGAACAACGCCACGAGCCCCTGATGCGTTTCGCGGCCATGCGCCGCATTGCCCGGAAACAGTGTGATCAGCTTCACGGCGAGCGAAGGCGGCGAAGCGGTCCACGCCGGCATCACGTACAACGCGCCACGGTCGCGAACCGGAATCACCGTTCTCAGGGGCAGCACGGTCTCCTCGCGCGCGTGCGCACGCAGCGCGGCTTCCATGGCAGCAATGCAGTCACTCATGGGCAGAAGGCGGCGCACATCGGCCGCGCGCAGGAGAAGCGTGCTCATCCGCGGGCCTCACGGACTCGATACTCAGGACAGGCGGCCCGATTGACCGGTCCGGCCGGATTGGTCATCTTGTCCGTGATTCTCATGTCGTACCGAACTCGAAAGAGCAGGCGAGGATGCCTTATTCTGATCTGATGACGGCGCCGATGCGCCGGGAACTCACCGAGGCAGGGCTCCGCGAGCTGCGGACACCGGCCGACGTGGATTCATTCATGGCGGAAGGAAAAGACGGCACAGCCCTTGTCGCCGTCAACTCCATCTGCGGCTGTTCCGCGGGTTGCATGAGGCCGGCACTCGTGCGCGCACTTGCCCACGAGATCCGGCCGGCTTTGCTGGCAACCGTATTCGCTGGCCTCGACGTCGAAGCCACCGAACGGGCTCGCTCCTACATACGGGGTCATGCGCCATCATCGCCCTCCATGGCCCTGTTCAAGGATGGCGAACTCGTGTTCATGCTCGAGCGCCACCACATTCAGGGCCGGCATCCACGCATGATCGCGGATGACGTGATCGCTGCATTCGACCGGCACTGCGGAGCTGCGGCCGGGACCTGAATCGATACCCGCCGGGACGCGCGAATGTCGAGCGCGTCTCCGGCGTGATCACCGCTCGCGCGAACCTGCTGACACGGACCGGCTCACACGCCTCGCAGACGTGCGGCTGCGAACGGCGTTACATCGAAGCGGGGCGTACGATCCGCGCACATGTCCGCCACGATCTCGCCGACGACCGGCGCGAACTTGAAGCCATGTCCTGAACATGCGCTCACGACCAGCACACGTGCATCGGCGGGGTGCGCATCGACCAGAAAATCGAAGTCGGGCGTGTTCGTATAGGTGCAGACCGTCGCAGCGACACGGCGGCCGTTGGCGTCCGGCATGCAACGACACAGCACGGCCCGCACGCGCGCTTCATCATCGGCGCCTGCCTCCCGGTTCACGAAGTCGGGATCACAGGGAACGCCCTGATGGTGCAGGCTCGCCTTCACGCCATCACCCAGATCCGGGAAGGCATAGGCGAGCCGGCCCGGGGCATGCTCCCAGAGCGTGATCGGCAGATGCCCCGGCGCGAATAACTCTCGTTGCCGGAGCGGCTCGAACCAGAAGACGCACTGCCGCTCGACCGTCAGCGGGAACGGCACGAAACGCGGCAGCCACGCGCCAAGCGCGAGGATGAGGCGATCCGCATCGAGTGTGCGATGCGTCGTCTCGATGCGTACGCCAGCACGGTTCGAATTCCACTCGACAAGCGATTCGCCGAAATGAAGCGTTGCACCGAGCGCGCGGGCCCTGTCATGCAGTGCACCGACGCAACGCTCGGCGAACAGCACGCTCGCGCGCGGCTCGAAGATGCCTGCGAAGTCAAGCTCCGGCGCCAGGGCAGGGAAGCGGGCGTGGATCTCGGCAGCATCGAGGCACTCGTGCTCGACGTCGTGCTCGTGAACACTGCGCAGGACGCCGTCGAGGAACTCACTACCGGGCGGCCCCATGTTGAGGCCGCCAGTCCGCTCGAGCAGAGTCAGACCGGACTCGCGTTCGAGCACGCCCCACAGTTCCCATGCGCGGTGCACGAGAGGCACGTACAGGGGATGCTCGTAGTAGGCTTCGCGGATGATGCGCGTAACGCCGTGCGAGGAGCCCAGCGTGTGGAGCGGCTCGTATGCGTCGACGCCGACAACACGCGCACCCCGGCGCGCCAGTTCCCACGTCGCGGCCGCGCCGGCAACGCCCAGACCGGCCACGACAACGTCCATCTCAGGCGAGATCGATGTCGTACGAAACTCGCCAGTTGGTCATGTTCTCCGGATCGTTCGAATCGATATCCGTTTCGAACTCGCCAGGGCCATAATGCCCGATCCAGCCCGACGGCGTTCCGGCGAACGATCTCCGGTAAGCATCGAGCTGATCGTTTGCACTCACGGTGTCGAGTTCCTCGCCCATCAGCTCAACCGTCAAGGCGCCGTCGACCTCGTCTTCGAACAGCACACGGTCCAGGTTCAGTTTGTTCCACGCCGGGTGATCCGAGATCTCGTAGAAGCCCTCTTTCGGAAAACGTGATATGCTCGGCCGCTTGCCGTCGCCGCTGACGGAGGCGGAGAATCGAAACTCGCCTCGCTCCTTGAAGAAGGGTTCGAGGTTGTCCAGAATCTGGATCCACCGCAACGTCACGCGGATGCGATCGGCCATTCTGCTCCTTTGTCGGGACAGGTCCAGCCCGGGGCGAACGTGTAACGGCGCGCGCGCTTGAAGCCTGCTGCCGGCGGCCATCGCCGGGCAGCCCGAGGCCCGTCTGGCTGCCTCGCCGCGCAGTGTAGACTTGCAGGTCACCGCTGTCCAGTCCGGAACCGGAGCGGTAGACGTTCGGGCCATCTTGCGCGAATCTCAATGAGACGATGAATGGACGGTTGGGAGGGAGAATGCGAACGCTGCGTTCGGAAGCGCGATCTCGAGCTTCCGTTTCACGGAATACAGCGATGGCCCTTCTGGTGGCGATCACGATCGGATCGTGCAGCCGCCCGCCGGCCGACGCGCGAACCGGGAACGATGGCTGGCGTGGAACGCGGCTGGAGACCAGTCTCGCACGTCCCGACTTCACGCTCGAGGACACGCGTGGCGAGCCGTTCGCGTTTCGCGAGCAGACCGCGGGCACGCTCACGTTCCTGTTCTTCGGCTACACGAACTGCCCGGACGTCTGCCCCGTGCACATGGCCGGACTGGGCCGGATTCTCGAGCAGTTTCCACATGCGGTTCGCAGCCGTGTTCGCGTCGTCTTCGTGAGCACCGATCCGGCGCGCGACTCGCCGCAGCGAATCCGCGAATGGCTCGACGAGATGGGCCGCGGATTTGTCGGTCTGCGTGGCCCGCTCGACGAGGTCAACCGCATCCAGATCGCGCTCGGCCTGCCGCCCGCGTCCTCATCGCCGGCCGCGACGCCCGGCACCGACTACGCAGTCGGCCATGCCGCCCAGGTCCTTGCCTTCACACCCGACGACTCCGCGCACTTCGCGTATCCATTCGGTACGCGTCAGGAGGATTGGGTGCGCGACCTGCCCCGCCTTCTTCGCGAGTTCGGCGGCGAAGAATGAGACCGTCGCATCGGTCGCGAACGCGGCGTTCCTGAGATGCAGTGGTGGTGCGCAGCGCAGAATGTTGCATGGACATGGACCTGGCGACCGTATCCCGGCGTCTGGCTCTTCGTCGCCGCCTTTGCTCTCGTCTTCGTCGCGTTTCGCGGTCACGCGCGATCCGTCGGCGTGCCTGTCTCTCGAACGCGAGCGGCATCCTTCTTCGCCGGGCTCCTGCTCATGTGGATCGCGCTCGACTGGCCTGTCGGCGCGCTCGGCGCTGGATACCTTGCCAGTCTTCACATGGTCCAGTTCCTCGTGCTCGCCCTGTTCGCACCACCGCTCATGGTGCACGGTCTCGAACCCGCCGCACTCACGACACTACGACTTCCGCGCGACGCCTCTCGAGTCCTCTCGGCGGCCTCGCACCCGATCGTCTCGCTCGTCCTGTTTTCTGCCATCATCATCGCGACGCATCTGCCCGTTGTGACGGACCGACTGATGCCCAGCCAGTGGGGCGCGTTCCTGATCGACACGCTCTGGATCCTCGGCGGCACCCTCTACTGGTGGCCGCTCATCGTGCCCGTCCCGCATCGCCCCTGGTTCCAGCGGCCCGTCAAGATGGCGTACCTGTTCGCATCGATGGTCATCATGACCGCACCGGGTGCGATGCTCACGTTCAGTGTTATGCCCATCTACGCGACGTACGAACTTGCACCGCCTATCCCGGGCGTTTCGGCCATCGACGATCAACGCATTGCCGGCATCGGCATGCGCTTCGGCGGCTCGCTCGTCGCGTGGATCGCCATCAGTGTGCTGTTCTTCCGCTGGAGCCGTGACGAGGAGCGAATGCTGCGCAAGGAACGAACAGGCCTCGGCCGCCGCCCGCGCTGAGACCGGCATGCCTCTCGTGCGCCACGGCAAGCAGTTGACGATCGGAGCTGCGGAAGCAGAGTGGAAAACCTGGCTCGATGGGGAAGGAAGCACATGACCGGAGAACCATCGCGGGCAGAGCGAGGCTTCACGCCGCCGCCGGCCCCGCGCCCGCTGACCGGCCTCCGCGTCATCGACCTTTCCCAGAACCTCGCCGGCCCGTTCTGCACGCAGATCCTCGGTGACCTCGGCGCCGATGTCGTGAAAGTCGAACCGCTCACCGGCGATCCCGCACGCGCATGGGGTCCCCCGTTCTGGGCCGGCCAGAGCACTCTCTTCCTCTCGGCCAACCGCAACAAGCGCAGTATCGCCGTCAACCTGAAGACCGACGACGGCCGTGCCATCGTCGAACGCCTCGCCGCGTCCGCGGACGTCTTCGTCCAGTCGTTCCGCCGCGGTGTCATCGAGCGGCTCGGCCTCGCGTGGGAACAGCTGTCGCAAGCGAACCCGCGACTCATCTACTGCTCGATTACGGCCTACGGCTCGCGCGGTCCCCTGCGCGACCGCGCCGGGTACGATCCGCTCATGCAGGCACACGGCGGCCTGATGTCGCTCACCGGCAACCCCGGTCAGACCGTTCGCGTCGGATCCAGCGTCGTCGATGTCGGCACGGCTCTCTGGGCAACCATCGGTATCCAGGCCGCACTCGCCGAACGCCAGCGCTCCGGAAACGGAAGCCACGTCGTCGGCTCGCTCTATGAAACCACTCTCGCATGGAACGCGTATCATCTTCTCGGCTACTGGGCGAACGGCGCTGTACCGCGCGCACAGGGCACAAGATTCGGATCGATCGCACCATACGGTGCGTTTCCCGCTAAGGATGGTCAGTTGATGATCGCAGTGGCCAACGACGGCCTTTTCCGGCGTCTGTGCGATGCACTCCGACTCGAGGCACTCGCAACGGACAGCCGCTTTGCCGACAATCCGTCCCGCGTGCGTTCGCGCGCCGAACTCGATCCGCTCATCGAGCAACGCACCCGACAGCACACCGTGCGCGAACTCGAAGCCGTTCTCGAACGCGCCGGTGTGCCATGTGCCCCGATCCTCGATATCGCCGGCGTCGCCAGCGAAGAACAGACCTGGGCCAGCGGAATCATCGATCGCGACGCCGGGCCCCGATTCCCCGGGCCCGCCGCCATCCGGCCACCCCTCGAATGGAACGATGCGCGCTCGGCTCAGCATCGGCCGCCGCCGATCGCCGGCGAACACACGCGCGATATCCTCGCCGAGATCGGCTTCGATCCCGGTCACTGCGATGACCTCCTCTCACGCCGCATCGTGGCAGACCAGATTCTCGAAAGGCCGCGTTCATGATTACGCGTGCGCTGCCGGCTTTGCTGATTGCCGGTGTCGTCCATGCTTCAAGTGCGGATAGCGCTTTCGCGCAGGAACAACCACTGCCTCCCGTGCGCGCCACGACTGGCGGTGCCCTGCTGATCGCCGTCCCCATCGGCGAGTTCGATGACTACATCGATACCGGCTGGGGACTCACAGGCCACTTCGCCATTGCACTCGACCGCCACGGCATCATCTCCCTCCGCGCCGACGCCAGCTTCGTCAACTACGGCAATGAGACCCGCGAGGTCTGCTTCGGTGGCGGCGTCGGTTGCCTCATCACACTCGATCTCACCACTTCCAATAACATTCTGTCGTTTCAACTGGGGACCCAGATCACCGTCCCCGATGGCATCGTTCGCCCCTACATCCACGGCGGCATCGGTGGCTCCTACTTCGCCACCACATCCTCCGTCGAAGGATCCGACAACAACAATCAGCCCTTCGCCTCCACCACGAACTTCGACGACTTCACGTTCTCGTGGACCGCTGGCGCCGGACTTCGCATCCCGCTCTCCCACGGCCGCACTCCCGTCAGCCTCGACCTCGGCGCCCGCCTTCTCGATAACGGCGAGGTCGAGTACCTCCGCGAAGGCAGAATCATCGTCGATGAAGACGGTTCCCTCATCCTCGATCCGATCCGGGGCGAAGCCGACCTCGTCAAGATTCTGATCGGTGTGAGCGTCGGCCTTCGCTGGTAGCCGGCCAGCCGACGGTCGTGGCGGTGGTCCGGCCCATTGACCGTTGGCCCCGGAATCACTAGCATTGCTAGGATGCGGCCCCGCGGCCGCTGCGCCGGAGCGTTTGGGCCGGCGCCACACGGGCGGGCGAGCTTGCAGACCTGACCCGGTGGAGAGGCCGAGATGGCGAAAGACGTGCTGGGCGAGTTCGAGCATCACGTGCTGTTGGCGGCGCTGCGTCTGAAGAAGGGGGCGTACACGACGGCGATCGTGGTGGAGCTGGAGGACCGGACGGGCCGGGAGGTCGCGCCGGCGGCCGTGTACATCGCGTTGCGGCGCTTGGAAGAGCATGGTCTGGTAACGTCGCAGTATCGGGTGGGTGCGGAAGACGATCGGCGGGAGCGGCGTTACTTCGCGGTTACGCGGGCGGGTGTGAGTATGCTGCGGGAATCGAAGCGGCGGTTGGCGCGGTTGTGGGAGGGCCTTGACCCGCAGTTGGAAGTATGAGAAGAGGTGAACGCGTTCTGGCCCCGCCTCGAATGGCGCGCGGGGTGCTGGGGAAGGTGTTGGCGGAAGAGGATCGTGCCTTGTTGCTGGAGGAGATGGATGATCTGTACGCGCGGCGATGCCGGGAGTGGGGCGAGCGGCGGGCGCGGTGGTGGTACCGGCGGCAGGTCATGGGCTTTGCGGTGCGGGTACGGTCGTTGCGAGCGCGGGATCGCACGTGGAAGGGGCGGGGATTGCGAAGGGAGAGGAGCACGCACATGGACAGGTTTCGACAGGATCTCCGATTCGCGTTGCGGCGGTTGTACCGGCAGCCGGGCTTTGCGCTGGTGGCCGTTGTGACGCTGGCGCTGGGGATCGGGGCGAACACGGCGATTTTCAGCGTGGTTCGAGGGGTTCTGCTGGAGCCTCCGCCGTACGAGGATCCGGCGAATGTGGTGATGGTGTGGCAGTCGTGGCGCGGATCGCCTGAGACGTGGGTGAGCGGACCGGAGGTGCTGGATTTTCGAGAGGGCGTGACGTCGTTCACGGGGGTTGGCGCGTATGCAACGGGTGCGATCAATCTGACGGAGGGAAGCGAACCGGAGCGGGTGGCGGTTGCGCAGGTGAGCGCGAACGTGTTCGATCTCCTCGGCGTGACGATGGCGGCGGGTCGTCCGTTCACGGTGGAGGAAGACGTTCAAGGGAACGATGGCGTCGTGGTGCTCACGTATGGTCTGTGGCAGCGCCGGTTCGGCGGAGATCGTGGTGTGGTAGGTCGGGAACTCCGGTTGAGCGGCCAGCCGCGAACCGTGGTAGGTGTGCTGTCCGAGGGCGTGCGGCTGCCGTTCGATTACGAGACGGATCGGCCGGCAGAAATGTGGTTGCCGCTGACATTGACGCCGGCCAATGCCGGGAGTCGCGGCAGTCACGGCTTGTACGGCGTAGCGAGGTTGGCGCCGGGAGCGACGGTCGAGCGAGCGAACGAGGAACTGGGTGCAATCGTCCGTCGCTGGATCGATGAAGGGTTGGTGCACGCGGAAGCGCAGTACGCGCCGTTCGCGGTTCCGGTCATGGAGCACGTTCTGCGCGGCGTTCGTCCCGCGCTCTACGTTCTGCTGGGCGCCGTCGCGTTCGTTCTGCTGATTGCATGTGCGAACGTCGCGAATCTGTTGCTCGCGCGATCCGACGGGCGCCTTCGCGAGGTGGCTCTGAGAAGTTCGCTGGGCGCGGGCCGATCGCGCGTTCTACTGCAACTGATGACCGAAAGTGTGGTGCTCGCGATGCTGGGCGGTGTCATGGGGAGCGGGCTTGCGTGGGCCGGTCTTCAGCTGGTCGTGGCGTTGGATCCGTCGAGCGTTCCGCGGTTGGAAGACGTTCGTCTGGATGGCGTGGTGCTCGGCTTCACGGCCGCGATCGCGCTGGCGACGGGCGTGCTGTTCGGGATCATTCCGGCGCTGCAACTGCTTCGTTCAAACCTGGCAGGCGTTCTCAAGGAAGGAACGCGCACCATGACGGCCGGTCGAGCGCGCCGGCAGTTCCGCCAGTTCCTGGTCGCGACCGAAGTGGCGCTCTCGGTCATGCTCGTGATCGGTGCGGGCCTCATGATGCGAAGCTTCGTCGAGCTGCGGAGCATTGATGTCGGATTCGAGCCGGCCGGCATCCTCACCGCGCGGCTTTCATTGCCGTCGCGCGATTACCCGGACGCTGCCGGTGTGGCAGACTTCTACGCACGCCTTGTCGCGCGCGCGTCGGCGCTGCCCGGCGCTGTGTCGGCCGGCGCCGTCCGGCTGCTGCCGCTGCAAACCACGATGGGCGACTGGTCGATCGAGGTCGAGGGCCGCCCGTCCGTGCCGGGCGACAATCCGCACGGGGACTGGCAGGTTGTAACGCCGGGTTATTTCGAGACGATGGGGTTGGACCTCGAGGCGGGGCGCTTCCTCGAAGCGGGCGACCGCGCGGACGCGTTGCCGGTCGTGGTCATCAACGAGACGATGGCGAACGAGTACTGGCCGGGTGAGAGCGCCATCGGCAAGCGGTTCCGCATGGGCGGGGACGACGGAGTGTGGTTCACGATTGTCGGTGTAGTCCGAGATATCCGGCATGGAGGCGTGACCGAAGCGCCACGCACCGAGATGTACCATGCGCACGATCAGTTCCGCATTGCGGCGGGTTTCACGCCGGCCGCGATGACCCTTGTGATTGCAGCGGCCGGCGACCCGCTGGCACTGGCCGGGCCATTGCGCGCGGCAGTGCGCGCCATGGATGCGAATGTGCCGCTCGCCGATATCGCCACGATGGAGCACGTTACGAGTCGGGCGCTGTCCGAGCCACGCTTCATGACGTTGCTGCTTGGCGCATTCGCGATGGCTGCTCTGGTGCTTGCCGCGATCGGCATCTACGGTGTCATCTCGTATGGCGTCACGCAGCGGACGCACGAGATCGGCATTCGGATGGCGCTCGGCGCGGACCGTCGTCGCATCGTGCGTATGGTCGTCGCCAGCGGTGCGGGCGCGGTATTTACGGGCATCGCGCTTGGCGTGGTTTCTTCATTGTTCGTGACGAACCTGCTCGAACGCATGCTGTACAGCGTGAGCCGGCTCGATGCCGTGACGTTCGTGGCCGTGCCTCTCATCCTTGCCGCGGTCGCGGTCGTGGCGAGTCTGCTGCCGGCGAGGCGGGCCGCGGGAGTCGACCCACTCATCGCGTTGCGGTACGAGTAGGAGGAACGGGTCGTGATGCGATCCATCGTCGTGCGTGTGGTTGTGGCCGGCGCCCTCGGCCAGGTCGCCTGTGAGTCGGTACGGCAAGCTGGAGTGAGCGACCGGTACGCGGGTGTGGTTTACATATGGTCGCCGCTGATGCCACTCTCTCGTGCGGGAATCCACGAGATCGAGGTTGCGACCCGCCAGCTGGGGATCCCTCTCACGATCATCGCCGGATCCGAGCTTGCGCCGGCAGGCACCGCCCATGGTGCGAGAGGAGGACGGTCGTTCGCCAAACACTCGCTCGGTGCAGAGTTCGTCGCGGCCGGCGCGACGCTGCATTTTCCGGCAATCCTCGTGCACCGGAACAGTCGAATCGCCGGAAGCGCGATTCTCGGTTACAAGACCGCCGATACCTACCGAATGATGATCGCCAACCGGCTCCGCACGACGCGCCGTTCATCACCGGCGATCGTGGCGCGGCCAGCCTCTGCGCGCGTGCGGATCGTGGGCCAATCCGGTGAGGCTCCGTGGTGGCGGGACTTTCGGGTATCGGGCCGGCCCGGTCCCTACTTCCGCTTCGTCCCCGGCCGCAACGCGCTGGCTTTCGAGGAAGGGCAGAGCATTTACCTGCTCGACCTCGAGGATGGCAGGACCGGGCGCGCGCCCGGATTCGTGGACTTCGTGCCGAGCCCGGATGGCCGGCTTTTTGTGACGCCCGGCGGCCGCCGCACGGGGCTCGCCTTCTACGATGCGGCCGCGGTATTCCGTGCTGCCGAACGAGGCAGCGGCCAGAACGTCGAGCCGATCTACAACGACGGGGCGATGCGCGATCAGTATCCCTCGATCGGAATTCTGTCGGCCGGACGGGTCAGCACGGGCTCACGCACTGTTTATCGCGTGTTAACGAGCTGGTACGACAGGGTGGTCTTCCGTGATTATGTGGTGATTGAAGACGGTTCGGCTGGCCGCGGGCTTCGTGTACAGGCGGTGGGCGAGCGCGTCGCTGCCTGCCCCGATCATCAGGTCTCGATCCCGATCATCGCACCCGATGGACGCGAGCTGGCGGGCCGCGATGAGGTGGCGGCCGTGACAAAGATCTTCCGCCTCTACGATGATGGTCGCTGCGACGAAGCCCTGGACCTCGGCGTGCAGACGGGCAAGGTCTCCTGGAACCCGGACGGCAGGCGCCTTGCGTTCGCGATCCCGCGCGGTGTCGTTCGCGATGGCACGGGTATCGTCTGGTCTGCGCGCGATGACAACCCGGGACTCGCCGGTATCTGGGTGTTCGACCGGCGTGATCTCACGATGCAACGCGTGCCGGGAAGCGAAGAGGCCATACGACTGGCCTTCCCCGAGTTTGCGGGACGTGACTCGATCGCGTTTCTGCTTGCCGCGGAATCCAACGACAACAGCCGGTTCAGACTCGTCTGCTGCATGCGATGAGGCCAGGCGGTCCCTGGCACTGCGGTTCACGTCACTGACCGTGTACATTCGTGTGATCGCAGTCCGGCATCGCACGACCCCTCAGCTTGCCTCCGTGGCGCGCCGTCCTGTATCTTCACAGACGTCTCACGGGTCGAGCGCGGCATGAACGTTCCCGCGCGGCCGACAGGAATTCAGGAATGATCGGATCGAACGCAACGTGATCATCGTACTCGTGGCTTTACTTCTGTTGGGTTCCGCCTCCGTCATAGGCGGACAGGAACCGCCGGCGGCGCCGTCCGCCAGGATTCCGCCTCCCGGTCCGTACGTCGAGGGATTCGATGCGCTCTCGTACGACGTTGCGCTGACGCTTCCCGAGGAAGGCGACGCGATTCGCGGCACGGCGAGGATTGCGATTGCGGTGAAGGCCCCGCGGCAGGATACGCTGCGGCTCGATCTGTCAGGGCTGCTCGTTACGGGAGTGCGGGCGACTGCGGAGGCGAATGCAGCGCAGACAATTCCGTTTGCGCAGCGCGATGGTCGGATCTTTCTGGCCCTGCCGGCCGGAATCCGTGCAGGGGATACGTTGAAGGTGGAAATAGAGTATGAAGGCACGCCGGATGATGGACTGATCATCGGGCAGAACGTGCACGATGAGCGTGCGATGTTCGCGGACAACTATCCGGACCGCGGGCGGTTCTGGTTCCCATCGATCGATCATCCCGGCGACAAGGCGCTGGTCGCGTATGAGGTGCGTGCACCCGCGGGTTGGGAGGTCATCGCGAACGGACACCGCGTGGGAGCGCCAGCCGATGAAACGGTTCCCGCCGATGGCGTCTGGCGCTGGCAGACCTCCGTCCCGATCCCGACGTACACGATGGTCATTGGTGCCGCGGATTTCGCGATCGACGAGATCGCGCGCTGTGCCGCCGGCGGTGTGACCGGGATGCGGCCGGACGGTTGTGTGCGCGTCACGTCCTGGGCGTACCCGCAGGATCGCGAGAATGCGGTGCGCATCTTCCGCCGCGCGGGTGACATGCTCGCGTATTACGCGGACCGTTTCGGTCCATTCCCATACGAGAAGCTTGCGCACGTGCAGTCGGCCACGCGTTACGGTGGGATGGAGAACGTTAGCGCCATCTTCTATTCGGAGCGTGCCATCCAGAGTGGCCGGCTGGGCGAGACAACGGTCGCGCACGAGACCATCCATCAGTGGTTCGGCGATGCGGTGACACCAGCCAACTGGCATCACGTGTGGCTGTCCGAAGGATTTGCCACCTACTTCGGCATGCAGTTCTTCGAGCACGCAGACGGCCCCGAGGCGTTCCGTTCGATGCTCGCGAATTCGGCGCGCGGCTACCTGAGTTCCGATGTGACAGACCTGCCCATTGTCGACACGCTGCGCATTCCCGGTGCCGGCGATCTGACCGCCGTCCTGAGCGCGAACACCTACAACAAGGGCGGGCAGGTCCTGCACATGTTGCGCGGTGTGCTTGGTGATGACGCCTTCTTCCGCGGTTTGCGTGACTATTACGCGCGCTACGTTCACGGCAATGCGCGCACCGTCGACCTTCAGAATGCACTGGAACAGGCCGCTTCGACCGATCTCGACTGGTTCTTCGATGAGTGGGTTTACCGGCCGGGTTACCCGATCTTTCGCGTCACGCACACGTACGATGCGAATGCTGGCGAGGTTGTCGTGACGGTCGAGCAGGTACAGAAAGCGGAGTGGCCCGCCTTCCGCATGCCGCTCGAGTTCGAGATCGTGACCCCTGGTCGAACGTGGCGGGAACGGGCAGACGTATCCGGCCGCCGCGAAGTGCTTCGTTTTGCGACACCCACCGCCCCTGAATCCGTGACGCTCGATCCGGATGATTGGGTCCTGAAACAGGTCCGGTAGTTCTGGCCGCCGGGGCGCCCGGCGGAGAACGGATCTTGCTCAACAGGGCCCGGCTGCCGGCTGACCGGCAGGCGCGCGGCGTCCGGATTTCGTGGTTCGGCGTCGTCTCCCCCCCGTCCAGAATTCGCGTACAGGAGACTCATGCGACGATGCCTGGTCTTCGCGGCCCTGCTGGCCGCGTTCGGTGGCGTGCAGCCACTCGACGCACAGGCGCCACGGCCTTCGAGGCCGGGCGGAATGTTCCTCGGCGCCGGTGCAGGCGGTGGCTGGACGCGCGCGGCTTGCTCCTACTGCCGGCGTGATTACTCGTTCGGTCCGGTCGTATTCGCGCGAATCGGCGGCCGGCTCGGTCCGCGCTCTCTGCTTGGCGCCGAACTGAGCGGCTGGACGCGGAACGACGGCGAGGAAGACGTTCGCCTGCTGACCGGCTCTCTCATGGCCGTCGGCTGGCTGTATCCGAACCCCGATGGGCCGTTCTATCTGAAAGGCGGTCTCGGAGCCATCACGTTCCGCGTGTTCGGCGATGGCGATGATGACGATCTCTCCTCGCTCGGCCCCGCGTTGCAACTCGGCGCAGGCTACGAGTTCCGTCTCTCCGATCGCGTGTTGCTGACGAATTACGCGAACCTTCAGGCTTCGCGCTTCGGCAAGCTGCGTTCGGGCGAAACCGTGGTCGTCGACAACCTCGGCGTGACAGCGCTTCAGTTCGGCATCGGCATCACGCGCTTCTGAAAGTGAAATCGCGGCCGAGACCAGCCGCGAGCGGCGGCGGGCAGGCGAGAACGGACGCGCCTGGTCGGATCGGCATCGCCATGAAGAAAATGCCGGGTCATCGGAACCAAGTTTCAGTTGTGGCAGAGTGCAGTGTGTCAGAACCGGGCAGTGTGGAATGAAACGGGAGGGATTCGGTATGCAACGGATCATGATCGCGAATGGCGAGTCGAGGCGTAGCCGCCGGTGTGTTCGCGCCGGTGCGTGGGCAGTGCTGGCGAGTGCAGTTCTCTCGAATGCGTGTGAGACAGACGGTCTTTCCAGCCCGGGCGAAGCGACCGGGCCGAGCGTGGCGTTCGGAATCTGGCAGCCGGGTCCGACGGATACGTGCTCGAAGGAACAACACGATCGCTATGCGGCGGTCGGCCCGGACGGCAAGCTGTATCCGACGTGGCATGCGGCGATCGATCCAGCGACCGGCTGCACATTCGGTCACGAGCACGGCCGCGACCCGCGCGGATCGGACTTGTGGGCAGAGGTCGGGCCGATCCCGTTCGCGTACGCAAACGAACAGCTCGATACGTTCGATCCACTGACGCGGCGTCACGAAGACCACGTCGGCCACAAGGTCGAGTGGGAGAACGATGTCCGCATCGATTTTGATGGCACAACCGGCGCCGTACTCGACGTGCGCTGCGATGTACTCACCAAGCTGCACCAGGGCACGCATTCGAAGGACGCGTTCACGAACAACCTGCACGAACTCGTCTACCACATCCGCTGTACGGACGGTACTGCGATGTCCGTGACATTGATGTCGGCGATCGGAACACCGGGCGAGTTCGTAGCCTCGTGCGATCGAGACCGGCATGTACACGTGGGTGTGGCATCGCCAGCAGGTTCGCCGAAGGGCGGCGGCAAACGGGCGATCCCCGATCGCATCTGCATCGAACGACACATGCTCGTGTCCGCGGGCCAGGAATCGGACTTCCATGCGGCACTGCGCGAGAGCTGGGAAACACACAATCAGATTCGCACCGTGAGCGGTCGCACCGTCGCGAGTTTCGATCCGTACTTCCAGGTGTTCTTCCCGAGTCGTTTCTTCGATCCGGCCATGTCCGGCATCGTGGGCCGGCCGATTGCCGTCTGTTACGAGGTCACGCCGAGCGGTGAGCGAGCCAGCGGCGATGAGTGCGCGGCCTCGACCGGCAATGGTTCGATCGCAGGCGTCGCGTACGACGATCCGCGCTCGAAGTTCAATGGCGTGCTGCGTGTCGTCGACATCAACGGCAATCGCATCGACAACGAAGATGGCCCCGAGTACTGGTACTCGGATCCGTTCGGTCAGGGCGCGCGCACGGAAGCGTTTCCCGGGTCGATCCGCCAGTACATTGCGCAGCTGGACAACCGGGGCAGGCAAGGGCATGGCCCGGTGCTGGGCCGGAATCGCGATTACGGCGGGCCGGGCGTGCGCGCTCCGAACTGACCTGCGTGCCAGTGTCCAGTGTGCCGTACGGCGGGAAGGTGACCGATGTCCTTCGGCCAACCTGCGCCTGCGCTGCGCACCGGACCCCTTGGCCGTGCAGGGTCGGCGTGTCACCTTTCGCAAGGCACGCCCGCGGTGGGCGGCGCCAGCGACCGGGACCACGCTTGTGACGAAATCCAGAGAGACGTTCCGATTCCGCCCGTGGCTGAAACTCGCCGCGATCGCTGTTTTCGCGTTTGTCGCCGGTGGATCGACCCGCGATCACACCGCGAATACCATCTCTGCTGTTCGCACGGCGACAGCCCTTCACGACAGGCTGGTACGCAGTGAACCCGCGCAGGGTGACACGCTGGATGTCGTTCCCACGACGCTGCGCCTCACGTTCAGCCGTGCCGTAACACTCGATGCCGCGCGGGTCAGCCTCGCGGGACCGGGCGGGGCCGTCGAGCTTCGCACGCTCGCGCTCGAGCCGGACAGTCCCGCCATCGTGCTGGCCGCGATCACCGGTCGTGTCACCGCAGGCCAGCACCAGGTGGTATGGCAGATCCTCGGCGAGGATGGCCACCCCGTGCATGGCGAGTTCACGTTCGTGATTGCACCGGATGCAGCGGGTCTGGCGCCAACCGACGAACCTGCTCCACCCGCGCCCGCACCAGCCGCCGGCGCAGCGGCGAGTGCGATTCCGACGTTCGGTCCCGAGTCTCCGCTCTACGTTGCGGTCCGCTGGCTGTGGTTCGCGTCGCTCATCGGCGTACTCGGTGTCGTCACGTTCCGACTCGCCGTGCTCGGCCGCGCCGCCCGCTCGGATGCGACCCTTGCCGGTGTCGTGCCCGCAGCGGCCGCGCTCGCCGCGAAGCTTGGCGTCGCATTCGCGGCCGTAGCCCTCGCCGCAGCCGTCTTGCGTCTCTTCGCGCAACAGAGTGCTGCCGGTGTGGAAGCCAGTGTCCTGCTCGGCGCGACCACGTGGGGACGCGGCTGGATTCTCCACGTTCTCGCCGCAACCGCCGCGCTCGCCGGACTCTGGATCGCGCGGACCGATCGTCGTCCCGGCTGGCTGCTCGCTGTCCCGGCCACCGTCGCACTCGCGTTCGCGCCAGCACTCTCCGGACACGCCGTTGCGACGGACCCTGTCGCCCTGAGTGTCGTAGCGGATGCGCTGCACGTCATCGGCGCCGGTGGCTGGCTCGGCACGCTGATGCTTATTCTCTTCGCCGGGATTCCCATCGCATTCCGTGCCGGTGAACATCGCGACCGCATCGTTGCCGGGATGGTACGAGCGTTCTCTCCGCTCGCGCTCGTATTCGCTGGAATCCTCGCCGCGACCGGCGTCTTCAGTGCATGGCAACACGTCGGCTCGTGGGGCGCGCTCTTCGGGTCCGACTACGGTCAGGCCCTGCTCCTCAAACTTGGCGCCCTCGTCCTCGTCCTGACCCTCGGCGCCTACAACTTCCTGCGCCTCAAACCGCACCTCCCGAACGAAGCCATCACTCGCCGCTTGCGCCGCTCGGCCGGTCTCGAACTCGCCATGGCCGCGCTTGTCATCCTGCTGACCGCAATCCTCGTCGCGACACCGACGCCCACGGAGAATGAGCCGGTTGCCCACGTGACAACACCCTGACCCGTGCCGTGTCGCGTATGCTTCGACCTGAACCCGGCGGCTCGCACGTTCCTGGCCAGGCGATGAACGCCCGCTATTCCAGCATCCCGACCTGTTCCGCCTCGTGTGGCGGCCTGACGTGCGCGTGCTGCATAATGGCTCGTGCACATGCGTTCCAGCGCAGGATCGAATCGTCGTTGCCAACGGGGCGGATCTCCTCGGCGTGGTCGTACCAGTCCATGGCCTGGCGCAGCCAATCGTAGGCAATGGCGCCGTCGCCGGTCGCGTTCCGGGCGAGGTGGACGCCGGCCTGGCGCTCGCAGATAATCCCCGAATAGTAGGCTCGTTCGTACTCGCTGCGCAGCTGGCTGAGGACTTCGCGGGCGTCGGCGATGGTGGCGCCGCGCTCGCTTCCGAACTGGTCCGTGCGGGAGAGCAGCAGGCCGACGAGTGCCGGCTGGTTCTCGGGCTCGACGGCAAGGATGTCGAGGCAGATGCTCTCGGCCTCCCACGGCTCGTTGAGGAGGCGGTAGCGCTCGACCTTGCGCAGCGCCGCATCGACGCCCTGGCGGGACAGCTTCTTCAGCTCGAACATCGGGACCTCCACTGTCAGCTCTTCGAACCGCGCCCGCGGACGAGGCGGACCAGCCTGGTCAGCGGATCATAAGCACGATCGACAACGCGCTCCTTGAGCGGAATGATCGCGTTGTCCGTGATGGTGATGTGTTCGGGACAGACGTTGGTGCAGCACTTGGTAATATTGCAGTATCCGATGCCGTATTCCTCACGCAGTACGTCGCTTCGGTCTTCTGTGTCAAGCGGATGCATCTCGAGGGCGGCAACATGGACGAGGAAGCGCGGGCCGATGAAGCGATCGTGCATGTGGTGGTCGCGCAGGACGTGGCAGACGTCCTGGCACAGATAACATTCGATGCACTTGCGGAACTCCATGACCCGGTCGACATCGCGCTGGTCCATGCGCCAGGTCCCATCGGGTGCGTCGGGTGCGCGCGGCTTGAATGCCGGGATGCGCTTCTTGATTTCGAAGTTCCACGACACGTCCGTCACGAGGTCACGCACGATGGGGAAGGCCTTCATCGGTTCGATGGTGATGGGCTTGTCGGCCGGCAACTCGTTCATGCGCGTCATGCACATGAGCCGGGGCATGCCGTCGACCTCGGCGGAGCAGGAGCCGCATTTGCCGGCCTTGCAATTCCAGCGTATGGCGAGATCATTCGCCTGATCTGCCTGGATCTGGAGTACGGCATCGAGGACGACCATGCCTTCGGTGGTTTCGGTCGCATAGTCCTTGAACTGGCCGCCGCTCGAGTCGCCTCGCCAGATGCGGAACGTGACGTTGGGCATTACTTCATCTCCTCGATGATCTGTTGCAGGTCGGGACGGATGGTGGTGAGGGGTTCCTTGCTCAACTCCATGGCGCCGTCGCTGCTTTTGCGCACGATCAGGTTCCAGCTTCCGACCTGCGGATCCTTGTTCGGGTAATCTTCGCGGAAGTGGGCACCACGACTTTCCTTGCGTTCGATGGCGGCGCGTGCGATCGCCTCCGAGACTGTGAGCATGTTGTCGAGGTCGAGCGCCGTGTGCCAACCCGGATTGTACTCGCGATTGCCGTGAACGCCGACGTGGGCGGCGCGTTCCTTGAGGTCGGCAAGGACGAACAGCGCATTCTTCATGTCGTGCTCGTTGCGCACGATGCCGACCATGTCCTGCATGATGTCCTGGAGCGCGTTCTGGAGTTGGAACGGGCCCTCGTCGTTGGCCGGCCGTTCGAAGGGCGCGACGGCCGCGCGGGCGGCATGATCGACCTGTTCCGCCTCGATGCTGGGCTGGCCCCGTTCGTTCGCGAATCGCGCAGCGTACTCGCCGGCCCGTTTGCCGAAGACGAGCAGGTCGGAAAGTGAATTGCCGCCCAGTCGGTTTGCGCCGTGGAGGCCGGCCGCGCACTCGCCGGCGGCGAAGAGACCGGGCACGGTGGACATCTGCGAGTCGGCATCGACGCGGATGCCGCCCATTGCATAGTGCGTGGTCGGTCCAACCTCCATGGGCTGTCTCGTGATGTCGATGTCGGCGAGTTGCTTGAACTGGTGGTACATGCTGGGCAGCTTCTTCCTGATGTGGTCTTCGGCGTTGGGCAGCCGTTGTGAGATCCACGCGATGTCGAGGAAGACGCCGCCATGCGGCGAGCCGCGGCCCTCGCGGATCTCACGAACGATCTTGCGTGCGACGTGGTCGCGGGTGAGCAGTTCGGGCGGGCGGCGAGCGCGCTTGTCGCCCTGCGTGTAGCGCCAGCCTTCCTCCTCGCTGTCGGCGGTCTGCCCCTTGTACAGGGGCGGAACGTCGTCGAACATGAAGCGCCGGCCCTCGCTGTTGCGGAGGACACCGCCTTCGCCACGTACGCCTTCCGTTACGAGAATGCCGCGCACGCCCGGCGGCCAGACCATGCCCGTCGGGTGGAACTGCACGAATTCCATGTCGATCAGATCAGCGCCAGCATGGTAGGCCAGGGCCTGGCCATCACCCGTGTACTCCCAGCTGTTGCTGGTAATGCGGAATGCACGCCCGATACCGCCGGTCGCGAGAACGATCGCACGCGCGCGGAACACGATGAATCGGCCGCGCTCGCGTTCGTAGGCGAAGGCGCCGGCAACGCGTTCGCCATCCTTGAGCAGAGACGCAACCGTGACTTCCATGTGGACGTTGACGCCCTGGTGCACGCCGTGGTCCTGGAGCGTGCGGATCATCTCGAGGCCGGTCCGGTCGCCTACATGGGCGAGGCGGGGATAGGCGTGGCCGCCGAAGTTGCGCTGGAGGATGCGCCCATCGGCCGTGCGGTCGAAGAGCGCGCCCCAGCCCTCGAGTTCGCGCACGCGCTCGGGCGCTTCTTTCGCGTGCAGTTCTGCCATCCGCCAGTTGTTGAGGTACTGGCCGCCGCGCATGGTGTCGGCGAAATGGACGCGCCAGTTGTCGCGATCATCGACGTTGCCGAGGGATGCCGCGACGCCGCCTTCGGCCATCACCGTGTGTGCCTTGCCGAGCAGGGACTTGCAGACGAGACCGACGCGCGCGCCCTCTGCGGACGCCGCGATGGCTGCACGCAGGCCAGCGCCACCGGCACCAATGACGAGCACATCGTAATCGAAGGCCTGGTGGCCGGGCATCAGAGGATCCTCCAGTCGGACCAGATGCCCATCGAGCACATGCGGACGTACACATCCGAGAACGCGACCCAGATGAGGCTCAGCCACGCCCAGTTCATGTGCCGGCCATTGAACCACGTAACGCGGCGGTACAGCCTGTAGCGGACGGGCCGCTTCGAGATCTGGGTGAGGCCGCCGCCGATCAGATGACGGAGCGAGTGACAGCCGAACGTGTAGCCGGCCAGCAGGATGACATTCGCCGTGAGCACGAGGGTGCCCATGCCGATGCCGAAGGTCTGGCCGCCGGCGCCATCATCGAACCACATCGCTTTCCACGCATCCCAGGCGAGGATGGGCAGGAAGAGAAGCGCGAGATACAGGAAGTAGCGGTGGATGTTCTGCACGATGAGCGGGAAGCTGCCCTCACCGATGTAAGACTTGCGCGGTTCGCCGACCGTACACGAGGGCGGATCTGCCCAGAACGCCTTGTAGTACGCGCCCCGGTAGTAGTAGCAGGTGAGGCGGAACCCGCCCGGTGCCCACAGAACGAGCAGAGCTGGCGACCAGGGGAGCCAGCCCGGCCACCATCCAGGCCGCGGCCCGAACCAGGCATGGTGCGAATCGCCCCATAATTCGGGTGAGTAGAGCGGTGACAGATAGTTGCCGAACGAGTAGTGCTCGCCCTGAAGCGCGGCCCACGTCGTGTAGACGACGAAAGCGGAAAACACCGAGAAAACAAACGCGGGCTGAACCCACCAGGCGTCCTTGCGCGTTGTCTGGCCGAATCCACGCCGGTCGAGGGGTGCTGCTAGCTGCGCCATTTCGCGTATCTCCCCGCTGCGAAGTCGAGTGATCGTTTGGCCGCCGGGTGGCAGGCGCGCATCCCATGCTTGGCGAGCCGCCGGTCCTGATCACGTCCACGTTCCGGTTGGCCGCCCGAATTTCGGGGCTACTCCTGTGCGCCGCAACGCCTTGCGAACGACGTGACGAAACGTGGCAAGCGTACTGGCCGGGGCTGCGAAGTGCCGATACTCCCATGCGGACCGGGGAGTCCGGTGGAGCGACGCGGGGAAGGGAGGCCATGCGGTTGCGCGACGCGTCGAACGAAGTCACGATCGACCCGCGAGGGCCGGTCCCGCAAGGGATCGACCCGAGGGCGGAGCCATACTGGCAACGCCATGAAGCCAGTCCGCCGAGTGCACCGAATACCTGCGCGCCTTCCTCTTCGGTCGTCTCGGCTGGAACCGTCTCGGTGGCAATCTGATCATCTCGGGCGCATTTGGCCTGTTCCCGCGCAAGGCCGTGCTCGCCTCCGGCGGCTACGCCCACGACAGCATTGGCGAGGACATGGAACTGGTGATGCGGTTGCGCTCGCGTGCCGCAGAAGAGGGCGGGCCGCACCGCATCGTATTTGTGCCCGATCCGGTCGCATGGACCGAAGTCCCCGAAGACCTCGCCACGCTCGGAAGCCAGCGCGATCGCTGGCATCGCGGCCTCATCGACACCCTGTGGCGATATCGCCGCGTTGCGTTCCGGCCGCGCTACGGCGCAATGGGCATGCTGGCGTACCCGTACTTCCTGCTCGAGATGGTCGCGCCTGTCGTCGAGGCGCCGGGGTTGGTCGGTTTGAGCATTGCACTTGCCCTCGACATCGTCAACACGCCGTTCGCCATCCTCTTCTTCCTGGCGGCGTACGCCCTCGCGACCGCGCTCACGTTCATCACCTTCGTATTCGATGAACTGGCGTTCCACCGATACCACACGCTGCGCGATCGGCTGCGCCTGTGCGCCTGGGCACTTGTCGAGAATCTCGGCTACAGCCAGTTCACCGTGGTCTGGAGGCTGCGCGGCATCGTCAACTACTTCCGAGGCCGTCACGACTGGGGCAGCATGCAACGTCGCGGTTTCCACACTTCGCGCACCGCGAACGCTGTAAAGGAGGCCGTGTGATGCGCTCGGTTTTCGGACGTGTATACTGTGCGTTATGCATCGCCGTGTTCGGGCCGGTGGCGGCTCAGGCGCAGTCCGTGACCGCGCGTGCCGATTCCGCATGGACGCGCGGTGACCATGATCTCGCCGAACGTCTCTATCGCGCTCGCCTGACCGATGCGCCGCGCGATGCCATGGCGCTCCACCGGCTTGCCATCCTCGCCATGCGTCGTGGCGAGTACGATCGGAGTGAAACATTGATCCAGCGACTGCTCGCTGGTTCACCTGACGATGCGGAAGCGCACGTGACGCGGGCACGGCTCTGCGCCGCGCGCGGTGACATGAACGGCGGCCGCGCCATCGTCGATTCGATCCTCGCGCACGATCCGAACGACATCGGTGCACTCCAGGCGAAGGGCCAGTTTCTCGCATGGGATGCGGACATGGCCGGCGCGGAAAACGTTCTGCGCACCGCGTTCGCGCTCGATTCTGCAAACCTCGACACGCGTCTGGTGCTGGCTCGAACGCTTCGCCAGCAGGGCCGTCACGCAGCGGCCAGGATCGTACTCCGCACGGTCTCGCCGGACAGCCAGTACGACGACCTGATGGACGAGTTCGACTGGATCGCACGCGCACTTGACCCGAGGGCGGCTTCCGTTTTCGTGTACGAGGAAGATTCCGACGGCAACGCGATTGCAACGCTGGTCATGAATGCCGCGGCCCGGCCACTGCCCCGAGTCGAGGTCCGTGCGGATGCCTGGATCCGTGATGCGCGCGTGGCAAGTGCGGACCATGCGCGACAGGCGCGAGGTGCATCTGTCGCGGTGTGGACCCAGAGTGAGCCGGGCTGGGCCGTGTCCGCTTCGGCCGGAGCGAGCGCATCCGACTCGCCTGCCGCCGAGACGCTGCCCTCCTGGAGTGTGGCCGTGTCGACGCCAGCCCGCGAGCAAGTCACCGCGACACTGTCGATCGCGCAAACGCCGTTCAACGCAACCGCGCCCGCCATCGAGAATCGCATTCGCATCCGTGAAGCCAGCCTCGACGTGCGGTGGTCGCCGTCGCGGGCTTGGCGAGTGAGCGCCGCCACCGCCGCTGGCGAATTCGACGCCGGTGCGTCCGGGCAGCGCAACCGGCGTTGGCGAGCGCAGGCGGAACTCGTGCGTCGCCTGAACGACACGTTCGGCCTCGCGCTCGCCGGACGCGGTTTCGGCTTCGAGCATGATCGCAGCGATGGCTACTTCGATCCGGACGTCTACGGCGTCGCCGAGCTGGGCGCCCGGCTCCGGCGCGAGCGCCGCCACTGGCACATCGATGCGGAACTGGCGCCGGGCATCGAGCGCATCGGTTCGCGCGGCAATGCGGCCGGCTCCTTGCGCGCCACGGCCGCCGTCACCTACCTCTTACGCCCCGGCCGCGAGATCCGGCTGAGCACCGTTATCGCGAACTCGGGCATCGAACAGCTCTCGGCCACGCGCAGTGGCGACTACCGCTACAGGGCGGCGGGCGTCAGCGTTCTCTGGCGCTTCTGACCGGACCCGGCAGGCCGAGCGCCGCACACGCCGAAAGGCCCGGTTCCGAGCTTGACCACACTCGATCTGACCACGCGTGATCAGGCGCTGCTGTCCGGACACGATGGTGAAGCGGCTCGCATCGCGATGCAGATCATCGTGCGCATGGCCAGGATCGCGGGCGCGCACCGACTGGTCGACATCACCGGCGCACACATCGGCGGCTGCCTCTACCACGGGAAGGCCAGTCTCGATTTCGCCGAGCGGCTTGCCGATGCGGGCGCCCGCACTGCCGTCCCCGCAACGCTCAACGTCTCGTCACTCGATCTTCTGCACCCGGCCCTCTATCGCGGCGATGCAGCGACTGCTGCCGCGGCGAAGCGCTTGATGGAAGCGTACGTCGCCATGGGCTGCGAGCCAACATGGACGTGTGCACCCTACCAGCTTCCTCGGCGGCCGGCCTTCGGCGAACATGTGGCGTGGGCCGAATCGAATGCCATCGTGTTCGCGAACTCTGTACTGGGTGCGCGCACCGAACGATACGGCGATTTCATCGACATCTGCGCCGCCATCACGGGTCGCGTGCCGGACGTCGGTCTGCACCGCAGCCAGCACCGTCGGGGCCGGATCGTGTTCCGATTGCGCGGACTTTCGCGTCAACTTCTCGAGAGCGATGTCCTCTTTCCCGTGCTTGGCCATTTCGTGGGCAAGGCGGCCGGCCGGCTCATCCCTGTGTTCGATGGCCTGCGATCCGACCTCTGCGATGAGGATCGGCTGAAGGCGCTTGGCGCTGCCGCCGCATCGTCCGGGGCTGTCGCAATGTTTCACGTCGTGGGCGTAACACCGGAAGCACGTACGCTCGAGGATGCGCTCCACCGCCAGTCGCCCGATCGCACGATCGATGTTGATTCACGAATGTTGCGGGCGGCGCACGAAGAGCTGAGTACGGCCCGCGCTCCGCTCACCGCAGTGAGCCTCGGGACGCCGCATTTCTCCCTCGCCGAGTTCGGGCGACTGCTCCACTTGCTGGATGGCGTCCGGTCAGCCGATCACGTGGCTGTCTACGTATCGACCGGGCGCAGCGTGCTTGACAGCGTGCGCGAATGCGGCTGGCTGCAAGTGCTCGAGGATGCTGGCATCACCGTCGTCACTGACACGTGCACGTACATCACGCCCATTCTCCGTGACGTACGCGGCACGATCATGACGAACTCCGCGAAATGGGCCTGGTACGCGCCGGGCAATCTGGGTGTAGACGTCGCATTCGGCAGCCTTGCTGAGTGCGTCCGGTCGGCACAGCTCGGCCGGGTCTGGCGCGATGATGCGCTCTGGGCCGATGCAACCTGACGAGACGCAGGCCCTCATTGACGGCACGGCCACGGGCAAGACGCTTGTGCTCGATGCCCCGCTCTCATTCTGGGGCGGGCTCGATCCGGAGACCGGCTGTATCATCGACAGGCGCCACCCGCAATGCGGCCTGTGCGTGACCGGCCGCGTGCTCGTGATGCCCGCTGGTCGAGGCTCGAGTTCGAGCAGCAATGTCCTCGCCGAATCGATCCGCCTCGGTACTTCGCCCGTCGCGATTGTGCTCCGCTATGCGGACGAGATCATCGTGCTTGGAGCCGTTGTTGCCGAGTTCCTCTACGGCCGTGTTATTCCAATCCTGCGAGTGGATGAGTCGTCGTTTCGATCGCTGCGCGATGGTCTCACAGTGACGGTCGAGGGAGCTGTGTTGTCGATTGACGAAAACGCGGAGGCGGGGTCGTCGTGAGCATCACGCTTGCCGGTGTGTTGCTGTACGTCCTTGCGCAGCTCCTGATCGGAGCGTGGGTCGCGAAGCGCATCCGCACTGAGGAAGATTACCTGATCGCGGGGCGTAGCCTTGGTTACGGCCTCGGCATCTTCACGATCTTCGCGACATGGTTCGGCGCGGAGACCTGCATCGGCGCGGCCGCCCGCATCTACGAGAACGGGTTGGCCGGTGGCTCCGCCGATCCGTTCGGCTACGCGTTGTGCATCGTATTCATGGGCGCGGTCTTTGCCGTCCCGCTCTGGCGCCGCAAGCTCACTACGATCGCGGATCTGTTTCGCCAGCGCTATTCCATTTCCGTCGAGCGGCTCGCTGTTTTGCTGATGGTGCCCACGTCGCTGCTGTGGGCCGCCGCCCAGATCCGTGCGTTCGGCCAGGTCCTTGCCGCGTCATCGACACTCGAGGTCGAGATCACGATCGCGATCGCGGCCGCCGTGGTCATCGTCTACACGGTGTCCGGCGGATTGCTTGCCGATGCGATCACGGACCTCGTGCAGGGCATCGCCTTGATTGCAGGCCTCCTCCTCCTTCTCTTCTTCGTCATGGCGAATGGCGGAGCCGAAGCGGTGCGCGCCGTCGAGCCGGAAAGACTTCAGCTCTTTGGTGGCGGTCGCGTTCCCCTGATCGAGGTCGTCGAGGCCTGGGCCATCCCGATCATCGGATCCGTTACAGCAGCGGAACTGATCTCGCGCGTCATTGCGATGCGGTCGCCGCAGGTCGCGCGGCGCTCGTGCTTCTCGGCTGCGGGAATCTACCTCCTGATCGGCCTGGTGCCAGTGACGTTGGGTCTGGCCGGTGCGTCGCTCCTGCCCGGCCTCGAGGACCCCGAGCAACTCCTGCCGCGGCTCGCGCTCGACAACCTTTCGCCTGGTCTCTACATCGTGTTTGCCGGCGCCCTCGTTTCCGCGATCCTGTCCACGGTCGACAGCGCCCTGCTGGTTTCCGCATCGCTCGTCTCACACAACGTCATCGTTCCGCTCAGGCCCGACATCGATGAACGTACGAAAATCCGTTTTGCTCGGATCGGTGTCATCGTGTTTGGTATCCTCGCGTATATCATGGCTCTGTATGCCGAAGGCGTCTACCACCTCGTCGAGCAGGCCTCCGCGTTCGGCAGCGCGGGCATTTTTGTGGTCGTCGTGTTCGGCCTGTTCTCGCGGCGAGGGAACAGCGCGAGCGCGATTGCGGCGTTGCTGGCGGGTGTCGGTGTGTGGATCGTTGGAAGCTATGCCCTCGCTCTTCCCTGGGCGTACCTCGCGGCCCTCGGCAGCTCCGCCGCCGCCTACGTGGCCGTAGCCTTCTTCGACACCGAACCCGCAGCCTCGCCGGCGACCGCCTGACCCATCCGTCCGGCCCGTGAAGAAATCCGGTGACTTTCTCGTACGGTGGGAGAACGGAATGGAGGTCGGGTGGAATCTCTCGTCGAGCGTGAGCTGGTTCGAAAATGCCGGGCCGGCGAATCCCGCTTCTTTGAGCCGTTCGTTCGCGCGTACGAAGGCGACGCCGTCCGCATCGCACGTGCATTGCTCGGAGATCTGGATGCCGCGCGAGACGCGGCACAGGAGGCTTTCGTGAAGGCGTACCGCGCCCTCGCGACATTCGACGAGGCCCGCCGTTTCGGGCCGTGGTTCTTCCAGATTCTCAGGAACCACTGTCGCGACATGGTCCGGCATCGCACGGTCGTGCGTCGCATCGAGGTCCCGGCCAGCCGCCTGGGCGGCTGGTATGAGAACGCGCCGGACGATGATCGCACAATCGATCAGAACGAAGTGCGTGAGCTGCTCTGGAAGGGGCTCGAGGCGATCGAGCCCGCCCACCGCGAAGTCCTCGTAATGAAGGAACTCGAGGGGCTCAGCTACACGGAGATCGCCGCTCAGCTCGATATTCCCGAAGGCACTGTGGCGAGCCGGCTGTACCATGCACGGCGCGCACTTCGCGACTCCCTCGTAGCCATGGGAGTAGAGTATCCGTGATGGAGGCCGCTCCATGAGTCACCCGGTCGGACACGAGGACCTGATGCGGTTCCTCGACGATGAACTGCCGCCGGATCGCCGCACTGCCGTCGTCGCTCATATCGAGCAGTGCACAGAATGCAACCGCGACCTGCACGTGTTCCGCGCTCTGAAGGGAGACCTCAAGGCCATCGGCGAGCGCAACGGAGCAGGGCCGAGTCTCTGGGCCGCGATCAACCACCGTCTGACGCAGCCGCTGGGCTGGGTTCTCTTCGTCACGGGCGCTGTCGTCATCGCGGGCTGGGCCGTCTGGTCGTATGTCAGCTCGCCCGACGTGTTCTGGCGCAAACTCGCCGTTGGTTCGGTCGTCATCGGCGCCGCGCTGCTCCTGCTCAGTGCGATTGTCGATCGTGTCCGTGAGCTTCCGTCCGACCCGTACCGCCAGATCCAGCGATGATCCTCACCACGACATCGACCATCACCGGCCAGCGCATTGTCAGAACGCTCGGCCTCGTTCGCGGTTCTACCATCCGCTCCCGCGCGATTGGCAAGGACATCATGGCAGTCATGCGCGGGCTCGTCGGTGGTGAGATCCACGAATACTCGAAGATGCTTGCCGAATCGCGCGAACAGGCCATCGACCGGATGATCGAGGAAGCCCATGCGCTCGGTGCCAACGCGGTGATTGCAGTTCGCTTCGGGACTTCCATGATCATGACCGGTTCGGCCGAGATCATGTGCTACGGCACCGCTGTTGTGATCGAGCCCGACTAGCGTTGCACGGCCGCACCAACTCCCGTCCGGCGGCCTGCCCTCGCGGCCACGCCGGACCCTGCTCCACCGGCCGGTGGTTTCCTCCAACATGTTGCCATTTCAATGCTTGTGACGTCAGTGAAGAACCGCGTGGCAACCGGTCCGGGTTTTGCCTTTCAGCCGCCTGTACCTCGGTTTGCGATGCGGCGACCGGGTCGCGGGACGCGGCCGTCGCCTCGCCCGTACCCCGGTCGGCATCATGGCAACAGTGTTGGGCGGGTCTGACGACCCGACAGCGGATCGCAGGATCAGGGTGGAGAGACGGACTCACGTCCTGTTCACGGACTGGCGTTGGGCATTGCGTGGCCGCCGCATCGCAACTCGCCGTTACGGCGAGAACGCCGAACTCGGCACGGACGTCTATGAGCCGTCGCTGTTTCTCATCGCGATCGCGATCCTGCTCCTCTCCGCCGCCGACGCGACGTTCACACTGATGCTTCTCGGGAGCGGGCACGCGTTCGAAGCCAATCCACTGATGCGCGCGCTCATCCACCACGATGAACAGCTCTTTGTCAACCTGAAGCTGGTCCTGACGGCCGCCGGACTTCTGTTCATGGTCGTGTGCGCCGACATGCGACTGCTGCGCGTGTTTCGAGTCCGTTACGTGATGCTGGGCCTGCTTTTCGCATATGCAGGCCTCGTTGCTTACGAAGTCACAAGCCTTATTCGCATGACGCTGTTCTGATGACTTGAACGCGGGCCGGCCTGGCGCAAGGGCAGGGACTGGACGCACCGCGCCGCGAACCCAGTTCCTCCCTTCGCCGCGGCACCGGCACCGCTCCTGATCAACACGATGTTGGCCTCCCCGTGTTTCCCGCGTCGCCGCGAAGCCGGGTTCGACCCTCATTCTGTCCGGGCCGGATCCGGTTTCGTCTTCCTCGCCGATCGAGTCTTCCGAATTGACACACATCCCGTGACGTCGGCACGTTGATGCCGACGGCCCCGCTCACCGCGGGCGGATCGGCATCGATATGTGGTGACGTCCGAATCCCGGCCCGTACGCGGAAAGATCGCTCACGAACGATTCCGTGGCATCGAATGGCTGTTACATCACGAGCACCGGCAGGAGCCATGGTTGATCAGCTACAAGCTCGTGCAACGACTCGATGTGGCCGATGAAACGGGCCTCGTCCGTTGCGATCAGTGCTCCGCAACGAACAGTGCAGAGCGGTAACGGGCGAGGATGGCCGACGTGACGGGCGCCGCTGACAGTCTGCGTTTGGCGATTCGCAGGGCTGGTCCCCTCGATGCCCGGCAGTTGGCGAGCCTGCGATACGAGTTCCGGCTCGAACTGGCTCCGCCCGCCGAATCGCGTGACGCGTTTCTGAGCCGGTGCGCTGCGTGGATGCGCGAACGGCTCGCGAGTGAATCGAACTGGTACTGCTGGGTACTGGAGAATCAGGCGCAGCTCACCGGCATGGTGTGGTTGCAGTTGCTCGAAAAGATCCCGAATCCCGTGGCCGAGCCCGAGTGCCATGCCTACATTTCCAGCCTGTACGTCACGCCCGACGCGCGCTTCAGGGGTTTCGGAGCCGGCCTGCTTGAACAGGCTCTGAACTGGGCAAGGACCGCCGGCGCTCACGCGGTCATCCTCTGGCCAACCGAGCGCAGCCGTGGCCTGTATCAGCGACACGGTTTTGCCACGAAGAACGATCTCATGGAACTCACACTATGAATCTGCGCCGACGCACGAGTTGATCTTGATCAAGCCGAGCGGCGCATCGCAACTGATCATCCGCATGAAGAAGGGCCGCGACGGTCCCCATTCACTGGCGTGCTCCAGACCGGATGGCTCCGTAACGATACAGCACAACCGGCACGCGTTCTTCCCGCCGCACGATCTGACGCATTACGCTGTCGAGTCCGTGCTCGGGTACACGCGCGGTTTCTACGGTCTCGTCGCCGACGGCTGGGACCTCGCCGACTTCGGCACGCCCTGGCCACGTGGCCTCTTGCCAAAAGACCTCGATCCGGCCGAGGTGATTGCCGGGCGGTTGGATCTCGAGCGCGCATCAGGCGAGCGGCTCAACGTCGCCGAGTTGAATGCGTTTGTAGCAGATTGGTATTGCCAGCAACGGCCTGAGGAGCCGGTGTCGCGCCCGGTAACAACAGACGAACTGGCCAGAATCCATCGCTTGCGGGGTGAACTGCATGCGCGGTGGCACGCGCTCGAGCCAGGCGAAGTCATTGAATTGCGATTTCCGCCAGATCCGGAATGAACAACCCTCACACCGTACCAGTCCTGCGTGAGCGTCGCGCCTGGCTCGACGTGATCGCCTTTCTTCGTGGTAGCCAGGTAGTCAGTCTGGCGGCGGCGTTGGCGGTTGCCGTGCGCTGCCGCTGGTGGCGGCGGTGGCAGGGGTGGGTCGGTCTTGCGGCATGACGTTCCGGGCCGTCGCACCGGGAACAGTTGCTTCATTCAATCCCAGCAGGAGCGCCGGATGTGCTTCTCGGCACTATCGCACTGTGTTTGAAGGAATTGTTGGCGCCATCGAGCGATCGACCTGTCCCCTTCAAGCATGCTTCACCCGGACCAACAATTCCTTCAAACACAGCCGGATACCACCGGAGAGCAACCCCCCAGCCCCGCCGCCACCGGCTGCATTGGGGCGCAATGATCGCTCCCGAGTTGCGTCACCAGGGGCTGGTCGTGCTTCGACGGATGGATGCGGAGGGCGTGTCGCCCCGCGTGCTGGCCGGTCTGTTTCTTGATGCGGGACGAACCCGATGAGGCGCTCCGGCTCGTGCAGCGCGCGTTCGATGCGCGACATGAGACCATGTGATCCGGATCCCTGGACCGCGAAGGACGATGGAATCGATGCGTTGACGGACCTCAGCGACGGAACTGGTAGGCGAACTTGAGGAAGAAGCCATCGCGGGATCGCTGGAGGTCGCCAAAGCCGAGGTCTTGCGGTGAGGCGAATGAACTGCCGTAACCGAAGAAAGCGATCGTGCCGGGGACGGGCCGGAAGGAAACCAGCGCATCGATGCGGAGGTCGCCGGATTCCAGCGCCGCAACCGGGGTCCCGTCGAGAAGCAGAGGGTCACCCGTGCGCGCGTCTTCGAGCGGGGCCCGCCGTTCCGCGCGGTGCTCGCCAATCACGCGAAAAAGCAGGGCCCGCGTCGGCTGGTACTCTGCCCGCACGCGCGGAATGATGGTGCGGGCGAACTCGGAGCCGTCGCGTTCCCGTGTGATTCGGCGGACGGACGTACTCGCCGTGAAGCGAAGCGATTCCGATGGCCTGAGGTTCAGGCTGACGTCGAAGCCGGCCTCGTTGCCGGCCGAGCGCTATAGCGCAGGCTCTCGAACGGAACGCGAACCTCGACGACGTAACCCTCCGCGGTCAACCGGCCGCGTGACTCGAAGAAGAAGTCCGGGTTCTTGTCCGTGTTGCCGCCGAACATGCGCCCCGCGCTGACCGCCCCTTCCGTCCGTACCCCATCCTGCTGCACACCCAGCGCGTTCACCGCGAAGAAATAGGCACGGCGCCGGTCATCGAAGGTGTCGAGGTACAGCGTAACGTGGTCCTCACCGTCGATGCGGTCGCGTTCAGCCGTGGTGGCACGCACCGTCGATGGCGAGCGGTCCGACGCAACGATACCGAACCAGATCGCATCCGGTGCATACCATACCCGTACTTCCGTGCCATCGTCGGCAGGCCGCCCGTCCACGGGCTCGTACTGATGGAATCCGACGAGGCGGGCCGCCTGCGTCCACATGGATTCATCGAGCACTCCATCGACGATCGCTGCGGCCTCGATGCGTGGAATGTTCACGTCCGGCGCGCCTCTCCCCTCGTAGACAGCGCCAGATGCGGCCTGCGCGGTCTGAATCGCAAGGACGAATGCGACGACGTTCATGCCCCGAATGCCTCCGCGTCGATTTCCAGAACCATGCCGTGCGTCTCGCTGGAACGCGGCAAAGTATCAGCCCGGCCACGTGGGCGTGCAACCGCCGAACAGCGCCGCCGCCGCGACAATGGCGGCCCGGGCGGGGTCACGATAGATTGGCTGAATCCACTTCTGCATCCATCGCCGGGACCGGCCGCTTCCGGAGGACCTCATGCGCTCGATACGAATCCTTTTCCTGATACTCATGATCGCGGCCGGTGCATCGGCCCAGACCCCGGGCCGACCGTTCCTGTTCAAGGACGCGCGCAGCGAGTTGGCGGCAGCGCGGGCGCGCGGCGATACGGACGTGTTGCTGGTCATCGCCAGCATGCCGGGTGCAAACGAGGCAGCGGCGAAGGCGGTTGCCGCGCTGGGCGGCACAGTGCAGTTCCGGAGCGACGACGTCGATTACCTGCGGGCGAGGCTGCCGGTCGACAGCGTCGAGGCGTTTGCGGCGGACGAGTCGGTCCACAGCGTGAGCATATCGGTGACGCCGCGGCGGCAGGGCGGCGGTGGTGGCGGCGCTGAGAACACCATCAGTCCGACGGACACGACGCGGAAGCGGGAATGGCCGAGGCCGTTGCTCTCCTGGTATCCGATCACGAACCGTTATGACCCGCTCGGCGATCTGCGTGCGCTCGAGTTCCGCCAGCAGAATCCGACGTACGATGGCCGCGGCGTTACGCTCGCCATCATCGACATGAGCCTGGATCCGCTGCTGCCCGAACTCCAGAGCGCGTATACGCTGGACGGGAAGCGGGTGCCGAAAATCGTGGGTTATGAGACCGTGGTCGACAGCGAAGAGGAGCCTGACGGCCGCTGGCTGAAGATGACCGACACGGTGAGCGCGGCGAGCGGGCAGATCCGCTACAAGGATCGCACATACACGGCACCTCGCGCGGGGACGTTCCGCATCGAACTGCTGAATGAGGCGGTATTCGATTCGCTGTCACGCAACGGGCTGAACAAGGACCTGAACCGTGATGGCAATCCGGAAGGTTCGAGCCGTCTCTTTGCGGTACTCTGGGACGATGACGCCGATGATGTCTGGGTCGACACCGATCAGGACGGGAGTTTCGCGAATGAGAAATCACTCACAGACTTCCGCGAGCGGCAGGAGTTCGGCGTATTCGGCAAGGACAATCCAGCAACGTCAGTCCGCGAGTCACTCGGGTTTGGTGTGCAGATCGACAAGGAGAAGCGTCAGATTGCGTTGAACGTCGGCGCCGCAGGGCACGCATCGCTCGTGGTCGGTGCAGCCGTTGCGAGCCGTGGCACGAACGGCAGGTTCAACGGCGTGGCACCCGGGGCGCAGCTGGTGAACGTCGCCGAGGGTTGTGCGGCGTACGGCCAGACGGAAGCGGTGATCCAGGCACTCAGCAATCCGAAAGTCGATCTCGCATGGCTCGAGCACTGCTCGAACATCACCCGCCCGTATACGCTGCGGGATGGCCGGCTCACCACGACGATCATCTATGAACGGCTCATCGCGAGGTACAACAAGCCGATCATGGTGCCCACACACAACTATCCCGTGCTGGGCGGCACCGACGATATCGTGATGGCAGCCGGCGCGATCGGCGTGGGCGGCCACGAGAGCAAGGAGAACTTCTTCATCAACCACGGCGTGCGTGTGCAGCACGAAGATAATCTGCTGATAACGGGCGGTTACGGCCCGATGGGCAACGGCGCGTTCGGCGCCGACATCATCTCGCCGTCCAACTACATCAGCACCGCGCGGGGCTGGGAAGAAACGCGGCCGATCGCCGGCGGCCTCTATCGGCTACCGCCCGGTTACACGATCGCGGGAGGCACGTCGACGGCAACACCGACCGCTGCGGGCGCCGTCGCGCTTCTCATCAGCGCCGCCAGGCAGAGCGGCATCAGGCACGACCCGTTCCGCATCCGTCACGCCATCATCAGCTCGGCGCGCTACGTGCCCCACATCCCGGTGTACAAGCAGGGCAGCGGCGTGCTGAACGTCGCCGGCGCATGGGAGATTCTGAAGGAGTTGAACGATGCGCCGGATCCAGTCACGATCGTCGCACGCGCGCCCGTGCGCCACAGTTTTTCGCATACGCTGCCCACTCCCCACGAGGGCGCCGGCCTGTACGAACGCGGCGGCTGGACCGCCGGACAGACCGGCGAGCGGACCGTGACGTTCACGCGGACGACAGGTCCGAAGGAACCGATGTCGTTCGCGTTGAACTGGACCGGCAACGAGGACGGCACGTTCAGCGCACCCGGCTCCGTCACACTCCCGCTCGACCGGCCGACGCCGGTGACCATCGCGATCGCGCCGAAGACCGCGGGCGCACACACCGCCATGCTCACGCTCGAGAACCCGGCGATCCCCGGCTTTTCGCATCGCATGCTCACGACCATCGTCGTGGGCGAGCCGCTGAATGCCTCGAACAACTTCACGACGCAGCAGAAGACCGAGGTGCCACGGCCCGAGATGCGCAGCTTCTTTTACGACGTACCGGCCGGCGCCACTGCCCTGCGCGTCGACATCGAACAATCCTCGCGCGATGTCGCCGTCGCAGTGGTGCGGCCCGACACGCGGACGGCCGATGCAGAACGCATTGTAGCCGCCGCCGGCGGTCGCGGCGGCGCAGGAGGCGCAGGCGGCGCAGTACGCCGTGCTACGTACGTTGTGAGTGATCCGATGCCGGGCGTCTGGGAAGTGCGTCTGAGCGACGTGGCCGACGTGAACTCGTTCGATGGCATGCAGGCGGAGAAAGACGAGCCCGTCCCGCCCACATCCGCGACGCTTACCGTGTCCGCCATCGCCGTGGAACTCGACTCGACGCCGAACGACGCGAGCGATGGGGGCGCTATCGCCAACTCCACTCGCGACGTGTCGATCACCAACCGCATGGCCACGTTCACCGGCCGCGTAGCCGGCCTCTCGCTCGGCGCGGCGCGCCGCGAACGCCCCACAATCCGGAACGGCGAGCAGCTCCACTACGAGATCGACGTGCCCGCCGGCTCGCGCTCGCTGCTGGTCCGCGCCAGTGATGTGGCCGACGCCGCCGCAGACCTCGACGTTTACGTCTTCGACTGCACGGACGAGGAGTGCCGCAACCCCGAGACCGACAGCGATCCGGTAAGCGATGAGATCGTGACCGTCCAGAATCCGGCCGCCGGCATGTGGAAAGTCGTCGTGGACGGCGCCAGTGTACCTTCCGGCAGCACGACGTTCGCCTACCTCGACGTCGTGTTCAATCCATCGTTCGGCGCCGTCTCAACGGCAGACCTCGACACGGAGCATAAAACCGGCGAACAATGGACCGCACCCATGCACACATGGCTCGCCAATGCACTGCCCGCGGGACGCCAGCCCTTCACAGCCCTGGCCCTTCAGGGGCAGCTGCCGGGCGGCATGACGTTCGGTTTCAACCTTCTCGATGCAGCCGCCTCGACGAGCACGACGAGCGGCAGTTCGGGCCACCGCTGATCTTGCAGTTGAAAGGGATTATCGTTATCGTTGCGTATGACGATGAGCGCCCACGCCCCGATCGTGCCCCGGCCGGCAGCCGTACTGACCCGCGCCGTACTCGCGGCTGCCGGACGACTGGGGCTGCGGAACCGCGAGCTTGCCGAGGTGCTGGGCACGAGCGAGGCATCGGTGTCGCGGCTTGGCCGGAGCAGGGAGCTGGATCCGGGCAGCAAGGAAGGGGAGCTGGCGCTGCTGCTGCTGCGGCTGTTCCGGAGTCTGGACGCGCTGGTGGGCGGAGAAGAGACGAAGGCGAGGGCATGGTTGCGGGGTGGGAACGATCATCTGGGGGCCGTTCCCGCGGAGCGGATCCGGCACGTGGAAGGGCTGGTGGATGTCGTCCAGTATCTGGATGGAATGCGAGGGCACCTCTAGGCTGCGAGCGCTCCAGCTGGAGGCGTGGCGGGTGGTGGAAGCGCAGCATCGGGTGTCGACGAGGAAGTTGGTCGAGACGGATGCGGAGCAGGCGCTGCTGGAGGAGCTGATCGAGAGCGTCAAGCCGCCGGACGTCACGGCTGGCCGCATGCACTATCTGTTGTTCACGCCGTTCCGGTACCCGCCGCTGGGTCATGGTTCGCGGTTCGGCGGCCGCTTCGAACGGGGCATCTGGTACGGCTCGGAGACGGAGCGCGGCGCGCTTGCGGAGGTGGCGTACTACCGGCTTCTGTTCCTTGAAGGTACGCGCGCGGATCTGGCATTGTTGACGGTCCTGCTGACGTCGTTCGTGATTCGAGTGCGGACGGCGAACGGGATCGATCTGGTGGCGCCTCCGTTCGCCTCATACTGTTCCGTTATTTCTTCGCCCGCGAGCTACGCCGCGTCACAGGCACTGGGGAGTGCGATGCGTGAGGCCGGCGTCGAAGCTTTCCGCTATGGATCTGCGCGTGATGTGCAGGGCGGGACGAACGTCGGTGTATTTTCGCCGCGCGCATTCGGTAGGAATCGGCCGAAGAGGTTCGAGACGTGGCACTGCGTGGCAACGCGCGAACGCGTCGAGGTGCGCAAGCTCGACTGGTTCGAGCGCGTGACGCACACTTTCCCGCGGTCGGACTTTCTCGTATCCGGCCAGCTGCCAGCGCCCGCACTGTGAGCCGTTTCTCCATCCACGAACTTCGAGCGATGCCCTTCCCAGCCTGCGAGTTAGAACGCAGCGTACATGGGGCTCGCTCGATCCGGGCCTCGCACCATGGCTTTCATGAGGCTTTCCCGATGTAGAGGCCCCGGGTTCGGAGCGCTTCGGGCTTGCGTTCTACGGTAAGGCCAGCGGCGCCGAAAGCGGCTTCCATCTGGTTCTGTGTGAACAGTCCGAGTTCGTGCACCTCACTCCGTCGCTCCAGGCCGGCCGGCGTACCAATGAGATACTGGAACTCGATCCGCGAGAGCAGGCCGTCGACGACGGTGCGGGACATGCGGCAGACGGTCACGCCTTCTGCCTTGCCGATGATCGTGCTGATCCAGCCGTGTGTCAGTTGTCCGGGCTCGAACCAGGGGTCGATCACGAGAACGCCTCGCCGGTTCAGATGCGCGCTCATGCGTTGGATCGCCGAATGCAGAGCCGCTTCCGTGCGGACGTACCCGATCGCAGAGAACAGGCACGTCACCACATCGTAGTGTTCGGGAAGATCAAGATCGATCATGTCTGCGATGCGAAACGTGCCCTCGGGGCACCGCACGCGTGCGCTGTCCACGAATGCCGGCTCGACATCGACACCATCCACGCGGAACCCGGCATCCGTCAATGCGCGCGCATGCGAACCCGTGCCACAGCCAACGTCGAGGAGCGAGGTCGCCGCCGGATTGACTTCGCGGATCGTGGCCGCGAGCAGCGCGCCCTCCGCGGCATAGTCCTTCTCGCCGCTGTAGAGGAGATCGTAGAACTCTGCTGCCTGCGCGTAGGCTCCCGGCGTGCTCATTTCGCCATCGTCTGAAGCGGCTCGCGAGGCGATCGACCGGGGGCGAGAGCCGCTGTCAACTCCATGCGGCGACAAGGGTCTATCGCTTATCGAACACTTTCGTCGCGCCCTGCGGGTCGAACTGAAGGACGTCATACGGTTGCGGGTTGGCGGACTCCATTCCGGGTGAACCCATTGGCATTCCGGGGACGGCGAGCCCGCGAGCGCCGGCCGGTGGATTGGCCAGGAACTTCTGGATCGCGTCAGCGGGGATGTGGCCTTCGAAGACGTAATCGCCAACGACCGCGGTGTGACACGATGCCAGGGCCTGCCCGACGCCGAGGCGCTGCTTGACGGCCGCCATCTGGTCGGTGTCCTCGACCTTGACCGTGAAACCGTTCTGTCGGAGGTGATCGACCCACTTCGCGCAGCATCCGCAATTCGGGTCCTTGTAGACCGTGATCGCGGCAACGGCCGGTGCTTCCTTTGAAAACAGCGCGGCGGCCGTACCCGTAACGGCCACGACGCCGATCGCTGCTGCGAGGATCCAGAGACGGCTGCGCATCAGTAGTCCTCCGGTGTTGGAATCGACCCGCTCTGAACGTAACACCCGGCCGTCTCTGGCGGCACTCTCGATGAGGAAGACGTTGGCGGTGGCGGTACGCGCGTTGGCGGTCGCGGTGAGTCGGATTTCCTGATGCCGATCCGGCATTGCGACCGGCATGACGCATGGCGGTGATGGGGTCGCGAGGCGGGCGCAGCCTGCCGGTTTCGGCTCCGCCTGCTTCTACCGAAGCGTGTTTCGAGACCGTAGCTTTCCGGTCTGATCTTCGCGGTGGTGCCGGTTCTCAACCAACACGTCTCGAGGCCTCCCATGCGATCGCGAACCGCCTGGCTTCACCATCGACTCGCCTGCATGCTTTTCGTCTGTGCCGTACTGCCCGCGGGCGCCCGGGCCCAATCGAATGCACCGGCGACAGCCGGAGCGGCGAAGCCGCTCACGGTGGATGACTACGCGCGCTGGCGGAACATCGAGGATGCGCAGATTTCCGGCGATGGCCGCTGGGTGGCGTACACACTTCGTCACGCGAACGTGCTTGCGCGCGACTCGAAACCGGTGCTTCACATTGTCGATCTCGATACCAACGAAACGGTCGAGGTCGCGGACGCGCACGACGGCGTTTTTTCGCCGGATTCGCGCTGGATCGTGTACCAGATCGATTCCGTGGCAGCGCGCGGCGGACGCGGGCGCGGTGCTGCGCCGGGCGGCGACACGACGACGGTCACACCGCCCGATTCGGCCGTGGCCAGCAGAGACAGCAGCCACGCGGCGGCCACCGTACCGAAGATGGAGCTGCGCGAACTGTCGACTGGCCGAATCAGGGCGTGGCAGCGCATGCAGTCGGGCGTGTTCAGCAGGACGTCGACGCATCTGGTCCTCCAGCGACGGCCGGCGGGTGGCCGCGGCCCTGGCCGAGGCGGTGGCGGTGGCGCTGGCGGCGGCGCCGGGGTCGAAGGCGCCGGTGCACCACGCGGAACAGACGCCGTGCTGCACGACCTTGCGAGTGGCAGGAGTCTCTTCCTCGGCAGCGTGGGCGACATCGCGTTCAACCGGCAGGGCGACCTTCTCGCGTACACGGTCGCTGCATCGTTGCGCGATGCGAACGGTCTTTTCGTGGTGGACCTGCGGGACGGCCGCACGCATGTGCTCGACAACGATTCGTTGGCGTATGCGCGGCTCTCGTGGAGCGATGACGGCAACGGCCTCGCCGTGCTGAAGGGAAAAGAAGTCGACAAGAAACGCGAGCGCGATAACGTCCTCATCGCCTTCACGGCGCTGCACGCATCACTCGAAAACCCGGAGCTGGCGCCTGCCGTGCTCGATCCGCCGGAAGAGGAGGGGTTCCCGAAGGGTTTCGTCGTAAGTGAACGCGCGCCGCTCACGTGGAGCGAGGACGGTCGGCTCGTCTTCCTGGGCATCATCCCGCAGACGGCTGCGCCTGACACCGCAAGGCGGCGCAGCACCGATTCCATCGCGGATGTCGACGTGTGGCGGACGCAGGACGAGCGCATTCAATCGGTACAGATGATTCGCGCCGAAGCCGATCGCAACTTTACGTTCCTTCAGTCGTTCGATGTGACCACGGCGCGTTTCGTTCCGCTGGCCGACTCGACCCTGCGCGATCTGGACCTCTCGCCCGACGGTCGCTGGGCGGTCGGGCGCGACGCTCGCGCGTATGTCTCCGATTACGAGCGGCCGGCCGCGGACCTGTATCGCGTGAACACCGCCACCGGCGAACGCACGCTGATGCTGAAGGCGCAGCTCACGGGTGCGCACGTCCTCGGTATCTCGCCCGATGGCCATCGATTTCTCTACTGGAAGGACGACCGGTTCCACGCATACGACCTCGATGCCGGCAGCACGAAACCGCTCGCCAGCTTGAGCGATGGCATCTTCGTAAACGCCGAGTACGACTATCCCGGCCCGAAGCCGTCCTACGGTGTCGCGGGCTACACGACTGATGGCAGCGGCGTGATCGTCCAGCACCGCTACGATCTCTGGCTGCTCCCACTCGACGGCGACGGACCGGCGCGCAACCTGACCAACGGAATGGGGACGCAACGCGAGGTGCGCTTCCGCTACGTGCGCACCGAGCCCATCGACTCGACCGCCCCTCGCCGCGCCCAAACGGGCGATGAGATCGACCTGTCGAAGCCGGTCACGCTTTCCGCCTACGGCGAGTACACGAAGAAGGCCGGCTTCTACCGGCTCCGGGACGGCAAGCTGTCGGAGCTGATCTACGACGATGCCATCTTCAGCACACCGGTCAGAGCGATGAGTGCCGATCGCTTCCTCTTCACCCGGCAGACCTTCACCGCGTTTCCCGACCTTCGCGTTGCCAGCGCCGGCTTCCAGAACGCAAGAAAGATCACCGACGTCAACCCGCAGCAGTCCGAGTACACGTGGGGGCGTCGTGTACTCTTCGATTATGAGAACCGCGACGGCGTGAGACTTCAGGGCATTCTCACGTTGCCTGACGATTACAAGAGCGGCGAAAAGCGACCCATGCTCGTGAGCTTCTACGAGAAGAACTCACAGAACATGCATCGCTACTCGGCGCCGTCGTTCCTCACCGGAATGGGTTCTCTGCCGGTCGAGGCGCTGAGCCGCGGCTACATCACGATGCTGGCCGACGTGCACTTTCGTACCGGCTCATCGCACAGCGATATGCTCGAGTCGGTCGAGGCGGCGACGCGCAAAGTCATCGAGATGGGTTACGCCGATCCGGAGCTCATCGGCGTGCACGGCCACAGCTATGGCGGTGAGGGTGCGGCGTTCATCGGGACACGGTCGAAGCTGTTTGCTGCGGTGGGCATGGGCGCCGGCGTGACCGACCTGTACAGCGACTTCAGCCAGAGTTGGGGCTGGTCGTACCAGGTGAGCGGCGGCAGCGGCGCGAATGGGAGCGCGTACTACCTGTACGGCCAGGGCCGGTGGGGCAGGTCGCCATGGGACGACCCGGAACTCTACCGCTCCGAGTCGGCGCTCGCACAGGCTCCCCACGCGAGCGCGCCTTTCCTCATCATGCACGGCACCGCGGACCCAACCGTGGCGTTCAGCGAGGGGATGAACTTCTACAACGCGCTCCGTTACAACGGCAAGAGTGCCATAATGCTGGCATATCCGGGCGAAGGACACGGGCTGCGCGGCCTTGCGAATCGGCGCGATCTCACAATCCGTTATTTCCAGTTCTTCGATCACTATCTGAAGGGCGAGCCGGCACCGAAGTGGATGACGGACGGTGTGCCGTACGTGGTCAAGGACGTGATGCGGGATCCGAAGTAGGCCGAATGGCTGGACCGACCCGTCAAGCGTTGCCAGAACTGACCGATCTGGTGAGTGAATCCGCGAACGGTGCGAAGGCCACGCGCATTCTGGCCGGCACCAGTGGATTCTCCTACAAGGAATGGAGGGGCCGTTTCTACCCGCCCGATCTGCCGGTGTCTGCCATGCTACCGTATTATGCGGAGCGCTTCCCGGCCGTCGAGATCAACAACACGTTCTACAAGCTTCCAAACGAGAACATGCTCGCGGAGTGGGCGGAGCAAGTGCCCGCGACGTTCCGCTTCGTACTGAAGGCATCGCAACGAATCACACACATGAAGCGCCTGAAGGAAGTGGAAGAGCCGCTCGAGTATCTACTCACGGTATCAGCAGCTCTGGGTGAGAAGCGGGGGCCGTTCCTCTTTCAGCTGCCACCGAACATGAAGAAGGATGTCGAACGGCTCGCCCGGTTTCTGGATCTTCTGCCTTCTGCGATGCGGGCGGCGTTCGAGTTCCGCCATGCGAGCTGGTTTGAAGACGAAGTCTACGCAGTGCTGAGGGCGCATGGCACGGCACTGTGCGTGGCGGATACTGACGAGAACGCGTCGCCGCTCGTTCCGACGGCCGATTGGGGATACCTGCGCCTGCGCCGGCAAGGCTACGATGAGCGAGGGTTGAGCGAATGGCGGAAGCGCATCGCGGCCCAACCGTGGTCCGAGGCATGGGTGTTCTTCAAGCATGAGGACGAAGGCACTGGCCCCGCCCTTGCGCGGCGATTCCTCGACGTGCCCGGCGCGACTGCGAGTGAATCGATACCTGTGGCTGGCGCCCGTTACCGCCGGTCAACGCATCCTGGACGCTCCAGCGACAATAAGGCCGGAGAGATGGAAGAATCGGAATCAGTCGACGCGAGTGCGGGACTCGAGTCTGCGATCGCGGCAATGTTCGCGGGTCCAATCGAGAGCTTCGTCACTCGCCGCGATTCGTTGGCGAAAGAACTGCGTGCGGCCGGCAGGCGCGACGATGCTGCCAGAGTAAAGACACTCCGCAAGCCGGCGCGCATGGCCTGGGCGCTGGATGTTGCGGCTCAAAGCGATGCAGAACGGATCGAGCGCGTTGCCGCTGCCGTCGAAGCCACCCTCATCGCGCAATCGGGCGGAGGCGATCTGCGGGGCGCGATGAGTGAACTGCGCGCCGCCGTGGGTGACCTGGCCGGTGCTGCTTCGCGAGCCGCGGCGGAGCGCGGCCAGACGGTGGATCGCTCCGCGCTGGTGAACGCCGTGATGGCGGTGATCGGGAATCCGGGCGCGTTCGATGGGCTTCGCGCCGGGCGTCTGGTGGACATTCCCGAAGCGGGTGGTCTCGATTCTCTCACCAGCTTTGCGCCGGTTCCCGCCGCATCGAGTCCGGCGACCAACGAGTCGGAAGGCGATGGCGTCGCTGCGGACACGGCTGTACGAGCAGCGCAGCGCCAGGCCGAGGCCGCTCTGGCGGCGGCCCGCGAGCGATCGGCAGCGGCACAATGTGGCCTCGAGATTGCCGAAGTGAACGCGGAGAAGGCCGACCGTTCGCTGCGACTCGCGCAGGAACAGGCCCGCGACCGCAAGGTCGAACTCGATCGAGCCCGGCAGGAAGCCAGAGTGGCGGCCGAGGAACTGCTCGGCGCGGAGAGGGCCGCAGCCGATACCCGTGGTGCTTCCACCCGCTGAACCGGTTGTTGCCTGCCAGGATCGCGGCCGCTTCGCTCTGGCGTTGCCGCTCTGGAATCCCCATTCTACTGGACCCGGTTTGAGACCGGCGTCCGGATCCGCGCTCCGACGGCCCGGGCCGCTGCTGGCCGGCAAGCGCTGTCTGGCGCATATCGTGCAAGTACCGATCGTGAGGCAGGCATGATCAGGCTCACATTCCCGATCCTCGGTGCCGCGCTGATCTGCGTCAGTCTGGCCGCACAGGAAGGGTGGCCGGATTCAGAGATGCATCCGGCGTTTCCTTTGTCCGAGGATCGCATCCTCGCCCGGGATCCCGTAAGCCAGCCCATCGCGACCGCCTACAGCCACGCACCCTCGAGGCTCGAATCGCCAGCGCGGGCGGACACGGTTTCGACCGAGGCGCTCAACGGCGTAGTGAAGCGACTGTGCATGGCGTGTCACAATGACCAGGCGCTGACGGGCAACCTGTCGCTGGCCGGCTTCGACGTGGCGCATCCGCAGGACAAGCCTGAAATCGCGGAACGGATGATTCGCAAGCTGCGCGCGGGCATGATGCCGCCGCCCGGGATTCCGCGGCCCGGTGGTGACACGCTCGTGGCGCTGGTCGAGACGATCGAGCGCCGGATCGATCTGGCGGCGGCATCCAATCCGAATCCGGGCAGCCGGCCATTCCAGCGACTGAATCGCGAGGAATACGAGCATTCGATCCGCGATCTCCTCGGCGTCGAGATCGATGCAGGCGACTATCTTCCGCTCGACACGAAGAGTGCGAACTTCGACAACATCGCCGATGTGCAGATGCCGTCGGCCACGCTGGTCGAAGGGTACCTGCGCGCGGCAGACCACATCAGTCGAATCGCCGTCGGTGATCCCGAGGCCGACGCGACATCCGTGACCTACAGGATCCCGCGGACCGCATCGCAGCTCGATCATGTGGATGGGGCTCCCATTGGAACGCGCGGCGGTGTATCGGCCGTGCACAATTTCCTTGCGGATGGAGATTACGTCTTTCAGATGATGCTGCACTCGGCGCCGGAGGGCGAACTGTACGGTCGCACGGCGCTGAACGAGCAGCTCGAGGTATCAATCGACGGTGAGCGGGTCGCTCTCCTCGACATCGATCGGTGGCTCACGGAATCCGATCCTGATGGTATGACACTGACCACGGATTCGATTCACGTCCGCGCCGGGGCCCGCCGTGTCACGGCCGCGTTCATCCGCCGGTTCGAGGGTCCGGTCGATGATCTGATCAAACCCGTCGACCACACGCTGGCTGACACACAGATCGGGTTGGGCTACGGCGTCACCACGCTGCCGCACCTCCGGGACCTTGCGATTGTCGGGCCATTCTCGCCGACCGGTGTGTCGGAGACGGCGAGCCGGCGTGAGATCTTCACGTGCCGCCCCACGGCGGCAGGCGAAGCTCGCCCGTGCGCCGAAGAGATCATTTCCCGGCTGGCAGCCCAGGCGTACCGCCGTCCGCTCGAGTCGAACGACATGACCGCCCTGATGGGTTTCTACGATCAGGGACAGGAAGACGGCGGTTTCGAGGCCGGTATCCGGTCGGCGCTGCGCGCCGTTCTCGCCAGCCCGCACTTCATTTTCCGCGTCGAACAGGCCCCACGCGCTGCACAGGGCGACGATCGGATCGGCGACGTCGACCTCGCATCTCGCCTCTCGTTCTTCCTGTGGGCAACGTCGCCCGATCAGGAACTGATCTCGCTCGCGGCGCAGGAGCAGCTCAGCCGACCCGATGTCCTCGAGAAACAGGTACGCCGGATGCTGGCCGATCCGCGCTCCGAGGCTCTGGCTACGCGGTTCGCGGCGCAATGGCTGCGGCTTCAGGATCTCGAGAAGGTGCATCCCGATGCGCTCACGTATCCGTACTTCGATCAGACGCTCGCCCTGGCGATGCGCCGCGAGACCGAGCTGTTCTTCGACTATCTGGTGCGTGAAGACCTGAGCGTGATGGAACTGCTGACGGCCGACTACACGTTTGTCAACGAGCGGCTGGCCAGGCACTACGGCATCCCGAACGTGACGGGCGATGCGCTCCGCAAGGTCAGGTATCCGGGGACCCACCGGCGAGGACTGCTGGGCCAGGGCAGCATTCTCACACTGACTTCGCACGCCGATCGCACTTCGCCCGTTCTGCGCGGCAAGTGGGTGATGGAAGTGCTGCTCGGGACGCCGCCGCCGCCGCCTCCGCCGGATGTGCCGGACCTCGAGGCGACGGAGGGCGCGCGCGATGGCCGCTTGCTCACGACGCGCGAACGGATGGAGATGCACCGCGCGAATCCGGTCTGCCACTCGTGTCACCAGTTCATGGATCCGATCGGGCTCGCACTCGACAATTTCGATGTGACCGGGCAGTGGCGCATCCGGGAAAACGGGATTCCGGTCGATACGCGGGGGCAGCTCTACGATGGGACAGTACTGTCCAATCCGGGCGAGCTGCTTGCCGCGTTGCTCACGCGGCCCGAGCCACTGATCCGGAACTTCACCGCGAATCTCCTCGCGTATGGTCTCGGCCGGAGAGTCGAGTGGTACGATATGCCGGCCGTCCGCGCGATCGCGCGCGCAGCGTCGGCTCAGGACAATCGGATGTCCGCGTTCATCCTCGGTGTCGTGAACAGCGCGCCATTCCGGATGAACCGGGTGTCTACAACGGACAACGGAGGATTCTGATCATGGAGTTTCTCACCGGCAGACATATGCCGCGGCGGACATTCCTCCGCAGCGGGTCCGCGATGTTCAGCCTGCCTCTGTTGGACGCCATGGTGCCTGCTCGTCTGTTCGGAAAGAGCGCCAGGGCCGCGAGCCCCACGCGTCTGGTGTGCATCGAGATGGTTCACGGTGCAGCGGGCAGCAACGAACTCGGCGCCACGCAGAATCTCTGGGCGCCGGCGGTGACCGGCCGCGACTTCGATCTCAGCCCGAGCAGCGTGCTGCCGCTCGAACCGTATCGCGACTATCTGACCATCATCAGTAACACCGATGTACGCGCGGCCGAGGCAATCTCGCCGCAGGAAATCGGCGGCGACCACTTCCGCTCGAGCGCAACGTTCCTGACCCAGGCCCATCCCAAGCAGACGGAAGGCTCGGATGTCCTCGTCGGGACCTCGCTCGACCAGCTCTACGTGCAGCGGTTCGGGCAGGACACGCCCATTCCTTCGATGCAGCTCTGCATCGAGAACGTCGACCAGGCTGGCGGCTGCGCCTACGGGTATGCCTGCGTGTACACCGACACGATCAGCTGGGCTTCGCCGACGGAGCCGCTGCCCATGATTCGCGACCCGCGCGTCGCGTTCGAACAGCTGTTCGGCGCCGGCGGCACACCCGAGCAACGCGCCGCGCGCCGGCGCGCTGACCGCAGCATCCTCGACTGGTTCATGGAGGAGGTCGCCACCATGAAGCGCCAGGTCGGGCCCGCGGATCGCCATCGGTTGGACCAGTATCTCGAGAATATCCGCGAGATCGAACGCCGCATCGAGAGGATCGAGGCTCAGAACCGGAGCGGTGAGCCGCGCGAGCTGCCGGGCGCACCTGCCGGTGTCCCGGATTCGTTTGACGAGCACGTCAAGCTGATGTTCGACCTCCAGGCCATGGCATTCATGTCCGACACGACCCGCGTCTTCTCGTTCAAGATGGGCCGCGATGGGTCCGGTCGAGTGTACCCGGAGAGCGGCGTGAACTCGGCATTCCATCCGGCCTCCCACCACGGCGGTCGCGAAGAGCGCGTCAAGGACTTCGCGAAGATCAACGCGTATCACGTTTCCATGGTCCCGTACTTCCTCGAGAAACTGAAGAATACGATCGAGGGCGAGGCGAACCTGCTCGACAAGACGTTGCTCATTTACGGGTCGCCCATGGGTGACTCGAACCTGCACAATCACAAGCGCTGCCCACTCTTCCTCGCCGGTCACGCCAACGGGTACCTCAAGGGGAACCAGCACATCAAGGCACCGGACGGGACTCCGATGGCCGACGTGATGCTGAGCCTGTTGCATGGCCTCGGTCTGGATGACGTGACCAGCTTCGGCGACAGCACGACCGAGTTTTCGCTGAACGTTTGAGCAGTGGCTACCGCGAGCGAAACGCGAGGCGGGCACGAATGAACACCAGCAAGCGCACATCGGCACGGGCGGGGAAACGCGAGAGGGCGGGAACATCGACGGAACTTCGTGAGCACGTGACGCCTCCGCCGTTCAGCCGGCGCCGTTCGTGGCCTCGCGCATTCACGTTCCTGCTCCTCGCGTCGGCACTGATCGGGGCGTCGAGGCCCGACTCGCCCGTCGCCGATGCCGCGCAGCAGGGCGATATCGAGACGGTACGCCGGCTGTTGCAACAGGGTGCGGATGTGAACGCCGCGCAGGGTGACGGCATGACCGCGCTTCACTGGGCGGCGCAGAACGGCAATCCCGACATGATGCGCATCCTGCTCTACGCCGGAGCGAGCGTTCAGGCAACGACGCGACTGGGTGGCTACACGCCGTTGCACGTCGCCAGTATGCATGGACTCGATGATGTCGTGCTGCTGCTCCTCGAGAATGGAAGTGACACGGACGTCATGACATCTACAGGCGTGACGGCCCTCCATTTCGCCGCCCAGGCAGGCCGCCCGCAAGCCATCCAGGTCCTGCTCACGCACGGTGCGGATGTCAATGCGAAGGATAAGTACGCGGGGCGAACTCCACTCATGTTTGCAACCGCGAGCAATCGGCTTGACGCCATCGAGACGCTGATTCGCGCAGGCGCCGACGTCGCCGCCACGACGGAAGTCGTCGATTATGTCAAGCGGTCCGATGCTGACGATGTCGAGCGGGAGCGCCGTGACCGCGTGATCGCCGCGGCAAACGAACCGGCCGAAACGCCGCCGGGGAGGGCGGGCGGTGGACCCCGCCGTGCGGCGCAGGCCCAGAATGCGGCCGCTCGCGCCGACACCACACGCGCCGACACCACACGCGCCGATACCGCACGCGCCGATACCGCACGCGCCGCGAACGCACAGGCCGATACATCGCAGGGACGAGGGCGTCAGGCTGCGGCAGACCCGCAGGATCCCGATCGGCCAACGCGCAGGGCTGGAACAGCCGGGACGCCGGATCCCGATTCGCCGACACGACCCGACAGTGCGCGCTCGGGCGCCGCCGCGCCACGGGCTCTTTCCTATGATGCGCAGGTGGGCCGACAGGGCGGGTTGACGGCACTCCACTATGCGGCACGTGATGGTAGAATGGACGGCGCACGCCGGCTTCTCGACGCCGGTGCTGACATGAACCAGGTTTCGGCTGGTGACCACTCCAGCCCGTTGCTCGTAGCCGTGATCAACGGGAATTACGATCTGGCGATGGCCCTGCTGGAGAGTGGTGCGGATCCCAACCTTGCCAGCGATGATGGAGCGGCGCCGCTGTTCGCGGTACTGAACTGCGAGTGGGCGCTGCGCACGTGGTACCCGCAACCGACCGCGTATCAGCAACAGAAGACGACGTATCTCGAACTCATGGAAGCGTTGCTCGACGCTGGCGCCAATCCGAACGCACGGGTCACGACGCACATCTGGTACGCCGCATACAACGCCGGTCGCATGGGCGTCGATTTCGCAGGCGCCACGCCGTTCTGGCGTGCCGCGTACGCGACCGACGTTGCGGCCATGCGCGTGCTCGTGAAGTACGGTGCGGACCCGAACATCTCGACGATGAACCTTTCCGAGCGCCGCCGCGGTGGGGAACAGGAAGACAGTGCGGACGCGAAGGATCCGTCGGGTTTGCCCCCCGTGACCGTCGGCGGACCGGCCGTCCATCCGCTCCATGCCGCCTCTGGCGTCGGCTATGGAACCTCACGCGTCGGCCAGCAGCACCGGCACGTTCCCGACGGCTGGCTCACCGCTGTGCAATACCTGGTCGAAGAACTCGGCGTCGACGTGAACGTTCGCGATCACGACGGCTACTCGGCCGTGCACAATGCGGCCGCGCGCGGTGACAACGAAATGATTCGCTACCTCGTCGAGAAGGGCGCGGACGTGACCGTGGTCAGCCGCCGCGGTCAGACCACTGTCGATATGGCGAATGGCCCACAGCAACGTGTGCAGCCGTTCCCCGAGACGATCGCGCTTCTCGAAAGCATGGGTGCGACGAACAATCACAAGTGCCAATCGTGTGATTGAACGGACGTTTCCGGGGCTGTTCCTGGGCTCCCGGAATCGTCCGTCCCGCCGCCAGCGATCGCAGTCTCATCGCGTGGCTCAGGCCGGGAAGTACGGACTGAGCGCCGAGGCGGGCGGTCGCGGTGTGCTGAGGCTGACGAGCAGCATCAGTGACAGTGACGCAATGAATCCGGGCAGCACGGGGTCGATCGCGGTCGGGCCGAACGCTTCCCAGAGTAACGTCATGGTAACGCCGCCGAGCATGGCGGCCAGAGCGCCCTGCCGGGTGGCGCGGCGCCAATAGACGCCGAGGACGACCGGCACGAAGAAGCTGGAGGCCATCAGGCCGGTGAAGAGCAGCACGATGAACTGTACCAGTTCGCCCTCGCCCACGCCGGAGAGCAACAGGATGACCGGCATGATGCCGACGAGGGCGATACCCGCGCGATCGATCCACATCCGTCGCCGCGGCGAGACGCCAGGATCGATCAGCGTGCGGTAGATATCGAGGCTGAGTGCCGAGCCGGCAACGATCAACAGCGAATCGACCGTGGACATCATGGCGGCTGTGACGGCGGCGAGCATGATGGAACCCAAGATGGGCGGCAGTACGGCGGTCGCGATCATGGGCATGGCGAGGTCGCCGGTGGGCAGGGCGGGGAACATGACGATGCTGACCAGAGAGAGCAGGAAGACGGTGAGGTTCATGCCGCACACTGTGACGATCGTGAGCAGCGTTGCACGGCGGATCGTGCGCATGTCCTTCATTGCGTAAAGCCGGGTCAGCTTTTCCGGGCCGGCTACCGAGCCGAGCATGAACGAGAGGCCCATTGTGAAGAGCAGGGAAGGCGGGAACGCGTTCCACGTGAACGTATCCGGATTGGCGGCCTGGACGAGGCGGAACAGCTCACCGGTGCCACCTACCTGATTCACGGCGATGGGCAGCGCCGCCAGCACACCCAGCACCATCACGCCGAGCTGGAAGAAGTCGGTCCAGACTACGGCAATCATGCCGCCGAGCACGGTGTACGCGAGGAGTATTGCCGTGAAACCGATCATTCCCCATGTCGGAGGAATGCCGAACGCGACATTGGCGATGATGCCGCCGGCCACGATCTGTGCCTGGATGTAGACGATGTACGCTATGAGTATGATGCAGGCGCCGAGCGCGCGGGGAGCGCGGCCGTAGTAGCGAGCCTCGAGGAAAGCAGGCAGGGTCAGTTCGCGGACGCGGGTGAAGCGAGGCGCGAGGACGGCGGTCATGAACCAGTAGCCGAGCGGAATGGAAAGGACGAGCCAGCCGAACGACCAGCCTGCGGTGTACATCACACCGATGGTGCCGATGAACGTGCCGGCACTGGTGTGCGTCGCCGCCATTGTCGCGCCGCCAACCAGCCAGCCGAGCTTGCCGCCCGCGATCCAGTAATCCGCCTCGTCGCGCGTCGCACGCATGCTCACCCAGCCAATCGCGAACACGACGGCGAAGTACAGGGCGAATACGATGATCGGCGTGGTCATCGCTCGACCCACCACATCCACAACACGTAGGCCGCCACGATAAAAGCAAAGGCGGCGAACAGACCCCAGAATACGAACCCTGCGTCCGCCATCACAGCCTCGATCGAAAGCTGCGCCAACCCAGCATCATGAACAGGCCAAGGAACACGAGCACAAGAGTGTCGAGGACCGTCGCAAACGGGATCGCCGGAGCGCTGCCGCGCCGAACATCGAATGAAACGAGCGCGGGCAGGACCGGCAGGTCCGCTGAATGCACCATCGTACCCGGGTTCGACGGAGCGTCACGCAACGAGGCCGGGAATGCGTTCCAGACCCCGAACCCCACCGGCAGCTGCACCTCGGTGCGCACGGTTCCGGGCCGGGGCTCAGCGGGCGGCCAGAGCGCGGCCACGACCGGGATGCGCACACGGCTTCGTGCAGCGCCGATGGCCGGCAGACGCACGTTGTAACGAAGAGTTATGTCTGTGGAGGAATCGGTGGCGGACTGCGGCTGTATCGCGACGTTGGACGTTGCCCGGCCGCCAGGCCCGGCCGATGAGGTCAGTGCGACGTCCGTCGCAACGCCGTCGACCGTTGCCTCAAGCATTTCAACGGTGATGCCGGCGAAATCGAGAACGGCAAGCGGGAGCGACGTCTCGCCACGAGCGCGCGCCTCGTAGCGGATCTCGACGCGGACGATGCCGGAATCGGGCAGGACGTGCGCGCGCAGATCCGCGCGTTCGAGAACGCCCTGCGCACCGGCCCGCGCGGGCACGAGCAGACTGGCTGCGAGTACGAACCGGGCGGGGAGACGTAGCCGGCCGGGCGTCAGACCCACACCTGGTCGAGCAGACGGAGCGCGTTGCCGCCGATGACTTTCTCGATGTCCGTGGCCGAGTAGCCATGCGCGACCAGCCAGCGCAGGATGTTCCATGAGCCCTCGGTCGGATTCTCGAGGCCCTCGACCCACGGCACTTCTTCGAATGCGGTGTCCGCCGTAGTGCGCGCGGCCCGCGACTCGCGAATCGAGAGGTTGGCTGCATACGTATGGTGCAGGCCGACGTGATCGCCGTATACGGTGTCAGGCCCGAAGCCGACGTGATCGATGCCGACAAGCTTGACGATGTACTCGAAATGCTCCATGAACGCATCGAGCCCGTGCCGCCGGTGTCGGCGAGTGAGCGTGGTGTGGGGTGCGGCTTCGACGCCGATGACGCCGCCCTTTCCCGCGCATGCGACAAGGACCTCATCGGGGGCGAGCCGGTTCGAGTCCCAGAGCGCACGTGCGCCGATGTGCGAAAGCAGAATGGGCCGGTCGCTCGCATCTATGACGTCGAGCGTTGTCCGATCGCCACAGTGCGAACAATCGATGAGCATGCCGAGCCGGTTCATCCGTTGAACGGCACGGCGGCCGAACGCCGTGAGCCCGCCATCGACCGATTCCTTGAGGCCGGAGCCGAGAGCATTCGATTCGCTGTAGGTAATGCCGAGTGCACGCACGCCGAAGCCATACAGCAGATCGATGCGATCGAGTTCATTCTCGATCATGGCCGCGCCTTCCAGCGATGCAATCCAGGCGAGCCGGCCTTCGGCGTGTGCGCGGCGGATGTCGGCGACGCTCGTGCAATGGATCACGAAGTCCTGGTGAGCCAGGTCGCACAGGCGCATGCCGAGATCATGCAGCACATCGTCCCACTTCCATCCTCCCCTGGACGTGATCGTGCAGATGCCGTCCATCAGGTTGTCGAAAATGGCGTCCCACCAGCAGTGCGAGAGACCCTCGAACGCGGTGGCCATGCGGCCCTCGCGCACGTACGTGGGCGTCTCGCTGATCTCTGAAGGGAACAGGCCGACGTGCTCGTGCAGTGAGACCATGATGCAGCGATCGGCGAGCGCCTTCACGCGCGCTTCCTGCGCATCGTCCAAGGGCAACAGATACGATGGCACGCGATCGACCTCACGAGCGAGATCGAACACGCGGTAATCGCGCTCCGGCTCCAGATAGGAGAACGAACGGTAGCCGTCGTGATGCCTGTTGCGCGTCATGGCACGCCCGCAAAATGGGGAAACGGCGATCGGCGGCTGTTCGGCCGCGGCATCGGTGGCGGTGGCGTTGGCGACAGCGTTGGCGGCGGACTCCACCGCCTCCGCCCCCGCCGCCGGCTCCGCAACGTCATCGTCATCCGGGTGACCTCGCCTCTTCGACACCGCCTCCCGCCCTTCCCCTCCGCAAACCGCCTGCCGCCGTCCGTCTTTGTCAGCCCGTCTGCGTTCCGGCTTTCCCGGGCTCCACGACGAATGTGGCTCGTGTCGAGATGGGTGAGCCGGGCCGCTCGACGTAGTCCACGACTCGATACTCCGACGTCCAAAGGTTCCTCGACGCCGTGCAGCGGACATAGCCGCGCTGGCCGTTGAAGAACTTGAGGTGAGGATTCTCGGCGAGGGCGCGACGGCCGAATCCGGCGGCATCGGAACCATCGCCGCCGGAGCTGAGCGACGTCCCCATGAACTCGGCTGCGACGACGGGTGATGCCGGGTCATCGAAATCCGGCTTCAGGTCGGCGACCCAGTTCGAATGGATGTCACCCGTCAACACGATGACGTTCGAGGCGTTGTCGCGGACGAACTCGAGCAGGCGTCGCCTTGCGGCGACATAGCCGTCCCAGCGGTCCATCCGGAACGATTCATCCGGGCCCGGCTGGTTGTCGAGCTGCGCGATGGCGACCTGGTTGGCAATCACATTCCACTGCGTGCCCGAGGCAGCAAGGCCATCGAACAGCCACCGCTCCTGCGCCTCGCCGAACACAGTCGCCGATTCGGCGATGGCGCCGTCACAGCGCGGGCCGTCCTGGTCGCCACAGGGCTGATCGGAGCGATACTGCCGGGTATCGACGACGGAGAGATCGATGAGATCGCCGAAGCGGAGACTGCGGTACATACGGGCATCGGGACCGCGCGGACGCGTCGTGCTGCGCACGGGCATATGTTCGTAGTATGCCTGGTAGGCGGCCGCACGGCGCAGCAGAAACGCGGCCGGCGGCTGGTCGTCCTGCGCCATATCGCTCACGTAGTTGTTGTCGACCTCGTGATCGTCCCACGTCGCGATCCACGCACAGTTCGCGTGTGCAGCCTGTAGATCGGCATCGGATTTGTACAGTGCATACCGATTGCGATACTCGTCGAGGCTCACGACCTCCGGGCCATCGTGCTGGCGGGGACGCTCGTCGTGCACACCGTCTTCGTAGATGTAGTCGCCGAGATGGATGACAAAGCGAACATCTTCGGCGCCGAGGTGATGCAGCGCCGTGTAGTAGCCCTGCTCGTAGTGCTGGCACGACGCAAAGGCGAAACGCAGCTGTGCGGGTGCCTGCTCGGGCGGCGGAGCCGTCCGGAAGCGCCCGGCCGGACTCGTTTCACCGCCAGTCCTGAAGCGGTACCAGTATTCGCGGTCCGCCTCGAGACCGGTTACTTCCGCGTGCACCGAATGCGCGAGCTGCGGTGAGGCGATGGCCGTGCCGGTTCGCTCGACACGAGAGAAGCGTTCGTCACGCGCGATCTGCCAGTCGACTTCGACGGGCGGGCCGATCTCACCGGCTGTTGGATCGCGCATCAATCGGGTCCACAACACGATGCCATCGGGGACAGGATCACCCGATGCGATGCCGAGGCGGAACGGGTTCCCGCTCCAGCGTGGGGTGCGCGTGCGGTCGGTGCAACCGCTGATCGCGAACGCGCCGAGTGCAACCGCTGCCTGACGAAAAAAACGGCGCCGGGAGGAGGGCGAGGCCTCCTCAAGCCAGCGCATCAGAAGCGTGCAAGTATCGGTCATCGCATCCCACACACCAGGATTGCTTTCGGCACCGGCACCCCTTGCGGAACGGCAGTCCGGGTCGGGCCGCAAGATACATCGGCACGTCGTCCGGGAAAACGATCCTCACGGCGATGGCCATCTGACTGGACGGCGACCCCTCGGGATGTGGATCTCACCACAGGACGGCGAATTGCCGGAAGGCGATTCCACAGGACGGCGATCTGCCGGAAGGCGATTCCACAGGACGGCGAATTGCTGGAAGGCGATTCCACAGGTCGGCGATCGCCGGGGGGCCGGCCTCAGGCTTGACCACTGCGCGATTCTCGTGCATCCTGCGGCGCACTCCCCGCAGCGCACTCGGTGCGACGACGCCAAGGTGTTCAGATTTCGCCAACCGGAGAGTCCTGAAGTGCGTGATGCCGTTCGATGGATTCTGCCGTGCACGCTGCTGCTGTGTGCATCCGGTGCGACCGCACAGCGCTTCGAAGTCCCCGAAACGGGCGGACTCCGCTGGTTCAAGGGGAACACCCACACGCACACGCTCGAGAGTGATGGCGATTCGCCGCCCCAGTACGTTGCGAACTGGTACAAGTCCCACGGTTACAACTTTCTGGTCCTGTCGGACCACAACGTCTTCGTCGATCCGGGCATGCTCGCGCACGTCGTCGACTCGACGTTCATCCTGATTGCAGGTGAGGAAGTCACCACGAGCTTCCAGCAGAAGCCCGTTCACGTCAACGGGCTGAACCTGCCCCGACGCGTCGAGCCGCGCACCGATTCAACGCTGGTCGGTACGATTCAGAAGAACGTGGATGCGGTCCGCGAAGTCGCCGGTGTGCCGCACATCAATCACCCGAATTTCCGCTGGGCGTTCGGCGCCGCTGAGCTTCTCCAGATCCGAAACGATCGGTTGCTCGAGATCTGGAACGGCCATCCGCAGGTGCATAACGAAGGTGGCGGCGACACACCGGGCCTCGAAGAGGTGTGGGATATCCTGCTCAGCGCGGGCAAGCGAATCTACGGCATTGCCGTCGACGACGCTCACCACTTCCAGGGTGAATTCGCAACGGATCGCGCGAATCCCGGCCGCGGCTGGATCTCGGTTCGCGCGCGTTCGCTCGTCGCCACCGAGATCATGCGCAACCTCGAGAACGGACTCTTCTACGCCAGCACCGGTGTCGAACTCGACGACATTGTCATCACTCCGGACCGGCTTGAGGTTCGGATCCGCCCGACCGGCGATTTTCGCTTCACGACCACGTTCATTGGCGAGAATGGCGAGGTCCTGCTCCGGACGGGCGCCAATCCGGCGGTGTACAGCCTCGAGCACGAGACCAGCTACGTGCGCGCCCGCGTTGACGATTCGGGCGGCTCACGCGCATGGATACAGCCAGTGTTCGTGACACGCTGAAACGCGAAAGAAACGCGCGCCGGCCCCGGATCCGCGTTGCACCCCGACGTTCAGACGCTTGCCCCGGTACCGGCGCGTGAGCGATGGCACGCTCCCACGATGCAGCAAATCCAAAAACGGCCTGCTCCGTTGCGGTGGCGGTCAGTCACATCGCGAACGAATCTCGGTCAGCGACCGTCCGTGGCGTTGTGCGGTTCGGAGCCGAGGACGCTCGATCGAATCGCGAGTGTCAACGAATCGACAGGAACGAACGACGGCGACGCGATGCTGCTGGCCATGCACTTCGTTTCGCTGGCCGCGACGACGCCCGCTCCCGCTCGCGCCCGCCCCGGGTAGGTCGAGAAGAGAAGACACGCCACGGTCATGACGGCGGCGTAAAGAGCAGTCGGATCCAGGTTCCTTCCTCCGTAACGACCCATTGCAATCCAGCACTCCGTTTCCCCGTGTTTCGGGACGTGTTCCATTCACGTCCCTTTCCCCACCCCAGTTAGCGGAAGAACCGGCTGCTTCCGGCCAGAAGGTCGGTCGGGCCGCCATGGCCGTTGTGGCGTCGGGCGGGGCGAGGGCCAACCGGAATCGCCGGCGAAAACGGGATGCGGTGCGCGCGTGCCGTGAGTGTGGCGTCTCCGCCACGTTTCTGCGCCCTGCTTCAGGTTCATCGCGGCGTTCGGAACGCGAGAATCCGACGCCCTGCGGCGCTCCTGCGAGGGCATCGTCGAGACCTACCGGGCACACCGCTTGCCTTCGAATGGTGTGCGCTTTCCCAAAGAGTTCTGACTCGCTGACGGAGGCAGGGATGAACGAGTTCGAAGGTTCGGATCCAGGAACGAATCGTTACAGCAGCCTGGATTCGTATCGTTGCAACGATGGACGGACGGAAGGTCGTTCGTCGAGAATCGTGCGCATGAAACGTATGGTCCGTGGCCCGATCGTGCCCGCTCTTTTCATTGTGTTGTTCGGGCTGACCGCGTGCGACTCGCCAACAGGACCGATCGCCCCTGAGACCGGCGACCAGCGCATGATCGACCTCGCTTACACGCTGGGCCTGTCGAGTTCGGCGATCGGTTCGAACTACACGATCAACGTCAATGGCACGCTCTACGATGTCGGCTGCCCGATGCAATGCTGGCTGCCGCAGGGCGTGGTGACGCTTCTCGAGCAGATGGTTGCGACCGGAAGGCTGTACATCATCTGGTCGTCGCCGCCGAGCGCGTACGTACCGGGCACGAAGACGCCGGTGATCCTTCAGAACGGCCGATCGGCGCCGATCTGTGCGAACGGCCGCGACGACGATGGGGATGGTCTGATCGACTGGCCATCGGACCCCGGTTGTGCATCGGCGATCGACGACAACGAGTTCAACTCGCCGCCGGCTGCGCTCTGCTCGAATGGGCTCGATGACGATGGCGACGGTCAGATCGACTACCCGTCGGATCCCGGGTGCGATGATCCGAACGACAATGACGAGTTCGATTCGCCGTTACCGGTCTGCTCCAACGGACTCGATGACGATGGGGACGGTTTCATCGACTATCCGGCGGATCCGGGTTGCGATGACGCGAATGACAACAACGAGTTCAACACGCCACCCATCAGCGCGAAGACGCCGCCAGTGATCACGGCGCCTCCGTTCATTCACGGTCAGATTCCGTTCAAGGGTATGAAGCAGTGGACTCTGACCTGTCCGGTCCGGGCTACCTTGACGTCCACGGACCAGCGCACATGGACCGCTCTCGGCCTCATTGTCCATATCGATTACGTGAAATACGTCCGCGGTTCGGGCTGGATCACGACCGACACGGATACGTTCACGTGGCTCGACGATGCGGCGACCGGGACCGCCGTTCTGGGTGCCGGTTGGCCACACACCCTGCGGCTGGCGAATCACGAGGCGAAGATTCGTGTCACGATGCGGGTGCTTGGCAGCGACGGTGAGGACATACTGGTCGATGTGAACGACGGCGCTCTGATATTCTGCGCGTTGTAAAAACCGCCGGGTTTGAACGGGAGGCCCGTCGCGGGAACACGCCGCGGCGGGCCTCCCGTGCATCGCGGCCCGGACGGGTACTCCTTATATTTCGCACGTTCGGCCCCACCGGCACGTCCAGCGCCAGGAGCCCATCATGTCGAGGTCCGTCGCCACCTGCCATGTCTGCATCTCTGCCGTGCTGACGATCGCCTTCGTCACCAGTGCCGCGGGCCAACAGGCCGCGACCGGCGTCGCGGTCAGCCGCCTCGAGGCTACACCCACAAGCCTGTCCTTGACGCGCGGCGCACGCGGCCAGGAACTCACAGTGCGAGCGTTGGACGCTGCGGGCCGGCCGGTCGCCATCCCGATCCGCCTGGCCGGTCCCCGCGGCGCACTCGATGTGGAGCCCGTCGAAGCGCGGCCAGGAGAGTGGACCGTGAGAGGTCTCGACGTGGGCACTCACGAGGTCACGGCATCGATTCAGGCCGCCGGCGGCTCGACGATCACTCTGGTCATTCCCGTGAAAGTCGCATGGCCCGCCGTCGCAGGAATCGAGATCGTGCCCGATCCGGGTACGCTCTACGAAGGGACTCGCCTCGGCCACCGCGCTCGTGTGCTGCTCGAGGACGGAGCTGAGCGCCCGTACGCCGAAACCGGGTGGCGCTCGTCCTCGCCCGAACTGGCCAGTGTCGATGCGTTCGGCAACGTGCGCGGCGTCGCGCCCGGCCAGGTCCGCATCACGGCCTCCTTCGAGGGAGTGAGCGCTTCCATCGACTACCGCGTGCAGCCGCTGGCTCCCGTCTCGATCGAGATCGGCGGAGGCGACGACCGCGTGCGGACCGGCGATGTGCAGACTTTCTCTGCGACGGTCCGTCATGCCAGCGGCCTCGCCCTGACCGACGTGCCCGTTACATGGACCCACCTCTACGAGCCGGACGACAGCATTATCGCACCCGCCGCGCCCGCGCAGATCGATCACGGGCGCTTCGTCGCCGATGTACCAGGCGTGTACACCCTGTTTGCAAGCGCCGGCAACGCTCGCGCCGAAAAGACCTTTCGCGTGGTTCGCCGCGATGTCGTTCGCAAGGTCGAAGTCCTCGGACAGGGCAGAGAAGCACGCGTCTTCACCACCGACTTCTGGGTGTTCGAAGGACGCGACGGCCGCGACTACGCTTTCACCGGGTCCAAGATGGGCGATGGTATCACCTTCGTCTGGGACGTGACCGATCCGGCCAATATCGTCAAGACCGATTCCATTCAGGTCGACGCACGCACCGTCAACGATGTGAAGGTCTCACCTGACAGCCGCTATGCCGCACTCTCCCGCGAAGGTGCCTCCAATCGTCGGAACGGCGTCGTTTTGCTCGACCTTGCACATCCCGCGCACCCGACCATTGCATCCGTCTACGAGGACGGCCTTACGGGCGGCGTCCACAACATGTATGCCACCAACGATCACCTCTTCGCACTCTCGAACGGTGACAAATACGTCATCCTCGACGTGCGTGATCTTCGTAACCCGGCGTTCGTCAGCGAGTACGATCACCCCGATAGTCGTGTGCACGATGTCTGGGTGTTCGATGGCATCGCCTATTCCGCTGAATGGGAAACCGGCGTCGTCGTCGTCGATGTCGGCAACGGCCGCTGGGGCGGCTCCATCGCCAATCCAAAGTTCGTCACCAGCTTTCCACTTCCGACTGGCTCTACACACGCCGTCTTCCCGTATTACCAGCCGTCAACCCGCAAATTCTATCTCTTCGTCGGCGACGAACGCGTTCAGCGCGATGGCCTCGCCTGGGAGGGAACCGGCCCCGATCATCGTGTGAAGTACGATCCCGCCACCGGTCGTGGCGGCTATCCTCGCGCGACGTCCGGCTACATCCAGGTCGTCGACTTCACGGATCCCGAATTGCCCGCCATGATCGCACGTTACGAAGTCTCCGAGTACGGCACCCATAACCTCTGGGTCGAGAACGATATCCTGTACCAGGCCTACTACGAGGGCGGCGTCCGCATGGTCGACGTCTCCGGCCCCCTCATGGGCAACCTCTTCACGCAGGGCCGCGAGATCGCCGTCTTCAAGGCCCACGATCCCATTGGCTACATCCCGAACGCCCCGGGCGCATGGTCCGTCATGCCGTACAAGGGCCGCATCTTCTTCTCCGACGTCAGCAGCGGGCTCTGGTCCATCCGGCTACTGCCGCGGGAACGGCCTGTCAGCTGATGGAACGAGCCTGACTCTCCTCGCGCGGTCGAGTCGGCCGCTCGAGGCGAGGTCATGGACTCAGGCGAGGGGTCCGGGTGCTCTGCCGCCCTTGTACCAATATCCTTGACACAAGCAGGGCTCCTTTTGTATCATGGCGCTTGATACAAGAATGGAGGCAGCCATGAACTACAGTTTCACGGATCGAACACGGAAAGTCCTCGCCATGGCGAGGGAAGAGGCGATCCGGATGAAGCACGACTACGTGGGCACGGAGCACATCCTGCTGGGGCTGATCCGCGAGGGCGAAGGGGTGGGCGTGACGGCGCTGCGGAAAGCGGGCGTCGACGTGGGAACGCTGGCGGCGCGGGTGCACCACGCCGTTCGTCATGGGCGATCGATCGTAGAGAAAGCAGAGCTGCCGTACACGTCGCGGTCGAAGAAGGTGCTGGAGTACGCGATGAACGAGGCGAGGCAGTTGAATCATGCGTACGTCGGGACGGAGCATCTGTTGTTAGGCCTGTTGCGAGAGGAGCGGGGCATAGCGGCGCAGACGCTGAACTCGGTGGGTTTCACGATTGAGCTGGCGAGGTCATCGGTTGTGAAGTTGTTGAGCGGAGAGCCGGAGTCGGAGCCAATGGCGAATGCGGTCCCGCCGGTGGGATCGGATCAGGACGCGGTCTGGTACCTGAAGCTGGACGAATCGTCGGCGACGGCGATTCATGAACAGATCGTGAGCAAGATTGAAGAGGCGGTGGCGGAGGGGCGGCTCGAGGGCGGGGAGAGGTTGCCGTCGGTTCGGGATCTGGCGGCGGAGCTCGGGGTGGCGCCGGGAACGGTTGCGCGGGCGTATTCGGAGTTGGAGTCGCGGGGCGTCGTACGGACGGAGGGAGCGAAGGGAACGCGGGTGGCATCGGCGCGAACACGTCCTCGCCGTCGCGCCGATCCGGCCGCGGGCCTGGAGCGGCTGTTGCGGCGGACGGTGGTTGCGGCGTTCCACCGGGGTGCGACGGCGGAGGAAGTACGCGCGGCGTTGGAGCGAGCCATGAAAGGGATTCTGAGGATGTTGTAGACCGCGCACGCGATGGAGGGCTGGGCGGCGCCTGCCGTGCTTCCGGCACGCAGCTTGCCCCATCCAATCGACGGTGTGATGCCCTCAGCCGCAATCAGGTGCTCGCCGCCACCGAACGCGGAACGTGCGTCAACCAGCCGTGGGTATCCGGCGCACGCCCATGCACGATATCGAGGAAGCGCTTCTGGAGCTTCAGGGTGACGGGGCCGATGCCGTTTGACGGCACGGGAATCCGGTCGACGCTCCGGATCGGCGTGACTTCGGCGGCGGTGCCAGTGAAGAACAGCTCGTCCGCGGTGTAGAGCATCTCGCGCGGGACCGGGATCTCGCGGAAGGGAATGGCGAGGTCGGCGGCAATCGCGATGATACTGGCGCGGGTGATGCCGGCGAGCGATGTGCCATCGAGCGGGGGTGTCAAGAGTACACCGTTGTGCACGAGGAACAGATTCTGCCCGCTGCCTTCGCTGACGAGTCCGCTCGGGCCGAGCGCGATGGCCTCGATGTAGCCGTTCGCGACCGCTTCCATCTTGATCAACTGCGCGTTGTTGTAGTGGCCGGCGCCCTTGGCGAACGATGGAAACGTGTTGGGTGCGGGTCTGAACCACGTCGAAACACAGACGTCAACGCCCTTCTCGAGCGCGCCTTCGCCGAGGTAAGTCCCCCACGGCCAGCAGCAGATGTACGTCTCGACCGGACTCGCGTCGGGGAGCATCCCGGCCGAGCCATAGCCGCGCACGACCATGGGCCGGATGTAGCAGGAGTCGAGATCGTTGCGATCGACAGTTGCCGTGCATGCGGCGATGATTGCGTCTGCTGACTGGCCGGGTTGCATGCGATAGATGCGGCAGGAATCAAAGAGGCGCCGGATGTGATCGTCGAGCCGGAAAATGGCAGGGCCGCCACCGGTCTCGTAACAGCGAATTCCCTCGAAGACCGAGGACCCGAACTGCACGGCAAGGCTCAGGATATGGACCTGTGCGTCGGCCCACGGAATGAATTCGCCGTCCTTCCAGATCCACTCGCTCTCCGCGATGCGTCCCATCACGTCCTCGCGCTTCTGTGGTTGATTGCGGTTTCCATCGGGAAGATGCAATGGGATGCGACACCCGGCAAACCCGACTCGCGGCGGGGCCGGAACGCCGTTGATCCGGCGGCGTCACCGAGGCAGAATGCGCAGCGGGACTGGAGGCGATCGGATCGGTGCTGCATCGGTCGGCAGTTCGGCCTCGAGCGTATAGTCGCCGGGCGGGACCTGGTCGCCATCGTTTCCGCGTAGTTCCCAGCGATAGGCCATCTGGCGGAACTCTCCGGCCGCGAGCCGTTCGAGTCGCAGAATGGCGGGCGTAGACCGGCCATGCAGCAGACGAAACACCTCCCGGCCGGCGCTGTCGCGCGCGATGATATCGTACGTCATGACGCGGCCGAGAAGGTGCAGGGTGAGCGTGTCGGCTGTCGGGTTGCGAAGGCGCAGCACGATCGCAATGGTGCGCCCGGACCTCGCCTGGCGGGGAACCTCGATCTCGAATGAAACCGAGTCCCCCGCACCAGCGAGCACATTCTGATCGCGGTCCGGCACACTGTTCTCCGTCATCTGCTGCGAAGGTTCGCAGGAGACTGACAGCGCCGCAACAGCGAGACCGGCGCGAAAGACTGCGCGGATCAGAACGTCGTCAATGCGCCGAGTTCCTGCTCGACCTGATCGATCGGACTGAACACGAATAACGAACCGTCGGAGCTGCCGCCCCACAGAATGCCGAGCAACGTCACGTTGTCGCCACTGGCTGTCCTGAAGACGGGCGAACCGCTGTCGCCGCCACCGACGCCGGCTGAAACGAAGGTCTGGCAGAGCAGCACCTGGTTGGAACCGGAGACGCCGGTGTTGACGCACGTGTTCGTGATGGTACCGGCTGTCCAGCCAGTGGTGCGGCCGATCTTGTTTGCCGTCTGGCCTGCAAGGCCATCGCCCTCGCCGGTGACGTTGAACGTGCCGGCAAGGGTGAGCGATCCATTGTTCGGGCCCGTCGTCCGTGCGATGCCGCCAAGGTCGAAGGCAACACCACTCGCATACGCCGCACGCGCGGCATCACTGTAGCGACAGCGCGCGCCCCGCGGGCACGGACTTTTGCGGAAGTAACTCGGGTCGGCGACCTCATTGCCGATGAAGCTGTTCGGCACGGAAGAGAGCGGCTGGTAATAGCTCGTGCCATCGCGCCGGCCCTGCCGCTCCGTGCAGTGCGAATTCGTGATGAACGAGTTCTGCCCGCTGCGCACTGCGTTGAAGCCCAGTGTGCACAGGAAGTTACTGAAGTGAATCTGGAGCCCGCCCGTGCGGGGACTGACGGCATCACGCAGCGTGGCGGCCGGCACGATCGCAGGCGTTACCATCACGTTGATTGCCTGGTCGGGAACGCGAAGCTGCGCCAGCACGGATCCTGCCCGCCCGCGTATCGCGGCTTGTTCGACGCCGATTGTGACACGATTTCGGCGTTCGTCGAGATCGACGAAGACGACGCCTGGTACTTCGAACAGCGCGTTCGATGCCGCCGCGAACCAGCCCTCGAGTTCCTGCCACCCGAAGTCCGCCTGGCGGACGCGAACCGCCGTTGCATCGACTCCCTCGCGACGCAGGAACGCCCGGATCGCGCGTGTCGCGGCCACACGCGCATTCTCATTCGTAAGCCAGACCGTCGCAGTGCCATCCGCCTCGAGGTACAGTCCGCCGAAACCCGGGACCGATCGAGCCAGCTCCGACATCCCGCGATGCCCTGGTTGCACGGCGAATGCAGGTACCAGCGCATCTTCCTCCTGCGAGGGTGGCGTGATGTCGGCGCACGCTGCGAGCGCGAACAGAGTCAGTGCGGCGAACGACGCACCACGGACGATGCTTCGCATGGGAACCTCCGATGAGATAGGCGGGTGCAGGCTCCTGCCTGGCCCGAGGTTTCCCTCGGACCTGTGCGTCGGTCCTTCGACGAAGATTGGATTGGCCGGTCGCACCGGCCCGGACAGGCTCCGGTCTGCGCACCAGCCCGAATGTCCTCGAATTGAACAACCGCGACGGCGCGGTCTTCGCTCGCCGCCACCAGTATTCAGGCGGGACGGCCCAGCCGCAAGATCAGCCGGAGTTCGCTTCGCCGATCGGCGGCCACTCGAACCGTACCCATCGCGCCCACCGCGCCCTGACCCGGCGCGCCATCTGCAACCGCCTGGGCGCCGGCGGGCATCCTAAGCCATGGCAGAATCGCGCGTGGAAACGTAGACTGTAGTAGTTTGCTCGCCAAACCTCACCTGACCCAACCCGACCTGGGGACGCGACGATGAACGAGTCGAACCCAAGCCCGGCCAGGCGGATCCGGCCCCGCAGTGGCTTCACACTGATCGAGATCCTCGTCGTGATCGCCGTGATTTCGCTGCTGGCGGCGCTGGTTGCGCCAAACGTATTCCGGCATGTGGGCGCCGCGAAGGACGCGACGGCGAAGTCGCAGATGGAGATGTTGGGCGCTGCTCTGGATGCGTACCGGCTCGATAACGGGCGGTATCCGACGACGGCGCAGGGCCTGGAAGCGCTGTGGGAAGAGCCGGCGGCGAATCCGCGGCCATCGAATTGGCGGGGTCCATATCTGCGGAAGGCGGTGCCGATGGATCCGTGGAGTAATCCGTATGTATACGTAGCGCCTGGAGCGGCGAATCCTTCGGGCTACGATCTGATGTCGTACGGAGCGGATGGGGTGGAGGGCGGCGAGGGCGAAGACGCGGACGTATCGAGTTGATGGGCTGAGCGATGCCGGTGTTTGCATATCGTGCGATCGATGTGGAAGGTCGTCGCAGTCGTGGCCGTTTGAGTGGTGCGACGTCTGCGGCGGTGACGCGCGAACTGGAACAGCGCGGCCTGCTCGCGCTCGATGTGGAAGAGGCTGCCGATTCGAAGCAGGCTGGCGGCGGATTGGGGCGGCGGCGAGGCGTTCTCGAGTTCACGCGCGCGGTTGCGGCGCTGTTGCCGGCGGGGATGCCAGTGGCGCGGGCTCTTGCAGCGGGCGCGACGGCGGCGCCGTCATCGATCCGGCCGGCGCTGGACACGGTGAGGATGCGGGTGGAGCGCGGCGATGGTCTGGCCGCCGCGCTGGCTGAGCATCCGCGGCTGTTCTCGCCGCTGTACATCGGAATCGTCCGGGCTGGCGAGCTGAGTGGTGCGCTGGATGGCGCGTTCGCGCGTCTGGGCCGACACCTCGAGCGGGAACACGAGCTGCGTTCGAAACTGGTCTCGATGTCGATCTATCCAGTGCTGCTGGCGCTGGTGGGAATCGTGGCGGTCCTTATCCTCGTATTATTCGTGTTACCGCGCTTTGCGGACCTTCTGCTCTCGTCAGGGGCCGCGCTGCCGCGCACGACATCAGCGATCCTGTCGATCGCGATGGCTGCACGCGAGTCGTGGCGCTGGCTGCTTGCGGTGCCGCCGATTCTGCTGCTCGGTCTGGCGTGGCTGCGCGCGACGCCGGCTGGCCAGCGCGTGTACGCGAGCGCATTGGTGCACGCTCCGATCGCTGGCGGATGGCGGCGCCAGGCGTTGGGTGCCGCGTTCGCACGGATGGTCGGCGAACTGCTGGCGGGCGGCGCGCCGCTCCTTGCCGCGCTTGGCGATGCGCGTGACTGCATGACGGATCCCGTCGCGCGTGAGGAGACGGAGCGCATCCGGACGCGCGTCCGCGAGGGCAGTCCACTCAACGCGGCGATCGCAGAACGGTCCATCTTTCCGGCTGTGTTGCCGCAGCTGGTGTCGCTCGGTGAGGAGGCTGGGCGGCTGGCCGATTTTCTACTCAAGGCGGCGGACCTGATGGAGCGGCGGACGGAGCGAGCGGTCGAACGGATGGTCGCGCTGGCTGAGCCGGTCATGATCGTAACCTTCGGAGGTCTCGTAGCGCTTGTCGCACTCGCGCTGCTACAGGCGATTTACGGCGTGAACGCGAGTTCGCTCTGATGGAGGCGGGCATGCAGCGATATCGTGGGGTTACGGCGCCTTGCGAGGGAGTGCGGCGCACTGGGGCGGACGCCCAACCGCAGGCGAGGAGAGGATTCACGCTGCTCGAAGTCGTGGTCACACTGTTGATTGTCGCGATTGCCGCGGCGGTTGCTGCGCCGGCGTTTCGTTCCCTCTACGCGGAGGACCCGCTCACGACGGCGGAGCAGCGGTTCGAGGCGTTGTTCCGGCTGGCCCGGGATTCGGCGATCAGAGGTGGTCAACCGGTCACCGTCGTGATCGACTCGATCTCGGGTCTGGTCTGGCTGGACTCTCCGCCGTTTGCCGGCGTTGCGGACTCGGTCCGTGAAGCAAGGCAGGCCGAGCGTGATGCAGGTTTCGGCATCCGGTCGAGCGCGCGTGCCGGGCGCACGGATCCGTCCACGGCGGTGGTCACAAACGGAATGTCTCTCGATCTGCCCGGTGAAGTCCGTCTCAGTCTGGCGCGGGCGAGGGCACGGTTTGGTTTCGCACCCACCGGCGCGGCGTTTCCGGACACGGTCTGGTTGCGCACCTCAGTGGTGACACGCGGCATCACACTCGATCCGTGGACGGGTGATGCGACATTCTTCTGAGAGCGGTCGCCGCGGCGGGTTCGTGCTCATGGAGGCCGTGGTTGCGCTGGCGATCATCGGTCTGGTCACGATCGGGCTGCTCTCCGCAACCGCGGCGCAGGTCCGGACCGCGAGCAAGGCGAAAGTCCTGCTGACGGCACGCGCACTTGCCGAAGACCGGCTGTCCGCGTTGCAACTCCTGGATTACACCTCGCTCGAGGACCTGCCGGATTCACTTGCGTCAGGCACGTTTCCGCCGCCGTTCGCATCCTATTCATGGAGCGCGCGTGTGGAACTCATGGAAGACGAGTACGATCTGTTCGGCGCCGAGGTCGTCGTGACCGGAGCCGGTGAGGCGTTTCCTCTGCGGACGATGATCCACGTACCCAGGCCGTTGATCCAGACGACGGCGGCGGCGCAGTGATGGTTGAACGAGAGCGGGGTGCAGTCCTGGTCCAGACGCCGGGGTCGACGCTCATGATGCGTGAACGGCGAGCGGGGTTCACGTTGGTTGAAGTGCTGGTCGGCCTCACAGTCGCGTCGATCGCGCTGACGGCCGGGTTCGCGGCACTGACCTTCGTGAGTGATCGGGCGCGCGCGGCCGAGGCCGTTACGCTCAACGCACTCGAGGGTGCCGCGACTCGCGGACTGCTCGTGGACTGGCTGGCGGGTGCGCGGGCTCGCGCGCCGAACCGCGCCGGTTCATTCCAGGGCCAGGACGGTGAGGCGCAGGGACTGAAGACCGACGAACTGATCTTCCCCACGACTGCACGGACGCCGCTTCAAGTCCCGAACACCGTGATACGCCTCTATATCGATGAGGATGATGCAACACCGGAGCGCGGTCTCGTCGCCGAGATGCTCGAGCGGCTCCAGGACGAACCTCGCCGAATCGAACTACTGCCCTCAGCCGCGCGGCTCCAGCTGCGTTACCTGCCCGAGATGCAAGGAGTCCCAGGCATCGACTGGGTCGACGGCTGGCTGATGGCACGGCCTCGCCTGCCGCTCGCCGTCGAGATCATGCTCGAGCCAGCGCCCGGCGATTCGTTGCCGATGCTATTGCGGTATCCGATCCGTGTGACGTTGGGGACATTGCAATGAACTGCCGCCGTGATGGCTTCATTCTGATTGCGGCGCTGTGGTTGATTGTTGCGCTGGGTGCCGTGGGCCTGGATGCTTCGCTTCGTTCGCGCACCCGCCGGCTTGCCGCGGCCAATGTTCTCGATCAGACGCGTGCACGGGCCGCAGCGACGGCGGGAACCGAGTACGCGCGTTCTCGCCTGACGGCTGCAATGCTCGACCGTGCGCTCGAACTGCGCAACGAGCGCATGAGCAGTGCCCGGACGGCACGGGCACGCCGGAGTGCGACGCGCGCCAGTGTGAACAGTCTGTTCCGATCGTCGGACCCGTTGGAAGATCCGTGGCGCGATCCGCAGGGGTTGATCGCATCCGAGATGGCTTTCGGCGATGCGCGCTACACGTTGCGCATCCACGATACCGGCGCGTTCCTCAACCTGAACGCCGCGGACGAGAACATGCTGCGCCAGTTCTTCGCGCAGGGCCTGCGCGTGGACTACGCGCTCGCGGACCGCCTGACGCAGGCGATCCTCGACTGGCGCGATGAGGACGAGATCCCGCGCATCGGCGGCGGTGAGCGGGAAGAATACCTCGCCCAGCGGATGCCGGTGCTGCCGCCGAATCGCGACTTCGCCGAGCTGGATGAGCTGCGCCATGTGCTCGGCATGACACCAGAGTTGTACGACGAAGCCCGCGACTACCTGACCCTTGTCGGTTCGGGTGATGTAAACGTGAACTCGGCACCGGAAGCCGTCCTGCTGGCCCTACCGGGCATGACGCCGCCCGCCGTTACCACGCTATTGCGGGCGAGGACTGCGGGCCAGACGCCGCGGTCGGCGGGCGAGCTGAGGGGGCTGATGCCGGCTGGCATACGCGCCGTCCTTGAAGACGAACGGACCCGCTTCAACCGTGTGACGACGTTCCGGACGAACGAAGTCGAAATCATCGCGGACGGACGTGTCGAGAACAGTCCCATGGTCGTGCGAGCGCGCGTCGTTGTGGCCCGCTCGAACACGGGAGCCGTCGTGGTGTGGAGGAAGATCCATTGATGAGACGCAACCGTTCGTGGCTGAGGCCGGGTCGGAGCCGGCTGCGCATCGGGGTGGCCATCAGCCGGGATCGCATTACGGCGATTGCGCGCGGCGGCCCGCACGATATGGCATTTGACGCGCCATTCGCCACGAATGGCGGCGAGACCTCCGCGCTTCCGTCGACGTTGGTTGCGTTGGCGCGACGGATTGCAGGGGAATTCGGCGAGGCCTCATTCGAAGCGCGCGTGCACGTCGCTTTGCTGGCGCCTCACTGTGACGCCCGACTGGTGGCTTTGCCGCCGCTTCGGGCGAGCGAGGCCATGGCGGTGTTACGACGTGATGCCGCTCGCCATTTCGTGGGTGGTACCGGAGCGCGGGTCGTGACTGTCCAGCTGCAACCGCATCAGGAAGCCGGGACGACGGCGCCAATGCTCGCGGCGGCCGCTCCGCTCGCGCTGCTCGAGATGATCCGGGACGCAGTGCAGAACGCAGGCTGGCAGTTGGAAAGGATCGTGCCGGCACAGGGCGCATGGATCGCGGGGTTGCCGGCCGACGTTGTGAAACGCGCGCGCGGCGAGCGGTGCCTGATCGTCGCCACGGACAGCGATGCCGTGCACGTTCTCGATGTTGGCGCCGGTGTGCGCGACATGCGCAGGGTCCCATCGGCGTGGGTTGATGAGTTTGCCGCGGCGGTGGGCAAGGGTCCGGGCGTCGCGATCGTGCATGCGAGCGGTGTTGAGAGGGATCGTCTCGTTCGCGTCCTCGCGGCTTCCGGCTGGAGGATCGACGGCGGCGATCAGGCCATGGACTCGGGTGCGGCGGCGGCAGCCGAGTGCGCTCACCTTTCGGCGATGGAACTGACGCCACCAACCCTCGCAGCGGACCGGCGACGGAGGCAACGGCAGTTCGCTGTGCGCGCCGCCGCTGCCGGGGTCGCGCTGCTGGCTGGCGTCGCTGTGGCGGAACTCTGGGGCGCCCGGCGCGAACTGGACGCGATTCGCGCACGGCGCGCGGCAATTCACGATGAAGTGACTCCTCTCATGGCCGCGCGCGATTCCGTCGCACGTTTACAGGAATGGACGGGCCGGATCACGACGCTGGATGAGCAGTCACCTCGCTGGTCGCGTGCACTCTTCGATATTGCGATGTTGCTGCCCGAGGATGCACATCTGACGCTGTTCCAGACGAGCGGCGACACACTTCGCGCGGAAATCGAGGGGCTCCGGGCAGGCGAAGCTCTCCAGTCGCTTCGTCCGGCAGCAAGCCTGACATCGATCCGCATGGAAGGCGTCGTCGAACGGGATCTCGAAGAAGGGACGACCTCGACAGAACGATTCCGGTTCATGGCCCGCCTCACGGCGCCACAGACGCGGACTGACGTTCCCGTTGCAACGGAGCCGGGCCCCGTCGCGCGGAGGACGCCATGAGCATCGCACGATATGTACGAGATCATATCGCGCGACTCTCCGCACGCGATCGGCGTGCGCTTCGCTTCGGCCTGGCTGTCGTCGTGCCAGCGCTCTTCTGGGTGTTCATGGCGAAGCCATACATCAATGCGCTGGCCGATGTACGCGACCGCCTGAGTGCGGAGCGCGGACTGCTTGCCAGAGAAGAGGAACTGCTCGCCGCAGCACCATCATTGCCCGACGAGATCATTGCGGCAGAGGTGGAGGCGGTGCGGGCGAACGATCGCCTCGTCGTCGCTGCCAACCCGCCCCTTGCAGAGGCACGCATCACCGAGTGGCTGGAACAGATTGCAGGACTGAGCCGTGTCCTGCTGCTCGAGATGTCGGCGGAGGACGTTGCTCGCGAAGAGATCGAGCCGGGCGCTCTCGAGCCGATCCGTCTCATCGTAAATGGCGAGAGTGACCTCGAAGGAGTCATGACGTTTCTGCTGCGTGTCGAGGAGAGCCCGTTGCTGCTGCGTGTCAGGGAGCTTCTGGTCGAGCCGCAGGTCGAACGCCCTCGATCGAGCCGGCGGCGCGATGACGACGAACCTGTCGAACCAGGTCTGACCGGCGTCGTGCGGTTCACGCTTGTCGTCGAGGCTTACGCGCCGGAGGTCGAACCGTCATGAGAACCCCATTGCGATCATCCGCTGTGCCGATCGCCGGGCTCGTTGCAGTTGCGATCCTTTTTGCTGGCTCGCTGGCGCGCGCCATTGCCATCGATGCGGGCCCGGTCGCACCGAGCGGGCCCCCGTCTTTCGTCGAGCCCACTGCGGACCCACCCGTTCCAGCGCCGGATGTGGCGAGGCCGCTGCCGCTGGAGGCCGTGCGTCTGGCCGCAGATGCGGATCCGTTCCAGCCGGATCGCCGGCGTGCGCCGCGCTACGTCCTGCCGAGCGAGCGTCAGTCTGGTGAACCGGACGAGGGGCCGCCTCCTGCACCGGCGTTCCGTCTGATGGGCACGGCCGTTGTCGGCAATGGCGGCCTCGCCGTCGTCGCGCTCGAGGAAGACGATCCACCGCGGCTCCTCCAGATCGGCGATCTCATGGAAGGGTACCGGCTGACTCGCGTGCAGCCGTTCGGCGCGACCATGGAAGGGCAGGGCCGCTCGCTCGATCTGCACGTGATGCCGCCTTCACCGAATCCACCTGTCGCGGTGGAAAGCGGCAGGGCCCGTGGCATGCAACGCGGTCGAAACGCGGCCGTCAGCGAGCGGGTTCGCGCTCAGCTGCTCCGTCAATTCGAGTTGTTGCGCGAGCGCGGTGCATCGCAGGACGTGCTCGAGGAATTCCTCGAACGAATGCGTGACGCCGGCGTGGATGAGATACGCACCGATGACGGCCGCATCACGATCGATAACAATGGCCGAATCACCGTTCGCCGTGGCGTCAACCGTGACACACTCGATGCGCCGGGGCCGCGTGCGCCTCGCAATCGATGAACCGGAGCCGGTCATGAATCGCAACGTTGCAACGTCCATGCTCGTGGTCAGCCTGGTGCTTTCCGCGCGACCGGCGCACGCGGTAGTGCAGCAGCAACAGGGAATTCGCACAACGCAAGGCGGCATCATCCTGAATTTTCAGGATGTCGATCTCGCTTACGTCATCAGTGCGCTGGCGCAGGCGGCGCAGCTGAACGTCGTTTACTCGGACCTCCCGGCCAAACAGGTCACACTTCGCACGTCTGAGGCCGTTTCGCGTGAGAACGTCGAAGGTCTCATCCGCGACCTCGCGGCCGCACACGGTGTTACGGTGACGGAGCAGAACGGGTTCATCCGCCTGCAAGGAGGTGCGCAGGAAGGCGCGGAAGTGCCTCGGCAGCTCTATATTCTGCGCCTTCGCCACGCGCGTGCACCGGTCCTCGCCCAGACGCTGCAATCGCTGTTCGGCGGGGCGGTGATTCAGGCGAGGTCGCCTGAACAGGCAGCCACGCTCTCGCAACAGCTCCGGATCATGGAACAACAGACGGCGATGATGCGACAGCAGGCGGCCCAGAACCAGCAATTCATGATGCCGGCGGTTCGCTTCGGCGAACTGGAGGGCAACGTCACCATCGTGCCGGATGAGATCACGAATTCGCTCCTGGTTCGGGCCACGGCGGCCGACTGGCTGGTCATCCAGCAGGCGATCCAATCGCTCGATCTGCGGCCGTTGCAGGTGGTGATCGAAGTTGTGATTGCGGAGGTCCGGCGTACGGACGAGTTGAACGTGGGGGTCGGGTTCAGCGCGGTGAAGGAAGACAGCCGAGGCGAGACGGGAATCAGCTTGCCGGGCGAAATCCGTGAGGACGCTTTCACGCTCGATATCCTGCGCACCGGCGACATCGACATCGAGGCAACGCTGTCGGCGCTGGCATCGACAGGCAACGTACGGATTCTGTCACGTCCGGTCATTCTCGCGCAGAACAACCAGGAAGCCAGAATCCTGGTCGGCTCGCAGCGACCGTTCGTTCAGGTGTCGCGTTCGTTGCCCACGGACCAGGTCCAATTCGACCAGGTCGTGCAGTACCAGAGTGTTGGCACATCGCTCACGATTCTGCCGACGATCAACGACGACGGCTACGTGAATCTGGCCGTCACACAGGAAGTCAGCAGCGCCACGGACGAGGTGCAGTTCGATGCGCCGGTCATCAGCACGCGGGAAGCGGCGACACAACTGCTGGCACGTAACGGCCAGACCGTCGTGATTGGCGGCCTGGTCGACCGGCAGACGGAGCACGTTCGGACCGGCATCCCGTTCCTCAAGGACATTCCACTCATCGGATTCCTGTTCGGGTCGACGCGCGAGACGACGGGCAACAGCGAACTGTTTCTGTTCCTCACGCCGTACATCGTTGCGACCGACGAGGACGCCGAGACGCTGCGGCGCGAGATCGAGAACCGATCCGAACTGCTTCAGAGCATCGTGCCGATCAAGCCGATCCTGCCGCCCGTGGTCCGGACGATACGGGACACGATCCGGAGCGAAGTGCGGTGAGAACCGGTTCCGTGAGAGTGGCGAGGACGGAACCGGGCAGATGGGCGACAGCCAGATGAGTACCGGTTTCCAGGCGCACGAACCTGCGGCGGACGCTGGCGCGCTGCCGGAGGTTGCCGCACTCGCGGATCCGTTGGCCGCACTGCAATCTGCTACGCCGTTGTCGACGACGTTGCGCGGCGAATACCTCGAGCATCACGCCGTACTGCCGCTCGGATTCGAAGAGGGCCGCCTGATCGTTGCCTCGTGGCGCGACGAGGTCGATGCGCAGGTCCTCGACGATCTCCGGTTGCTGGCCGGGACTCCGCTGCGGGTGATTCGATTGCCCGAGCAGGAAGTGCGGGCGACGATCCGGCGCGTTTATTCACCGGATGCCCTGACGGCCGAGGATGTAATTGCGGGGCTCTCCGACGATGTACCGCTGGGCGCCGATCTCGACGCCGCGCTCGACGATCTCGTCAGCCTCGCCAATGAAGCGCCGGTGGTGAAGCTGGTGAACCTGCTTCTGCTCGAGGCACTCGAGGCCCGAGCCTCGGACGTGCACCTCGAGTCGTACGTCGGTGGGCTGCGCGTTCGTTATCGCGTCGATGGCGTGTTACAGGAAGCGCCGGCGCCGCCGCGGCGCCTTGCAGCAGCCGTAGTCAGCCGGCTCAAGATCATGGCTGAACTCGATATCGCGGAGCGGCGCGTGCCGCAGGACGGGCGCATCCGGCTGCGCATGCGGGACCGTCAGGTCGATGTGCGCGTCGCGACGCTCCCAACGCTGCACGGCGAGAGCGTAGTGCTACGTCTCCTCGACAAGGAACGCGGCCGCATCGCGCTCGAGGATCTCGGCATGGCGCCGGACACACTGGCGAGGTTCGTGAGCGTGGTCGCGAAGCCGCACGGTATTGTTCTGTCAACCGGGCCGACCGGTTCGGGCAAGACGACGACGCTGTACGCGGCCGTCGATCGGATTCGCACCGGGCGTGAAAAAATCATCACGGTCGAGGACCCGGTCGAGTATGAGCTGGCGGGCGTGCCGCAGGTTCCCGTGAACGAGAAAGTCGGGCTCACGTTCGGGACCGCGTTGCGTGCTCTGCTTCGCCAGGACCCCGACATCATGCTGGTGGGCGAGATCCGCGACCAGGAAACGGCCGACATTGCAACGCACGCCGCATTGACCGGTCACCTCGTGCTTTCGACGCTGCACACGAACGATGCTGCGACCGCGCTCACGCGACTCATCGATCTCGGCATCGAGCCGTATCTCGTAGCGAGCACCGTCGAGGCAGTTCTCGCGCAGCGTCTGGTCCGGCGCGTCTGCGAACAGTGCCGGCGGCCCGAGCCGCTCACACCCGAGCAGCATTCCGCGCTCCAGGTGACGCGCACGGAGCTGCCGGCGGCCTGGGTCGGTGATGGCTGCCCGGCCTGCCGCGGCACCGGTTATCACGGCCGGACCGGGATCTACGAACTCCTCGTCATGGATGAGGCGCTGCGCACGGCACTTCACGAGGACGCCAGCGCAGGCCATCTCGCCCGCATGGGTGTTGAAAAAGGGATGCGCCTGCTTCGCGATGACGGAGTCCGGCTCATGCGCTCCGGGATCACGACTGCCGAAGAAGTCCTTCGAGTCGCCAACACGTGAACCAGAAAACTGGAATCGAATCCGACGTCAGGGATGAACGCGCTCGAGGAAAGCCCGTGACCTCCGCGTCCATCGCGGTGTGCAGTCTGGGCGTGCTCGTGGTGGCCGTTGTGTCGCCGAGCGCGGCGACGGCGCAGGTTCCTCTTCGTGTGACGTGGTCGCCCGATGCACCGGTGCAGGGCACACTCTTCCAGGTGCAGGCGGTTCCTCTCGGTGCCGGGATCGTTGCCGTCACGGGCTCGATCGCAGATGAACCACTGCATTTCGTCCGGTCGGCCGATGGCGGATTCAGCGCACTCGCCGCCGCGCCTCTCGATGTCGGGTCTGCACTGGATGTGCCGCTGAACATCTACCGGAAGGACGGCGTCGTCGAAATCATGCGCGTCCGCGTTCCGATCAGCGCTGGCGCATATCCGCTGGAGCGACTGACGGTTGCGCCCCGGTTCGGCGCGCCACCCGATTCACTCACGCAGATCCGCCTCGCACGCGATCAAGCACTCGCAGCCCACGTCTCACGCAACACGCATGTGACACCGCGCTTGTGGCAGGATGTCGTGCTTCCGCGCACGACGCGCATCACCAGTCGCTTCGGTTCGGGCCGCGAGTTCAATGGCCAGATCCACAGCCGGCACACCGGCACCGATCTCGCCGGAACGAGCGGCGCGCCCGTGCTTGCGGCCGCACGCGGCGTCGTCGCACTTGTCGATACCTTCTACCTGGCCGGCAACGTGATCTACATCGATCACGGCGCAGGCCTCGTCAGTGCGTACTTCCACCTGAGCGCGCAGGAAGTCGCCGCCGGGGACACGGTCACTGCCGGCCAGCCGATCGGGCGTGTCGGCGCGACGGGCCGAGTCACCGGCCCACATCTTCACTGGGTTGTCCGCTATGGCGGAATCAGCGTGGATCCGATGAGTCTTTTCGATCTCCTTGCTCCGGCGGGCACCCGTTCTCCCTGAATCCGGCAAACGGTTCATCCCGGGGCGGCGCACCTGCCACATCATCGCGCAACAGTCAGGGAGTCGTGCCCTCGCCCGCATCCGAGGACGATGCGCTCTCGCTCAACTTCGTCCGTCGCGCAAACGCAGCAGACATCCTTCGTTGAACCGGAATCAGGACTGCGGCCACGATCCCGCCGGCGATCAGGGGTCCGACGAAACCGGGTAGCGCGAGGCCGCGCTCGACCAGTGCAGACAGGGCGTTCTCGATTCCCGCGAAAATCACGATTCCCACGACCCCAGCGACTCCGTAGAGTGTGCTGCGACGGACCGCCAGCGCCGGATCGATCGCGCCATGGTAGAGCACGCCCAGCGCAGAACCTATGACCAGCATCAATGGTGCAAGAACGAACAGGACGGGCGTGATGATGCTCAGAATCTGAGGAGTATCGAGTCTGCCCAGCAGAATCACACTGCCGATGGCGAGGACGATCAGCCACGCCGCAACCGAGAACCCCATGACCACCCACAGCATCCGGCGCCGTTCGTCATCTGGAGCCCGCCGGTAGCTCGCGCGCAGATTGCGCACTCCAAGCACAATCGCAATCGCAGGAATCACAAGGTATCCGACGGCGACCATGCTCAGGTAGACGGTCCCCATCACACTCTGCGTTTCGGCAAGACGTTGCGCGCCATCGGCCCCGAGCAGCCGTGCGACGAGCGACGGAGCGTACTGCACAATTACGTACGCCACGATGGTCCCGGTCCAGACCGGCCAGGGCCGAAGCAGTGCAACACGCAGGCGACGAAGGAAGTGGAATCGTTTCGCCGGCCGCAGGCGATCGGCAGTGAGCGGTCGAGGAAAAAGCGCCGAGAAACGGAGAAACGCAGCTGTTGCGAACAGCCAGGCAGCGATCGCCGTCTGGCTTACCCACTGGCTACCATAATTCAGATTGACCGACACCTCGTCGGGAGCCGCATCGACTTCAATGAATCGGAAAAGCGAGCCCCAGAAAACGGCGAGAAACCCGAGGAACAGAGTGAGCGCCCGGCCATCCGCCTTGTGCGATGCCTTCCACAGCAGCAGCAGTGCGAGACCGCACGCCGCGAGCGCGGTCAGGGCACAGGCGGCGTATGCGCCCGAAAAGATCCAGGCACCCGCAGGCAGCCCGGTTGCGATATCGCGCACGCGCGGCAGCAGCGTACCAACATGCACGATGGCACCGAGCACGAGCACGCCCGCAAAAGCGCGAAACAGGACCAACGCGAGCCGGCTCACACACCCATGATAGCGCGGACCGCGTCCCAATGCCCAGCGGGTATCGATGCCCGAGGTTTGTCGTTATGGCTATGGTCCCGCCGGGGACGGCCGCACAGACGTGCGACCGTCCGTGCCGCCTAGCCGCCGCCGGTGCGGGAGGCCTTCATGAAACGATTGGCCAGGAATGGAGAATGGTACCCGGTCCGTGTGGCGCCGACCGGGCGGATGCCGTGGACTGCGCCCAGGACTCCAAGCAGGCCGGCGCCATTGTAGGCGACGAAGAAGAACGGGACAGCGAAGAGGGGCCAGCGGCCGAGTCGCGCGTGACGGAGGCGCCATCCGGCATAGGCGAGCGAGTGGAACAGGACCTGGACGCCGAGGATGGCGGCGAACAGGGCGTGGGCGGTCGAGAGGAAGGCGGACGAAAAGAGCGCGACAGCAAGGAAGACCGGGACGAGGTCGCGCGCGATCGTATGGGAGAAGAGCTGCCAGCCGTAGCCGTGACGGCGGACGAGTTCGTGGCGGAGATCGAGGAGGGCCCGGAAGCTGTAGTTCGCGACGTTCATCTGGCGGCGGAATTCCGAGGTGGAATCACTCGCGGTGACTTTCCGGCACACCGCTCTGGGCTCGTAAACAAGGCGTTTCCCGCCGAGGACGATGCGCGCCGAGATCGCGATGTCATCGGCCTGTGCGGGATTGGTAGCAGGCACGAAAAGAGACCGCCGGATCGCATAAAGGCCTGCGTCGGCGGCGTACACGCTGCCGAGGCGGCTCTCGAGCCGCTTGATCCAGTCCTCGAAGCGGGCCAGGAGGACGGCTCCGAGCGCGCCTGAATCGCCGGTTTCGGGGCGGCGAACCTTGCGTGCACCGCAGACGCCGCCAACCAGAATGTCGGCCAGCGGTCGGACCAGGTGGCGCAACGCGCCCGGATCGAGGGCTACGTTGACATCGGTGAAGACGAGGACATCGCCCCGTGCTCGCCGGCCCGCCTGCTGCAAGGCGATCAACTTGCCGCGCCTCGGCAGGGCGAGCAGGCGCACGCGTTGGTCCGCGAACCGTTCGACGACAGCATCGGTACCGTCGGTCGATCCGTCCGAAGCGACCAGAATCTCGAGTCGGTCCGGCGCATAATCGAGCGCGAGCGTGTTCTCGAGCTTGGCGGCGATCTGCTCGACCCGGTTGTGCGCCGGAATGATCACGGACACGGACGGTTCGATGTCGCGCGGCCACACGGCACGCGAAGATCGTTTCGAGCGAATCATGAGGACGACCGGATAGCCGACCCACGCGTACAGGCTGGCAAGGAGAGAGACGGTCAGGAGAATGGCAGCCACCAACATGGCCCGGAGCCTCCTGTGAGCGTATCGAGTACCTCGCGCATCGCGCCGTGGACGGTCCCGGTGAAGGGCACCATCCGTTCCACTCGGGTCGGGGTTGGGCCTGATTCTCGTAAATCGTTCACTGGAAAAGGTATAGAGCACGATTCACGCGGCCCGGCAACCGGCACGCGCAATCCGGATCGGGACAATTGTTCGCGCCAGGCGTACGATTGCTTGCGCGCGGGTGCACGCGTACGCCCGCACGCGAAGTGTACCGGCGGGTCGAACGATCATGGCCGGTCACCCATCGAAGGACGGCTGGAATGGACGGACGAGTAAGCGAGTCGACGCAGCCGAGCTTCCGAGACGCGCTCGAGCTTCAATCCGGGCACGTGCACATCTGGCGCGCGCGGCTGGATCAGCCAGCGGCGGTGGTCGGAACACTGAATCGCACTCTGAGCGATGACGAGCGTGCGCGCGCAGTGCGTTTCCGTTCGGACCGGCACCGGGAGCGCTTCATCGTCTGCCGTGCCGCGCAACGCCAGGTGCTGGCCAGGTACACGGGTGTCCGGCCAGAGGTCGTCGGCTTTCAGTATTCCACTCACGGCAAGCCGTCACTCGACATGAGTGAGCACGGCCGTCACGTTCGGTTCAATACATCGAACTCGGGAGACCTGGCCGTGTTCGCGGTGGCGGCAGAACGTGAAGTTGGCGTTGACGTGGAAGTGGACCGCTCGGTTCGCGATGCGCTTGCTCTTGCACGTCGCTTTTTCTCCTCCGCCGAGTTCGAGGCGCTTCGTGCACTGCCGGCGGAATCGAGGCAGCAGGCATTCCTGACGTGCTGGACGCGCAAGGAGGCATTCGTGAAAGCCGTCGGTCTGGGGGTGACAATGCCGTTATCGTCATTCGATGTCGGGGTCGGTCCAGAGGTGGCAGCGCTGCTGAGCACACGCCCGGACCCGGGCGAGGCGCAGCGGTGGAGCATGCACTCGCTCGATGCCGGACCGGGCTACTACGGCGCTCTCGTTGTGGAGGGAGCCGTGGAAGCCACGCGATTTTTCGACTGGCAACCGACGCTGCCGTCCAACGCTCGGTGAAAGCGATTCACCGCGGAAGGCGCGCGCAGAGGGGGGCGCAAGAGTCTGCCGCGCACCCGCGCCCGAACCGATCCGAGGATCCAGCGCGCAACGTGCGACGAATGCGGCTAGGCCAGGGTTGAGCCGGCGGGCGTCGGAAGCGTGCGTCCGTCCTCGAGTCGCACAACGAGATCAGCGACATCGACGACTGCGGACCGGTGCGACACGAACAGGACGGTGACACGGCCGCGCAGTTGATGCAGCGTCTCGAAGATGGCGGCTTCGGTGACGCTGTCGAGGCCGGCGGTCACTTCGTCGAGGACGAGTAACGCCGGCTTACGGACGAGAGCGCGGGCCAGTGCAATGCGCTGGCGTTGTCCGCCGGAGAGCATGCCGCCGCGCTCGCCAACAGGCGCATCCATGCCGCCGGCACGTTCCTCGACGAACGGCCATGCGCCGGCCTCGCGGAGCGCGGTTTCGACATCGCCGCTCGAGATGAGGTCATCGCCCATTGTGACATTGCGGCGGATGGAATCGTGCAGGAGGAGCGGCTCCTGCGGCACGTAGCCGACCATGCGGCGCCATGCGACGATGTCGATGTGCGTCATCGCGACGCTATCGATGCGCACAGCACCGGAATCGGGACGATACAGGCCTGCGATGAGGTCGGCGAGCGTGGTCTTGCCGGCCCCCGACGGTCCGACGATCGCGACGAGTGAGCCGGCCGGAATCGCAAGCGAGACGTCATGCAAGGCGGTCCGTGAGCCGTGACGAAACGAGACGTGATCGAGCGTGACGGCGTGTGTGAGAGGTGGTGGCGGAGTCCTTCCCGTACTGACTTCCCGCTGCGCACGCGTCCGTTCGATCATCGAGCGCATCGCCCAGAACGCGCCTTCGCCCGCGGCCATGCTCTGATAATGACTCTGTAACATGTGCACCAGACCCATCAGCCGGTAGAACAGAAAGATCATCACGAGTGCGGCGGCGAACGGCATGGTGCCGCGGCCGAGCAGGAGAAACAGGCCAGCCGCAACCATCAGGACGAGCAGCGGTTGCTGGAAGAGCTTCAGCGTCTCTACTGCGAGGACCTGTCCGCGCTGTGCCTCGTTGAAGGCGTGGGCTTCGTGCTCGAGAAACCGCAGCAGCTGGTCTTCGCGTCCCATCGCCTTGACCGGCTTGAGCGCCTGGAGCGCATCGACGAGGTGCGCAATGAGCGACATCATGTGATCGGTCTGTCTGTTGCCGGCGCGGTGACTCATTCGCACGAATCCGCTGAGAGCGAGCAGAAAGACGCCGCCCGCCGCGATCGCGAGGAACGCCACGGGCGGCGAGATAAGAAACGCGATCGTGAGGTAGACGAAGGCGTGGATGAGCCCGGCCATGGCGGAACACGCTTCGCGATACGCGGCCGACGCGCGGTACGCCTCGATGCTGACCGCATTCGCGAAATGGCCGGACGGCTGGGCAGCGAAGAAGCTCCAGCGCGCATCGAGTAGCGCGCGGATCAGGGAAAGACGGAGGTCCGTTGCGACTGCCGCCACCGTGTAACCGACCTGTCGCATGGCCAGCCACTGGAAGAGGGCTTTGAGCGACATGCCGAGGACGATGATCGCGAGCAGGACGGACAACGACGAATCCAGTCCCAGCCCTCGCAGCGTATCCTCGATACTGGCCGAGAACGATGATCGCGCCGGCTCATCCGCCGCGAGTTCGAGGACGGGCAGCAGCGTGGCCAGACCGATGCCCTCCGCGAGGCCGGCCAGGACCAGAAGCGCCACCATGAGCGAGGTTCGCGCGGGGTGCGCACGCAGGCAGTACGAGATGAAGCCCAAACGACGAGGTTCCGTCATGCCACCCTGGGTTCGATCGCGAATGTCGAGTGTGTCCCTGCTGCGGGATCGTCCCGAGGAGTCTCGCCGGCAGCGGTCGTCATCGCACGCCACCAACCGGCCGGCCCTTCGAGGACACCGCGAGTTCGGACCGATGATGGCGGAAACCGCATGTCCATACCAGTCTCGGGACGTCGAGCCGGCGGTTTCCCGGACCCGTCTTACGACCGGGCCGTCATGGGTCGACGGATGCCCGGCGAGTGGCTACTTGCCGCGCGTGCGGAGCGCGCATCACCATCCTCCCGGACAGCACGTTGTATAACTTCAAGCTATGAGCGGCTCGTCGATTCCGGCATTGGCGAAGGCAATCTCTACCTCTGGGCGCAGGAAGAGCTTCAGCTGAGTCCGCAACTGCGCGTGCAACTGGGAGTCCGCTCGGATTACTTCACCTACGATGTCGACGATCGTCTCGATGGCCAGCCGTCCGACCTGCCGCATGCTTCCGGGTATGCACATCAGATGATCGTGAGCCCGAAGGCCAGCCTGGTGTTCAGTCCAGCGGCTGAGGCCGATCTCTTTCTCAACGTTGGTTCTGGTTTCCATTCCAACGACGCTCGCGATATCGTGATCGACCGCCGCATCGCGGACCTCGTGCGTACATGGCGTCGGGAGGGCGCGAGTGATGCCGAGATCGACGACCGGCTCACCGACCGGAACTTCGACCCGCAACACGTCGATGTCGAGACGCTGCCGCGCGCGGTGGGAGGTGAAGTCGGGATACGCGTACGGCCCATCAACGGTCTGAATCTCGCCGCAGCCGCCTGGTTCATCGATCTCGAACGCGAGTTCGTTTTCGTGGGCGACGGCGGGTTCACGGAACTGAGTGGTCGCCGCCGCCGATACGGGCTCGATGTCGAGACACGACTCGGTCTGACCTCATGGCTTAGTCGCGTTTGCCGGGCGAACCGGCGTCCGTGTCGGAGTTGCACTTCACACCGGGCGTGCCGCGTAACGTGCGCTTCGGGCTGACCATATTCTTCTGAGTTCCCGATTCCGCTCGATCAGAACCGCAGCGTCGCGCTCATCGGTCCCGCCTGCGCGCAGAATGCGTGTCAGAGGCCGTCATACTGGAACGTGCGAGCGGAGGCAGGAGCGAAGCTGCGTGCCGAGGTGTTCGACGAGCGGCTCATGGAGCATGCTCGTATGATCGCCGGGCACAACGTACGTCTCGATTCGATGGACGAGCCTGGACCAGGTATCGATGTGCCAGTCCTGGCCGGAGCCGTACTGTTCGCTGCGCAGGAGTGTGATCGTTCCGGCGTACGGCTTCGGTTGGTAGCGCCACCAGGCGCGCTCGTTGCTTTCGCGGACGCGCCGGATGTTCTTCTCGTGATCGCTCTCGCGCAGCTGATGCAGAATGCGGGCGGCGCGGAAGCGTACGCCGCGGGAATGGGCAGCGATACGCCACAACGCTCCGTGCACGAACGGCCGATCGAGCTTCGGCTGAGGTGGCAGGAAGTGAAGGAATCCGCTGTCGAGGATGAAGAGATGTTTCACCCTGTGACCCTGTGCAATGAGCTGCTGTGCCATTTCGAATGTGACGGCGATGCCGAAGCACATCGCGGCGAGGTTGTAGGGACCTTCTGGTTGCACGGTCTGGATCTCGGAGAGGTAATGCGCGGCCATGTCCTCGACACGAAGCAGTGGCGGACAGGCGCCATTCAGGCCAAGCGATTGGAGTCCGTAGACGGGCTGGTCGGGAGCAAGCCGGCGGGCGAGATCGCGATAATGGAGGATATGGCCTTCGTAGGAATGCACGCAGAAGATCGGTGGCCGGGTACCCTCCGGCTGCATCGTGACGAGACAGGACCAGGGTGGTGTCCAGCCATCGGAGCGCAACCTTGTGGCCAGAGCCTCGACTGAGGATGCCTCGAACAAAGTCGCGAGGGGTAGACGCCGGCCCAGGAGCTGTTCGATGCGATCGAACAACCGGGCCGCGATGAGCGAATGGCCGCCCAGAGCGAAGAAGTCATCCTTCAGCCCAACCGGCTGCACACGCAACACGCTCTCGAAGATCTGGATGAGTTGGAGTTCGAGCGGATCAACCGACTCAACGGCATGGTCACGACTGCCTTGCGTGCGATTCGTCACGTTCCCGATCGGACGGGCTTTCAGGTCGATCGTGCGGGAATGCAGATCGCCCTCGCCAGAGCGAGGCTCGCCCATCACGTTCTCGATCACACTCGACAGTGGCGAGCGCGGATCACGCTCGAATGCATCGAGCATCGCGAGGATCCGATCGAGCAGAGCCCGAGCCGAGGCATCGGGAATGCGAGATGCATCGAACAGAAGGCGAATCTCGAAACGTGGCCCGGGCGCGGCCACGAGTGTGAGCGCGGCAGTCGTCGTCACACCGCCGTGCAAGTCGTCGATCTGCAACGCGTCACCAGCGCTGGCCGACCGCGCAGGAAAGTTCTCGAAAACGACCAACGAATCGAAGACACGCCGGTGTCCAGGCACACTGCTCCACTCCTGGATGCGGTCGGGTGGCGTGTGCTCGTACTGACGCAGAATGATCAGGCGATCCTGCATCTCGTGAAGGAACGCAACGGCCGCCGAATCCCGTGGTACGAGAGCGCGGACCGGCAAAGCATTGATAAGGGTGCCGACGATTCTGTCGATGCCAGGTACGGGCGATTCGCGGCCGGACAGGGTCGTGCCAAAGCAGACATCCGGAGTTCCGGAGTATGCGGCAAGGATCGCGGCCCACGTCGCGGCGACGAGACTGCCGAAGGTAAGGCGTTCTGCGCGGCAGAAACGGTGAAGTGACGCGGTCCGGTCCTCATTCAGCGATGCGGCAACAGCGGTCAACCGATTCGGGAACAGGCCGGCTATCGACCCGTTTGTACTCGGTCCAGCGGTGGCCATGGCCGGATCGCCAGCGCCGGAACGAACCGCGGCCGGGAAGGGAAGCGTCACGCTCGCTGCGACTCCGGCGAGGTGCTGGCGCCAGTGTCGCTCGGCCGATGACTGGTCCTGTCGCAACAGCCAGTTGACGTAGTCGCCAAAAGGACGCGCTGCATCGAGGCCGGTGTCACGACCATGGCGGAGTGCATCGTGAAGCAGAACAACCTCTTCGAGAAGAATCGCACCGGACCAGCCGTCGAGAAGGACGTGGTGGCAGCTCATCACGAATGCCCACTCGGCATCCGTGCGGCGGAATCGTGCGAGACGGAGGAGTGGAGCGCGCGACAGATCGATCCCGCCACGGCGATCCTGCTCGAGCCACGCATCGATGTGACGGTCCTGCGCATCGGGGGCAAGGTGCCGTACGTCCGCAATCGTCCATGAAGGCTGTGCGCGCCGAACCACGAGCTGGAGTGGGCGGTCCACGTTCTGCCAGTGTATGGACGTCCGCAATGCAGCATGTCGCTCGATCAGGCGATCCCACGCGGTGTGAAAAGCGGCCTCGTCGAGGTTGCCGCGAATCGTGCAACGCACCTGCAAGAACCCGGGGTCATCGCTGCCGCGGCCGCTCCGGAGTGCTGCGAACAGCAGCGACAGCTGCATCGGCGTCAGCGGGTAGATCGCCTCGATATCGCGGCGGTCGAGCCCGGCGGGGGCAGCGTTCATGGGCGCACGGCTGCCGGGGCGGTCTTCATGCACCGAGTCCGCGGAGGAAGCGATCGAGTGCGTCCTGACTCAGACCGGCATCCGGGAAGTCGCCTGGCGTGAAGCCGCTCGTCCGAGGGTCGAGTGCGTGTGCGATGAGAGCGCGCAGTTCATCGATGAATCGCGTCGCCAGTCGCTCGACCGTACCACGATCGTACTGTTCGCTGCTGGCTGTCCAGTGCGCGATCAACGAACCGCTCGCGATGAACGTGTTGACTTCGATCCTGTGCGCGCGCTCGTTCTCGGGGGCCCGCGACTGGAGCGGCGGCACGGGGCTCTGCCACGAGCCACGGGCAGAGGCGGGATCCGGACTGTCCAGCCGGCCGGCATGATTGAAGATGAGTTCCGGCTTCAGGCCACGCACGAAGTCGCGAGCGGTCTGGAGGCGCATGTGGTCGAGCACGCCATAGCTCGCGCCGCGGTGCGGGATCGCGCGCAGGCGGTCCTTGATCGTACGCAATGTGGTGCCGGCGTCCCAGGCCGGTCCGGACTCGAGAACGAGCGGAAAAAAGGATGTGAACCAACCGATCGTTCTGGACAGATCGGCCGGGTCGACGAGCGGCTCGCGGCCGTGCCGTTCGACGCCCACGAGCACTCGCGGGTGTCGCGCCCAATCGGTGAGCGTGCGGGCAAGAGCGGCGAGAAGCACATCTTCGACATTCGTGTTGTATGCGCCGTGGACGTCATGGAGAAGATGCGACGTCGGTTCCTCGTCGAGCGACGTGGTCACTGTCATCGCCGATCGTTCGACGAACCTGCCAGCGCGGTCTTGTGGCAGAGACGGGAAGTCGCGGGGCAGCGCGACCCAGAAGGCAGCGTCGTCATCGAAGCGACCGGATCGCGCTACGCTCGCCAGAGCATCGCACCACGACAGAAACGATGTCGTGTGCGCGAGGACCGGGACATCCTCCTGCGACGGCCTCGGCATTCCATCGACCGCATCTTCAAGGCTCTGATAAACCGCCCGTAGATCGTCGAGCAGAATCGACCACGAGACCGCATCGATCAGAAGGTGGTGGACGGCGAGCAGAACACACTCGCTGTCGCGACCCTCACGCTGCACGACGGCCGCGTGCACGAGCGGACCGCGCGCGAGATCGGTCGCCGCACAGATCTCGTGCATCCTGCATTCGAGCAGTTCCGCGAACGCCTCATCCGTGCAGTCTGGCGCACCGATGTGCTGAAGCGTGATGGGATCGCTCACCGACCGCTGCGTCCATCCGGCCGGCTCACGCCGGAACCGAAGGCGCAATGCATCATGGTGAGCGACGACAGCTTGAAGTGCTCGTTCGAAACGATCGCGATCGAAGTCCGGATCCGGCAGGAGCCGGATGACCTGGTGCCAATGATGCGGCGAGGGAAGTGGCTGCTCGAAGAACCAGGCCTGGATGGGCGAGAGCGGGGCGATCGTGATGTCCGCGCGGGGTACGTCCACGAATGTCGCGGCCGTCGCTGCATTCGCGAGGGCACCCAGCGTCTGGTGTTCAAAGACGAGGTCGGGCGTCAGCTGGAGGCCTGCCCGTTTCGCACGCGCAACGACCTGGATGCTCAGAATCGAGTCGCCGCCAAGCTCGAAGAAGTTGTCGTTCACACCGACCCGGTCAACGCGGAGGACGTTGGCCCAGACGCGCGCGAGCGCCGCCTCGCGCTCCGTACGCGGCGGCACGAAATCGTCGTCACGAGCGGCGCGCACCGGATCAGGCAACGCCCTCGCATCGACTTTGCCGTTGGGCAGGCGCGGAATGGTGTTCACGAAAACGAACAGCGACGGCACGATGTACTCGGGAAGACGCTCGCGAAGGAACGCCCGAAGCTCGGCCGCGTCCGGTGCTTCGGTATGGCCCTCGGTGCCGGCGCCCGCTGATCTTCCGGGGGAAGTCGGGCTGGGAACCACCCACGCGACGAGCTGGTCAGTGCGGCCGTGCATGGAATCGGTGCTGCCCATCACGCGCCCGGCGAGCAGCGCGCGCTGGTCGGGTGAGAGAGTCTCGACTCGCGTGCGCAGCTCGCTCCGCGACAGCGGCGATGGCGATTTCCTCCGCGACGCATTCGCCGGTGTGCGTTCCGGGAGACGAGGAGAGCGGGCACCCGTCGTGCTCATCGGAGCGCTCCGATCACGACCATCGAATCCGCCCACAGGTCGTCCGCACTGTCTTCAGGCAATGCAAGCGGGCCGATGCGTAGCATTCTGAACTCGACGAAATGTTCGAGGAGGAGTCGCTGGTGGGCTCGACTGATCGAATCGGCCTCATTCGTCAGGTACGTGAAAACGCCGCCGGGCCGGAGATGCCGGGCCGCGACGGGAAAGAAGTGTTCTGCGAACGTGACGCTCCTGACCACGGTATCGGCGTATTCCTCCTCGTCGAGCGGGTACGTATGAAAGAAGATGGCGTCGTAGCTGGTGAACCGCTCGGTGACGTCCTGCCAGCGTCCCTCGATCAGACAGATGTCAGACGGTGCGGCCAGTGCAGCGCGCCAGACGTCGAAGCGATCGATCACACTGGGGTTGCATTCAACGATCGTGTGCGAACGAACGCCGGCCTCCTGAAGGAACGAAGCCGAGACGCCGCGACCGAACCCGATCTCGAGGACGTCACCATGTGACGACGCGGCGAGGCGCGCCATCGCCTTCATGACGGGAATCTGCCAATCCTCCATGATCTCATCATCGCAAAGCGGCGCGGTCGCGCGATCCGGCAGATTGGCGCGCTCGCGGCCGGCAACGAACCGGCGCGAGACAGCGTCGAGGTGACGCAGATCTTCGGCGAATTCTGTAATAGCCCGATTCACGAGCCAGTTGCGCTGCGACTCACGCGGCGGACGGATGAAGTCGTCGCGCGCAATGCGCACTTCGACCTCGAACCCATCGTGACGCCGGAGCCGCCTCATCGCGGCAACGCTCTCTCGCCCACTCGCGAGTCTTGCGACGATTCCCCAACGTCCGGTTGCCCGTTGGGATTCTGCCCGGACGACAGCTGCTCGACGACCTCGAGGATGCGCTTCGCATCGGGTGCGTCCATGGCACTCAGCGCATCGACCAGACCATCGATGTCGTTCGCGGCAGTCGAGGCTGCGGACACGGCGCGAACGGCGACAACGCTCTCGCGCACGCCGGGGTGTTGCCGAAGTACGGACTCGATCTCGCCGGGTTCGATGCGATATCCGCGGATCTTCACCTGCCGATCGATGCGGCCCAGAAACTCGAGCAGGCCGTCCTCCCGCCAACGTGCGCGGTCGCCCGTGCGGTAGAGCCGGGCGCCGGAATCGCCGAACGGGTCGGGCACGAAGCAGCGAGCCGTCTCATCCGGCCGATCGGCGTAACCGGCAGCAATGCCGGGACCGCCAATGTACAGTTCGCCCGGTACGCCAATGGGCGCGGGTTCGCCGCCTGGCTCGAGGACGTGAACGCGCACGCCGGCCACGGGCCGGCCAATGGGGACTCGTGTGCCCTCGAAACCGCGCGGAATCGCGTACACGGTGCTCCACACGGTTGCTTCCGTCGGGCCGTACTCATTCCACAACGCAACATCTGGACACACGTCGTAGTGCCGGCCGATGAGTCGCGCGGAGCAAGCGTCACCCGCGACAATCACCGTCCGTAGCGTGCGCAGCGCCGCGGGCGGCGCATGCTCGAGGATCGCTTCCCAGAGCGAGGGCAGGCACAGCGTGTGTGTAACCGAATGCCGCGCAATGAAGGCCGCCAGCGCGTGGACATCCTGTTCGATGCGCTGTGGTGGCAATGCGAGTGTCCCGCCGGTCGCAAGCGTCCAGAAAATGCCGGCCACGGAACTGTCGAACGCAAACGATGACAGGAGCATGAACACCGCTGGCGGCTCCGGATATGCGATGCTGCGGGCATCCGTCGAACACGCGAGATTGCGGTGCGTGACGACCACACCTCTGGGCGCACCGGTCGAGCCCGACGTGTGAAGCACATACGCCGTATTCGTCAGCGAGACGTTGGCAGCATCCAAGTGGTCGTCCGGATCCACCGCGTGCAGCGACGGGCTCGGCCCGGAAGCGTCGGGTTGATCCGCGTCGTCTGCGTCGAGCAACAGAACGCGGCTGGTGGCTGGTAGCTGCCCGGCACGGGTCCGCGTCGCCAGTACGATGCGCACGCCGGTGTCTGCAACGGCAAAGTCGTGCCGTGCACGCGGGTACACAGGATCGAGCGGAACGTACGCGGCGCCGGCCTCGAGAATGCCGAGAATCCCCGCAATCATCTCCGGTGACCGGTCCGCGCACAGTGCAACGCGCTCATTCGGGTCTACCCCGCACGCGAGAAGCTGGCGGGCAATCGAGGCAGCGTGCGCGCCGAGGCGGGCATAACTGAGCGATCCATGGTCCGTCGCGGTCGCGACGCTGTTCGCGCTGTCTTGCACGCGTGCCCGGAACTGGTCGTGCACCGGCTTCGGCTCGCCGTTCAGCGCAGGGCCGCGACTCCATTCATCGATGCGTTGCCGCTCGGTGCGTGAGGCGAGCGGCAGCCTTGAAATCCGGCAGTCCGGATCGGCGCATGCGGAGGCCAACAAGGTATGATAATGCCCGAGCATCCGGGTCGCAGTCGAAGATTCGAAACGATCGGCATCGTACTCGATCATTGTCTCGAGACCACGTTCGCTGCTGCCCGCAAACAAGGTCAGGTCGAATTTTGCCGTGCCGGTACTGAGATGGAAACGGCTGGCCGTAATCAGGTCACCGAAGGAAACCGGCGCTGTCTCGCCCCTGTCCACGAACATCACGGAGAAGAGCGGGTTCTGGTTCAGCTGCCGGTGTGGTGCGATGGTATCGACAATGGCTTCGAACGGTGTGTCCTGATGCGTGACGGCATCGAGGAACGATGCGTGGACGCGGCGCAGCAGCTCCCGAAAGGGCGGGTCACCGGAGAGATCCATGCGGAGCGGCAGTGTATTCAGGAAGAAACCGACGACGGATTCGAGTTCCGCCCGGTTCCTTCCGGTGGCAGGAACGCCGACGACGAAATCCGTTTCTCCTGTATAGCGGTGCAGGAGCACGTTGAACGCGGTGAAGTGCAGGACGAAGCTGGTGGTGCGGCTGCTGCGCGCGAGTGCGTGGAGAGAAGCGGCGAGCCCGGCAGCAATGCGCTCGGCCACAAGACCGCCGTGGAATGAGCGCCGTGCCGGTGGTACTCGATCGGCTGGCAGCTCGAACACGGCCGGCGTGCCGGCGAGCGTGGTCCGCCAGTAGTCGAGATGTGTTGCGTCCTCGCCGGGCGCTGCGTTCGCGGCGCCGGTCACGCCACGTGCAGTCAGGCGCTCTACCTGCCAGTGAGCAAAATCACGGTACTGGAGGCCAGGTTCTTCGAGCAGGGGCGGCCGCCCTTCGGCATGCGCAGTGTACAGCACGGCGAGTTCGCGCCAGATCACGTCGAGCGACCACTCATCGCACGCGATGTGGTGCACGGCGATCACGAAGACATGATCGCGAGGATCGAGACGGATCAGCGCGGCGCGTAAGACCGGACCGGCGTGCAGGTCGAACGGCCGCCGGACGAACGCGGCGGCGTGCTCGTGTGCAGGGCGCAGCCGGGCGAGCGGGTCGGACTCGGCCTGGCCGTCGTCTGGCTCGGCTGCTGAAACACGCTCGGGCTCCGCGCCAGGTCCGGAGTCCAGGGCGATCGTTTCGAATCCGACGACCGCGTTCGGGTACACGATCGCAGTGGGGCGGCCATCGTGCGTCGCATAGCAGGTGCGCAGGATCTCGTGGCGCTGTACGACGCCGGCCAGGCTGCGGCGCAATGCGCCGTCATCGATCGGCCCGCTGAATCGGCGCGCATCGAACATCGTGTAGGCCGCACTTTCGGGCGCGAGCTGGTGAAGGAACCAGAGCCGCTGCTGGCCTGGCGAAAGGACGGGAGGCCCGAGACCCTGGCTGCGCCGGATTGCGGGTTCGGGCCCGCTCCGGCCGCGCATTCGTTCTTCGAGCAACGCCTGCTTTGCGGCGGAAAGGGGACCGTGCTTCGCCGGCTCGTGTGAACTGCTCACGGTCCGCGCACGGCCAGACGTTCCGCCTCCTCATCGGTCATTTCCGCTATCTCGGCGAGCAACGCAGCCTCGACGAAATGCGCGAGCGCGGCAACCGTTGATGCCTCGAACGCGCTACGCAATGGCAGATCGACACCAAACGCCTGATTGACGCGTGCGATGACCCGGATCGCAAGCAGAGAATTGCCACCCAACTCGAGAAAGGCATCCTCTGCGCCTACGCGTTCGAGACGGAGAACGTCGGCCCAGATGCGGGCGATGCGCTCTTCCAGCGGTGTGCGCGGCGGGACATAGGCGGTTGGCAGGAGAGGTCGTGCGCCGTCCGGGTCGGGCAGCCCTCTACGGTCCACCTTGCCGCCAGGCAGGAGCGGGATGCGGTCCAGCCATACGAGATGCTGCGGGATCATGGATTCCGGCAGACGCCGGGCCAGGTGAGCGCGCAGCGATTCCAGAGTCAATGGCGCGTTCGCGACATAGTAACCGACGAGTCGGACGTCGACGTCATGAGTCGAGGTCGCGACCGGTGCATCGTAGCCGACCTCGGCCAGAATGCGACGGACTTCGTACGGATCGATGTCATCGCGCAACTCGGCGAGCGCCGCGTCCCGCTGTTTGTGGCCCATGCGCACGTCCCAGCTGTATGGGAACGCGTAGTTATGAAAACCGCGCTCGCCCAGATGCACGAAGATGCCGGCCTGATTGATCAGGCAGTTGCTCGAACGCCCCGTGTCGGAGGGTCGAATCCACGGCACGTGCTGCGCAAGGTACTCGAGCATCTCGTCGAGCCCGACATCGCAGTACCGGTAGAAATCGAGGAACGTGACTTCCTCGAAGATCGCATCCTGCCGGAAGTCATCGGTCTCGAGCAGCTCGGCGACTGCATCGTCTGTGCGATGGTAGGCCTTGCGGGCTGCGAGGATGATGCGATCGATGCGGTCACTGTCGACAGTCTCATCGAGGAACAATTCTTCGGTGAGCCGTGTCTCGAAGAACTGGCCGCGGGACAGACCCGTGACCACGAGCGGGATGCCCTTTTCGCGAGCGAATCGCGCCCCCAGTGTATAAAGGGTCTTGAAGCAGCCGTTGCAGACGTTGCTGTGCCGCTTGAGACTGTCCACAAAGATGGCGTTCATGGCCGGTGTGGAGCCGAACACGTGCGGAACGCCGAGCTGCCCTGTAACACGCCGGATGTTGGCTTTCGCGCCTTCCGACAGATACCCGTTGTCCAACGTGAACGCCATGACCCGCGCCCCCATGTCCACAAGACGGCTCAACGCGTACGTGCTGTCCTTGCCGCCACTCAGCAGCATGAGGCAATCATGGGTGCCGCGACGCCGCTGGCGTGCGGCCGTGATCTCGTTGCGCAGATCGGCCAGTGTGCGAAAGTATCGTCTCACCTTATCACGATAGCCATCGAACCGCAGGCACAGGTTGCACACGCCGGCCGTGTCGTAGCGGACGCCCGGATAGTTCGACGGCAGGCCACAGCGCGAACAGAAGTGCACCGTGGCGCTGGAGGACGGCACGATGCGGATGGCATCGACGACGGCCGCCGTGATGCCCGGATGCGCGAGAAGCGCTGCTTCGATTTCGCCGGGCTCGATGCGCACGCCACGAACCTTGACCTGCTGGTCGATCCGGCCGAGGTACTCCATGACACCATCGTTTCGCCAGCGCCCGAGATCGCCGGACCGATAGAGGCGTTCATCCGGGAGAAGCGGATCGGCGATAAACCGCGCGGCCGTCAGGGCCGGGCGATGCAGATAGCCACGCGCGAGGCCGGGTCCGCCAATGCAGATCTCGCCGATTACACCCGCCGGCACGATGTTCGACGCTTCGTCGAGCAGAACGATGCGGGCGCTTGCTGCGGGCGCACCGATCGGAACCGTCTCCCCGCTGTCGCGCATCGGATCATAACGGTGGATCATACAGCCGACGGTGACCTCGGTCGGGCCATACTCGTTGTAAATCTGAAGGTCCCGCCGCAATGAGCGGAGCGCCGCTTGCGCCTGATCCGTGCGCAACTCCTCGCCGCCCACAATGACCGTACGGATACGCCTCGCCGGAAACGATCGGCCACTCAGAAGAGAGAGGTGCGAAGGCGTGAGCTTGACCACGTCGACGGCATCCTCTTCGAGCACGCGCAGCAAAACGGAAACACCGTTGTCCTCGTCGTCATAGACGCGGACGCAACCACCCGAAATCAACGGCACGAAGAGCGACGTGACGGTGAGATCGACCGCAAGCGACGTAAACAGAGCAAAATCCGCCGGCGCTTCACCCGCGTACAGACGCCGTGCCCATAAAACGTAGTTCGCGAGCGCGCCATGCTCGATGACGACTCCCTTCGGAGACCCGGTCGAGCCGGACGTATGGAGAACGTACGCTACATCGCCCGGTCGCGGACGTCGTGCGATGCCATGACGCAGCGGTTCCTCGATCCGCCTGCCATCATCGGTTCCATTCAGCAATACCGCCCGAGTATCCGCTGCCGCGTCCGCGATACTGCTCGCGCGACCGGCCGGAGCCGTCAGGATGAGTTCCACCTTTGCATCGCGTAGAATGGTGCGATGCCGTTCCTGCGGGTCTTCGGCGGCGAGCGGGACGTAAGCCGCACCGGATTCGAGAACTCCGAGAATCGCCGCGATCGCGTCGCTCGAGCGCGGGAGATGCAGGGCGACCATCGTGCCCGGGCCGGCGCCAGCGGTCGTCAGACGCTCTGCCATGCGCCGGACCCGGGCATGCAACTCACGGTATGTGATCGTGCCGCGCCCATCTGCCACTGCCGGTGCATCAGGCGTCCGTTCGGCCTGCGCGTTGAAGAGGTCGAGGATGGTCAGCGTGTGGCCCGGATGCCGGCGCGGGTTGGTCGCGTCGACCCAGGCCCTCGCCTCGACACGAGACAGGAGCGGCACGCCCATGATCGACGCGGAGGGGTCGGCGAGGAACGCCTCGAGCACGTTCAGATAGTGATCGGCTGCGGCCCGCCGCTCGGCTTCGTGGAATCGGTCCGCATTGAAGTCGAAATGCAGAACGAAATGACCGGCTGCATCGAAGTCGTGCACCTGCAAGCGCAAATGGTGGGCGGCATCACCATGGCCCGCGTGCACCCACTCGGAGCGCATTGGCATTCCCGCGAAGGGCGGAAACGAGGCATGAATGTAATTCAGGAGAACGTTGAATGCGCGGTTTACGTCCGCGGAACTCGTGCCCGGTTGTGCGTGCCGGAGGAACGCGACGGTCTCGTTCTGAACCTTGCGGAACAGGGAGGCAAACGTCTCGCCATCGTCGATTTCGATGACGTATGGAAAGACCTCGATGAGCAGACCAATCGTATTCTTGAGTGCCTGCGTTGGCCGGTTGTGTGATGGCGTGCCGATCGCGAGCCGGCGCTGGCCGCTGACCCGGTGGAGCCATGCGAAAAGAACGGTGGCGAACAGGTTGAACGTGGCTGCATGACCGGTGAACAGCCCGGTCGTCTGACGTTGAGCCTCCTCACGCACGCGCCGCGACGCAACAGCGTCGATGGCTCGCGTCACACGCACTGTATGAGTACGATCGCGGCCAGGCCGCTTGCCGTACAGCGCAATCGGCGCAATGGGCGTTACGAGCTTCTCGCTCCAGTACGAACGGATGCGTGCAAAGAGCGGCGAAGCGCGGAACGTCGCTTCATGGGATGCGTACTCGTCGAACAATGGCAGGGCAGCTGCATGTTCGAGATCGTTCGCGACCGAGCGAGCGTAGAAGTCCGCCACCGCCCGGTACACAAGCGCCGCCGACCATGCATCCGTGATGATGTGGTGCTGGTTCAGGAACCACACGTGGCGGTCCGCCGCCAGACGGATGAGCGTGCAATCGTAGAGTCGATCGCGCAGGTCGAACATCCGGGCCGCGCGTTGCGAAACCCAACCAGCCAGCGCGGCCTCGGGATCGGCCGAGTTCGATAGATCCATACGGGCAACCGGCTCGGGCGGAGGTGCCGCCACGCGCCGGACCGGATGGCCATCCTGCACGTCAAGCACCGTGCACAGGGAATCGCTTCGCTCGAGCAGTGCACGAAAGGCATGGCGGAAATGGTGCGGATCGAGAGCGCCGTGGATGTCGAACGTGAGCGCCATGTTGTAGAGTGGCGCGTCCGGGTGCAGCTGTTGCCCGAGCCAGAGCAGGTGCTGGCTGGCGGTCAGGCCGCGACGAACGGCGTCCGGCCGTGGTGCTGCGAGATCGCGACTCATCGGGCTGCTGGCAACCGTGCGTTCAGATACGCTTCGATTCTGGCTACCGACTGGAAGTTCTCGAAGATCACGTCTTCGGGCGGCACCGCGATCTTCCAGTGCTCTTCAATGAACAGAACGAGCGACATCATGCCGACGGAGTCGATGCCGGTTTCGAGGAGATCATCCTGGTCGGCGACGCGGTCCTTCCCGTCGTTGAGCAGTTGCTCACCGATGAAACGCTTGAGGGTGTCTCTCATGCTACGCGGACGCCCCGGTGGCCATGGCTTGCAGCCGCAGGCGGTCGATCTTGTCGGTCGAAGTTCGCGGAAACTCGCGCAGGATGGCCACTCGCTCGGGCACGGCATAGGGTGGCAGGTGCGATGCGGCGTATCGCATCAGCTCACCCGCCTCGGCCTCGCCGCCCGCCCGCAGGACCGCGGCCGCTTCGATGTGCTGGCTGCCATCGGGTTCAGGTACCGGGAACGCGGCAGCTGCCTCGACCGCCTCATGCTGGAGGAGCGCGGCCTCGATTTCGTCCAGTTCCACACGATACCCGCGCACCTTGATCTGGCGGTCCTTGCGACCGAGGAAATCAAGATTCCCGTCCGGCCCTTCCTGTACGAGATCGCCCGTGCGGTGAAAAACGTCTTCATAGAGATCGAATGCAGGGCGCCGGAAGAAGGCTCGCGCATTGAGATCCGGACGGCGCCAATAACCGCGCATCATGGTTGGACTGCGAATGAGAAGGAGGCCCGCCTCGCCGGGCGCGACCGGCTGATCATTCTCGTCTGCAATCATCATCTCGACGTTGCCATATGGCTGCCCGATCGGGATCGCCGAATCATCCGCTGTCAGTGGCGGAATCGGATAATGGGTGACGCCATTGACTTCCGTCGGGCCGTAGATATTCACGAATCTCGCCTGCGGCAGTGCGGTCATGAGCGCGCGCAGGTGCTTGGGCGGAAACGGTTCGCCGCCGAACAGGACCCAGCGAAGGTCGGGCAGCTCCCGCTTGTCGAGGGCGCCGTGCAGGAGCAATTGAACGAGTGCGAACGGGACGGCATAAAGCACGGTGAGCCGTTCGTCCTGCATGAGCTTCGAGAGACTCGCCGGGAGTTTGGTATGCGATTCGGGAATGACGACCGTCGTTGCGCCCGCCACGGCGCCAGCGAAATAATCGAGTGTCGACAAGTCGAAATGGAGCGGGGCGTGATTGCTCAGGCGGTCTCCGGCATACAGGCCATAAGCGCGCACGGCGATCTCCGCGAAGCTGAGCGCACTGCGGTGCGTGTGCATCACGCCCTTCGGGACGCCGGTCGAGCCGGAGGTGTACAGGATGTAGGCGAGGTCCTGTTCCATTGTGGCCGTGGGGGGGAGCGTCGCAGGCGCTGTGGCGACATCATCCCACGAGATGGCCGAGACGGCGCAACCATCGGTGGAATCGACTCCGAACACGGCCTCGAGCGCGACCCCATCCGCGGTGGCCTGGCCCAGCGCGGACAGGCGGCCAAACTCCGTGACGACGTGGCGAATCTCGCAATCGCGCAGGATGAAGGCGATGCGCGACGGCGGTGCGGCCGGATCGATCGGGACATATGCCGCACCCGCTTTCATGGTGCCGTGGATCGCGATGGCGCCTTCGAGCCGCTTCGGCATGAAGATGCCGACGCGATCTCCCCGCCGGACGCCATGATCGATGAGTGCGTGTGCGAGTTGGTTGGAGCGAGCACTCAGATCGCCGTACAGGAGGGTCTGGCCGTTGAACCGTATGGCCGGATGCCCGGGTGCGCGGTCAGCGGCGCGATCGACGGCGTGTGTCAGAAGGTAGAGCATACGCACGCGATGCATGGACGAGAGGTCAGATTCGCGAGCTTCGCAATCACAGACCGAGCGCGCGTGCGATGATGATGCGCTGAATGTCCGACGTGCCGGCGTAGATCGTCCCACCGACCGCGTCGCGCAGATCACGCTCGACCCCGGACTCGGTCAGGTAGCCACTGCCACCATGAACGCGGATCGCGTCGATCCCCGACTCCACGAAACTCTCACTCAGGTGAAGCTTCAACAGTGCTGCCTCGAGCATGGCCGGCTTGTCCATCGACTTCAGCCACGCCACCTTGTACAGGAGCAAGCGTGAGGTTTCGAGGCGCAGCCGCATGTCCGCAAGGCGATTCGCCACCGATTGAAATTTGCCGATCGGCTGCCCGAACTGGCGGCGCTCGCGTGCGAAACGGATCGCTGTCTCGAGTTGCCGCTCCATTGCACCAAGGTGACTGGCCAGAATGCAACAGCGTTCGACTTCCAGTGAATGCGTCGAGATGCTCACGCCAGCGCCTTCCGGGCCGATCCGGTTTTCTTCCGTTACGAAGCAGTCCTCGAAGGTAAGCTCTCCGATCGGTACGGTACGGAGGCCCATTTTCTCGCGCATCGGACCGCTCCTGAATCCCTGCAATCCGCGCTCGACCACGAACGCCGTAATGCCCCATTTCCCCTTGCCCGGATCGATCGTGGCGAACACGAGCGCGAGGTCCGCAACGGGGGCGAACGTAACAAGGCATTTCGTGCCGTTGAGCACGTACCCGCCAACACACTTCTCCGCCCGCGTTTCCATGCTGAACACGTCGGACCCGGCGCCGGCTTCCGTAATCGCGTGTGCGCCGATCCTCTCGCCGTTGCAGAGACCGGGCAGGAACCGCTGCTTCTGGGCCGCAGTGCCGAAGCGGGCAATCGGCAGTTGCACGGTCCAGAGTTGTGCATTCAAACCGAAGGTCAGGCCGTTGTCCCGGCACCCGTAGCCAAGGCCCTCCATGGCGAGCATTGCCGTAAGCAGATCGAGCCCACGTCCGCCGTATTCGACCGGCACCGACAGGCCGAGGATGCCGAAATCGGCGCACGCCTGCCAGTTCTCGCGGCGGAACAGCCCGGCCCGATCGCGTGCTACGATATCCCCGTTCAGATTCTCCTGCGCGAATGCGGCATACTCCGCGCGCAAGGCAAGCTGCTCCTCGGACCAGGCGAAATCCATGAAGACTCAAATGGCAACCGTTTGCAAGCCGCGGCAAGCCCACTTTCGTCCCGTGTCGACCCCCGTCTCGTGACGGGTCCTTGATCCGGACTCGCCAGGGCCAGACTGCCGCTGCCGCGCCGGAACCGGCCGGCGATGTATATCGCAAGCTTGCCGGTCGCATCGAGGATCGCGCAAGCGCGCTCGCCCGCCATCCCGTATACGGCCCGTTCGTACGGTCTGGATTGGTTCTCGGCATTGCGGTCGGGTTCGAAACCGTTCTGATGCGCGCCAGCCGGCTCCCGGCGACAGCGTATGAAGCCCCGTTCTTCGCCACCGCTCCGCTTCGCGTTCTGGCGGGCAGCGGCATGTTCGGACTCCTGGCACTCGGGATCGGAGTGATCCTTGCGGTTGCTGCCGTCGTCACCCGTTCGACAGGACCGCGCTGGAGCGATTTCGAGCACGTCGCCCGTATGCGCTGGCTGATCGGTGCCCTCGCGGCCGTCCTCGCGTGGGTATTCGCATCGTATGATTACAACTACTACTTCGATCAGAGCCATGGCCTCGAGCGAGCACTGCTGATCGCACTCGTCCCGCTCGTCGTGTGGCGGCCGGTCTTCACGCTGGTATTCCTTGCGGTCCTGTTCCCCATCGGCTTGCAATTCGCGCAGCCGATCGGTGGTTTCTCATGGGCGCCTGCGAGTCTGCCCGTTCGCGTGCTCGTCCTGTTTTCCGCGTGGTGGCTGGTGCGTCTCGTAACGAAAAGGGTGCGCTCCGCCGACGTCCTCTTTGTTCTGTGCTGCCTGATTGCTGCTCACTATTGGGTGTCGGGCTGGGAAAAACTCGGCCTCGGTTGGGTCGAGGACGACCGCATCGGATTCCTGGTGGCGTCGACGTACGCAAACGGCTGGCTCGGATTTCTCGATCCGGCGACGATCGGTTCGCTGGTGCGCCGCATGCTGGCGATGAACGTGCCCATGAAAGCCGCGACGCTGCTGATCGAATGCGGCGCGCTCTTCATGTTGTGGCGCCGCGCCACTGTCCGGTGGTTCCTGGTTGCCGCGATCGGGCTGCACATCGCGATCTTTCTGCTCACGGGAATCGGATTCTGGCAGTGGGTCATTGTCGATGCGCTCGTCCTTCTGCTGTTCTTCCGCAGGACGAGTCCGGCGGTGCCGATCTTCACGCAGCCGCGCTTTCTGCTCTCGCTCGTGCTCATCGGGTTTGGTGCGATCTGGTTCCGGCCCACGCCGCTGGCATGGCTTGATGCTCGCGCCACCTACACCTACCGGTTCGAGGCGGTGGGTGAGAACGGCCGCACACACCCGTTGCCACCCGCCTTCTTCTCACCGTACGACTACCAGTTCACACTGGGCGCCTTCCGCTATCTGGTCGATGCGCCACGTCTGCCGGTCACGTGGGGTGCGACGAATGATCGTCGCGTGACGGCCGGCTTGAACGAAGCATCCTCGCCCGACCGCATCCTCGAGCTGGAGGCGGAACTGGGTCGAAACGATTACGATGCCGAACGAGCCCGCACGTTCGAGAGGTTCGTTGCCGCGTTCGTGGGCACGTGGCAGGGGCACGGCGGACGTGACGGCTGGCTGGCTCCGCTCCAGGCGCCCGCGTCGTTGTGGACGTTCCCCCGCTCCGATCCTGCGCTCGGCGGCGAGCGCATCGAGCGCGTGATCGTGTACGAGGTGCTGTCCTTCTTCGATGGCGCCCGCTATGTCGAGATTCGCAAGCTCCCGATTCGCGAGATCCCGCTCGATCTCGTCAAACCCCGATGACGAACCTGCGATAAACGTAGAACGGCGCGCGCATCGCGTACTGCGTGAGTGGCAGACCGGACACCCGCTCGACAAACCAGAACAGGGCAATCGCGATCAGGAATGCCGAGCCGTAGCGCATGGCCGGCAGGTAGAAGCGCGTCGTGCGCAGCAGGTACAGGAGCGGGAACGCGATGCCGATGATGGCGACCTGGCCGATTTCGACGCCGAGATTGAAGCCGAGCAGCGAGAGTACGAGAAACGTGGGTTCAAGCTGAAGCTCGGCGAGGACATTCGCGAAACCGAAGCCGTGGAACAGGCCGAATGCGAAGGCGAGCGCCCACTCGCGAACGTCGAAAGGCCGGTAAATGTTGTAGAGCGCGGCAGCGCCGATCGAAAGTGCGATGATGGCTTCGATCGGTCGGGCCGGCAGACGCACAACGCCGAGGGCCGCCATGCTCAGCGTAATGCTGTGTGCGATCGTGAAACAGGTCACGATGGCAATCATGTTCATGAGCGCTGGCCGGAAGCTCGGCACGGCTTCCCACCGCCCATCACGACGCCGCAGCACGGACGGGAAAATCAGCGCGAGCAGGAACAGCACGTGGTCGATGCCGATCCAGATGTGCCAGATGCCGAGCCGGATGAAGCCGAGAAATCCGTTCATCACGGTCGACCTCGACAGGTCCACGGTCTGGCGGGGGGCGGACGGGCTGAAGATGGCCGCGATGTTGCTTTCCTGGTTGAACGTCGTCGTCCGCCAGTTGTGTTCGATGACGAGAAGATTGCGGTGTTTCGTGTCGATCTCGAAGAACACCGGATACTCGACCTCGAGCACCGGCGGTAGCTCGGCAAGGTCGTCAATCATGAAATGGAGCATCGCATAATCCGCGATGATCTGGTCGCGGACGTCGTGTCTGACGAATCGGAGTGGCAGCCCACGGCCGCCGGCCGCGATCGCGAGGCGGGGCCGCACATAGGCCATCACCGAGTCGAGGTGGACAGCGAGCTGGTCAGCCGTCACACCGGCGTCCGAGCTCCAGCCCACGCCAAGCACGCGATTCAGGTCATCGACCGTGATCTCGACGCGGACCTCGATCGAATCGGCATAGACGCGCAGGAAGATGTAACTCTGTCCGAGCTCGTGGCGGCTTCGCCCAGCGAGAAGCGGGGCAGAGCCGGCAAGCAGCAGGAGCAGGACGGCGAGAAGGGTCCGCTTCATGATGTTCGAGACTCGAGAGGCGTGGCCGGCGCAGGTTCGGTCGACCGTGACTCGACCGCGGCAACATGCCCGGCTCCCTCCTATCCGGCAACCCGGACCAATGGCACGTGCCGATCGGCAGTACGCAAGGTCATGGTACGATCCGGAATGGTCCGGCGTGATTACAAGACGGTGCGACGCGACTCAGCGGCTCTCGCACACATTGCGCCCGGGTCCTGGCCGCCATGCTCGACACCACGTCCGGAGGATGCTGCGATGACGGTTCCCGTGCCAATCACTGGCCGCCCTGAACGGCGGCACCGTGCGCACACGCTCCGGGTCGCGATCGCGCTCCTCATCGGGTTCGCGTCGAACGGGTCAGCCCAGGCGCCGCGCTTCGAAGTGACGGTCAATCCGTCTGCGTACGTCGGTCCGTTGACGGGCCGGCTCGTGCTGATTCTCGCGACGGACGACGAGCCGGAGCCCCGGCTCACGCTGGGGCCGAACGGGCCCGCCATCTTCGGCATCGACCTCGATCGGCTTCGGCCCGGCGAGGTCGCCGTTCTCGATTCAAACGCCGCCGGCTATCCCTCGCCGCTGATGGATCTGCCGCACGGTGACTACGTTGCGCAGGTCGTAGTCAACGTTTACGACCAGGTCCATCGCTCCGATGGCCATACTCTGTGGTTGCCCATGAACGATGGCCGCATCGAGTTCTTCAACAATGCGGCGGGCAACGTCTACAGCGAGCCCCGACGAATCCGGATCGGCGGCGGGACGACTGTATCGATCGACGTCGATCGCGTGATTCCCGCCCCGCCGGATCCGGTGGACACGGAATGGGTGAAGCACGTCCGCATTCGAAGTGAGAAGCTGAGCACGTTCTGGGGCCGCCCCACGTATATCCACGCGACAGTTCTGCTGCCACGAGGGTATGCAGAATCGGGCGAGATCCGATACCCGGCGATCTACGCGTTTGGTCACAACGTTCCGTTTTCGTTCACTCCCGATTCGTCACGCGTGCGGAACGCGGGGACGATCCATCCCGTCACCGGGCTCGAGACCGGGTTCGATTTCTACAAGCAATGGAATGCGGATTCGTTTCCGCGCGTCGTCGCCATCACGTTCCAGCAGGCGACGCCGTATTTCCCGGACTCCTACTCGGTCAATTCGGCCAATAACGGGCCGTACGGTGATGCGATCGTCGAGGAAGTCATTCCATTTCTCGAACGGCGGTTCCACCTGATTGCAATGCCGTACGCGCGAATCGTCGAGGGCGCATCGACCAGCGGCTGGCAGTCTCTGGCCCTCCAGCTTCGCAACCCGGACCTCTTCGGCGGCGCGTGGATCCTGCAACCCGATCCGATCGACTTCACACGCTACCAGCTCGTCAATCTCTACGATGACGAGAACGCCTTCGAATTGCGTGTCGGCAATCTCGTCGCCGAACGGCCGTTTCGCCGTACGGTCGAGGGCCAGGTCGTGTGGACGGTCCGCGACCTGAGCCGCTTCGAGGACGTGCTCGGATCGCACGGCCGTTCCGGCTACCAGCTCGAAGGTTGGGAGGCGGTCTACGGTCCGGCCGGACCGGATGGCTATCCTCGCCCGCTCTGGGACAAACTGACCGGCGTGATCGATCGCGATGTCGCCCACGCAATGCGTGAGGGCGGTTACGATCTGCGTGTGTACGCGGAACGCGAATGGCCCGTCATGGGGCCGAAGCTGCAAGGCAAACTGCATTTCTTCGCCGGCGACATGGACGATTTCTACCTCAATCTCGCCGTCTACCGGTTCGAGGAGTTCCTGAAGAGCACCATGAACCCGCGCTCCGATGCGACCTTCACGTATGGCCGACCCATGAAGGGTCACTCGTGGCACGCGTTCCCGTGGGCTGAGCTGGTCCGCCGCATCGCGACGCACGTGAAAGACAACGCCCCGCCAGGCGGGGATGCACCCGAGTGGTGGCGCTGAACGCAGGCCGCGGCGCAGCGCTTCGGCCCGCTCGGTTCCGGGTGTCCTGTGGGTGAATCCCTGTGCGCGCCGGGAGCGCGTTCGTTCACGAGAAATGCGGATTCGCGCGCCGCTCCTCATTGGGGACCGGCAGGCATTCGGCCTCTGCGAACACGCCCTGCGTCGGTTTGTAGAACGGCGTGCCAGCCGTTGGCACGTAAGGGGTCGCGCCCGGGTTGCGGAAGAAATCGCCGAGGTGCTTCCCTTCAAGCCAGAAATCGCGGGTCCGCTGATCCATCAGGTCGGCGAGGATGGCGGGCGTACCCGAGCCGTTGAAGTCGTTCTGGCCGTTGGCGGCCCGGCGCTCCGCAATCAGCGCAAGCGCGTCAGCCGTGTTGCCGAGCTGGAGGTTGGCCTCCGCCGCGATGTATCTTGCTTCGAGGCCCGATGCCACGCGAATGGGGTCGCCGTACGATTCGTATTTCGTCTGTACGATGAGCTGGAGCTGGCCGTCCTGCGCGAGTCGGCCGCGATCGGCGGACGGGACGCGCGGATCGGCGAGCGCGAGATAATCCGCGGGCACTACCTGTATGTTGCCCACCGTACTCGCGAACACGCCGTTACTGACGCGACCGCGGTTTGCGAGGTCATCGACGTAGACAGCGTTGAGGAGGAAGTCATCGGGCACGGCCATAGCCGCCTGTGCGGCGTTGGCGTAGTCGCCCTTCTGGAGGTATGCCCGCGCGAGTCCGACACGGGATGCGTTTGCAATGCTGGTTGCCTCTTCGCCCGATGCGGCCGAGGCGACCGTGATTGCGCGCTCGAACCGAACGGTCGCCGAATCGAGCGTTTCCTCGGGCGTCATGGGCGGGCCCACCAGCATCACACCCTGGCAGAAGTACTCGGCCATCAGCTCGATCGCGAATCCGGCGTTCATCGCCGAGCGTGCGATGTTCAGGTTGCTACCTGCATCGGCGACGCCGTCGAGAACCTCGAGCACGCGCTCATTCGAGGCGATGGCAAGCGAGAGCGGCGCCCAGACCTGTGGGTTCAGATCGAGGTTGCCAGAGCTGATGACTCGCCGGCCAAAGTCGTTCGTCTCCTGACGCACAGCCGCGACCCACAACTCGCCTGAGAAGTACGCGCCGTAGTTGATGACGCCGGCAAAGGCATCGTAGAAATTCGTCTGTGCCGAGAACGACAGAGACGCGGCATCAGCAGCGGGATCGAATTCGGCTGCATCGATCACCGCCGGATTCTCGACATCGAGGTCGCAGCCGCCCAATAGAATTGCGGCTACGGTGGTCAACGTTGTCGCAGGCCGGAATCGCAGCGCGCGAATGCGAGGCGATGCGCGAAGCGAACGCTGGGCCCGGCGTCGGCGGAGCGGCTTCCTGTTCGTCATGGTCATGCACCTCAGAACGTGAAATTGAGCCGGGCGATCCAACGCCGGGATGGCGGCGTGGTGAAGACTTCTGCAATATAGAACTGGTCGTAGAACGTGCTGTTGGCGTTACCGGGACCCGTACCGAGGATTTCGGGGTCGTAACCGCCGAAATCGGACCATAGCGCCAGGTTGCGGCCGCCGATGGTGATCGAGGCATCGGTCGCACCCACACGATGTGCCAGCGAGGCCGGCAGCGAGAACGTGGCCGACACTTCGCGGAGGCGCAGAAAATCGCCGGACTGGATGTAGTCTTCCTTGACCTCGGTCAGGGCGACCGGCTGGCCGCTATTCTCGCCGACATACGGGCCGAAGCGGCGCAGCCGCTCGATGGCGGAGTAGCCACCTTCACTCTCCGGCAATACCACCTCTGCGGAATTTCGGTAGAACCGGTCACGGTATTCCTGGCCGAGGTTGTAGACACGGTAGCCGCTCTTCCCATCGAGCGATGCGTACAGCCGCATATTGCGGAACAACGTCACCGTCGTGTTGGCACTGCCCGAAAACGAAGGAATCTGGTCGCCGATGTATTCCGTCGTGTCCGAGACGGTCACGATACTGGCGACCGTGTCGACGCTGCGAATGCGATTCACGAACCACGCACCGAGCTGGCGGCCCGGCGTAAACGCGCGGTATGAACTCTGGAACGGTTCGACCTCACCCAGGCTGAGCAACTCATTGTGCAGCGTGTTCATGTTGAGGCCGGCCTCCCACGTCAGGTTCGGGCGGTCCAGCAGCGTTGCGCGGAGCGCGACCTCGATGCCGCGGTTCAACACCTTGCCGATGTTGCGGTAAGGACTCGACGCGCCGCCCTGCACGAAACCGCTCGACGGCGGCTGCGGCACGCGCACGAGCAGGTCCGACGTGCGCTTCTCGAAGAACGTAAACTCGATGGCGGCTCGCTCGTTCAGGAAGCCGGCATCGAAGCCGGCCTCGAACTCGGTGCCACGTTCGGGTTCGAGATCCGGATTGCCCGGATTCAGCGGGATGATGCCGGGACTGAGAGTGCCGGCTGCCGTCACGTAGGGAGTGGCCGCATAGGTCTCGAGCGATGCGCCCGGCGTCGGAGCGCGGCCGGTCGTGCCCCACGCGCCGCGCAAACGAAGTGTCGAGATGGCAGGCGAAAGCGACCGGCCGAACGCAGTCTCAGACAGGACCCACGACACGCCAAGCTTGGGCAGAAAGAACGCACCCGTCGCCGAGCCGAATGCGGAGTTACGGTCGATGCGCGCGCCCGCCTGAAGAAAAAGGCGGTCGTCAAGCCCGAGCTGTTCCTGTACGAACAGGCCGAACGAAGCCTGCTCCGTGAAGCCTTCGTTCGAACTGTTCGATGCCGCGCTCGACACGAGATTCGACGAATTCGTCGTCAGGCCCACGCCTACACCGGTGAGAAGATCCTGTGATCGCGTGATGTACTGACTGCCGAACGACAGATCTGACGAGTAGCGGCCGCCCCCGAACGTCGCCTGGATCGTCCCCGTGTAGTCGACGGTGTATGTCGTCACGTTGCTGCGTGTGGAACGGACCCAGCCATTGGCCTGATCGCCGAAATACCAGTTCTCATCATTTCGCGGGTAGAACTCGGTCGCGGTCGATTGATTCGCATCGGCGCCGACCGTGACGCGGTTCGTCCACCACGGCCACGGCGTGAAACGGACCTGTGCGGATGGCGTCGTGCGCAGAGTCGTGACCGTTGCGGCAACATTCGCAATCGCTTCGACACTTTGCGTTCCGAAGAGCCAACCACCAGTCAGGTCACCGCTGGCATCGGACAGCGTGAGCGGCGAGCCGAGACCGGAAGCGATCAGGTAGCCGTACGCCGACTGGTCACCCTGCGGCAAGCGGTTTTCGTTCCTGCTGATCGCGAAGCTTGCGTCGATCGAGAGCTTTGGACTGGCGAGCCAGTTGAAGCTCGCGCGCCCGCTCCGCCGGCCCAACTCGTTGCGGCGAGTCGTGCCCTCTTCATGATCGATCCCGCCCGACAGGTAGTAGCCGAAATTCTCACCGCCGCCACTGCCGCTGTACTGAAGCGAGCCAGCCCAGCCGTTGCGAAACGCGTCCTGGCGCAGCAACGGGTTGTCGCTCACGATCGTGCCGGCGCTCTGGCCCCGGCACAACGGGTTCGGACTCGAAGGCCCGGTCAGCGCCGCGGGACACGTCGCATAGTTGTCGTATGGTGTGAAATTGGGCGTGATGCTGCTATACTCGGTTGTTATGCTGTGCACGGAGCGGCGCGCGCCTGGCCTGCCACGCTTGGTGATGATCTGAATCACGCCCGCCGATGCATCGGCGCCATACAGCGTTGCGGCGGCCGGGCCCTTCACGATTTCAATGCGTTCAATGTCGCTCGGATTGAGGTCATTCAAGGCGCTCAGCGTCTGGCCACCGGTCGAGACGAGCTGGCGCTGCTGCGATTCGAGCCGGATCCCGTCCACGAATACGAGAGGTTCGTTCGACAGCGAAAGCGAGGCCGAACCCCGGATGTTGATGCGTGAGGAGGCGCCGGTTGTGCCCGAGCCCTCGATGATCGACACACCGGGAACGCGGCCCTCGAGCAGATGCGTGACGTTGCTGACCGGGACATGTGCCACGATGTCCGATGCATCGATGCTCGCGACGACGGCCGCCTGCGCACGCCGCAGCTGGTTGCCGGCCGTGCCCGTCACGACGACCTGATCCAGCGCGATGGCCTGGAGTTCGAGCACGACGTCTACGCGGATGTCGCCGTCCCGCATCTGGAAGGGTACGGCAGTCGAGGCGTAGCCGATGCGGTCCACGAGCAACGTGTCGGGACCCGCGACGACGCGCTCCGTCGGAACCGTCATTCGGTAGCTGCCGTCCGCGCTCGTGGTTGTGCTGAGCGGGACGCTGCCGAGGCGGATCGTCGCATCGGCGACCGGGCCACCGCCTGTGCTCGTGACCGTGCCGGCAATCGTTGCGGCGACGACTCTTCGCGGCTCGGCTGGCACAGCCGCGCGCACGCTGTTCGATGCCACCATTGTTGAGACGATGCCGAAAGCGCCGTTCGCGGCGATGCGTGCGTCCAGCGATACCGCGCGCGACGACGGCGTGCGATCCGGCGACACAATGATCTGACCATCCCTTTCGTGGAACTGGAACCGCGTTCCATCCAGAAGGCGGGTCAGCGCCGCGGCCACAGTGAGATGCCTGCACGCGCAGTCGACCCGCAACTCGGCCGGCAGGAGACTCGGGCTGTAGGCCAGCGCCACACCTGCGGATCGAGCCAGTTCCTCGAGTGCGGCGGCCAGCGTGAGGCCGGTCACCTTCAGGTTCGCCGAACGCGAAAGCAGCGCGGGCTCGTGGGCTTGAATGACACCCGCTGCACGGCTGGCGGCGGCCTGGCCCGCCCCGCTCGCCAGCGCCGTCGCCTGCCAGATCAGAATGAGTCCGATGGTTCGCAATCCTGTCCTGGCCATTTGTTCCTACCGGCTGATTATGACGGTGTCCTGCTTCGTCGAGCACCGTGCACTCAGGATCAAGCACACGACGTCCGTGACCGCCTGCAACGGCCGGTCCGTGAACGTCGCTGTGATCGTCGTGACGGCGAGCGCAGAGTCGGCGACGAGCACGTTGACTTCATAGAGTCGCTCGATCTCTCTCGCCGCCTCACGTAGTGGCGTCGCCTGAAAGGCCAGGAACTTGCCCAGCCAGGCGGCCGCGTTCTCGGCATCGGCAAATCGCGCAGGCAACGTCGCCGCGCCATTCCTCACGCCCGACTGTTCGCCGGCACCGACTTCGACACGATTGGCCGGCGCGTCGAGCGCAACGCGGCCTTCCAGAACGAACAGGCGAAGTCCTTCTGCATCCGTCGCAATCTCGAACCGCGTGCCGAGCACCTGTGCGGTGCCGGCCGCGGTACGAACGCGAAACGGACGGGAGTCATCTTTCGTGACAGCGAAATAGGCGCGACCCTCGAGCGTGACATCGCGCTCCGCCCCGCCGTGCACCTGGAGGCGGCTCGATGGCGCAAGCCGCACCACACTGCCGTCCTCGAGCCGGACCGTGGCAAGTTCGGTTGCGCCCGTGACGATCTCAGTGGGTGACCACACGGCCGATTCGCGTGCAGCGCGCTGGTTCAATGCAAGAACGAGGACGGCCGCGGCGGCGACGGCCCACGGTGTGGATCGCTTGACTCGCCGCACCAGCGCACGCCGCCGTGTCGTTCGTTTCGCGACCGTGGCCACAATCGACCCTGCGGCGGGTCGCGGCGAGGTGGCCGCAGAGGCGCGGGCAAGGTCTTGCGCCGCGATGTACAGTTGCTCGGCCTGCCGGAACCGCCGGTCGTTCTCGGGCGAGACTGCGCGCCACTCGAGAAGCGAACGCACCTGTGCGTCGCTGGCGTCACCGCTCAATACGCAATCGATCAGTTCGTCCAGCCGCGCATCGCCTTGCCTCATCGGCCAGGCTCCGGAAACACCGCCGTAACCGCACCGTTGGCGTCGAGGAACTCGAGACTGGGCGACCCGGCCGAATCGACACGCATGCGGAGGCGCGTCCGGCCCATCGGGTCCGCCAACGTGATCAGCGCAGACCTGGCAACGTCACGGCCGACGAACAGGCGCGGCGCGTAGAGCGGAACACCGTCGCGAGGCTCCGCCCAGCGCCGCAATGCGGCCTCCCGCTCCGGCCCGGCTGGCATGCGTCGAATCGAATCACGTTCCGCAACCAGGTCGAAGATCGATACGTCTGCTCGGTCCCCGATCGTGAGACCCATCTGACGCCTGCCATTGTCATCGGTATAATTGAGAACGACGATCTGGTCCTGTTCGTACTGATCGAAGGACAGGTGATTCGACGCCGTGAACGTACCGTCCGGCCGCCGCTGTCCGGAAAACGTCAGCCCGCCATTCTCGGTGCCTTCGTCGTTGAAGAAGATGATGCCGGGACGCGTGCCGCCGGGGTAACCGAACGGTCGACCGCGATAGATCGGACCGATCGATCGCGCCCGGTTCGAGATGACCATTCGATAGTTGCCATCCGGTTCGACGACGTTGATCCGCTCGACATCGATCTCCGCGAAGCGCTGATTCTGGCCCTGACGGAACGCGGTCAGCACCAGCGCCCCGATCAGCACCGTCAGGAAGAGCGAATAACCCTTCAACAGCCTGAGTTCACGCCTCAGTCGGTCATCCATCCTCACGCTCCGCGTATGGGTTGCAGGCGATCCAAGTCACGCTCGAGGGGGACCGATCGTACCATTGACGGGAAGATCAGAGGGGAGCAGGAGTGGGGAGAGTCAGTGGCGCGGAGCTGCTCAGGAAAGGAGGTGGGCCAGTGATTCGCGAAGCAAGGTCAGGGCGCGGCTGAACTGATTCGCGACCGTCTGCTTCGATGTGCCCATTGCATGGGCGATCTCCTGATAGGAAAGCCCGTCCAGCATGCGCAGTTCGAAAACCTCGCGACGCCTCGGGCTCAGCCGCGCGATGGCGGCCTCGAGGGCGTCACGCAGTTCCACTCGTTCCGCCGGCAACGGCGGCGGTGTGCGGTTCAGCATGAGGCGGCGATACGTGCCTGCTGCGCGCTCGCGTGCACGTCCTCGTCTTTGTTGTGAGACGGCCGTGTTCCGAGCCAGTCGGTACAGAAGACCGGCAACGGAACCGTGAGACCGCCATTCCGTGCGCCTCTCCCAGATCCGACAGAAAACGTCCTGTACGACGTCGGCCGCGAAATCGCTCGAGCCGGATCGCCGAGCGACATATCCGACGAGGGGCGCCCAGTACCGTTCGAGGAGCGCTTCCAACGCATCGGCACGACCGGCTCGTATGCCTGCGAGCAGATCCGTGTCCGTCAGCGATCGGGAAACCCGAATCGGCGTCGCTCCCCCCCGAACCGGGCCCGCCTCGCCGTGGGCATCGGCCTGTTCCCCGGCCTTTTCCGGATCCCTGCCGGACCTCGGCTTCAGGCGTAGCGGACGCGTCACGACTCCTCTGACGGTGCATTCAGGTAGCGGCGCCGGTCACGGTCCCGAGCGGACCGATCGACTCAACGTGCGATCCCGGTCCCACGAGGGCAACCGTGGTGCGCAGCCGGACGCGCACGAATCAGGATCCCGCCCGCGCACAGCGTGGGCCGTCCAGCCGCGACTCGACTCTTGCAAAAACCGGCGAGTTCACGCATCCTCCAGATGTTGAGGCCGACGGGATGCTGTGACGTCGGCCTCATCTTCTTACCGGAAGGAGAGAGCATGCAGATCGCTGACATCCTCCGTTCCAAGGGCAATACGGTCATCACGATTTCGGCCGATCTGTCGGTGGCCGCGGCAATCGAATTGCTCGTCGAACACAGCATCGGCGCTCTCGTCGTGCAGAGTGGCGGCGACATCGTCGGGATCATCAGCGAACGGGACATCCTTCGGCTTGCAAACCATGACGCCGCGCGGCTGAGTACGATTCCGATTTCACGCGTGATGACCCGCGAACTCGTCGTTGGCCTGCCTGACGACGACATCCAGTATGTCATGGAGATCCTTACCAGAAACCGCATCCGACACCTGCCGATCGTCGCGGAGGGCAGGCTCGCCGGCATCGTTTCCATCGGCGATGTCGTCAATGCCGTGCGCAACGGTCTCGAGGCCGAGAACCGCTACCTGCGCGAGTACGTTCAGGGCGTATTTGCCTGATCGTGACTCGTACGGTGACGGGCGCCGTCCTCGCGCCCTTCAGCCACCGGCCGCCCACGTGAAAAAGTGCGACAGTAACGACTGCAACGACAACTTCCAACTTCAGATCGAACGGTTGTAACAGCGTGGTGATTCGTTACGTGGATGGGAGGATCGATTCCGCGACCTGCTCGAGATTGGCCCGGAAGGCACGGTCATTCTGCTCGAACCAGTGTCTCGCCGCCGTGCCCAGTGCCGCTTTCTCGCTGGCAGGCCGCCCGATCAGGTCGGCAATCGCTGACTCCAGCAGCGCCGGATCGATCGAGTAGTTGACACCGAGCTTGCGCGGCTCGCTGTCCCGCCACGGAACCAGTACGCCACGCTCCGACTGTATCAATTCGTTCATGGGAGGACCGTCCGTCGTCACCGTCACTGCACCACACGACATCGCTTCGACGATGGAATGCCCCCACCCTTCGCTCCGCGACGGACAGAGGTGGACGCCACACGCATTCTGCATCGATTGAAGCTCTTCGTCTGGCACATACACACGCACGAGGTTCACGTTCGCCGGCACACGGACCGGTGCCTCGCCGCCGTGCCGGACGACCGTCAGCTCGGGCCATTCCGGATGGCGCGACCACACCTCGAACAACACCTCCGTTCCCTTGAGAAAACTGCCGCCGGCCAGATGGAAGAAACGCGAATAATCTGGCGTTATATCCAAGCATCGCCGATCGACGGATGTGAAACCGATGTACCGTACCGATGGGTGGAGCGGGGCAAAGACCTCCTGTGCGTGGCGTGTCTTGCATAGAATGTGGTCGATGCGCGACAACAACGGGACAAGGCGGCGGGCGAAGCGTTCCTGGTTGGGGATGAGCAGGTAGTGGCCGGCGCTGCGCAACCACCTCGCCGTCACGCGTTCGAGGAAGAGAATCCATTGGCGCGGATCGCGTTGTCCGACCCACCGCCGCAGCGGGCTGATGCTGCGGTAATGGGAGAAGGCGGGGCGCTCGCCGAAGCTGTCGAAGGCGTCGAGGAGGAGGCGCACATCCCTGTCCACGCCGACGCCGTTGGTACGCGCCACGATACGGATCATCGTCCAAGGATAATACCCGGCACGCCAATCCGCTGGCGCAGATCCGCGTTCGAGATACCTTGAGCGTGGAAACCCGCCGGGAGAACGACGACATGTTCGAGAGATCGTGGCTGGCACTCGCTCTGCTGGCGTTGCCGGCGTGTGCCAACTCCTCCGCAGCTCCATTCAACGACTCCATCACTGAAGCGGGGTTGCGAGACGACCTCTACGCGCTGGCTCACGATTCCACGCGCGGCCGGCTCGTCGGCACGCCCGGGATCGAGAAGGCCTCGGACTGGGTCCGGGCCCGCTTCGATTCCCTTGAACTTGGGCCGGCGGGCGACGAAGGCACGTACGATCAGCGCTTCGACCTGATGTGGTTCAGCCTCGGGGAAGGGAACGCGTTGGTGGTTTCAGGCGCGGGCAGCGAGCGCGCGCCGGGCGATGAGTGGTACCCGCTCAGCTTCAGCGCGCCGGCGGTTGCGAGGGGCGAGGTCGTGTTCGCCGGGTTCGGCATCGTCGAGCCCGGCATCGGCTGGGACGATTACCGCGGCAAGGACGTGCGCGGGAAGATCGTCCTCGTCCTCGAGCGCGAGCCGGGTGTCGATGACCCGGCCAGTCCATTCGATGGAGTCGTCACAGCCGAGGCATCACGCGACTGGCGAAAGGCCCTTGCGGCACAGGAGCGCGGTGCCGCCGGCATCCTGTTTGTACGCGATGTCCACAACCGCGACGATGTCACCGACTGGACTGATGCGATGTCGAACTACTGGCCGCCTCAACCGCGGCGCATCGAACGCTTCACGCTTCGACAGTGGATCGAGCAGATCACCATTCCCGGCGCCACCATTTCCGCCCGCCTTGCGGATGCTCTCATCGCCCGCAGTGGCCGCACGCTGCTCGAACTGGCTGAGGCGGCGGAAGCTGCCTCGGCCGGCCTCGGCGTGATCGAGCTGCCGGCTTCCCGCGCAACCCTCAACGCCAACGTCACCCGCCACATCACACCCGGCCGCAACATCCTCGCCATGGTCGAAGGAGCCGATCCCGCACTTCGTGATCAGGCCGTTATCATCGTCGGACACCACGACCACAACGGCGCCGATGGCGAGACCATTTTCAATGGCGCCGATGACAACGCCTCCGGCGCCGTTGGTGTGATGGCCGTTGCCGCGGCGTACGCACGCGCCGCTCAGGCAGGTGAACGGCCCCGGCGCTCGGTCGTCTTCGTCATCTCCGATGCCGAGGAGCGCGGGCCATCCCTCGGTGTCTGGCAACTTACTCTCGACCCGCCGTTCCCACTCGAGAATATCGCCGCGGTATTCAACGTGGACATGATCGGCCGCAACCAGGAAGTGCCCGACGACGGAGGCGGCCGCTTCAACGGCCTCGAACCACAGACCGCCGAGTCCAACGCCAATGCCGTCAACGTTCTCGGCTACAGCCGTACGCCTGAACTCGCGGCTGCCGTCGAAGCCGCCAACGGCGCGACCGGCCTCACGCTCCGGTTCCGTTACGACAACAACGAGTCCAACCTGCTGCGCAGAAGCGACCAGTGGCCGTTCCTCCAGAACGGTGTGCCTGCCGTCTGGTTCCACACCGGCCTGCACCCGGACTACCACACACCTGATGATGACGCCGACCGCATCAACTACGAGAAGATGACCCGCATCGTACGCCTCATTCACCAGGTCAGCTGGGACGTGGCCAACGCGGATACGCGACCGGCCATGGAGGGAATGGGCTCGCGGCCGGCTTCGTGACAACGTTGCCGCTTCACACGGAGACCTCACATGCGCAACCGGATGCTGCACATCGCCCTGCTTCTGCTCCTGGTTTCTGCTTCGCCCGGTGCGGGTCAGCGGCGCGGGACGCCCGGTGTGTCGGAACGTGGAGGCCGTGGCTTCTTCATGGTCGGCGTCGAGAAACTCGAACTCGATGAACTCAACGCGTCACTCACTGCGGAAGGCTTCCCAACGTTCTCGCAGCGCTTCCTTACGCTCGGCGGAGGGGGCTATTTCATTCGTGGCCGTCTGATCCTGGGCGGTGAAGGTCACACGATTCTGCAATCGGACGAAACAACGAGCGACGGTGCGTTCCGAACGCGCATCACGGGCGGATTCGGAATGGTCAATGTCGGCTACCAGGTTCTACGCGGCGGCCGCTTCGCGATCTACCCGCTTCTCGCACTTGGTGGCGGTGCGATGAATCTCCGCATAACGGAGCGCAGCACTCTTGCGTTTGATGAAATCCTTCAGAACCCGCGCCGCGGCGCCAACCTCGCCAACGGTGCGTTCCTTGCCGGCGCAGCGCTCGGAGCCGACTGGTTCATCCCTGCCGGTGAGGGCGGCAAGGGAGTCGTCCTGGGGCTGCGCGCCGGCTTCAACTATGCTCCGCTGGAACCGGAGTGGAGCATGGACGGCGTCGACATAGCGAATGGCCCGGATGCCGGGTTCACCGGGCCCTGGGTACGCCTGACTCTCGGTGGTGGCTCTCGCTGACGAAGGTTGAGCGGCTCAGCGCACGAGTGCGCGGCGCTGCGCGATGCTCTTGCGTGCGGGACCGGAAGATCCGCATCGGCTTCCAGGACCCTCCCTGCACGATATATTGATGGCGCTGTCCGCGAACGCAAGGACTGCCATTGTCGCCCGGATGGGCGCACACCGGACAAGGGCAGGCGGATGACTCCAGGACCGAACGTCGAGGGCACGTGATGATACCCCAGCCACTGGATCGGATGCAATTTGATGCGGCGAGTCTCATCGACGCTCATCCCCCTCGATGGCATCACCCTAACAAGCAGGCCATCTACGATCTCGTCCTCGCTTCGGGCCATGCCTTTGGCGGGCAGATCGCTTATGCCAGGTGGCCAGCACTGCAACTTCCATCGACGTTGACGGTTCAGAACGAACACCGAATCAGCCAGGGAGTCTTCGCCTATCTGCCGCCCGCGAAGCCGGATGACGTCGACTGGCATGTGAACTTCGCGGATCCCTCTCTCTTCGTCGCCTATGCCTCACCGCTTTTCGCGCAGGACGAGCTTCAGGTCGCCGAACACCCGATCCTCGGATCGTTGCGTGAGGCGCTGGTTGCGATGCAGAAGCGCGCGGAAACAGTGGACGCACGTCACGAACCGACACCGATCACGATCTCGGGTGTTCAACGATTCTGCGCCGTCGATACACGGCCGAATCCCGGGGCCGGCCGGCCTCGTGGCATGTACGGGAACAGATTTGCGCACGAATCCGTCAGGAATGTGATCGCAGCGACGACGCTCATCTCGCCACCCACCATCACGAATCTGCTCGCCATGGCTGCGCCTGCCTGCGGACATGGCGAGTACAGCCACGACGAGATCAAGTACATCGTGAGCACTGCTTACACTGGATTTGCGGCGACTCGCCGGGAGAGCGCCGAGTTCGCGGGTGAGAAGTGCCGGACGGTCGTGAACACAGGATTCTGGGGCTGTGGCGCGTTCGGCGGGAATCGCACTCTGATGACGATGCTACAGGCCCTTGCCGCAGACCTGGCCGATGTGCAACTCGTCTTTCATGCGTTCGACGCAGCCGGCGTTGACCTTGCCGGTGACGCGTGGCAACGGTACGGGCGGATGCGCACGGAGATATCGGCCGTTGAGGAAATGCTGGAGGCACTCGTGCAGGAAGAGTTTCAGTGGGGCGAATCGGACGGAAACTGAATGGCGCGTGATGCGCCTGCGGCGACCTGCGAGGAGGCCGAGCCGCGCGGGCGCCCCGCCTCTGTTTCTACCGCGCACTCTGCACCAGGAATCGGTTCTTGCGCACATGAATTGGCGGCGCAGAGAATTGAAGCTCTGAGGCGCGTTCCTTTGTAGGCCGACGCTCTGGACTGGCCGCACACTGGAATGTCGACATGTCCAGCTCGAGGGCGTGATCACGGGCATGTCGCTCGATCTCGGCGCCGTGAAGGCGGAGCCCGGCATAGCTCTGGTGTCCCTCGAAGTCGAGGACCTCTTCTTCGATACGGAACCGGTCCTCGTGCGGGCACAGCCGACCCGCGAGGATGCACTATTGACGGCCGCCGTTACGGATTCCTCGACCAACACGGTCATCGCACAGAAAGCGATGACGGCTGGCGGCGATGGCTGGCATTCCGCTCAGTTCGAGCCACTCGCCGAAGGAGCCTACCGCGTCACCATCACCGGCGAGAAGACGGAGACCGCCTCCGACGCGTTCGCGGTCGGGCCGGAGGCCAGCGATACGGACATCGTTTGATCTGATTCAGAATCGACGGTGCGTGATCCCGCCCCCATCCGAGCGCAACCGCGTGCTCCGATGAGGGCGGGGCCAGGGTTTCCTATTTCGCCGTTACCCGGAGCGCGATGCGACGGTTCTGCGCCCGTCCTTCTTCGGTCGCGTTGTCTGCAACCGGATGCTGGTCGCCGTAACCTTCCGCTTCCACGCGTGCAGCATCGATCTGTTGAGCAACGATCGCGCTACGCACGGCATCCGCGCGTTGTTGTGAAAGCTGAAGGTTGGCCGCCGGGTCGCCCGTGTTATCGGTGTAGCCGCCGATCTTGATGTTGACGGCCGGGTAGGCCTGAAGAATCGCGACGATGTTGTTGATCTGTTCCTGCGATTCCGGCTGGATCGTGGCAGAGCCCGTCGCGAATGTCAGACGGTCGAAATCGAACCAGGTGGTTTCGTCCACGGGCCGGTTCGCGTCTTCGATGAACGTGATGACCTGATTCTCGATCCCGTTCTCGGGGATCGCGAGCTCGGTTCCGTTGGGGAGAGGCCGGACCACGGCGGCACCGAGATCCGCGGGCGATGTTGGTGCCGTGACCGTGGCCGGCGGCGCGTCCGTCGTCGCCTCGGAGGCCTCGTCCGTTGTGTTCACGGGTGCGATCGTGCCGCCGCCCCGGAACAGCAGGAACAGCACGAGTGCGGCTGCAACCGCGGCAGCGGGCCACAGCCAGCGACGACCGCCTGTCGTTGCCACCGGAGCGACCCGAAGGGTGTCCGGATCCACAGCGGCGCCGGCACGTGACACCGTATCGCCGAGGCCGAGGAGGTTGCCGAGGCCGGCGGGCGCGGCTGCGAGGATCGACTCCTTCTGGCTGGCCAGCATACTCGTCAGGCCGGCCGCGTCGAGGCCTTCCTGCCTGATCTGCCGGCCGAAAAAGCCCAGCACCAGCGGAGCCGCCATGCCGAGCAGGCTGCTCGCCGAACCGGAGCGCAGTCCGCTCGCGCGCGCAATCACTTCACTGATCTCGCCGGCGCGGCCACCGAAAAGACTGCTCAGAAACGTGCCGCCCGCTGCGCCTGCGGGCTGATCGCTTTTAAGATAGGCATCGACATTGTCGAGCACGCGCGTGTCGTTCGACTTGCTCGAGAACAGTTCGAAGATCCGGCGCATCGCGCCGGAGTCCTGAAGCTGAGTCACGAGCCCGGTGAGAATCGAGGCGAATCCGGCCTGCATGCCGCGACTCACCGACGTTTCCGATTCGCCCAGCCGGCTTGCCAGCTTGCCTGTCGAGCCAGCTGGAATCAGTGATGTCAGGGATTCGAGAAGAGTGCGCACTGGAGCCTCCGGGTCGAAGATTGGCCTGGCCGGTGCTGTCCGTCGAATCAGTTCCGCGATGTCGGATTGGGGAAACCCGGCACTGATCGAGCGGAATCAGGTCCGGAGTACATTCTCACTCGACAACGCGACGCAAGCAACGCGCCACTCACAGTTCACGCTGGAGGCCATTCGTCGTCGGTCCCGACCGTCAGATCGTGCGCCAATCCCCTTCCGGACCTTCGCATTCCGGGCACTGGATCGCGAGGAAGCGGAGCCACTCGACGATCTCACCCGGACCGGGGAAGGCGTGGGTCTCGCCCGCCACCGCCGACATGTGGACCTCGCCCCATTCGTCGGCGATCAACACGCCGGCCTGGCCCGACGCGAAGCGCAGATCCGGATCGGCCAGAACCAGAAACGCCGCGTTCGTTGCCGCGTGCAGCGGCGCCGCCATCCCGGCCGGGCCAGGCGCAACGACAACCAGCCGGCCTCCCCATGCCGCGATCTCCTGGTCGATCGAGCCAAGGCTTCGCACGTAAGCGTGGCAATCCTCGCAGGTCGCCGAGTGAACGGACACGATTGCGCAGGGGCCGCGGCCCGTGCGAAGGTCCACGAGCGAACCGTCGCGAACGGATGGCAGACGAACGGGTGGGATCAGGTCGCCCAATGCAGCGTGCCACTTCCTCACGGTGTTCTCGACCGGCCCTTTTCACGGATCACGCGAATCACGCCTTTCATCGTCGGATGATACGTGCACAGATACTCGAAGACTCCCTCTTCACGTACAACCATCGTCCACTGTCCATCGCGTTCGATTCGGCCGCTGTCCCACAACGAATCGGCAGCTGTTGCCGTATGCGGGACCGGATCCTGATTGATCCAATGGATCGTATCACCAACCGCTGCCGTGATTTCTTCCGGCTCGAACCGGAACTGCCGCATCGCGACGGCGAGTGTGGTGTGCGATGCAGCGCCGGTCGCACGCGGCGAGACAGCGACGGTCGTGACGACCGCCGCTGCACCCGCGACTGCTTGTGTCGTGTCGTACGGTGCAGCGGCGGCTGTGAGAACCGCCGCTGCACCAGCCCACGCCATGACTCGCTGCAACATCATTGACCCAGCGACCGCTGAATGGAACGCGCCCGCTCGAGGTGCGCTGCGATGGCCGGCCGCACGGTCTCCAGCAGGCTCTTGAGTTCCGCATTCTCCGTCGTCGGCAGGAGCACCTTGTCGATCGCGTCGAGCACGGCCTGATGGTAGCCGACTTCCCGCTCCATGTAGGCACGGTCGAACGCCGCGCCGGTCAGATGGTGCAGACTCGCTTTCGCCTCATCCGCTCCCTTCTGCAACGACGCACTCACGTCGTTCGGCGCAGGCGTCACGCCCAGCTTCTGCGCCAGCGCGGCCGCCTGTTCATTCACACCGGTATGATCGTCGACCATCGTCTGTGCGAACGCTTTCACCGCTTCGGACGATGCCTTCTCGAGCGCGACATGAGCAAGATCGATGTCGATCGCATTCGCCGTTACTGCAACGTGCGCGACTTCCGGGTCCGTCAGATCCTGCGCCGACACAGTCCGCGACACGGTTGCCAGCGCCGCGAAAATGGTCAGCATGACGAATGTCACACGGAACCGATTGGACGTGATCATGGTTCGTTCTTCTCCCTTGTTGAGTTCGATGGAACTGCGTCGCAGAGCGCCGTTCGCGCCCACGCGATTCGATGCGCCTTCGCAATCGCGACTGCCATTCGCGAAGTCACGTTCAACTTCAATACCCTGCACATCAGATCGACTTCAGGTATTCGACGAGATCCGCCTTCTGGCTGGCGGTGAGATTCAACTCGAGCGTCTCGTCGTAATGATCCACAACGGCTGCAAGGCTGCTGGCGCTTCCATCGTGGAAGAACGCCTCGCGATGCCACAGGCCGCGCAGCGGCGTCGTGCGATACAGCCCGGTCGTGCCACGCTGCGAACGTTCGGGGTTCATTCCCGTCTCCGCTGCCGCGTGCAGCCGTTCTCCCGCATCCGTGAAATCCGCCGACGGGTCGTGGCACGCCGCACACTCGCCGGCTCCCCTGAACACCGCCTCGCCTCGGCCCGCCGCCGCTACGTCGTAACTGCCCGCCGGTGCTGCCGGCGCTTCCAGACTGAACTGATACTCCGCCAGTGCCGGCAACTTCGACGTTACCAGATCCGGCTCGCGCTCGATCGAGATCCCCAACCGCGCATCCGAAAACGAGCCCTGTCCGTGCATCTGCGTAACCGCGACGTACGCGTTCCAGTACGATACCGGCCCCTCCCCAGTGTACGTTTCCAGTGCGACGCTTCGTAGACCATACGCCGGTGGCAGAATCACTGGATCGCTCGTCGCATCCTGGTTCCAGTACGCGTCGTACTTGCCCGCGCCCCAGCTCTCCAGCGTCGCCTTCATGTCATCCGTCAATACCGGCGACAGCGCGACGATCGCCCCCACGTTGAGATCCTCGTTCGGCCACCCGTCCAGACGCCGCCCGATCCCAGGTGCGATCGCATCGTCCACCGTCGAATGACACAGCGCACAGGTGATTCCCACCCGTACGATGGCTCCCGCTTCGTCCACTTCCGCTTTCACTCCCACCACCGCATTCAGCCGCAACAGCGCCACCGTCGTCGCCGCATCGTTCAGATCTGCGGACGCCAGCACCGCCGCAGGCACCGCATCCGAATCCACCTTCAGTCCCACCGCCAGCGCAGTCACTGGCGTTACCTCCTGCACCGCCTCGTGCAGCCGCAACGTGTCCGTCCACCACGGCTCATCCCCGAACGTGTCGAACCGGAATATCTCCCGGCCCGCCTCCACCAACTGCGGATCCAATGGTCGCTCGCGATCCGGTCCCGACGAATCCGCGCAGCCGGCCACCAACCCGACCGTCGCAGCCCCGACCACCCATCCACGGGTGACCTTCCAACTCATGATCCCTCCTTCTTCCTTCGTGTCCTCGGTTTGAGGGTCTCGCCAGTGAATCTCGTCGGGGGTACTCCAATTTGTCAAGGGTTTTTATGAGATATTGTCGGAATCCAGCCGGTCGTGTAGATTCTGGCGCGGGGAGCGCAGGCTGGATTCCGAGGAGGCGCTTTGGCACAACCGATCGAACGATGGATTACGCGGACGAGAGGACGGATCCTCGCGTTGTTGCGGGCCGGGCCGAGGGCGGTGACGGATCTGGCGGGGGAGGTTGGCATTTCGGACAACGCAGTGCGAATGCATCTGAGCGGGCTACAGCGGGACGGTCTGGTGGCGGAAGCTGGAGCTTTGTACGAGGGGGGCGTCGGCAAACCGGCGCAGCGGTTCAGGATCACGGTGAGCGGGGAAGAGCAGTTTCCGAAGGCGTACGCGGCGGTGTTGACGGAGGTGTTGCGGGCGGTGGTGGAGCGGGACGGCGAAGACGGGTTGCAGAAGCTGCTGCGTGAAGTGGGTCGCCGGGCAGCGGGTGAACGGAGCATGGGCGGTGGCCGGGTGGAAACGCGGATTCACGGAGCGGTCGAGGTGCTGCGCAGCCTTGGTGCGGAGGTGACGGTGCATGCGGAGGAGGAAGATGTGTGGCGGATCGACGGGAATGGTTGTCCGCTTGCGGGCGTGGTACGCGAGGAGAAGGCGGCGTGTACGGTGGTGCAGTCGCTGATCGAAGCGGTGACGGGCGGCAAGGTGACGCAGTGCTGCCGTCACGGGGAGCGGCCGCGGTGTGGGTTCCGGATCGACGGGTCGAGCGAATCGATGGGTATTGCTTGACATCGGCTGAGTGGCACGCGTTCATTAGCAGCGCCTTCTGAAACCCATCTCCGACCTGCCAGCGATGGAGGCATCCATGGTCCCCGTGATGTCGCTGTGGCTTCCGATCCTGCTCGGTGCAGTTCTGGTATTCGTCGCAAGTTCGATCATCCACATGATGTTGGGTTACCATCGGAACGATTTCGCGAAGCTGCCGAAGGAGGACGATGTGATGTCCGCGCTGCGGCCGTTTGCGATTGCGCCGGGTGAGTACGTAATGCCGTATGCCGGTGGGGCGGCAGGGATGAAATCGCCTGAATACCAGGAGAAGGTTGCAAAGGGCCCGGTTGCATTCATGAACGTGTTCCCATCGGGTACATGGTCCATGGGCAGCAGTTTTGTGCAGTGGTTCATCTACTCCGTGGTCGTCGGGATATTCGCGGCGTATCTCGCGGGTCGTGCGGTCGGCCCTGGCGCTGCCTATCTCGATGTTTTTCGCTTCACTGGCACGGTCGCTTTCGCCGGCTACGCGCTGGCTCTCGTGCAGGCATCGATCTGGTACAAGCGTGCCTGGGCGACCACACTGAAGTCGGTGTTCGACGGTCTTGTTTACGCTCTGCTGACGGCAGGCGTTTTCGGTTGGCTCTGGCCTGCATGATCCGCTGACGCGGCGGACCGGCGCCGCCGGTACGGTTACCGGCGGCGAGGCCAGGACGACAGGCGGGGGTCAGCCGCCGAATGACCGCTCATCGGCGGAAGGTCCGTACACGGAGGGGACCGGCACGCCGAGCAGTCGGAGGTAGACGCCGAGCTGTGCGCGATGATGGACCAGATGGTTCATCGCGGATCGCCGGTAGACCATCCAGCGTGGCTGAGTCATGAGGGGCTGATCTCCCATCTTCAGGGTCCATGGTACGAGCAACGACTCCTCCGTAGCCTCGCTCAGGGCCATGCGCGCCTGCGCGGATTCCCGGTCGAAGAGTTCGAGCAAGCCTTCACGTGTCGCTGGCGCGTCGTCGCCCCAGGTCTTGCCCGGTGGTGGCTTGATGTCCAGTTCCGTCCTGGTCAATGCGCCCGTCGCCCAGCCAGGCATGCTCGCGACGAGAAAGGCGAGGTAGCCGATCTCCATGGAAGTCGGGTGCGGCTTCCACTTCGGATCCTCCAATGGAACGCGCTCGAGGACGCGCCGTGCCGCCGCCATTTCGGCGTCGAACTCCGTTAACATCCAATCGGTCATCAGCAAAGAGACCTCCGGGAATGTGGTCCATCGTGGAACTCGACGCCAGGAAAAGGGAAGCGCCCGTTCCCGTGGCAACGGCCAGGCAAAGCCGGCCGAAACCGCTGTCGTTCGGGCTCGCCGGTCGCGCCGCCCGTATGGCCGACACGGTTTGCAGATCGTAGTATCACACGAAACCGCTCGACGCGGAAACGGCCCGGTCCGAACGACCAGCGATTCCGGTGAGGACCGCGTCTTTGCTGAGGGATGATGCGAATGCGATCGTGGTCGCCGCGAGGTGTGGTAGCGGGCATGCTTGTCGTTCTGACAGGTACAGCCTGTAGCAGCGCTACCGGCAGGGTCCTTGATCCGCAGATTGCACCTGCGGATGGGCTGCCGCCGGCCGCTGCTCTCCGGCTCCGGCAGTTGGGTTACACGGCTGCGGATGTCCATTTCATGTCCGGCATGATTCCGCATCACGCGCAGGCGGTCGTCATGGCTGGCTGGGCGGCCACGCATGGCGCGCGCTCCGATGTGCGCATCCTGTGCGAGCGAATCGTGGTTGGCCAGGCCGACGAGATCGTAACGATGCAGAACTGGCTGCGCGACCGCGGCCAGAAGGTGCCCGACGCGCAGGCCACGCACCTGACCATGACGATGAACGGCGTCGAGCATGACATGCTGATGCCGGGCATGTTGACGGACGAAGAACTGGCGCAGCTGGACAGAGCGCGCGGCGCAGAGTTCGACCGGCTGTTTCTCACGTTCATGATCCGTCACCACGAAGGCGCCCTGTCGATGGTCGACGAACTGTTCGCGTCCGCCGGCGCGGCGCAGGATGATGTGGTTTTCAAGTTTGCATCCGATGTGTACGCCGATCAGTCCACGGAGATCGACCGTATGCAGACGATGCTGGACGTAAACTCGACTGGTGGGAGCCGATGATGGCCTCCCTTCGCCCGTCTCGCCTCTGGACCCTTCAATGGAATCGGCCCTCATGAACCCGAATCTGGTCACACGTCGTCCGGTTGCGCGCTGGACGGCCGCCACGGTCTGCCTGATCGCGATCGGCTGGTTGTACATGGGAGCGTGCGCGTCTTCGTCATCGTCCACATCGGCCAATGGCGTAACACCGATGGGCGGCATGTCCATGGCGCCGCCCAGTCCCGATCCGCGAATCGGACTCGCGCCGGGGCGGACCGATGCGGGCGTCGCGGCCTGGAACATGCGCCTCGTCTCGAACACGCCGCCTTCGGAGCAGTTCGCCGGTGTGACCAACTCCGATCTCGCGTTCACGGGCAATCATGCCATTCAGGGGAATTACAACGGCTACCAGGTCTGGGATATCTCGAATCCGGAACGGCCCTCGCTCGTAACGGCCTATCTCTGTCCCGCGTCACAGAGCGATGTCTCGATCTTCGGGAACGTGCTGTTCGTGTCCGGAGAGGGGCAGTCCGGTCGAAAGGATTGCGGAACGCAGGGCGTGGAAGATTCGGTCAGCACCGATCGACTGCGCGGCATCCGCGTCTTTGACGCGACCGATATTCGCAATCCGAAATACATCGCGAACGTGCAGACCTGCCGCGGCTCACACACGCACACGGTCGTGAGCGATCCTGACGATCCCGCGAACGTTTACATCTACGTGTCGGGCTCGGCGCGGGTTCGGTCCCCGAGCGAACTTCCGGGCTGCTCCGAGCTGGCGCCGTCCGCGGATCCGAATTCCGCGCTCTTCCGCATCGAAGTCATCCGCGTGCCATTGGCGGCGCCCCAACAGGCGGCGATCGTCAGCTCGCCACGCATCTTCAACGATCTGGCCGCTCCGCCAAGGCATGCCGATCCGCCGGACCCGGATCGCCCCGCGCGAGGCGGGCGTGGTGGCAGAGGCGGCGACCGCGTCCGCACCGGGCCGACGCAGTGTCACGATATTACCGTGTACCCGGCCATCGGACTTGCCGGTGGTGCCTGTGGCGGATACGGACTCCTTCTCGACATCAGCGACGTCGCCAATCCTCGTCGCATTGCCGCCGTCGCCGACTCGAACATGTCCTTCTGGCATTCCGCCACGTTCAGCAACGATGGCTCGAAAATCCTCTTCACCGATGAGTGGGGAGGTGGGTCTCAGCCACGTTGTCGCGCCACGGACAAGTACGAGTGGGGCGCGAACGCACTGTTCACGCTCGAGAACAACCAGATGGAGTTCAAGAGTTATTACAAGATGCCGGCGGCCCAGACCAGCTTCGAGAACTGCGTCGCACACAATGGCTCCCTGATCCCGATCCCCGGCCGGGAAGTGATGGTTCAGGGCTGGTACCAGGGCGGTATTTCCGTGTTCGACTGGACGGATCCGGCGAACCCGAAGGAGATCGCCTTCTTCGATCGCGGCCCGATCGATACGACGCGACTGGTCAGCGCCGGCTCGTGGTCCGTCTATTGGTACAACGGACACATGATCAGCTCCGAGATCGCACGCGGGCTCGACATCTTCGAACTGCTGCCGAGCGCTCACCTCTCGCAGAACGAGATCGATGCGGCGAGAACTGTGCACCTCGATCAGTTGAATGCGCAGGAACAGCCGGAGCTGGTCTGGCCGCCAAGCTTCCCACTGGCGCGCGCCTATGTCGACCAGCTCGCGCGCTCGAACGGCCTCGCGGCGGCTCGGGTTTCGGCCGCGAGGGATGGGCTCAGTCGTGCCGAATCGCTTTCCGGACAGCAACGGCGAGATGCGCTGAACTCGCTGGCAACGCAATTGGACGGTGACGCGCGCGGATCATCGAATCAGGCGAAGGTGCGCACACTTGCCACGGCCGTGAGGGAACTGGCGAGCGCGCAGCGCTGATCACGTTTCGAGCAGGACGCGCGCGAACAACGCGCGCGATGCAGTGCGGCATCATGGTCGCTCACCACGTTCTGGTGCGACCGGAGTTCGCTTCATGTTGCGCAGGGCAGCTCGACCGCCATGGATTGGATCCGCGCCGCAGCCTGATGCGGCCCGGTGGCGGAGCGCGTTGTCCGTCGGTGCGGCCAGGCAGCGGAGCGCGTTGCCCGTCGGTGCGGCCAGGGGGCGGAGTGCGCGCGGCCTGGTGAGGCGGACCGGCGATGGTGCGCCGTACCGGCACATTGCACACCTGATGTACCTGCCTTCTTGCGGTTTCTTCCGGCGATTGGCTGCGGACCACCCATGGCGGGAGATCCCGGCTGCACGCTCACGATTGCGGCGCTGCATCGGGACATGCGGACGGAGGCGGAGACGCCCGTCATGCGAGGTCTTTGTAGCGATGCGCCGGTTTCCTCGCAGTTCCTCGAGTCCGGCTCGACCGGACGCTTCCCGGAGTATCACCATGACCACGTGCGAATGGGCACGCCTCGCCACATGCGGGGCGCTACTGGCGCTGAGCGCCTGCGATCGGGCGCTCGACATTACAGCCAATGAGCGGACACCGGCCGGCGAATCAACTGGATTTACGGCCGATTCCCGCCTCGAGGAGACATTTCAGACCTGGTTCGAGTTGCGTTGCCGGCCGGGCCACGTTGGGACGGGCACGTTCAGCGTCACGCGCAATAACGTCGTGCTGGTCACCATCACGCGCACTTGCACGGCGGGAAAGACGACGGCGGCCGTCATCGTGACGGCCGTGCGGCCGAATGACTGGAGGATGATCCTCACGGTCACCCGTTTGAGTGACGGGCGAAGGCGAACCTGCGAGTACAAGGGAACCGAGTTCCCCGCAACGCGACGCTGCTTCCCGTCACCGCAGGGGATCACGGCATCCGTAACGACGCCTCGTCTCTTGTAGCGATTGCGGCCCGGATCCGCCCCGGGCCGTCCTTCCCCCGGGAACCCGTTCCTGTACTTTGCGTATCGATGGAGCGCCTGCTCGCCGAGCCGTTCCGGGCGCGCAGGTCGCCGTCCCGATGGCCGCGTCCGCACGCCGGTTCGCGCGAGCGCCGCAGCTTCCGTGACAGCGGGCGACACGTTGGAGGGGGAATGAATTGCATGCCGTTTCGATTGCACTTCACTGCGGCTCGTCGAGTCTCCAGCCTGGTTGCCGTCGGAATTCTGATGGCCATCGATGCCGGATCCGGGCCGGCACAGGAGCCGACGCCGCGCATCATTGTCGACGGGCAGGTGCAGATCGTTCCGGCCTTCCAGGATTCTACGCAGTGGGTCCGCCACGAATTGTGGGTCGAAACGGAGTTCGACTCGGATGGTGATGGCAAGCCGGATCGCATGCACGTCGCCGTGGTCCGGCCCCGGCAGACGGAAACCGAAGGGTTGAAAGTACCGGTCGTTTACGAATCCAGCCCGTACTACGCAGGTACGTCCGGCGCTCGCGAATCACTCTGGAACGTGAAGCAGGAACTGGGCGACCCACCGCCGCCACGAACGCACCAGCCGCCGATCCAGCCCCGTCTCAGGCCGGGCATCTCGAACTCGCAGGTGAACGCCTGGGTGCCGCGCGGATTCGCGGTCGTTCACTCGGAATCGCCCGGCACCGGCCTGTCGCAGGGCTGTCCAACCGTCGGTGGGCCCAACGAGTCACTCGCACCGAAAGCTGTGATCGACTGGCTGAACGGCAGGGCGCGCGGCTTCACCACTGTGGTCGGCAACGAGCAGGTCCTCGCGACGTGGTCGACCGGCAGGGTCGGCATGACGGGTACATCGTACAATGGGACACTACCGCTTGCTGCCGCTACGACGGGGGTCGAGGGCCTCGAGGCGATCATTCCCATTGCGCCCAACACATCGTACTACCACTACTACCGCTCGAACGGGCTGGTCCGTCACCCGGGCGGATGGCTGGGTGAGGACATTGATTTCCTGTTCGACTTCATCAACAGTGGCAACCCGGACCGGCGCGAGTACTGCATCGGAACGATCCGCGATGGTGAGATGGCCGCAGGACGAGACCGGATCACCGGTGATTACAACGAGTTCTGGATGGGTCGCGACTACATCCATGCGCTTTCCAACGTGAAAGCCGCAACGCTCATGGCACACGCCTTCAACGACTGGAACGTGGTTCCCGTACACAGCGTCAGAGTGTACGAAGTTCTCGAGGCCAGCGGCGTTCCCGTACAGGCCTATTATCACCAGGGCGGCCACGGCGGTGCTCCGCCCATGGAACTGATGAATCGCTGGTTTACGCACTATCTGCTGGGTGTCGCGAACGGTGTCGAAAACGATCCGCGCGCATGGATCGTCCGCGAGGGAGCCGAACGGTCGAACCCGACGCCCTATCCGGATTACCCGAATCCGGCCGCATCGCCCGTCACACTTCATCCCGGGGCAGGCGGAATCGGCATCGGCGAATTGAGTCTCGAAGCAGCGGCGGGGCAGGGGACCGAAACGCTGGTCGATAATGTCTCCTTCGACGGCGCGGCCCTCGCACGCGCGGAATGGACGAACCACCGACTCTTATATGCCTCGCCGCCGCTGGCCGACTCGGTGCACATTTCCGGAACGCCGCGCATCACGGTGCGCCTTGCGGTCAACAAACCCGCAGCGAACCTGTCGGTCTGGCTGGTCGAATTGCCATTCACGCAGCGTGAGGACGAACCGACCAGCCTGATCACGCGCGGCTGGGCAGATCCGCAGAACTATCGCTCGATTACGGAAAGCGAACCGCTCGTGCCCGGCCGGTTCTACGAGCTGACATTCGACCTCCAGCCCGACGACCAGATCGTGCCCGCCGGCAAACGCATCGCGCTCATGATCATGTCCAGCGACCGCGACTTCACGCTCTGGCCGAAGCCGGGGACCGAACTCACGATCGATCTCGATGCGACGACCATCGAGCTACCCGTGGTCGGCGGTACCGGCGCGTTACGGCAGGCCCTCCGGCCAACCAGTCAGCACGACTAGCCGCTTACTCGCACGGGGCCGGTCGGCTTCAGATACGTTTCCCACCAGCGCAGTTCATGCATCATGCGATGGACGTTGTTCCAGTGCCCGCTGATGCTGTGCGGCATGCCCTCGTAAATGAGCAGCTTCGTGGGCACGCGCTGCTTCTTGAGACACGTATAGAGCTGGAGCGCGCCCGACAGCGGAACACGGTAGTCCACATCACCGTGCACGAAGAGAGTCGCTGCCTTCGTGTCCGCGCAGTGGAAGTACGGCGACTGCCGGATCATGATCTCGAGTGCTTCCGGCTCCCACGGCCGGCCGCCGAACTCCCGTTCCTTGGTGCCGCCTGCACCATCGCGAAGCGCGTAGTTGCTGGTCCAGTTGGATTCACCGGCTCCGGGAATCGCGGCCTTGAAGCGGTCGGGATAATGCGTGATTAGCCAGTTGGTGAGAATCCCGCCATAGGAGTGGCCGGTCGCGCCGACCCGAGCGCGGTCGATGGGATGCTTGGCGACGAGGTGGTCGATTCCGGACACGACATCTTCGCCGTCGTTCGTGCCCCAGCCGCCCCACGTGCCCCACTTGAAGGCATCGCCATAGCCGGTCGAGCTGCGGAAGTTCGGCAGGAAGACGAAATATCCGTTCGCGTTGAAGAGCGCGTTCTTGAAGTTGAAGCCGTATCCCGAGGCCGAATGCGGCCCGCCATGGTTCATGACGATCAGCGGGTATGGTCCGCGCCGTGGGTCGTAACCGTGCGGGAAGAGGAGAAAACCTTCGACTGGCGTGCCATCATAGCTGTTCCAACGGATTCGCTCGGCCGGCCTGGAAGCGACCTCGACGTGCGCCAGGAACTCTTCATTGACATCGGTCAGGCGGCGCTCGTTGCTGCCGTCGATGTCTGCCACCCAGACGTCGGATGGCCGATCGAACGCGCCGACCGTGTAGGTCATGCGCTGGAAGGCGCGATCGATGTCGATGCCGTTCAGGCGCCGCTCGCCGGACGTGATCTGCTCGACGGGACCGCCGCCGGCGGACACGCGAAAGAGATGATTGGCACCGCCAATGCCTGCGCTGAAGTAGAGGAATCGACTGTCAGGCGACCACTGCGACGCACCGGGGTCCAGATCCCAGTCCGCGGTCAGATTGACGGGTTCGCCCCCAGCTACCGGGAGGATGTACAGGTCCCGCGGTCCACCGTCCGCCATCCTCGGCGGACCGATGATCATGCCGTGGCCGTAGGACCGGGTGTAACTGATCCAGCGACCATCGGGGGAGAAGCTCGCGCCCGAGTGTTCGTAGCCATCGTTCGTGAGCCGCGTGACCTGCCCATCGACAGTGACGAGGAAGAGATCGGATTGGCCGAACGCCAGTTCATCGAGTACGGCCTCATCGGCCGCGAACAGGATGGCGCCGCCATCCGGTCTCCACTCGAGGTTCTCGGGCCGGAGTCCGAGCCGGGTCAGTTGGCGCGGTTCGCCGATCCTGTCCGGCGCATCGAGGAAGATCTCCGCGAGCGGCTCACCGCGCGGGTCGGGGCTCGGAAACTCCTCGCCATCCTGCATGAACGGGTACCAGTCGACCTGGTCGCCCTTGAAGCGTTCCTCGTGCCGGCGCTCGAATTCGGTCAGCGGCCGAGTGGCCGGCGGCGCTGTTGCCACCTCCTCCGTGCGCGCGAGCCACCGCCCATCCGGGCTCGGAAGGCCGGTGTGGCCGGGTGCTTCCCGAGTCGCCGGACCGGCCGGCTGCGCCGGATCGATCACCCACGTGGTGTCGCGGTGCGCGACAAGCAGCTGGCCATCCTCGCGCCAGCGCGGATTCGACACGTTCTCGCCCTGATGGCGCACGAGCACGGGTGGCGCCGATCCGTCGGTTTTCGCCACGAACGACTCCGTACTCGAGCCGTTCGTCGCTTCGACCGGCGTTGAGACCGTATAGGAGACCCACTGCCCATCCGGCGAGATTCGCGGAGAGCCGACGCTCTTCAGCCTGTAGTGGTCCTCCAATCGCAATGCCCGCTTCGCAGGCTCCTGAGCGGATGCGGAAACACACCACAGAAATGCAAGCGCCGGAATCAGGAGCGTGCGACGCATGATCGACCTCCGTCGAGCTGGAGGAGCACCGGATGACCGCCATTCCAGTTCAAAACCGAGAACATCTGAAGAGTGGATCCGTACCACTCGCCGCGTCAACGTGCTATTCTGATGCGCCGTCCGCCCGCCGGGCAACGCGCGGTTGAACGGCGCGCGGCGGGGCGCGGAACCTCCAGAACCTCGTACCAGTACCCGATGGCTGGATGGCGTGCCCGCAAACGATCATTCCGGAACACCACCTTCTCAGCGAGAGGAACCCATGCGTCGCGTCCAAGGAAAGTCCGTTGTCGTCGCCGCTCTCATGCTGGCCGCCGGGGCCGGCACCGCTCAGGGTCAGGATGCAGCCCGTGCAGTAGAAGGAGGCGGGATCTCGGTGCCTGGCTGGATGGGCAAGATCGATGCGCGCGAGGCAAGCCGGGGTCAGGTGCTGGCCAATTCGAAGCTGGTCGCGGAGGGCGACGCGCTTCACGTCACGACCGGGCCCGCCGTCACGTACTGGAACCCCGCGAATACCGCGAGCGGCGATTACACGGTCAGCGCGACGTTCACGGAGCCGAAGTACATGGCGCTGAACGACCATCCGCACCCTTACGGCATCGTCATTGCCGGGAACGACATGGGAACGGACCAGCAGTCCTATCTGTATTGCGCCGCGTACGGCAACGGCAACTTCATCGTACGTGGTTTCGGTCCCGAACCATTCCAGGTCAATGGCCGGCGAGGCGAGGAAAACGCGGCCGTGAACAAGGCGGCCGGTCCGGGCGAGCCGGTGACGCAGGAGATTGCCGTGTCTGTAAGGGGTGACAAAGTCGAGTGCGCGATCAACGGCACCGTCGTGGGCAGCTATGACAAGGCATCCCTCGTGACGGCGGGCATGCTCAAGTCGACCGACGGCGTGTGGGGCATTCGCTTCGCTCACAACACCGAAGCAATCGTGAACGGCCTCGCGATGATGAAGTAGCAGGCAGGCGAAGGATCCGGTCGCCACGTACGGATGGTGACCGACGAGAGCCCGGCGTCCTCCGTCGAGTACGGAGGCGCCGGGCTTCCTCATTACAACGATGGTGACGATCGCGCACGCGGTCTCGCCGGCGATGCACTCGCTCCCCGAACCGCCGTGAACGAAGGCGTAACGCGCATGTGCGCGCGCTCGTCGCGCACCCGGTCGTCAGTTCCTCGCGCGTACTGCTGCTGCGTTGGTCTCGCGACGCGTCTGGATCGCCGCGACGGTTACCTCGGCGCGGAACTGGATCAACTTCCTGCCGATCTCGAGCGCCTCATCGAGCACGAGCGGCAGACTGTTGATGTGATCGAGACCGACACGCACTCGCTGTTCGTAGCGAACGTGCCGAGGACTGTCATTCATGATGATCGACGAGATGTAGTAATCGTCATGATAACCGTCGAGGTCCTTGTTGAGTTCGACCTTGCCAAGGACTTCGTTCTGGTACCGCAACACGTCACCGTAGTTGTAGTACTCCGGGATATGAGCGACCAGCACGTCCTGGCCGGCCCACGCCTCGGCCAGTTCCGTGGCCACGGAACTCAGCGTGCGCTGATTGCTTCCGCTGTCACCGAGAAAAAAGATCTCGGTGAAGCCCTGAGCCTTGAGGCTGGTCGCCATGTCCTTGAGCACGGCCAGGAGCGTGGCAGGTGAAAGCACGAGCCGGCCCGGTTGTGTGGTAGACTCCGGGTTACCGCCGTCGAGCATCACGATCGGTGCAACCAGGGTCCTGCCGAGCGTCCGTGCAATGGCATCGCCGGTCACTTCCAGAACATGGTTATGCTTACCGGTCGTGAGATACGGGCCATTCGCCTCCATCGTACCGTTCAGGATGAGCGCCGTCGTGTACCCGTACTGGCGGACGAGGTCGCGCATCTCCAGAATCGTGAGTTCCGACATCCACACATGATCGGCCATGGCGATTGGCCTGACCATTTCGAGGCTGTAGGGCGGTGGCACGCGCTGATCCCTGGGGCGTACGACATCGACCTGTGACTGGCCGCGCTGTATCGCAAGCGCCGGCGCCGCATTGGCGGCGAGCAGAAGAGTCATCGCTGGCAATGAACAGGACCATCTCTTCATGGTTCCTCCTCGAAGAGTCTTTTTGTATCGCCTTGTTCAGCATTCCAGATGTGTCGCTGGCGATGCTGCCTGGTTCGCGCCCGGCCGCCCATTGACCCATTCGCCACCCGACTGGGAGTATGCCGTCGATCCTGTTGGGCGGCAAGGCGGCCGTGGATCGAATGACCGGGTTCCCGGCCTAGCACTTGACAATTGCGCAGGTTCGTTCGTCTCTTAACAAGCGTTTCGCCCGTCAACCCTTAAACGAGAGCATCCTGAGATGGCCGAGATCAACCAGAAGGTCCTCGCAATGGTGCAGCGCGAAATGGAAAAGGATCCTTCCGTCCGGAACGAGGCGTTGCTTGCGAAAGCCGTCGGCATCGATCGGTCGCTGCGGAAGATGAGCGGTCAGCAGTTTCATGGTACATATCGTCTGACGGCTGCACGCGCTCTGGCCTCCAAAGGCGGGAGCCGGAAGAAGCGAGCAGTAGCAAAACGAGGGCGTGGCGTCGCAGCGGCAGCGGGCAGGACGACAGCAGGCCGTAAGAAAAGCGTCGGCAGAAAGCGCGCGCGCAGCGTCGCAACCGCCAAGAAACAGCCGGGCCGTTCGAATCGGCCGAAACGCGCCCGCCAGACGCGATCCGCCCCTTCGCCGGTAACCGGGAGCACGGCGGCCGCTGCCTTGCCGGTACCCTCCGCACGACGGGATTCGACGTCTGGCCGCTCGGCCGTTCGCGCCGCCATGCTCGACTTCGCCGGCGCCATCGCCGCGGCGGAAAGCAAGGTCGAACTGATCGATTTGCTCGGCTCCATCGACCGCCACGTGGATCGTGTCCTGGCCGCCGCTTCGTCGTAAGCGAGCAGCGATCGAACAAGGTCCTCGTTGCCCGCGCGGGAGCCACCTTGCTCGCGTCCGTCGAAGGATCGGCGCCGGTCGGTGCAGCAGCCGGCCGGCGAACCGTCTGCCGGCGAACCGTCTGATGCGTACCGGAGAACCGCCGCCACCGTTGCGGCTGAACTCGGCACCGATGTTCGGCATGGTCTGACCGAAGAGGAAGCGCGGCGCCGGCTCGAGCAATACGGGGCCAACGAGCTGGCGGCAGAAACACCCGTCTCCGCGTGGTGCCGGTTCCTCGCCCAGTTTCAGGATGTCCTCGTTCTGCTCCTTCTCCTCGCTACAGCCGTCTCGGCTGTGCTGTGGGTTCTGGAGCGCGAGTCGGCGCTGCCGTACGAGGCGCTGGCCATCTTTGCCGTCGTTCTGCTCAATGCGACCATGGGCTTCGTTCAGGAAGCTCGCGCCGAGGCCGCCGTCGCCGAACTGTCGGCCATGTCGGCGGACCAGGCGTCCGTTATCCGCAATTCCGAACGTCGCCAGATCCCCGCCTCACAACTCGTCCCCGGCGATCTCGTGCTCATCGAGGAGGGTGACACGGTTCCCGCGGATGCGCGGCTGCTCGAATCCACGGTGCTGCAAACCGCAGAGGCCGCTCTGACGGGCGAGAGCCTGCCTGTTTCCAAGGTTACGGCTCCAATCGAGGAGCCGGTCGCGCTCGGCGATCGGATCAACATGGTGTTCAGCGGTACAGCCGCCACGTACGGGAGAGGCAGAGCCATCGTGACGGCGACCGGTATGCACACCGAAATGGGGCGTATCGCCGGTCTGCTGAAGGCAACGCACGATGAGATCACGCCGCTCCAGCAGGAACTCGATCGCACTGGCAAGCGCCTCGGCATCGGTGTGGTCGTCATTGCGATCGTCATGATCGGGACGATTCTCCTGGTCGAAGATGTGCGCACCGCCTCGGGCGTCTTCGATGTGCTGATCCTCGGCGTTGCACTGGCTGTCGCCGCCGTGCCCGAGGGTCTGCCCGCGGTCGTTACGGCCGTGTTGTCTATCGGTGTGCAGCGGATGGCTCGCCGCAACGCAATCGTGCGACACCTCGCCGCCGTCGAGACGCTCGGCTCGGCAAGTGTGATTGCGTCAGACAAGACGGGCACTCTCACGAAGAACGAAATGACCGTGCGCGTCGCCGTTACCGCCAGCGGACGTGTCACTTTTGGTGGGTCGGGATACGCTCCCGCCGGTGAAGTCCGGCGTGAAGACGGCGGCACGGTCGACGGTCCACTCCGGCTCGAACTCGAGCGCGCACTCGCCGCCGCTGACCGCGCCAACAACGCATCAGTGCAGGAGCAGGACGGACGCTGGACTGTTCAAGGTGACCCGACCGAGGGTGCATTGCTCGTTGCCGCCCGCAAAGCCGGCCTGCTTGCCGCCACCCTCGAGGCACGTCTGCCACGGGTCGCCGAGGTCCCGTTCTCTTCCGAACGCAAGTTGATGAGCACCATTCACCGCGATTCCGAACGGGATGAGCGACTGATCGTCTTTACGAAGGGCGCGCCGGACGTGCTGCTCACTCGCTGTTCGCACGAGTTCCTGGGTGATCAGGTCATTCCGTTGACCGAGGATCGGCGTCAGGAGATTCTGCGCGCCAACGATTCACTCGCGGATGATGCGCTTCGTACGCTGGGCGTAGCCGCGCATTCGCTGCCGCGAGACGCGCTGCCCGCCGATGAGCACGGCGTCTCGGCCGGTCCTCCGACTGCCATGGGACACGCTTCGGATTCCACCCCACCCACCGCGTCAGAACGTTTCAAGACCGTCGAGCAGGATCTCGTTTTCGCGGGGCTGATCGGAATGATCGATCCGCCACGCCCCGAGGCCGCAGCTGCCGTTGCTCGGGCTCGTTCGGCCGGGATCCGTCTGCTCATGATCACGGGAGATCACCCGCGTACCGCCGCCGTGATCGCCCGTGAACTCGGCATCGCGAGCGACGAACGCGCAGTTACCGGCATCGCACTGGAACGCTTGCCCGATGACGAACGTGAACAGATGGTTTGCGATGTATCCGTCTATGCACGCGTGAATCCCGAACACAAGCTTCGCATCGTGACCGCGCTGAAACGGCGAGGTGCGATCGTCGCCATGACCGGCGACGGTGTGAACGATGCACCCGCTCTCAAGACTGCTGACATCGGCATCGCCATGGGCATCACCGGCACCGATGTGTCCAGAGCCGCAGCCGATATCGTGCTTGCTGACGACAACTTCGCTTCGATTGTTGCCGCAGTCGAGGAAGGACGCGCGATCTTCGCGAACATTCGCAAGTTTCTCCGATACCTGCTGTCCTCGAATGTCGGTGAAGTCCTGACCATGTTCTTCGGCGTTGTGCTGGCCGAGCGCATCGGTCTGCGCGCCGAGGGCAACGGTGTTGTGTTGCCCCTGCTCGCCACCCAGATCCTCTGGATCAATCTCGTCACCGATGGTCCGCCCGCACTCGCTCTCGGCGTCGAGCGGGCAGACCCCGATCTGATGGACCAACCACCGCGGCCGCCGACCGAGAGCGTGATCACCCCTCGCATGTGGCGCGGCATCGCGTTCGTCGGCACGATCATGGCCGCCGGCACGCTGCTCGTCCTCGACCTCTCCCTGCCCGGTGGCTTCTTCGAAGGGTCCGGCGACCTGCCTCATGCTCAGACCATGGCGTTCACGACGCTCATGCTCTTTCAGATCTTCAACGTTCTCAATGTCCGATCCGACACACGAAGTGCTTTCACGGATCTGTTCACCAATCGGTGGCTGTGGGCCGCCATCCTGCTGTCACTCGCGCTCCAGGTTCTCGTCCTCTACGTGCCGCTGCTTCAGCAGGCCTTCGGCACGGTCAGCCTCAGCGCTCGCGACTGGCTCGTGTGCAGCGCGGTCGCCAGTTCCGTCCTTTGGACCGGGAACCATTCTCCAAAGTTGGCTCAACCGCGTATCGATTTGGCCCGTTGACCTGCGCGAAAGCGCCCGATCTCGGCTTCCCTACAGTCAAGTCGGGATTTTTGCATGGCCGAACAAGCCAACTTTGGGAAGTGGTACCCGGTCCGCGGGCCGGCGGCCTGCGATCGCAATGTCGAAACCGAGCCGGCCGACTCGTTGATTGAGGAAGAGCGGCCGGCCCCGCAAACAGGGATCGATTCCTTCGGTCGCGGTCCGGCCGCAACGATGAGGAGAGTTTCGAGCAATGACTTCAGGCGCTGTACGGGCCGGACGGCGGGAGTGGATCGGGCTCGCCGTGATTGCGCTGCCGTGTCTGCTCTATTCGATGGACCTGACGGTCCTGAACCTTGCAATACCGTCCCTCAGTGCGGACCTCGAACCGACGAGTTCGCAACTGTTATGGATCGTCGACATCTATGGTTTCCTGATCGCCGGTTCGCTGATCACGATGGGGACGCTGGGCGATCGGATCGGCCGGCGGCGATTGTTGCTGATGGGCGCGACCGCGTTCGGTATCGCGTCCGTGCTGGCGGCATTCTCGACCAGCGCGGAGATGCTCATTGCGACGCGGGCGCTGCTCGGGCTGGCTGGCGCAACGCTCGCGCCGTCAACCCTGTCGCTCATTCGCAACATGTTTCTCGATGCTCAACAGCGAACCATGGCGATCGCGATCTGGGCTACGAGCTACTCGGTCGGCGCCGCGATCGGTCCGTTGGTCGGTGGAGTACTCTTGCAACATTTCTGGTGGGGCTCGGTGTTCCTCGTGAGTGTACCCGTCATGGCGCTTCTGCTCGTGCTGGGGCCGATGTTGTTGCCCGAGTACAGGGATCCTGACGCGGGTCGTATGGATGTACGGAGCGCGGCGTTATCCCTCGTGGCCGTGCTGTCCGTGATCTACAGCCTCAAGCGGATCGCTGTAGACGGCATCGGTTGGGTGCCTGCCGTATGGATTCTCGCCGGGTTGGCGGCGGGTGCGATGTTCGTGCGCAGGCAACACACGCTCGAGGATCCGCTGATCGATCTCCGGCTGTTCCGCGCGCCGGCGTTCAGCGGGGCACTCGTAACAAGCACTTTCGCGCTGTTCGCTGCGTTCGGCGCGTTCCTCTTCATGGCGCAGTATCTCCAGTCCGTCCTCGGGCTGTCGCCGCTGATGGCTGGGATCTGGACGATCCCTTCATCCGGCGGATTCATCGCCGGATCCATGCTCGCACCGCTGGTCGTGCGCCGGGTTCACCCGGGTTTCGTAATGGCTGGTGGCCTCACACTTGCCGCTATGGGGTTCGCGATTCTGACGCAGATCGACGGCGCGTCCGGTCTCGCACTGATCGTGTCGGGCTCCATCGTCATGGCCTTCGGCATTTCGCCGGTCGTCATTCTGGCAACCGACATCATCATTGGGACCGCTCCACCCGAACGGGCTGGCGCCGCATCCGCGATCTCCGAGACGGGCGCTGAGTTCGGCGGCGCACTCGGCATCGCAATCCTCGGCAGCATCGGGACATCCGTGTATCGGAGCGAGATGGCGGCCTCGCTTCCGCCTGCGATTCCTGCTGCAACCGCAGAGGCCGCGCGCGAGACGCTCGGTGGTGCAGTCGCAATGGCCGATCGACTGCCGGAGCAGCTCGGGTCAGTACTGGTCATGTCGGCACGCGAGGCGTTCGCTCGCGCGTTCGAAACGACGGCCGCCGTCAGCGCTTCCATTCTGATTGTGCTGGCCATCGTGGCCGCAGTATTGCTGCGAGGGGTCAGACGGGCGAACGAGCCCGACGCGCACCGTTCGCGGCAATCCCCGGGCACGTCGCCGCTTATCTCGAGCCACGAACCACCCGGCGAACAGTCGTTCCCCGTGTAACTGTAACCCGAGGAGACTCGTTACCATGCGATTCATGATCATCGTAAAGGCCAACAAGGATTCTGAAGCGGGAGCGCCGCCGAAAGAGGAGCTGTTCACTGTAATGGCGGATTACCATGAGGAACTGGCCAGAGCCGGCGTTCTGGTCGACGCTTCGGGCCTCCAGCCAAGCTCGAAGGGCGCCCGAATCCGATACGCCGGTGGGAAACAGACCGTCATCGACGGGCCCTTTACCGAATCCAAGGAACTCATCGCCGGCTATACGATCATTCAGGTGAAATCGAGGGAAGAGGCGATGGATTGGGCGCGGCGCTTCCCGGCCCCTTTCGGCGAGGATCAGGAGGGCGAAATCGAGATTCGCCAGCTGTTCGAGTTGGACGACTTCGAGCCGAGCGAGGCCATCGAACGGTTCAAGAAGCTGGACGCAGCGAGGAGTTAGGTTTCCGACATGTCCGGCGAATGTTCCTGAGGCGCCGGGACGATGAACGCGGCGAAGGTTCAGCGTTGACCCGAGTGCTGCTGCGTGCGCACACATCCTGACGCTCCCTGCGCCCTCGTCACGAAAAATCGCCGCAGGACGAGCCCGGCCGAAAGTCTGACGTAGGGCAGTCGGTCCGGCGGCATGCCCCCGGCCGGGAGGTTCACCCCACTCTGGAGTGACCCTCTCCGGCCAGGTGCTGCGGGGGTCAAGCGTCTCGCCCGGCGCGAAAAGCCCGAAGAGTTCCCCGGACTGCGTGATCAATCCTGGCTCGTGTCGTGTGCCTCGCCCTCGAGATACGATGCGACTTCCGCGGAACCGAAATGTCTTGCCCAGCTGATCGCCGTGCCACCGTAGAGATTGTCCTGGATCATCGGATCGGCGCCGCGCGCGAGCAGCAGTGCCGCGACTTCCCGATGATTGTTCTGAGCGGCGAGGTGAATGGCTGTTACGCCCTGGCCGTGGCTCGGGCCCCCGAACGTTGCACGGAGGTTCACGTTCGCACCGAGATCGATAAGGCAACGTACGGTTTCCACTCTGCCGTTGGCCGCGGCCCAAAGAAGCGGCGTGCCGCGATACGGATCGGCGTCGAGGCGGGCACCGCGTTCGACGAGAAGGGATATCGCCTCGATACGTCCCGCCTTTGCTGCCCAGACCAGAGCTTCATCGAGGATCTCGCGGGGGTCATTCGATGGTCGCCAGGCTGGGAATCCGCTGTGTGGCCGATAGAACCCGCGTGCGATGCCCGCATCCGCTGCGAGCTGCCCGTCTTTGGTGAAGAATGTGCCGATGAGGTCTGTTCGCCCGAGTCCGGCCGCGACGCGCAGGTTGCGCGGCATGACGCCGGCCGTCGCGAGCATGCCGGCGGACTCGCGGTGACCCCAGAAGAGCGCGACCGCGAGGGGTGTTCCACCCTCGCCGTGTGCCTCTGAATCGGGGCGAGCTCCCGCTTCGAGCAGAAGCTTTACCATCCCGGGATCATTCCGGTAGCCGGCCTGGTGCAACGGTGTCCAGCCTCGGTCGTTGCCCTGATTCGTGTCTGCTCCGGCGGTGATCAGGAGATGCACGGGAGCGAGACGGTCCTGGTCGGACGATGCGATCGTCGGATCCGACAGGGCTTCCGGCACCGGACAGGCTACGAGACTGCACGCGAGGTTCAGCAGCGTGTTCCCGTTTGTCCCGCGCGCACGAACGAGATCCGGATGGTCGTGCAGCATGCGTTTCGCGCGATCCCAATCGCCTCGCCGGCCGGCTTCGAGCACGTCCATGAACGAATCCGTCGCCTCACCCGCGCCGAGCAGTCGAATGTGCTCCGCGAAGTCAGCCCATTTCGCATGCCCATGTTCCCGCGCATAGACAAGGCGCGCATCCTCGATGTCGAATCTGCCCGATAACGCAGCGGTAACAATCGCATCATCGGATGCATCCGCGAAGCCCGGGTGCCACGACCGTACCTGGTCGAGCGTGGATGGTGCACCATCGGCCAGCACCGCGACCAGTCCGTGGGCGCGGTCTTCGTAGTAATCGAGTTCGCGCACAAACGGCCGCGTGCGGCGTGACGCGACCGTGGCCTCGATGTGAGCCTTGAATGCTGGCCAGCTCGTAAACCCGTATTCACGAGCGAGGACGAGTTGTGCGTCGTGCAGCGCCAGTTGGGATGGCGACCATTCATGGGCCGGGCGTGTGCGCAGGCGAGGGTGAAACGTGCGGAAGCGACGGACCGCCTCGGGATCGTGAGCACGTGCGGCGTCGAGCAGTTCGCGAGCCTGTTTCTTCTGCTGCTCGAGGTTGGGAACGGCCGGCAACGACCGCGCCGGACGCAGGGGCGTGGACATGAGACCTCCTTCACATCGCCCGTTGTCCGCACGGCGGGCAGAAAGAGGTCCGTGTTGTTTCCAACGTCGAACCAGCAGGTGGGCGCGGCCCTTTCCGCGGACTGGGTGCGTCCTGCGAACGCAACCGCAGTATACCGGAACGGAACCGGCGACTCAAGGAGGGGCGGTGCCGCGATCAGGCCGACCTGTCCGGTTCGAGTCGAGCGACAGCCGTGCGGATGTGTGAGAACGCCTCCACAGACTTCGACGGCGGCGAGTGAGCTCCGGCATGCTGGGGCGCACTGGGCATCTGCCGCGCGGACCGCGGTCAATTCCCAACGAACGTCCGCCGCGGTAGCGAGCATGGTGGATATGCCGCGCTTTCCGCGGCTAAATCCCAACCGGCTTCAATGCGCGAGAGGAACCGCTGAGCGCTCGTGCTCACGACAGGCAGGAGGATTCGGCATGTTCGACGCGGTGCTCGACCGTGTCCCTGCCGCCCCCGCCTGAGGCGCACCCAGAAGGCGCGACGGTCCTGATCCCGCTCTCGCGCGAGCGCCACCACGCGATCATGGCCGCTTCAGGCATGGGAAAATGCACCATGTGGTGTACATTTCATGCATGTACTTCGGCCGGGAGGTTACACGTGAGGACGACCATCAATCTGGATGACGAGCTGGTGCGCGAGGCGCAGCGCCTGACGGGCATGAAGGAGCGGACAGCGCTGATCCGGGAAGCGTTGCAGGCGTTGATCCAGCGAGAGAGCGGGCGACGGTTGGCGCAGCTGGGTGGCAGCGAGCCGGTGGCACATGCACCGCCACGGCGCCGCGTACGGACGGCGTGAGCGGTGATCCTGGTGGACACGTCGGTCTGGATCGGGCACCTGCGCGGGCGGGAGCCGGCGCTGGCAGCCGAGCTGAACGCGAGCCGTGTGCTGATGCACCCGTTCGTGCTGGGCGAGCTGGCGTGCGGCACGCTGCGCAACCGGCGCGAACTGCTTGGCCTGTTCCGCGGCCTGCCATTCTCGCCCGTGGCAACGGATGACGAGGCGATGCTCTACATCGAGCGGCACGGTCTGGTGGGTCGCGGCATCGGTTGGGTCGACGTGCACCTGCTTGCCGCGGTATCGCTCGAAGGAACGGCGAGGCTCTGGACGCGGGACGGCAGACTGGCGGCGGTGGCGGCCGAGTTGTCCCTGGCGCATCGAAACCCCTGACGGGATCTCATGGCCCAATCCGAAAGCCGGCCGTTCGTGTGGACCGCAACGGCCGAATCGATCCTCGGCAGGATAGACCGGCCGGTAAACGTATTTCCGGGACGCGACGCTCAGCGGTCCAGACGCATGTCAGCGAGCACGTCGACCGCTTCTTTCCGCACACCTGCATCGGGATGGCGTTCGATCACGCGGCGCAGCAGGGGCAGCGCGATGTCGCGTGGCAAGTCCGCCATCGACTCGACAGCCTGCATCCGGACGGCCCGATCGGGATCGTCGAACGCGACGCGCTCGAGTACGGCCGCAACTTCCTCGACCTGCTCGCGCGTGAGCGGCGCGTCCTTCCCAGCTTCGGTGATCCGCTCGACGGCTTCCCGCCGCGTCTCGGGGGCGCTGCTCAGCGTGACCGCATCGAGCAGCATGGTGCGCGCGCGCGGCGAGTCCATGTCCGCGAGCACATCCAACGCTTCGTCCTGGACTCTCCCGTCCGGATGGCGTTCCACGATGTCGCCGAGCAGCGGAAGCACGCGATCCGAGCCGGTATCGCCGAGCGTCTCCACGGCTTCCATACGCGTCATCGAGACGGGATGCTCCCAGATGGTGCGGCGCAACAGCTCGATTGCGTCATCGCCGAATCTGGCGAGCGCCTCGACCGCCTCCGTTTGCGCGCCTGCATCGCGGGCCTCGAAGATGATGCGCTCGAGCGCCGGCAGCGCATCGGCCTGCGGCTGATCCTCGAGCGCCTCTGCGGCTTCTGCGCGAACGGTCGCATCACTGGATTCGAGCGCCAGTTCCACGAGTGCGGCCGCAGAACCGGTTGTCTGAATCCCGCCGATCGCCTCCGCCGCCTCGCGCCTCACGAGCGACGATGCATCGGTAGACGCGGTCTCCCGCGCGAGCGCCAGTGACGCCGCGACATCGTGGTACTCGAGACCCTCCGCCGCCTCGGACCGAACGTCCGCAGAGGCCTGCTCGGCCAGGATCCGGCCCAATGACGGCAGCACGATTGACGATGTGGCATGCAATGCCAGGGCCTCGACCAGTTCGCTCTTCAGATTCTCTGCCGGCACGCGCGTGAGCAGCGTTTCGAGCCACGCGATGCTCTCCTCGTCTCGCGCGGATCCGAGCCAGAAGACGCGTTGCCGGTCGAAGTCCATCCCCAGCGTCATACTGCGGTGTGCGATGCGGTCGATGGACGGCTCGGATGCGTCGCCAAGGCGGAGCAGGATCGCGATCGTACCATTGCCATACGCAGCTCCGCCACCCAGCACCGAGCGCAGAGGCGTGCCCTGCCAGTCGATCTCGCTGAAGTCGATTCCTTCGCTGTCGCTGATGAACTGCTCGTTGGGCGAGGTCGGGCGGTCGAACGCCCACACGATCCAGAACGGTCGCATCCGTTGCGACTCCGCCGCGCGCAACGCCCAGGTCCAGCGCTCGCGAAGCTGCGCCGCCGGGTCCGGTGCGCGGACCACGGACTCCTGTCCGACCTGCACGCCGCCCGCTGCAACCGCCGCGGGGCGCGTGAATGCGGGCGCAGCGACCGCGACCAGCAACACAAGTCCAAACGCGGCAGCGGTCGCCGGCCGTGCATCGGATCCGCGCCCGGCATGTGTTGTGACCAGGCGTTCCACTCGCCGCACGAGCGTCGATCGGCGCTCCGCCATCGCGCTCACCGCCGCAAACAACCGTGAATGCCCTGGCAGAAGCCATGACGCGACCGTCTCGAGGCATCGCGCGAGGCCGAGCCCTGACCCGGCGCGCACTGCCCAGTCGTCACACAGATACTCCGCCGCTTCCTTCGCGCGTCGCAGCCCGAACGCGTTCAACGGCTGGAAGAAGAACACGGCCTCCAGCATCGCGAGGCCAAAGACCCACGACGGATCGCGTCGCGCCAGGTGCGCTGCTTCGTGCGCCAGCGCGCCACACTGCTGCTCCACGTCCAGGTCCGTCAGAAAGCGATCCGGTACACACACTTCGCGCGACGTCAGCGCCATCGGCACCGAACACGAGCGCGATGCTGTGAGCCGAACAGGCCGGCGCAGCCCTGCGGCCACCACAGCGGCTGCGAACCCGGCCGCAGCCGGGCCAACCGTGACAGGCCGCCGATCGGAGAGGAGCGTGAACAGGCCGCGCCGACGCAACATCAGCCGTGCCAGACGTCCGAATCCGACGACCAGCCAGAGGATAACCACCGGCATCGCGGCCGCGGCAACTCTCACACCGGTGCCGGAACGTTGAACCAGGCGGCGCTCCGTGCTCGACCCGGATCCGCTGGCGGCGCCAACGCCGCGACCGTCCGTGCCATCCGCCTCGCCGTCGCCTGCAACGAGTGCGGAGCGGTCTGCGCTACTGCTGCGCGATGCAGATGCGGACGCGTGTTCGGCAACGTCCGGCGCCCCTGCGTCTTCAGACGGTAGTACCACATCGTCAGACCGCAAACCCGCACCGTCCTGTAGCGCCGCACCCGTTCCGTTCGGAGGCGCCTCGGCCATCGCGGCAGAACCGGCCAGCATGGATTCCGCAGTCGTCCACGTAGGGCCGACCGCGATCCAGCGCGTCCCGGCCACGGTCACCGCTGCCGCCGTGACGACACCGCCGACAAGGGCCGTTCTCCAGAGGACATCGTGCCACTCTGTCGCATGGACTACACGCGTCAGCACCGCGACCGCCGCCAGCAGCACCGTACTGTGCAGCGCGTACGTCAGCAGAAACGCCAGCAGCACAGCCGCTCCCAACGACCACCACTCCGCGACGTTCATCGTTTCCTCCGCTTCAGCTCGCGCTCACGCGCCTCGATCAGCTCGCGCACTCGTGCCAGCTCCCGCGCATCCACCTCTGTTCCCGAGATGAGATGGCTCACCAGCGTCGCAACGTCACCGTGGAACAGTCGCTCCGTCACCTCTTCCAGCACCGAGCCACGGACTTCGTCCTCCGTGATCAGCGCCCGGTACACGTACTGCCGGCCCTCCGTCCGATACGCCACCACCCCTCGCTTCTCCAACCGCGACAACAACGTGGCTACGGTCGTCTGCGCCAGAGGCCGCTCCTCGCGAAGTGCCTCCTGCACCTCCACTACCGTCGCGGAACCCCGCTCCCATAGCACGCGCACCAGCGCCAGTTGCAAGCCGGTCAGCGCATGCTTCGTCTCACTTCTCCCGTCCCGTTCGTGCCGTGCCACCAGACCGTCCCCGCAAGCGTTGGCCTGCGACGCCTTTGCTTCCTCGAGCCCGTAGGCTGCGTGCGCCGCCAGAGGCGTTGGTCTACAGGTGTCATACTACGCATGTAGAATCAAGGTGTCAAGAGCTGTGGTGCCTCGACGCTCGAACTGTCGTCAGTGGGATGCGATCCGCGGCAGCGCGACGGCTGGCTTTACGGTGGCCTTCCGTGACCACCGTTGGCTGCCGGCTTCCAGAGTGATGGTGTACTCTCCGGGCGGGACGGGTTCGGGGGCATTTCGCCGAGACCCGGCGCGCCCGGCACCTTGCTCCGGGGCGTGCCGCAGATCCCAGACGACGTGGCGGAGCCCTGATCCGGGCTGAGTCTGGAGGGTACGAACGAGGTTGCCCGCGCCATCGGTGATCCGAATCGTCAACGGCCGGGGCGCGGCGTCGCGCTGCCAGTACTGGATGATCATGCCATTCGGCTCATTGGGAGTGGCCAGGATATGGTCGCCCTCGAGGCCATAGTTTCCCCAGTCGCTCTCGATGCGGAGGCCTTTCGGCTCCGGCTGGAAGAGATGGATGGGCTCCGCGAGTACGGCCTCCGAGAGCTGCTGTAATGGCGTGATATCAGCGACCCAGATGGCGCGGCCATGGGTGCCCACGACGAGGTCGTTCTCGCGCGGGTGTACGACGAGGTCGCGCACCGGCACGATCGGCATGTTGGCCTGGAACGGCACCCAGCGTACGCCGCCGTCGATGCTCATGAACAGGCCGCGGTCCGTGCCGAGGAAGAGCAGATCGGGATTCGTGTGATCTTCGATGATCACATTGGCAGGCGCAGCGCCGGGAAGTGTCGCGGCGAGGCTGCGCCAGGTCGCGCCGAGATCATCCGTGCGGAAGACGAGCGGGCGATCATCATCGCGGTGGAAACCGGTCATTGTGGCGTATGCGGTGCCGGCAACATGCCGGGACGGTGTGACGCGTGTGAACCAGTAGCCGGGAGGGGCTCCCGCTGCGAGGATGTGCGGCGTAACATCGGACCACGATGCGGCATCGTCGCGCGTCACATGGATGCGGCCGTCATCGGTGGCTGCCCACAAGACCCCGCGTGAGTGCAGCGATTCGGCGATGGTCGTAATTGTGCAGTACCAGATGTTGCCTTCTGCCGCACGGGTCGTCGTGCAGCGCTCGGCATCTGGCGCGCCTTGCGATGCGCCTGTGGTCAGATCGGGGCTGATCTCCTGCCAGGTGTCGCCGCGGTCGCGCGAGCGGAGCACCATCTGTGCGCCCGTGATAAGCGTTCTGGGGTCGTGTGGTGAGAGGACGATCGGAGTGGTCCACGTGTAGCGGTACCGCGGCTGGCCATCCGGCGGCCGTGGTGCGATGCTGGTTCGCTCGGCCGTGACCAGGTTCTGCCGATAATGACCGCCGAACTGCTGGGTGTTGTAGACCCAGCGGCTGTCGGTCGGGTCGACCGCATTGTACATCCCATCGCCGGTCCCGACCGTGACCCACAACTCGGAGCCGACCTCGCCCGCGAAGCCATTGATGGGTGCGCGCCAGGACTCATGATCCTGGAGTCCGGCATGGATGTGATAGGGGTCGTCCATGTCCACGGCGATGGCGTAGATCTCACCCAATGGCAGGTTGGAAAGATGCCGGACGCTGTGACCACCATCGAACGTGATGTACACGCCGCCATCGGAGCCGACCAGCAGTCGTTCGGGGTCTTCGGGATCGACCCATATCGCGCGGATATCGCCGAACATCCGGCGGAACCGCTGCCGCTCGCCATCCTCGGTGTCTTCGGCGCCATCGAGGCCGATCCAGGTCCGTCCGCCATCGGTGGTATGGGCGACCCAGACACTGCTGACCCAGACTTTCTGATCGTTGCCGGGGTCGATGCGTAGCCAGTTGAAGGAGTATGGCGCCTTCCCACCCACGTTGATCTTCGGATCGTGTGTCATGCGCCACGTCGCGCCGCCATCATCGGAGCGATAAACCTCACCGATGCCACCGCCGACCGGATTCGGTTGCGGCAGCTCCGCCGCTCTGGGATTCAGGTTCTCGATCAGCGCATACAACACGTTCGGGTTGTCGCGAAAGACATCGATGCCGATGCGGCCGATCGTGCCAGTGGGCAGGCCGCCTTCGAGGCGAGTCCAGGAATCGCCGCCATCGATCGTCTTGTGAACGCCGCTGCCCGGGCCTCCCTGCACAAGCCGCCACGCAGTTCTTTCCTTCTCGTACGTCGCTGCATACAGGATGCTCGGATCGGCGGGGTCCATGACCAGATCGATCACACCGACGAGATCGTCCACGAACAGCACACGGTCCCATGTCTGGCCGCCATTACGTGTGCGGAAGACGCCGCGTGCGCCGCTGCGCGTGTGCAGCGGACCCATGGCGGCGACGTACACGATCGCAGGATCGTGTGGGTGGATCACGATACGCGAAATGTGCTGCGTTTCACGCAGTCCCATGTGCGCCCATGTGCTGCCCGCATCGGTGGACTTGTAAACACCGTCGCCGGAATACGAATAGCGGGCGACGTACGACTCGCCCGTTCCGGCCCACACGAGGTTCTCATTCGACGAAGCCACGGCCACTGCACCGATCGACTGCTGATCGAGTGCATCGAAGACAGGTTCGAACGTCGTGCCTGCATTCACCGTTTTCCAAACGCCGCCGTTGCGCGTACCGACGTAGAACGTGTACCGGTGCGCGCGCTCCGGTGTGGCCGGGACAGCGAAGTCGGTGATCCACGCGCCCGCGCGAAACGGTCCAAGGTTACGGAACTGGATGCTGTCGAGAACCGCGGGTGTGAGGCGCTGGGCGCCGGCAGGCGCTGCGCTCAACAACAGGGCGCCAGCGGCGAGGAGAGGAATCCTTGTCGGCATCATCGTACACGTCCCGTGCAGTACGCTGGAGTGCATCGTACACGATGGACAGCTCCGTTCCTCGCCAACATGCGGACGCGCCCGTTGGCTGGGCCTGCACGAGTTCCGCGGCGACGCCGGCGCTACTGGGTCTCGTCTTCGTCGTGCATCTCGGGAAGCCTCTCGTACTCTGCGCCACCACTTCCGGCCGAGCCGAACTTCGGCGCCACGATCGGACCGGTCTTCGTGTACGGCGGCTCATGCCGCTCGAATTCGATCTCCTTCGCTGAGCCTGCCCGGACATAGCGTTCGGGATCGGCCTCGAACTGGCGAAGGCATTCCTCCGAGCAAAAATAGTAGGTCTTGTCTCGGAATGTCGACTGCCCGGCCGCCGTGCTCGACTCCAACATCATCCCGCAGACCGGGTCCTTTACCTGTGCCATTGTCGCCCTCCTTCTGAACTTCATTGCGTTCGAAGAACGTGGTGCAATGAGCAGGCCAGCAAGTTCAGAGCGATGCCGGCCCTCTTCCGCGAGTGGCCCATTCTTGCGCGCGTTCGCGAGATCGGAGGCGCGTCGCTCACGAAGGCGGGTCTCGACTGCCACGGAACTGATCGTGCGTCCGCTGCCGGGACATTCAATCCCGGCAGCGACACCAACGCGGGCGCAGCGCCGACCTCTTTACGAGACGTATCGTTTCATGCCGCAACCTCTTACGCTTCGATCGCAGGCTGGCATGGGGCTGGCCATCGCAACCGATGCGGGCGCTTGCGTGACTCGCACCCGCATGGCAACCTCGCGGGTCGATGATCGAGGATCCCCGACTCGCGGCGGCAGTCACCGCGAGGCCAGCGTTACGGGACGGGTAATGCGATGATCGAACTCATTCGTGAACTTCGCCGGGCTGCACGAACCCTGTCGAGAATGCCCGGCTTCACCCTCGCCTGCATCGCCACGCTCGCCATTGGAATGGGCGCGACGACCGCCGTATTCAGTCTTGTCAATGCAATCCTCCTCGAGCCGCTGCCCTATCCGGATTCCGAGCGACTGGTAGCGGTGGGTCACACGGCACCCGGTCTGAAGCTCGACAGAGCGGCCATGTCCGACGGCACGTACCTGCACTACCGCGGCCACAATCGCGTATTCGAGGAGATCGGGACGTACTACGAAAACGTGGTCAACCTGTCGGGCGGGACTGGAGATGCTGAGCGGGTTTCGATCGCGATGGTGACCACGACGTTCTTCTCGGTGCTGGGCGCGCGTACGGTGCTGGGCCGACTAGCGGCCGTTGAAGATGTCGACAGCGCCGGTCCGGTCGTCGTGCTGATCAGCCATGGCCTGTGGCAGCGCCGCTATGGCGCGGATCCGAACATCGTCGGCACGATGATCGAGGCCAACAGCGCGCCGCGGCAGGTGATCGGTGTACTCGCACCTGGTTTCGATTTTCCTCATCGCGACATCGACATCTGGTATCCATCGGAGCCACGCCAGGCCAGTGCACGCGCATCGGATCTCTACGAGCACGGCATCGCACGACTCCGGCCGGGCGTCGATCCCGATGATGCTGAACGCGATCTGAACCGCCTGATCGCATCCTTGCCGGATGTTTACGCTGACTTCACGGCACAGATGATCGAAGACTCGCAGCTGCGCGCCGTCGTATCGCCGTTGAAGCACGTCGTGGTGAATGAGACGCGAGCCGCGTTGTGGTTGCTGTTCGGTGGCATGGTGTTTCTGCTGCTGATCGCGTGCGCGAACGTGGCGAACCTGTTCCTCGTGCGCGGCGAACACCGGAAAAAGGAGATCGCCATTCGCACTGCGCTCGGCGCCGCGCGCACCGATCTCGCCCGATTCTTCGCGGCAGAGAGCATCATCATCGCCGCCCTCGCCGGTGCAACGGGACTCCTCATCGCGGACTGGGCCATTCAGGCGCTCATTGCATGGGGCCCGCAGAATCTGCCGCGGCTCCACGAGGTCGGCATCGATCGACGGGTATTCGGCTTTGCCGCGGGCCTGTCGGTCGTGACTGCGCTCCTGTTTTCGATCCTTCCACTGTTCCGCTACGCGCGATCCGCGCTCGCCAGGGTGATCAAGGAGAGCGGCTCGGGCGCGACTGCCAGTGTGGAACGCCAGCGCGTGCGCCTGCTGCTCGTGACCACACAGGTTGCACTGGCCCTCACTCTGCTCATCGGTTCGGCACTCATGGCGCGGAGCTTCCTTCGCCTCGCGCGGACGGACCCGGGCTTCGATGCCGCTGGCGTGCTCACGGCCGAAATCGCCATGCCGTACTCCGGCTACGAAGAATACGCGGACGCGCAGCGGTTCTGGCACGCACTGCTCGAGCGCATCCGTGCGCTGCCCGGTGTCGAAGATGCCGGCAGCGTGAGCAGTCTGCCGCTCGTGCCTCAGCCCGCGTATTACGATTTCGCGCTCGACATCGAAGGCCGGCCCGACGAGACGCGTGCAGCCGTAACGGTCTACCACGTGACACCCGGCTATTTCGAAGCGATGCGAATCCCAGTGGTTGGAGGGCAGGGGATTCCTGCCGAACTCGGGGCGGAGCGTCCGGTCCTGTTGTCGGCGGCCGCCGCACGAAGGCTGTTCCCGGGCGAGGACCCGGTCGGGCAGCGGATCCGCCGGGCCGTCAGCGCCGAATTGCCTTGGGCAACCGTCGCCGGCGTCGTGGCTGACGTGCCGAGGCAGCAGGTCGGCGGCGACGCAGCGGAGATCGTGTACATGCCCATTCTCGAGAACGCCGTGGATCCGCGCATGATTCCGGGCCACGGCACGATCGCCGTTCGCACGAGCGTGCCGCCGTTCACACTCACACCTGCCATCCGCAGAATCGTCCGCGAACTGGACCCGAACCTGCCGCTCGCCAACATCCGGACCATGGACCGGATCGTCGCGGATTCGATGTCGCGCGCGAGTTTCACGATGCTTCTGCTGATCGTCGCCGCCACCGCCGCGCTGTTCCTCGGCACGATCGGACTCTATGGTGTGATTTCCTGGGCAGTCAGCCAGCGCACGCGGGAGATCGGCATCCGCATGGCGCTCGGGGCGCGCGCGGATGACATGCAGCGCATGCTCTTGCAGGAGGGCGCACGCATCGCTTTCGCCGGCGTGATCGCCGGCACTGCCGCAGCCCTCGCACTCACACGCTTCCTCCGCGTCCTGCTGTTCGAGGTAAGCCCGACGGATCCGATCAGTTTCGCCACCATGGGCATGCTGCTTCTGGCGACCGCTCTTCTCGCAACGTGGCTGCCGGCCCGCCGGGCCGCGCGGATCGATCCTGCGCACGCATTGCGCGCGAATTAGAGGCCGGCAGACGCGTCGCGATCGCCGGCCTCCACCGCTTCGGCGTGACCTGGAAACCGGCCACATTCGGACTTGCGCGAGGTCCGTCGTCTGGCGCTTCGTCACGGGCTCAGCGCAGTATTGTCCGCGGCTGCACGCGGGTTGCCCGGCGGACGGGGATCAGCAGTGCAAGCGTTCCGAACAGGAGGAGAGTCGCGACCGCGAAGCCGGCAGCCATCGGGTCGAGTGGTGAGACGCCGTACAGGAGGCCGCGCAGCGCGTACGCGATGGCTGCACCGCCGATCGCGCCACCGGCCAGCCCTGCGATCATCCAGGTCGCGCCCTGGCGCAGAACCAGAGTGGCGATCGCGTTACGACTCGAGCCGAGCGCCATCCGGACGCCGAACTCCTGCTCTCGCGCGGAGGCCATGCTCGAGAACAGTGCATACACGCCAACCGAAGCGAGCAGCAGTGCGAGCGCGGCGAACGCTGTCATGACGAACGCGGGCAGTTTCTGCGCATTCACGTTCTCGTCGAGGAATCCTCGCAGCGGAAGAACTGCGTCCATCGGCACGGTCGGGTCGAGTTCCGCGAGTTCATGCCGAAACGCACCTGCAAGCGCGGGGGCGTCAACGTCCGTTCTCATGAGAAAGGTCCGACTGCTGCGCAGAGAAGACTGCCTGGCGGATCCGTAGGCCATTGGCTCCGCCACGAGCTGCGCGGGATCGCTACGGACGTCGCCTGCAATGCCGACGATTTCACCCCACGGCCCGGTCGTCTCCGATCCGAGACGGAGCTGCGCTCCGATCGCGTTGCCATCGGGCCAATACCGGCGCGCCATGGCCGCACTGATCACGATGGCGGGCGGCGCATCCATGGCATCCTGCGGGCCGAACGCACGGCCACGGAGCACCGGGATCCGCATCGCGCGAAAATAATCATCCGATACGATCGCAAACGGGACCAGCGGTGCCCCATCCGCTGCTGGCCGCGCGACGCTCCGTACGGCGAGCGGTGAGAGGTCCATCGCCGGTCCGGGAACCTGATTCGTGCTCGCTACGTTCATGACGCCGGGCATCGCCCGCACGCGCTGTTCGAGTTGATCGAAGAACTGGCGGCGCGTAGCGTCCCGGGCGGGGACAGGCCCTTTCACGGAGATCGCGAGCACGCCGTCCGGATCGAATCCGAGCGGCGCCGCCATCATTGCAAGCAAGCTGCGAGACAGGAGACCGGCGCCCACGAGCAGACTGAGACAGATCGTGATCTGACTCGAGACCAGCAGGCCCCGCAACCGGCGGGAGCGCAAACTTTCACTCGCGCCCCGCGCCGTGTCGCGCAAGGTGTCGTGGGTTCGCGTTCGACGTACGAACAGTATCGGGGCGATTCCGACGATGATGCCGGTGAACAGCGCGACGATTGTCGTAACCAGCACGGCTGTCAGGTCGAGCGAGAGGTCGGCATAGTCAGGCAGTAAAGGGGTCGCGAGCTGGCGCAGCGCGGCCAGCGCGAAACTGGCGAGAAGCAACCCGGCGATCGCGCCTGCGACCGCGAGCATCGTACTCTCGGTCAGCAGTTGTCTGATCAAGCGGCCGCGTCCGGCGCCGAGAACAACGCGGACAGCAAACTCCTTGCGACGCGTGATCGTGCGCGAAAGCAGCGCACCCGCAAGATTCGCACAGGTGATGAGCAAAACAAGGAGCGCGCTGCCCATGAGCGCGAGCAGGGGCGCCCGTGTGTCACCGGCCATCGATTCCCTCATGGATACGACCATCACATCGTGTCCGGCATCGGTATCAGGGTGTGCACGCGCCAGTTGAGCTGCGATGGCAGACAGATCACGTTGTGCTGCCGTGGTGGTTACGTCCCGACGCAGCCGGGCAACGAGCCCGAGCGTCGGTGACATCCGCGAGCGCACCGGATCGCTCAGCCCGGCGCGCGCATCGAACGGGAACCAGAAGTCGGCCGGACCCATTGGCCCGACAAAATCCTCGGGCAGGACGCCCACGACTTGCCACATATCCGCATCGATGCTCAACGACGTTCCGATCACACTCGCATCCTCGCCGAACTCGCGCCGCCATGCGTCATGACTCAGCATCATGACGAACGCATCCGACTCGATGTCATGCCGAGTGAACGCGCGGCCCAGAGCAGGCCGGACTCCAAGCGTCTCGAGAAAGGCGGCGCCGATCAGTGCCCCGGCAAGCACGCGCGGTCCACCGTCCGGCCGGTAGATCACTTCGTACGTCGTCGGATAGAACGCGGACATCCCCTCGAACGACTGCTGATGCTCCGCATAATCCGCAATTGCGCCAGCACTCAGGTGCAATCGATCGCCACCACGCTCATCGGACGTGCCGTACACACGCACCACTCGGCCGGCGTCCGCGTACGGCAACGCGTCCAACAGCACCGACTTCAGCACGCCGAACACGGCCGCATTTGCACCGATCCCCAGAGAGAGTGTTGCGACAGCCAGCATCGTGAAGAGGGGAGATCCCGCCGCAGAATGCAGCCCGAATGCGACGTCCCGCCGCACGTCGTCGAACCACTCCCGCTGTCGATGAGCCCGACTGGCCGCCTCCAACAACTCAGCACACTCGCCCCGCACGTTCGCCAGGTTCCCAAGCCGCGCCAGCGCAGCCTCGCGAGCCGATACCTCATCAAGACCGCGTGCCATGTAGTCGCGCACGCGCTGTTCAAAGTGAAACGATAGCTCATCGTCCACTTCCTTACGCGCGTCATCGTCCACGAGGCGTCGTCGTGAGCCCCGCCGGTTCCGCTCTCTCATTCCGCCCACTCCGGCGCCCGCTTCGTGCTCACCGCATGACTCACCGCGGCTGCCAGGCGTTCCCAGCCGGATGCCTGCTCGCGCAACTGGCGCCGCCCTGCTGTCGTCAACCGATAGTATTTGGCCCGCCGATTGTTTTCCGACGTGCCCCACTCTCCCTTCACCCAACCCTTGCGCGCCATCCGGTACAGCGCCGGGTAGAGCGAACCTTCCTCGACACGCAGCACATCTCCAGTGACACTCTCGATCCAGTTCGCGATGCCGTACCCATGCATCGGCCCATACGACAGCGTCTTCAGCACGAGCAGCTCGAGTGTGCCCTGTAGCAGGCCGGATTCCCTGGCGAACATGGAACGCCTTCCGCTCGAAACTCAGGAAACGATGCCCGCCTCGATCGCCGTCCCGGCCGCGGGCCTCGCGTCGGGCCGAGGCCAGGGGTCGCACCGATCGGCGGTTCCTATTCTCATCTATGGAAACGTTGCGACGGTGCCCTCGATGCGCAAGGGGAAGGGGGTCGCCGCGGCTGGACGGCTATTCGGCAAACGGTTGTTGCCCTGTGCCCGCTGCGACTTTCCAGAGATAGCCGCCGGGATCGGCGAAGTAGCCGCTGTATCCACCCCATGCAGCGCGTTGGGCGGGTCGGGCGATCGTGCCGCCGGCGCGTTCGGCTTCCTCGAGGACCGCATCGACGCGATCATCGCAGCGGACGATGTAGGAGAACGTGATGCCACGGAAACCGCTGCCGTCCGCAGGTACGCCAGCGTCGTTGGCAAGCGCATCCCATGTGTAGAGTCCGAGTGCGGACGAGCCGTTGCCAGGACTGAAGCTGACGAACGCGGGGTGCTCCTGTTGAATCGGCCAACCGAGACCCTCGTGGTAGAACTGCTTCGCCCGGTTCAGGTCTCTGACGCCGAGCGTGATGGCGCTTACGTGCGGGTTCATCGAATGTCTCCTGTCGTAGCGTGCTCTGGTTTGTGTTCGTCACTTTGACGGAGGGCGGCCCGGGAATGTGACGGCCGCTCAACGTTCGCGGATATCTCCGCTGAGAATCGGCTTGACGTCGATGATCGGCGTGCCATGCAGTGCTTCGAGATGACGCACCTGCAACCGGCCACCATCGATGGCAATGATCTGCACGCGGTGCAGGCCGATTGGATTCGGGCGGTGAGGCGAGCGCGTACTGAAGACGCCCTCCTGCGCGCGTGACGCGTCGCCGCGCGGGTGCACGCTCAGGACATCGCGCCGAGCGCGATCGAGCCAGGTGATGACGATGATCTCATCACCGGGGCGGATGCTGCGGAGACCCTCGCGCATCTCCGGCTCGAACACGAGCCAGGCAGCGGGTGCGCCTTCGTCGGCCTGACGGGGCGCCGCTTCGAGATCGGTCAGGGGAGACTCGACCATCCCGATGACGATCACTTCGAAACGCATCACATCTTCTCCATGGTCAGGAACGGATCCATCGGAACACTGGCTTCGCCGGTTGCGATACGCGTGCCACGTCGCGGTTCGCGGTCACATCGTGCCGGTTGCGTTCGTCACTGCGATGGATGACGGAAGGCGACCGGAGGACGTGACCGATGGACGAACACGATTGGATGGCGGACCGATTCGAAAAGAATCGCACCCATCTTCGGGCGCTGGCCTATCGAATGCTCGGCTCACGGAGCGAGGCGGACGACGCCGTCCAGGAAGCCTGGCTCCAGCTGAGTCGGTCCGGCGCGAGCGGTGTGGACAACCTGGGCGGATGGCTGACGACCGTCGTGGCCCGGGTGTGTCTCGACATGCTGCGTTCAAAAAGATCGCGGCGCGAGGAGGCAATGGGCGAAGAGGCGCCCGCACCGATGCAACCCGGATCGTGATTCGGCGACGTAGCTGGACCACGGACGGGCAGTTCGCCGGGCCCGTCGAACGCATCACGAAATGGCTGGCTCGGCGCCGGGGTTGACGGCCAGTCACCCCGGCCGCTATACTGAACCATATGGTTCAGTTTTCCGACCGACTCGACAACGCCTTTACCGCACTGGCCGACCCGACGCGGCGAGGCATCCTGGAACGCCTCGGCCGGGATGAGGCGTCGATCAGCGATCTGGCGGCGGTTTTCGATATGACCCTGACGGGGATGAGGAAGCACGTGCGGGTTCTTGAAGACGCGAAGCTGGTGGCGACGGTGAAGCTGGGCCGGGTGCGGCTTTGCCGGCTGGGCCCGCGGCGTCTGGAGGATGAGACGGCCTGGATGGAACGATACCGGCGGATGCTGGACGCCCGCCTTGACCGGCTCGGGGAGTTCCTCGAGCGAACTGGAGGAGACCGATGAGTGCAGCAACGAAACAGGCCACAAAGGTCACGACGCCCACGGATCGCACGATCCACGTCGAGCGAGTATTCAATGCGTCACGCGACCGCGTCTGGCGGGCGTTCACGGAACCGGAGCTTGTGGCGCAGTGGTGGGGTCGTGGAAACAAGCTGGTGATCGAGCGAATGGAAGTGGAACGCGGCGGTCACTGGCGGTATGTGGAGCATGGCCCGGAGGGTGAGCATGGGTTCGAAGGCCGCTACCGCGAAGTTACGCCGCAGGACCGGCTTGTGATGACGTTCGAGTGGGATGGCATGCCGGGTCATGTGGCGGTTGAGACCGTGGAATTCGAGGACCTCGGCGGCAAGCGGACCAGAGTCGTCAACACAACGTTATTCCACACGAGCGAGGAGCGTGACGGGATGCTTCAGTCAGGCATGGAGCAGGGGATGAACGAGAGCTTCGAGGCGCTGGACCGGGTGCTGGCGAAGCTGGACTGACGCGGCGCGAGCGCCGGACGTACCACGATGACCTGTTTGCCCGTACGATGGAAAGCCGCCCTCCCGGGCGGCTTTCCATCCACTGAATGCCGGACCGGACCGTGAGCCGGCCCACTTCGACGCTGATGGTCTCGCCAGTGGCACGCGGGTTCCACTCATCCGCGGTCTTGACCGGCGTTCGGCTTGTCGGGCGTTCGCCTTGACGGGCGCGGTCGGCGTCCATGCCTCGGCGAGTGTTTCGCGGAGGGTCAAGGTCCTTGTTCGCTGACGACCATTCATGGAGAGACTCGCTCGCGGCGCGGTCAACGCGACACGAGTGGAAGCTTGATGATCTCCGTGGCGACTTTTCCGCGCATAGCGCGGTCAATGCGACACGAGTGGAAGCTAGACGATCTCCGTGGCGACTTTTCCGCGTATAGCGGTCAAACTCGCCGTCCTGCCGGAGAGAGCGGTGATGGAGGAGCCCACGTGCACGGAGGGAAGGGAATTGCTCCGGATGCGATGGGTCCGGGGTGAGAGCCTGCTGGCGATGACGGTCCGGCCGCCAGGGCAGCGGCCAGACGCTTCAATGCGTCCCGCCGGCCGGCAGGGTAAGATGGTCTGAATCCGCCCGTCTTCATGGTTCGTCCATCTGCACGATGGGTCGTACCTCGATGCAGCCGAAGCGCGCACCCGGGATCCTCGAAGCCACATGGATGGCATCGACGGTATCGCGGGCCTCGATCAGGAAGTAGCCGCCCAGTTGCTCCCTGGTTTCCGCGAAGGGTCCGTCCGTGACTGTCACCTCGCCGTTCTTCACGCGAACGGTGCTCGCCGTGCTCGTCGGGTCCAAGGGGTTGCTGCCGAGGTAGTGGCCGCTCTTCCGGATGTCGTCGGTGAAGGCGAGGTACTCGCCGATCAACTTCTTCCGATCGTCGCGCGGCATGTTCTGCCATTGGGTCTCGACCGAGTAGATGAGACA
>JBOHRL010000099.1:0-11602 GCA_050732695.1 Longimicrobiales bacterium | reverse complement strand
CAACTGGATCCGACCGAAGAACCGTTCTACGTCCCCGGTCATACGCGGCCGTTATTCGAGATCGACGGGATCAGGCTCGGAGTTGTCATCTGCCACGAAGCCTGGCGATATCCGAGACGGTGCGTTGGGCGGCGGTGCGTGGCGCAAGGATCGTCTTCCATCCACACCACACGGGGAGCGATCGGCAGATGTCCGTCCGACGCAGTGGGGTGCAGCCAACGGGCCCTGGTACGAGAAGGCGATGATGATGCGCAGCATCGAAAACACCATCTACTTCGCCAGTGTCAACTACGCGTTGCGATTCCAGGAATCGGCGACGGGCCTCATCGCGTCGTCAGGCCAGTGCCAGGCGAACCTGCCTCATGGCGGGCCTTGAGCCCACCGCGGAAGTGCCCTAGATTACTGGGCTTCGGTCCACTGGCGGCGTGAATCGGGATGTTCGAAGAGCTATCCGAGAAGCTGGATACGGTACTGGGCCGGTTCAGGCAGCGCGGCGTGCTGACGGAGCCGATGATCCGGGAGGGGCTGCGGGACGTCCGGCGAGTGCTCCTCGAGGCGGACGTCAACTTCCAGCTGGCGCGGGACTTTCTTGCCCGAGTCGAAGCGAAGTCGACGGGCGAGAAGGTGATGAAGTCGGTCTCGCCGGGGCAGCAGATCGTGAAGATCGTGCACGACGAGCTGGTGGCGACGCTGGGCGAACGGCCGGAGCCGCTGAAAGTTGCGGCGATCCCGCCGACGGTCGTGATGCTGGTTGGGCTCCAGGGGTCGGGCAAGACGACGACCGCGGCGAAGCTGGCGAAGCGGTTCGTGCGTGAGGGGCGGCAGCCGGCGATGGCCGCGCTGGACCCGTACAGGCCGGCGGCGATCGACCAGCTGGAGACGCTGGGCCGGCAGATCAACGTGCCGGTGTTCGCGGACCGGGACCAGAAGGATGTTGCGAAGCTCGCGCACTGGTCGCTCGAGCAGGCGAAGTCGGGTCGCCATCGCGCACTGATTCTGGACACGGCTGGCCGGTTGCAGATCGACGCCGAGTTGATGGCGGAGCTGGAACGGGTGCATGCGGCGACGAAGCCGGCTGAAGTGCTGCTGGTCGTGGATTCGATGATCGGGCAGGAAGCGGTGCGCATCGCGCAGGGCTTCAATGAGTCGCTGGCGCTGTCGGGCGTCGTGCTGACGAAGCTGGATGGCGATGCACGCGGCGGAGCGGCGCTGTCGATCCGTGGCGTGACCGGTGTCCCGATCAAGTTCGTTGGCACGGGCGAGCGGGTGGACGGACTCGAGGTCTTCGATCCGCATCGCATGGCCGGTCGAATCCTTCAGCAGGGCGATGTGGTCGGGCTGGTCGAGAAGGCGCAGGAGGCTTTCGATTCGGATGAGGCAAAACGACTCGAGAAGAAGGTCTCGAAGGAAGGCAAGTTCGACCTCGAGGATTTCCTCGCGGTCACGAAACAGATTCACAAACTCGGGCCGCTCGAGGGCTTCCTGAAGATGGTCCCCGGCATCAATCACAAGATGCTGAAGGATGCGAAGATCGATCCGAAGCGCATCAAGCACGTCGAGGCGATCATCCTGTCGATGACGCCGAAGGAGCGCCGCCGTCCCGACATCCTGAACGGCTCGCGCCGCGCCCGCATCGCAAAGGGCTCCGGCCGCACCGTCCAGGAAGTCAATCGGCTGATGTCGCAGTTCAAGGAGATGCAGCAGTTGATGAAGCGGATGAAGGGGTTTGGAGGCGGACGGCTGCCCATGGGGTTGTCGTGACAGGGAAACGGCTCCCGGTACCCGGTCCCCGAAACCCCGTAACCAGAAACGAGCGCGCGAGACCATGCCAGTGACGATCCGCCTCCGGCGCGTAGGCCGGAACAAGCAGTCCAACTTCCGCGTCGTCGTGACGGAGAAGACGGCGCCGCGCGACGGGGCGTACCTCGAGGCCATCGGGTTCTACAATCCGCGGCCGAGACCGGCCCAATTGCGGCTCGACCTTGGCAAGCTCGATGAATGGATCGGGAAGGGCGCGGAGGTGAGCGACACGGTGGCATCGCTCGCGCGCAGGGCAAGGCGGGGTGGCGACAGGACGGTGGCGCTGATGACGGCAGTGTAGTCGAAGGCGGTGCCGGAGGAGGCGGCGGCGGTCTCGTCACCGCGTGCAGCCGCATCGTCGGCGAGCGAGCCGGCGACGCCGGCGCCTGTGGAGGGAGAATCGGCTGCGGAGGTGACACCGACCGAATCGGCGGTGCCGGAATCGGACGAAGCCGTGAACGAGAAGCCGGACGCGTAGCGGGGCAGCCGGCCTTGCGGTCCGATGGATCGCATCGAGGCCAGAGGTCCGATCGTTGAGGAAACCGTGACCACGCCACGTGCACAGGCGGAGCATCTCGTGGTCGGACGTATCGTCAAGGTCCACGGCACCAAGGGCGAGTTGTTCGTGTGGCCGGAGACGGGTGACGTCGCCGAGGTGTTCTCGATCGGCCGGGTCCTCACGGTCGGCGATGAGGAAGGCGGCCTGACGGACGAGCAATTGGTGATCGAGCGGGTTCGCGACTTCAAGCGCGGCCTGCTCGCCGGATTCGAGGGGATCGCGGACCGGAACGCAGCCGAGCCACTGATTGGCCGCTACCTTCTGGCTCCGCGAAGCGAACTGGCCGGACCGGCGGAGGATGAGGTCTACTACCACGATCTCGTCGGGCTCGAGGTGGTGACGGTCGCAGGAGAAGTCATCGGCAAGGTGCGCGAAGTGTTCGAGACGGCACCTGCGGATCTGCTGGATGTCGAGTTCGCGAATGGCAACCGGCGCTTCGTACCATTGACGAAGCCGATCGTACGCACGGTGGATGTGGCCGGCGGCCGGCTCGTCATCGACCCGCCGCCCGGTTTGCTCGAGTTGTGAACGCAGGACGCGATGGTGTGAGGATCAACATTGTCACGATCTTCCCCGCGTTCTTCGACGGGCCGCTTTCGATGAGCATTCCGGAGCGGGCTCGTGCAGCGGGGCTGGTCGAGTACCGTATCGTCGATCTGCGTGATCATACGCATGATCGGCACCGCACGGTCGATGACGAACCGTTCGGTGGCGGGCGTGGCATGGTGATGAAACCGGAGCCGTTCTTCGAGGCGGTTGGCGCACTGCGGCCCGAAGGCCCGGTGGTGTTGCTGTCGGCGCGCGGCCGTCGGTTCGGTCATGACGATGCTGTGCGGTTCTCGCTGGCCAGCGAGTTGACGTTGCTGTGCGGTCACTACAAGGACGTGGACCAGCGCGTCGCGGACCGGCTCGCGACCGACGAGGTCTCGATCGGTGACTTCGTCCTGAGCGGTGGCGAGATTGCCGCTCTCGCCGTTACAGATGCAGTCGTGCGGCTGCTGCCGGGTGTATTGGGAGCGCACGAGGCGGCAGCGAGTGATTCGTTCTACGATGGGCGCCTGCTCGGTGCGCCTTCGTACACTCGGCCGGCTGAGTACCGCGGGATGCGCGTGCCGGATGTGCTACTCTCGGGCGACCACGCGCGCATCGAAGCGTGGCGGCTCGAACAGGCCGAGCAGTTGACAAGAGAACGTCGCCCGGACATATGGGCGGAGTATTCCAGGCAAAGCGAGCCCGGTGGCTGAGGAGGTGTGCCATGGACGTGCTGCAACAGGTAGAAAACGAGAACAAGCGGTCCGATATCCCACCGTTCAGCCCCGGCGACACGCTGCGCGTCAACGTCCGCGTCCGTGAGGGTGAGAAAGAGCGAGTCCAGGCGTTCGAGGGCGTGTGCATCGCCCGCAAGAACGGAGGCCTGCGCGAGACGTTCACGGTCCGCAAGGTTTCGAGCGGCATCGGCGTCGAACGCATCTTCCCGCTGCACTCGCCATCGATCGAATCGATTGCGGTCGTGCGCGAAGGCGACGTGCGTCGCGCGAAGCTCTATTACCTGCGCGGCTTGCGAGGCAAAGCCGCGCGCATCCGCGACAAGTCGCAGCAGGGCTGACCGGGCGACGCCCCGTGACCGGCGCAACCGGAAAGGGGCGAACGCGACGCAGGCCGCGTACGGCGAGCGGCCGGCGCAGAGCGGAAAACCGCCGGCTCGACCGGCTGCTCACGCTCGAGCGACAGTACTGGGACAGCGGGTTGCAACGGGTCGCCGGTCTGGACGAAGTCGGACGTGGTCCCCTCGCCGGGCCCGTCCTCGCCGCCGCCGTCATCCTGCCTCCCGGCCTCGCCATCCGTGGTGTCGACGATTCGAAGCGGCTCCCCGCCGCTCGCCGTGAGGCGCTCTTCCACGAGATCCGCCAGCACGCACTGTGCATCGGCATCGGCGCGGCAAGCACGCGCGAGATCGATCGCCTGAATATTCTACAGGCCACCTATCTTGCCATGAAGCGGGCGGTCTGCCGGCTGCGTCTGACGCCCGAGTGCATCATCATCGATGGGCTGCGGGTCCCCGTATTCGGTGAAGAGCAGCACGCCGTCATTGATGGCGATGCGAAAGTGCATTGCGTTGCCTGCGCCTCGATCGTGGCCAAAGTCGTGCGCGACCGGCTCATGTGCCGGCTCGCGCCACGCTATCCGGCCTATCACTGGGACGAGAACGCCGGGTACGCGACCGAGGAACACCGCGGTGCCATCGTGCAATTCGGCTTCACGCCGCACCACAGGCGGTCGTTTGAGATGAATGTGCAGTTGGTGATGGAATTCTGATTGCGTTTCTGGGGCTGGTTTCTGGGGCTGGTTTCTGGTTGAACGGAATACGGCAACGGAATACGGCAACGGGATACGGCAACGGAATACGGCAACGGAATACGGCAACGGATGGAGGGGCGGGTAGGGGGAAATGCATACGGAACATCTACAGAACGTCGGGGTGGGGCGGGTGGTGGGCGGGTGGCTGGTCGCGGCTGCGGTCACATCGCTCGTCGTGTTCGTTTTCATCGCGTCCGGGGCGGGCACGGGTGAGGGTGTGGGGAACGCGGTCGCGACGACGATCTCCGTTGCCGCAGGTTTCGCGGCGGGAGGTTTTTTCACCGGCTTCCGTGCGATGCGCGCGCCGATCCTGCACGGCGCTGGAATCGGCATCACATCGGTCGTTGCGTGGGCACTTGCGAACGTGGTGGTGTTGTTCGAGCCCGATGCCGTGTATCGCGGTGTTACGCCTGCGGTCGTGGCTGCGCTGATGCTGGTCCAGCTCGTCGCGGCGGTGATCGGGGCTCTGCTCGGTTACAACGTCGCACTTCGCGGGAAGCCCGGCCTTCGGGAGGACCTGGACGGTTCCTGATCGGTCGGAGCCAGACCCTGGCGGTGCTCCCCGATTCGCATCGTCACCTGTTTGAAGGAATTGTTGGTGCTCAGGCGCCACGTCACCTGTTTGAAGGAATTGTTGGTGGTCAGCCGCCTCGTCTCCTGTTTGAAGGAATTGTTGGTGGTCAGGCGCCTGCGTCGGTGACCGTTTCCGGCGTCTGGACGGGCATTCGCCGCATCAGGATTGCCTGGAGCGCCGAGCCGGCATAGAACGCGACGAGGTAGAGGGCGACGCCGGTGCCGAGCCAAGCCGAGATCGCGACCGGGAGCATGCCGGCCATGGCGAGGAGGGCGGGTTTCGGTGACTGGCCGCCGAGTTTGAGCGAGGCCATCGAGGCGGCGGCGGCCAGCAGGCCGGGCAGCCAGCCATTTTCGCCAAGCCGAGTACCCTCCGAGATGTGCAGTACGGCCTGAAACATCGCAATCAGAACCGGCAGCTGGATGAGGGCCAGCCAGAGCCCTGCCGTGTCCACGAGTCTGATTCCGTGCCGGCGATGCAGTGCAGCGATCTCACGGTCGAGCTGGTCCGGCTCCTTTCGATGCTTTTCCTTCAGCGCGCGCAGTTCGGGCTTCATGCGCTCGAAGACGCGGCTGCGGTCGCGCGAGCGCGCGGCGAGTGGCAACAGGATCGGAATGAGCAGGAGCCGGAGGACCAGTGTCACGACGAGGATGCCCGCACCGAGCGAGCCGCCCATCGCCTGTCCCACTGCTTCGATGGCGCCCTGAAGAGCGCCAACCAGTGCCGTCCACGGATTCATGCGGCCTCAGGCGTCCTGTTGCTTGCAACGAGAGCGGATTCATACCGCTCATGGTCCTGCCTCGCGAAACGGCCGGATGGTGGCGCGGGCGGCCCGTTCAACGCAAGACGTGGACGCAACGACGGGATCGCATGACCACAGGAACCTGCACAGATGCGAGAGGGGATACGATGCGTATGATCGGATGGGTGGGGTCTTGCGAGACGGAAATCCGGTTATTCGCCGACGCGCACGAGCAGGGAATGCAGCTGGTCGGGCGACCAACCGCTCTCGCGCTGCACGAGATGCCACCAGAACACGACGATCTCGCCGGATCGCGCGGCGCCGAGGAGATCCTCGTACCGCACGATTTTCGTGTCAGCGGTCCCGATCTGCGGACACGTGTCGGGATTCGAGCACGCCATCCAATCCACGACGGCCGCGAGTTCGCGGTCGATCGCGAAGTAATAGATGGTCGCGTCGCGCCCGTTTCGAATCGACATGGCATCGCGACGCGCAACGACTTCGACGTTGTCCTGGATCACACCGGCGGGATCATCGCACGCAGCGAACGACAGAACAGCGAGCACGAGTGCCGCCAGCGTGTTCCGTCCGCTTCGCATGTGCCCTCCGATCGCGGTCTGTCCGTTGCCGCCGATTCGTTTCGCCAGCAATAGAACGCGCGAACCATCTCGTTCGCAACAATCGATTTGCATCCCGAATCGGACGCAACCGCGTCGCCCGATCGCACGACTTGCCGGGGCCTGGCTGGCGCGGCCTCGCCGTCCTGCTACGCCGGGAGGGCATCACCGGATCAACACGTCCCCTTTCTGGTTGTTCGGATGCCGGCGACATTGCCACCGGCATGCGGAAGGAGGGTCGATGGCGAGTGGACGCAGGCGATTCAGGATTGTTGTCGCCGTGATCGTGGCCCCGGCCGGCTGCGGAACCGGGGAAGGCGTCGAGTCGCCAGCGCTGCCTGCCGCCCAGGAGGCCTTTCTCGACACGCTTCAGGAGCGGACGTTCGGCTATTTCCGGGATCTGACGAACCCGTCGAACGGCCTGGTCCCGGACCGCTGGCCAACGCGCTCCTTCTCGAGCGTCGCCGCGGTTGGCTTCGGGTTGACGGCCCTCCCGATCGCCGTCGAGCGCGGTTGGCTGACTCGCACCGAGGCGGCGTCGCGCGTCCGCACGACGCTCGCGTTTCTGTGGAACGCGCCCCGATCCGCCGAGCCCGCCGGCGTCACCGGGCACATGGGGTTCTTCTACCACTTCCTCGACATGGAGACGGGCCACCGCTACCAGACGGTCGAGCTGTCCACCATCGATACCGCGCTGTTGATCGCGGGTGCGCTGGTTTGCGCGGAATATTTCACTGGAAACGATGCGGTCGAATCGGAGATCCGCGCACTCGCGGACTCGCTGTACCGGCGCATCGACTGGACGTGGGCACAGCCACGGCCGCCGCTCGTGTCCATGGGCTGGACGCCCGAGCAGGGCTTCCACGGCTGGGACTGGCGCGGCTACAACGAGGCAATGCTCCTGTACGTGCTCGCACTCGGCTCACCCACGCACGCGATCGACCCGGCGGCGTGGGCGGAGTGGACGAGCACCTACGTGTGGGGCGAGTTCCACGGTCAGACGCACATCAACTTCTCGCCCCTGTTCGGGCACCAGTACTCGCACATCTGGATCGATTTCCGTGATATCCGGGACAGCTGGATTCGTGCGCGCGGTATCGACTACTTCGAGAATGCGCGGCGCGCCGTGCTCTCGCAGCGAGCGTACGCCATCGCGAATCCGATGGGCTGGCAGGGTTACGGTGAAGATGCGTGGGGTCTCACGGCAAGCGATGGTCCGGTGGACACGACGCTCGAGATCGGCGGGCAGGAGCGGCGCTTCCGAACCTACTCGGCGCGCGGCGCGTCTCTGCTCGAGATTGTAGACGATGGCACGCTCGCACCGACGGCCCTCGGCGGCTCGATCCCGTTCGCGCCCGAGCTGACGATTGCCACGCTCCTGCGCATGCGCGAGCGGCATGGTGAGCCGCTGTTCGGGCAATACGGCTTCCTCGACGCGTTCAATATGACGCTCACGCAACCGATCCCGGTGCAGCACGGCCGCGTGATCGAAGGCGAGGGCTGGTACGATACCGACTACCTGGGCATCGACCAGGGCCCCATCGTCGCCATGATCGAGAATTATCGGACCGGCCTGATCTGGCGGCTCATGCGCGGCAACGAGTACATCCGGAACGGGCTGCGCCGGGCCGGCTTCACGGGTGGCTGGCTGGACGATGCAGAGGCGGCGAGGTGAAACACGGCGTGTGGGTTCTGCTTGTTGCGATGGCACGGTCGCTTGCGGTACACCGGCGCAACATTGTGTCGCCGAGCGGTGCGACCGTTGCACTGTTCGGGTTGGTCCTGGCCGGCTGCGCCGGCGGCGATGCAGGCGATCGCGTCGAGCTTCGCTTCTGGGGCCTGGGTCGCGAGGGCGAAGTCGTGGCGGCGCTGGCGCGCGAGTTCGAACGCGAGAATCCGGACATCGTGATCCGCGTGCAGCAGATCCCGTGGACGGCCGCGCACGAGAAGCTGCTGACCGCCTACGTCGGCGATGCGACGCCGGATCTCGCGCAGCTCGGCAATACGTGGGTCCCGGAGTTCTCCGCGGTCGGCGCACTCGAACGGCTCGATCCGTGGATCGCAGCTTCATCGACGGTTTCGGCGGACGGATACTTCGACGGTATCTGGCAGACCAACGTCGTCGATGGCGGCGTCCACGGGCTGCCCTGGTACGTCGATACTCGCGTGCTGTTCTATCGCACGGACCTGCTGGCAGCGGCCGGTCATGATTCCGTGCCGGCGACGTGGCGCGAGTGGCGCGAGGCCATGCAGGACATCGCCGGGCGAACGGCGGATTACGCGATCTTTCTGCCCACCAACGAGTGGACGCAGCCGGTCGTGTTCGGGCTTCAGGCCGGCTCGCCGCTGCTCGGCGAGGATGGGCGGTTCGGCGCGTTCTCGGAGCCAGCGTTCCGCGATGCATTCGAGTTCTACGTCGAACTCTTCCGTTCCGGCCTCGCCCCGACCATGAGCAACATCGACATGTCGAACGTCTATCAGGAATTCGCGCGCGGCCTGTTCGCCATGTACATCACCGGTCCGTGGAATATCGGCGAATTCGAGCGGCGCCTGCCCGCTGCCATGGAAGGGAAGTGGGCGACCGCGCCGTTGCCGGGTCCGGACGGCCCGGCGAGTCGCGTATCGCTCGCCGGCGGCGCCAGCCTCGTCCTGTTTCGCGCATCCGAGCACAAGGCGGAAGCGTGGCGTTTCATGGAATACCTGTCGCGGCCCGACGTGCAGTTCCGTTTCTTCCAGATGACCGGCGATCTTCCGGCCCGGCTGGAAGCGTGGCAGGACTCGGCTCTGATCGGGAACCGTTACGCACGCGCGTTCCATGAACAGCTCCAACGAGTTGTGCCGACGCCCAAAGTCCCGGAGTGGGAACAGATCGCGACCAAGGTCTATGAAGCGGCGGAAGCAGTGATCCGCGCCGGTGCGCCGATCGAGGCGACGCTCGAGGGACTCGATGCCGAGGTGGATCGCCTGCTCGAGAAGCGACGCTGGTTGCTCGCACACGACAGCGCTAACGGTTCGTGAGCCGAAGTGTCGGACTGACCGAGCCGCGGACTCAGCGAGGGTTCGCCTGGCAGGGAGTCTCGCCCGGTTGGGCGTTTGTTCTGCCCGCTCTGTTGCTGATCCTCGCGTTCTTCTTCGTGCCCGTCGCCGCCGCGTTGCTTCTGAGTCTCACTGACTTCGATCTCTATGCGATTGCCGGCACCGGCAACCTCCGCGTCATCGGCATGGACAATTACGTGCGCCTGTTGCAGACCGCGGACTTCTGGACGGCGCTAGGCAACACGTTCTACTTCGTGCTCGTGGGCGGGCCGCTCTCGGTGATCGTCTCGCTCGCGACTGCACTCCTGCTGAATGCGAGGCTCGCGCGCTTCAGGTCGTTCTTCCGGACCGTGTACTTCGCGCCCGTCGTGACGACGCTCGTGGCGGTGGCTGTGGTCTGGCGATACCTCTATCAACCGCGCTATGGCCTGTTGAACAGGGCGCTCGGCATGGCCGGTATCGGACCCATTGACTGGCTGGGTGACCCGCAGTGGGCGATGCCGGCCATCATCCTGCTCGCGGTGTGGAAGAACTTCGGCTACAACATGATCATCTTCGTTGCCGGTCTCCAGGCGATTCCCGGCGACCTGTACGAGGCGGCACATCTCGACGGCGCCGGCCCGTGGCGCCAGTTCCTGCACGTCACGTTGCCCTCGCTCGGGCCAACGCTGCTGTTCGTCGGTGTCATCACGATGATCGGCTACTTTCAGCTCTTCGCGGAACCGTACGTCATGACGCAGGGCGGCCCCGTCAAGAGCACGCTCAGTGTCGTGTTGTTCATGTATCAGGAAGGATTCCGCTGGTGGCGCATGGGTTTTGCCGCCGCCATCGCGTTCGTGCTCTTCCTCATCATCCTGGCCGGGACCATGCTGCAAATGCGACTCCAGCGGCAGCGCGCATGAGAACGGCAGAAGCGAGCGTAGTCTGATGCGAACGCCCGGGTCCGCGCTCGCTGTGAATGCGGCACTCCTGGCCGGTGCCGTGCTCACACTCGCGCCGCTGCTCTGGATGGTATCGGCCTCGTTCATGCCTTCCGGTCAGGCCAACCAGTTCCCGCCGCCGCTGCTGCCGCGCGGCGCCACGCTCGAGCACTATCGCGAACTGTTCACGCGCCTCAACCTGGCGAGGGCCGCGCTCAACAGTGCATTCATCTCGATTGCCGTGACTGCGTTCTCCGTCATCATCAACTCGATGGCCGGGTACGCGTTTGCGAAACTGGAGTTCGGGGGACGGGATCGGCTCTTCAGACTGCTGCTCGGCGCCCTCGTGATCCCGGCACAGGTCGCGATGCTGCCGCTGTTCCTGATGCTCAAGCAGATCGGCTTCGTCAATACCTATTGGGGTGCGATCGTGCCCGGCCTCGCCTCCGTCTTCGGCATCTTCCTGATCCGCCAGTACGCGCTCGCAATCCCGGACGCGCTCCTCGACGCCGCGCGCATGGACGGTGCCAGCGAGTGGCGCATCTACCGGACCATCGTGCTCCCCGTCATCCGGCCGATCCTCGTCACACTCGGTGTCTTCACGTTCATGACGACGTGGAACGACTTCATGTGGCCGCTCATCGTGCTGACCGACGATTCGCTGTACACACTGCCGGTTGCGCTCGCCAATCTGTCGGGCGAGCACGTGCAGGACACCGAACTCATGATGGCCGGGTCCGTGTTGACGGTTCTGCCCGTCCTGCTCTTGTTTCTGCTGCTCCAGCGGTTCTACGTGGCCGGGATCGTGGCGGGCAGTGTGAAGGAGTAACGGCGGGCTGGTCCATGCGGCGGAGCATCAGCTCAGAGAACGAGGGCCATCGGGGATCGAGGCGGTTCAGGGGGATCGACATTCATCATGCGCCGGTGTCATCCGCGAGGGCGGCGCCGTTGGTTGCGATAATGCGCGAGTACAGGCGGGCGCTGTCCTTGAGTGTT
>JBOHRL010000098.1:0-5423 GCA_050732695.1 Longimicrobiales bacterium | reverse complement strand
AGGTCTACGACGGGCAGATGAACCGGTATCTTCGTGGTCGGGCAGAACAGTCCCGCGAAGTTACTGTGCTCGACGTCGGCGGGCAGCCCTACATCGCATACCGCAAAGGCGCCCTCGCCATGCTCATCCTGCGCGATCACATCGGCGAGGAGCGCGTCAACGCGGCACTGCGGCGGACGATCGAGAAGCATCGCGACACCGGCCCTCCCTTCGCGACGTCGCGTGATCTCTATGCCGAACTGCGCGCGGCAACACCGGATTCGCTGCACACGCTTCTCGAGGACCTGTTCGAGACGATCACGCTATGGGATGTGCGCACGGAGGAGGCAACCGTCGAGCCGACCGGCAATGGCGAATACCGTGTTACGATCGACGTCGTCGCGAGGAAGATCAGAGCGGACAGCGTCGGCAACGAGACCGAGGTGGCGATGGATGATCTGGTAGAGATCGGCGTCTTCGCGCCCGGCGATGGCGGCGGCGTGGGCGAGCCGATTTATCTGAAGCGGCACCGCATCAGGAATGGTGAGCAGTCGGTTGTCATCACTGTGCCGCGGGAACCGTCGCGCGCCGGCATCGATCCTTACCGAAAGCTGTTCGACCGCGTACGTGACGACAATGTCGTCGCAGTGGAAGCCGCCGCTCCGGCCATTACCAGGCGCACAGGAGGGTAGCAATGAGGAAGCTGCTGACACGCATCCGCGGCGCACTCGGAATGGGCCTGACCTGGGCCGTTGCGTGGGGGTTCGTTGGTTTTCTGATGGAGTTCGTGGATCCGCATGGACAGATCGCGGATATCTGGCCGGCGTTGTTTGCGATACCTGCCTTCCTCGGCGGCGTGATCTTTTCCGTGGTGCTCGGGATTGCAGAGCGCCGTCGCAGATTCGATGAACTGTCGATTCCCAGATTCGGAGCCTGGGGTGCAGTGGCCGGCCTTCTGGTCGGCGCGCTTCCGTTCGTCCTGGGATCCAACAGCAGCGATTTCCCGACGTGGCAGCTCGCTCTGATGATCATGGCCCCGATCAGTGTGTTGAGCGGAGTCTCGGCGGCGGGTTCGCTGGCGATCGCGCGGAAGGCGGAGCAGCGAGAATCGCTCGACGCGCGCCCACATATCGCGGAGCTCGCTGGCGACATGCGGTGCGAGGCCAACCCCGCGCGCGCTTCTATTCGCTCCGCAGCACATCCACCGGGTTCACGCCCAGTGCCCTGCGAACGGGGAAATAGCTTGCCGCAATGAACGCGACTGCGATGACTGCACCGGCCGCGATGTACACTCCCGCGTCGAGCGGGCTGGTTTCGTAGAGTGTTGCGCGCATGATGCGGCTGACTGCGACCGCACCGAAGAGCCCGGCGATGGCGCCCGTGAGTCCGAGCCGCACCGTGGTCGAGGTCGAATCCCTGACGACCTGCATCACGTTCGCGCCGATGGCAATGCGGATGCCGATTTCGCGGATCCGACTCGAGACGTAAGCGGACGTGACGGCATAGACACCCGTGACGGCAAGTGCCAGCGCGATGAGACCTATGGCTGCAAACAGAGCGGTCTGGAATGCGAGCTTCGACCACGAGAGTCGTGCCCTCGCCTCCATCGTCTGGACGTCGAACAGCGCGAGATCCGGATCTGCACGGCGCACCGCGCCGGCGATCTGGGTAACCAGCGCCAGCGGATCTCCCTGTGTGCGCACCAGCACCATGCGGCGGGGATAAGTGAACTGCTCGAACGAAGTAAAGAAGTCGGGCTGAACCGGGTCTTCTTCGAGCGGTTGGTATGCGATGTTGCCAACGATGCCCACGATCTCGGCGCTCGAGTCCGGGCTGCCGAACGCCGCAGCGCCCTCGAACCAGACCCGTTTGCCGATGGGATCCTCGCCGGGCCAGAACCGCTCGGCCGCGGCTTCGTTGATCACGACGACGCGCGGCCGTCCTGCACGATCGTTCGCATTGAGAGCGCGGCCGCGCACCAGAGGCACGCCGAGAGTCTCGAAGTGCGATGGCGCCACATAATGTCGCAGTACCAATGGTGCCTGAGGCGAGTCGGCCCACGGGCGGCCGACGATGTGTATCGCTCCGTTAGCACACTGGACCGAAAGTGGCGCGCAGCCGTCCAACGTGGCCGCTAACACGCCCGGCACGCTCTCCACCTGGTCGAGCACGCGCTGGAGCAGTTCCGGCGCCGCATGCGTCGGGTATCGCACTTCCGATGGGAGAATCATGAACGTCAGCAGATTTACCGGATCAAAGCCGAGCCGTGTGTCCCGCACACGCGCATAGCTCGTGAGAAGCAGTCCGCAGCTCACGATGAGCACGACGGCGAGTGCGACCTGCGCAGCGACTGCCATCTCGCGCAGTTCCAGCCGACGCCGACCGCCGTCGGTGATGGTACGTGCCTTCAGGTCGCTCACCAGGTCGGTACGCGTGGCGCGCAAAGCCGGGACGAGACCGAAAAGCAGTACAGTGCAGGCTGAGACGGCCGCCGCAAAAGCCAGCACGCGCCAGTCGACCGCCGGAGTCGCAAATTCGCCGACGGCTCCGTAGAAGTTACGGCCGCGTGCGAGCGTGGGAGGTATGCGCAGTGTTGCGATGCCCCAGTACGCAGCGAGCAGTCCTGACGCGCCCGCCATGACTGCGATGATGCCACTCTCCACGAGAAGCTGGCGCACGAGAGTTCCGCGACCTGCTCCAATGGCGAGCCGGATGCTGAACTCTCGCCGGCGCCGCGCAGCGCGGCCGAGCAACAGGCTCGCGACGTTCGCGCACGCGATCAGGAGCAGTACGCCAACCGCACCGCCGAGGAGGAGCAGCGCGCGCCGTGTGACGATGTCGATGCGTGCCTCGTTCAGCGTCGAAATCGTCGCCGAGAATCGATCGTCGGGCGAATCTGCCTCGCTCGGCTCCTGCGCATGGACGAGCGGTCCCAGGACGTCCATCTCGGAACGCGCTGCGTCGGTGCTCGCGTTCGCCCGCAGTCGACCCACTACGGTGATGAAATTCTGATTCGTCGTCAGATAGTCTGCATAGGTGATGCGCGGCGCGAGGGTGGCCGGGATCCACGCGTGGGCCAGCCCGGACACGCCCGCGAACCCGCGCGCAACCACGCCAACCAATGTGAGTGCGACACCATTCACGTGGAGCGTCCGTCCGACGACATCGCGTGCGCCGCCAAAGCGCGTCTGCCACAAATCGTAACCGATGATTACGGCCGTCGAAGCACCGCCGGGCTCGTCCGCGCCCGCAACGAAACCACGACCGAGCACGAGCGGCGCGCGCATCACGTGCAGGTAGTCGCCCGAAACCAGCTCGACCGGCAGCGGCTCGGTATCATCGACATTGGTGATCGTCACCACAACGTTCGATACCGACGCGATACCCTCATACGAGCGGACCATGTTCTGGAGCAGTCGGAATTGCGGCCACGACCACCGCAACCGGCTCTCGCCTTCCAATGGTGTCTGCTGTGTGATGTTCAGCACTACGAGTCGGCCGGCATCGTCGAACGGCGGCGGCCTCAGCATGGCCGCATTGACAAGACTGAAGACGATGGTGCACGTCGCGATCCCCAAGGTGAGCGACAGAACCGCTGCCATGGTGAAAAGCGGCGTTCGCCGAAGGCTTCTGATCGCGAAACGCAAATCGTGCAGAATCATTGCGCACTTTCGCCGCTGAGGTGGGGATCTGCGGGAGCATCCGTAGTCTCGAATGGCAAGCCGGCTGCCAGCTGCAGCGCGACCGCCATGTTGTTGCACCGACTGCTGTTAAGACGGATCACAGGAACCGGCTCGGGGCCGGAATGTGCGATTGCGGCACGGCGTGTGTCCGGGTTCGGCACAAGGTCCTGAACGGTTACAACGAGGCGCCGCCATCGGGCCCGAGATTCGGGACGTCCTGCACGGCGCAGGCGTGGAGCTTTCTCGACCGGCTCGCGGAGAGCAACAGCCGAACGCCGGAGATCGCTGCGCTTCAGAAGCCTCGCAACGCTGGCGTGGATCAACGCATCGTCCTGCTGCCGGCTGAGTGGGCGATGGTGTTCAAGCCCACGCAGTGATCGGCGGAACCCTCACGGCGAATCCACCACCTGTCGCGTGGCCCAGGCGGCTGGCGATGGATGACGCGACCAGCGTCACTCCGCCCGTTGCGATGTAGAGGGCGAGAAGATTGGCTGCCGCCATCAGCACGTGCGCCCCCGATCACCGGGTCCGACGGAACGTCACATCGCGGTGCTGGTCACGGCTGGCGCCGGCGTCGTCGTAACCGACATATCGGCGACCACCTTCCATTCGCCGTCTATCCTGCGGTCTACGGTCATGAATCGACCCCGGCTCGACCCGTCGCCTGTCGGGCGCGACCCGGTGGAAGTCCACGTACCATGTTCGACCGCCATGTCGCCAGCGGACGAAATCTCGACCTTGTCCGTCGTCCAGTCGACGACCTCGTTCGGGTTACCCGCATCGTCCTCCAACAGAGCAGCCTGAATCGCGACCGTACCTACAGCAGGTTCGTCCTCATCGCGATAGATCACGCCGTCGGCGGCAAACAAGGCAGCAATGCCGGCATGGTCCTCTGCTCTATCGAGCTCGAGCCATCTCATCGACATTGCGCGGATCGCCTCCTCTTCTGCGGCCGCGTTCACCTGCGGCGCTGGCGCTGAGCATGCGGCGAGCGCGATGGCGATGATGCTGAGAACCGCAGCCTTCCGGGTCTGCATTGGACCTCCGTCAGCGGAGTTTCAGGGATGTCCTTCGGCCTTTTTGGGGGTGCTTTTGGAAGCACCAGGCCGGATGCGGCCTCGGAGATGGGATTGCTGCAATGTTTGTGTGTTGCCTCAGGTTGTCAACGAGGGTGTCCTGCGAGTCGCAACGGAGGATGCACTGTTATCCGTCGGGAATCATCGTGCATCTCGAGATTCGTAATCTCGGCCAGACGGAATGTTCGTCTGGAAGATCAGAGTCGGTCGGTCGCCTTGATGCTGTTCCTGGAGTTCAGCTGCCCTTGCAGGGAAAGACAGATCGTCCCAAGAATGTCCTTCATGCAACCCACCACGCGATATACGAGAAGTGGCCGCGTGCACATCGCCTATCAGGTGATTGGTCGGAAGGCGCCGGATCTTGTGCTCGTACCAGGCTGGGTTTCGAATATCGATGCTTTCTGGGATCACCCCTCGATGGTGCGGTTCCTCAATCGCCTGGCCAGTTTTTCCCGCCTGATGCTGTTTGACAAACGCGGCACGGGTCTGTCCGATCGCCTGAATGATTCGGAACTTCCTACCCTCGAGCAGAGCATGGATGACGTGCGCGCAGTCATGGATGCGGTCGGTTCCGAAAGCGCCGCTCTTTTCGGTTACTCGGAAGGCGGCCCAATGTCGATTCTGTTCGCCGCCACGCACCCATCGCGTACATCGGCGCGAGTCTGCTCTATGGCACCTACGCAAA
>JBOHRL010000097.1:0-16903 GCA_050732695.1 Longimicrobiales bacterium | reverse complement strand
TTCAGCGGCGCGGGGATACGCGAGACCTGGGCAGACCGCCAGTCATTCTTCGACAAGGCGCGTGTGATGTTTGCCGGCGTGCGGCGCGGGTGCGGTAGTGAGCCATGGGAGTGCCGCAGCGCTGTGGGGACTCCGTGACGGCAATGGCAACGCGGGTCGGATAGATGTCACGGTTCCGGCGAGGGATCGCCGGCCCAGGCCGGGTGTGAAGGTGCATCGTCCCGGGACGCAACGAGCGAACGACGTAACGGAGATCGACGGGATTCCGGTGACGACACTGCCGCGCCCGATCGTGGATATCGCGGACGAATCGGACATTGCGGAGCTGCGGCGGATCCTCGCGATCGCGATGCGAGAGCGCGGGACATGTCGGCCGGCGCTACTGGCTATGCTCTCCCGCCATCCGCGGCGGTGGGGGTGGTGAAGCTGCGCGCACCGCTGGCGGATGGACGCAAGCCGCCGCTCGGTCCCGGCCCAATGCCCGGCGAAAACCCTCTTTGCGACGCAACGCACGTGCGCGCCGACGACCAGCATTGGCAGACCTGTGGTGCACCGGATCACGAGAGGCCGGCCTGAGCGCAGGCGCAGTGTATACGTGATTCCCATCGAAGGAATCGATCATCGAAGCGTTGGGTCAGCTCGGTCTCGAGCGGCATCGCCGGGCTGAAGCGGCGATCCATAACGGATCGGACCCGCGTGCTGCGATCGACGCGTATCTGGCCAGTCAACAGGCGGTGATTTACGATCCGGCAAGGATCTCGATCCAGGCGCATCTGTTGTCGGAAGCGGCGCGTAGCACGGGCGCGGGTGAGTCGCTCCGTCGTTCGGTGGACGAGGTGCGGAACTTCTCGGTGGTGCGATGCGCGCACTGGCGCCGGAAGATCCGGGCACGCGCGACCGGGCGCGACTGCTCCAGGCAGTGGTACTTGGTTCGATGGTCGTCGCAACGCGCTCGCGCCTCAGGATCGCGACACCCGTCCAACCGAACGCCAAGCGCGGCGCTCCTGCGTAAGACGTGTCCTCATTTGTGGACGGGGGGGGAGAGCCGCCACAAGCGTCAAGATAGTATAGAATCGCTTCGGGCGATCGGAACATGGAAGTCGAACACTGATTGGCGCTGGCAGATTCGCCGAAGCCTTCACGTTGCATGATCAATTCAGATCAGGGGGGAAGCATGCACAGGCGTTTCGGCAGTTCGCTGTCTGTGGCGTTCGGCATCTTCATGGTTCTGCATCCGCAGGAGGTGCGGGCACAGAGTTGCATGTGGTGTGCCGAACAAGTCGACGCGTATGGATCGCTTCAGCACACATTCCTCGCCGGCAGTGACCAATTGTGCGATGATGAGGCGGAGGAAAACGAGGACTGCGCCGCCTGCGGGTGGGAATCCGAATGCCATACGTCGGAGCAGCCGGATGGGTGGCAGGGAGGCGGGTGCCACGAGGGCTGCATCCAGAGCCTCGCCGTGATGGCGAGCATCGAGGAGTGGCTGAGCTCGCGGCCGTGGGAAGGAGTAGCCGCACGTGCAGTATTCGCCGCCTTGTCAAAGCGAGCCGCGCTCCGTTTCGACCCGGCGCGAGGCGTCCTGCAATTGCGCAACTGCGATCGCACCGGCGTGATTGCACAATGGTTCGTACCGCCGAACAAGCGTTGGTATCTGCGGCGGGTGCTGTAATTGGCGTCCGACAGTAGACAAGTGGGGCCAGCGGGCCACGTGTAGGTGAAGAGAGCAACGGGGCCCACGTTGACGGAACCAGGGGAGGACGGTCATGGGTGTTTGTCGCAGCCCGGGTAGGCATGTTCGACGCGGCTCGCGGTACCGTGTCGCCCGCCTGCTCGCAGTATCCGCGCCGATCGCTTGCGGCGCGGGGCCCAGCGCGAACGACCCCGCCTGCTCGTTGGAGCGAACGCTCGTGGCCGAGCTGGGCGACGTGAACGATCCGCGCTCGGCCCAAGTCATGTCGAACACCACCGTCCACCGCCTCTCCGACGGCCGGTTTCTGGTCTTCCAACGGAGCCCCTACGTCCTGGTCTACGATTCGGTGGGGCGCTACGTCGGTCACATTGGCCGCCAAGGAGAAGGTCCCGGGGAGTTCAAAGCGCCGTGGAGTCTTGCAGTCGATGCCTCCGACTCGATCTGGGTGGCCGAGTTCGGCGGTAAAGTGACCGTCCTCGGCCCGGACGGCGTGGCCGGGCGAGTCCTGCCGACTCGCTCGGCTATGATCCCTCAGATCCAGGGGTTCACGCCTTCGGGGAGGCCGGTGGTGTTGCAAGCACCCCGTTACGGCGGCCTCCTGGAGGTATGGAGTCGTGATGGCTCGCTCGAGTGGACGCTGGGCGTCGAGGCGGCGGATACGACAGGTCGCTCATCGGTGAACGTGGTCGCGCCTCAACTCGTGGTAATGCTGGAGGACACGGTTGCGCTCGTGCGATCGATCGCCGGCGGCCACCGGATCGAGCGCTGGACGCCGGGTACGGTGGACACGGTTCTACGCAGCGGCGATATCGGGCGGGCGTATCAGGAGCGGTTCATCGACGCACCGGTTGAGCCTGACAATGTCTACGTCTCGTCCCTCACCCCAGGTGCCGATGGAGCGGTCTGGGGCCTCGCCGGTGAAGTCGTCTTCGACCTGTCGCAACTGCCCGTTGCGCCCGGCCAGGAGGGTGTGGCCGTGACGCTGGAGAACCGGAACCTGCAGTGGGATGGCCTGCTGTGGCGGTGGGATCCGGCGGATGGGACTATCACCGTCATGGAGAAAATACCGCAGCTGCCCAGCGGCTTCGTCGACGGGCGGCATTTCTTCTCTTTTCGCGAGGACGAGTTCGGTCTGCTGATCGTCCAGGTCTGGCGTGCGGCGAATCTGTGTAAGCGCGCAGCCCGAGGCGCTTCGACACCGACCTTGTCGTAGTGCCCGGAGGCGCGAGTTGCTCGCGCGTCTCTACGTCCGGCGTGACCGTCGACGCCAGATAGTCGCGCGAATCTATACTGCGATGGCGGCCACCAGTCTGCGCCTGGCGGTCGGCAACGCTCGAGTTGTGAACCACTGAATGTGAGTATGAGAGTGTTTCGCCTGAAACTCGGACTTTTCGTGACATTGGCGGTTGGTGCTGCGCTCGTTATCTACCGCCCCTTTCGAATGCCTCGCCTTACGGCGGTGGCGGAAGAGTCGCGCCTGGGCCCCCAACACGTCTGGGTGCTTCACGTCGAACGGAGGGTCGGGAATGCAAGGGACCCGGCGTCCGTCCTTACGGCGGTTGCCGATATGACCGTCGGTCGCGACTCTGCGATCTACGTCGTTCAACCCCTCGATCGAACCGTGCGCGTGTTTGGGCCGCAGGGCGATGTGCGAATGCTCATTGGCCGTTGCGGTTCGGGGCCAGGTGAGTTCGCGAACCCTACACGTGCAGGTTGGCTGGGTGACACGCTATGGATTGCAGACAGGAGCCTGAACCGGTTTTCGTTCTTTGCGGCCAGCGGAGCACACCTCGAGACCGTAAGTCCCCCCGCACCTCGTGGAGTCGGCCGGTCCGTTGCGCCGGCACCAGCAGGCGTTATGGCTGGCTCGCGGTTCCTGATGCAGGAGCGAGTGCCGGGATTGGAGATGATGACAACGGGCCGGCGGGTGGAAACGCTGATCGCGACAGACAGGAACGGTGAGGCAGCGAGTGTTCTCGCGGAACTCTCGATTGCACATTCGAGGTTCGCGGTGGTACATCCGGAGCGGCCGTTCAACGGACTGTTCGGTGCGCAGCCCTTCACCGACGATCCGCTGTGGGACATACATCCCGCCGGTCAGTACGTTGTTGTCGTGGAGCGAGCAGCCGCTCCAGCAGAGGCCCGAAGCGCGTCCTACCGCGTGCACTGGATTTCATCGTCAGGCGATACTCTTCGATCCGTGGCGCACTCCTACGTCCCGCAGCCGCTCAGTGAAGCAACATACGATTCGGTCTTCGATGAGGAGACAGCGGCAGTGTTGCAGGCACGTGGACCGGGAATCGAGAGCCTTCGCGAAGCTGAATCAGCCGTGCGGGCGGCACTCTATCGGCCGGCACATTGGCCGCGTTTCTCTTCGGTTACGGTCGCGAGGGACGGGAGCATCTGGCTCGAGCGAAGCCGCGCAGGGCACGAGCTGGCATATGATGTCCTTTCGGAGGACGGGACGTGGATCGCAACTGCAAATGTCCCAGGCCGAATGCGGATCTTCGACAGATTTGGGGGATCATGTATACGCGGTCGCGACAGACAGTCTTGACGTGCCTTTCATTGTAACGCTGCGTCTCGAGGAGCAGGAAGGTTGACAGCGCGGGAATCGGCAGCCCCGGTCACGAACCTCGAGGGCGCGCCGAAGCCGGGCGAAATTGGGGCGTGTCCTGCGACCCGCATCGAGCATCGAACCCGTCCGTCGCGTGCGTCACCTCGACTTTGCGCCGGTTGAAACGAGGGGACCCGGACGGCTCGGGCCCCCTCGCAGGCGAACTGCTCATCCTGTGCGGTCCTACTCTTCGTCGTCCTCGCCGACGCCGCTCGTTGCGAGTCCGGGGAAGAGCTCGCGTTCCCTCGCCGCGAGTGCATCGTCTTCCTCGGGCGCCTCGAACTCGATCTTGAATTCGACGTCCTGGCCGCGGAAGATGCCGGTTCCGGCGGGGATGAGGTGGCCGATGATGATGTTCTCCTTGAGGCCGACGAGATCGTCGCGGGCTCCGCGGACGGCGGCATCTGTGAGAACACGCGTGGTCTCCTGGAAGGAGGCCGCGCTGATGAAGGACTGGGTGGTCAGGCTCGCCTTGGTGATGCCGAGCAGCAGCGGCTCGGAGCGGGCCGGCGTCTTTGCCCTGGCGATGAGCTGCGTGTTGGTCTCTCGGAACATGACACGGTCGACGTGCTCGCCCTCGAGGAACTCGCTGTCGCCGCTGTCCGTGATGCGGACCTTCTGGAGCATCTGGCGGACGATGACGCCGATGTGCTTGTCGTTGATCTTCACGCCCTGTAGGCGGTAGACCTCCTGGACCTCGTTGAGCAGATACTCCTGCACGGCACGCGGGCCCTTGATGCGCAGGATGTCGTGCGGGTTGACGGGCCCCTCGGAGAGGCGGTCGCCGGCACGGACGACATCGTCTTCGTGGACGCGCAGATGTTTGCCGACGGGCACTTCATAGACGCGTTCGGCGCCGTTCGGCGGGTTTACGACGATCTCGCGCTTGCCGCGCTTGATCTCGCCGAAGCGAATCGAGCCGTCGATCTCGGTGATGACCGCCGGATCCTTGGGTCGCCTTGCCTCGAAGAGTTCGGCCACACGCGGCAGACCGCCCGTGATGTCGCGCGTCTTGTAGACTTCGCGCGAGATCTTGGCCAGTGTCGTGCCCGGTTGGATGGCTTCGCCATCGCGCACGGTGAGCTGTGCACCGACGGGCACGATGAACTCGCGCTGCTTCTCCTTCGCCTTGCTGTCCCAGATCTCGATCATCGGGTGGAGCCGCTTTTCGCGGTCTTCGATGATGACGAGCTGGCGGCGGCCGGTCGATTCGTCGAGTTCTTCTCGAACGGTTTCGTCCTCGACAATGTCGACGAAGCGGATCTTGCCCTGGAAGTCGGCGACGATCGGCTCGGAGTACGGGTCCCAGCTGAACAGCAGATCACCGGACTCGATGTGCTGCTGGTCGGTCGCGGCCAGTGTCGCACCGTACGGGACGGCGAGCCGGCTGCGCACACCGCCCTCCTTCGTACGCATCACGATCTCGCCCTCGCGGCTGGTCACGATGCGGTCGGCGGTGGGCGTCTCGACGAACGTGATGCGTTCGAACGAGGCCATGCCATCGACCTTCGACTTGCGTTGCGTCTGGGCCGCGATGCGTGCCGCGGTACCACCGATATGGAACGTGCGCAGCGTGAGCTGCGTGCCCGGCTCGCCGATCGACTGAGCGGCCAGGATTCCCACGGCTTCACCCAGATCGACCACCTTCATGGTGGCCAGGTTGCGGCCGTAACACATACGGCAGATGCCGCGGCGGCATTCACAGGTAAGGACCGAGCGGATCTTGACGGCCTGGATCCCGGCGTCTTCGATCGCGTCCGATGCCTCTTCATTGATGAGTTCACTTGCCCTCACGATCTGCTCACCATCGATCGGATCGTAGACGTCCTCGAGTGCGACGTTGCCGACGAGGCGGTCCTTGAGCGGCTCGATGATGTCTTCGCCTTCCTTGAGCGCGGTCATCTCGACGCCGAGGATGGTGCCACAGTCCTCTTCCGAGACCGTCACGTCCTGGGCGACGTCGACGAGGCGGCGGGTGAGGTACCCTGCATCCGCGGTCTTGAGTGCCGTATCGGCGAGGCCCTTGCGCGCGCCGTGCGTCGAGATGAAGTACTCGAGTACGGTCAGGCCTTCACGGAAGTTCGACTTGATCGGGCTCTCGATGATCTCGCCGATGCCGCCGGTCAGCTTCTTCTGCGGCTTGGCCATCAGGCCGCGCATGCCTGCGAGCTGCCGCATCTGGTCGCGGTTCCCGCGTGCGCCCGAGTTCATCATCATGAACACCGGGTTGAAGCCGTCGTTCGCGCGCTCGAGGCCACGCACCATGGCGTCCGCGACATCGTTGTTCGCGTGAGTCCAGGTGTCGATGACCTTGTTGTAGCGTTCGCCGTTCGAGATCACGCCGTGCTGGTAGGCACGCGTGAAGCGGGCGACTTCCTCATCGGCATCGCGCAGGATCTCTTCCTTCTCGCGCGGCACGACGAGGTCGGTCAGGCCGACGGAGATGCCGCCCAGCGTCGCGAAGCGGAAGCCGAAGTCCTTGAGTGCATCGAGGAACTCGGTGGTACGACGCAGCCCGACCTGGCGGTAGGCCTGGAAGATGATCTCACCCAGCTCCTTCTTGCCCATGGTGAGATTCCAGTAACCCAGGTCCTCGGGCACGACCGAGTTGAAGACGACGCGGCCGGCCGTCGTGGGCACCCAGCGGCCCGGACGATCCTCTTCCGCGACCTCGTCGGGACCGTGGCGCTCGACCCAGAACCAGCACGGCGTCCGGAACTGCACGCGTCCGTTCGCCAGTGCCGTTTCCGTTTCCGCGAAACGGCCGAAGCGCGGCGCCTTCCCGAAGACGTTGTCGTGCGTCTTCCTGGCGTGATCGCGCTTCTCCTTGCTGCCCCTTGCCTGTGCCAGCGTCTCTTCCGCGTCCGCGACATCGAGCGGCGCCTTCGTCAGGTAGTAACACCCGATGACCATGTCCTGTGACGGACTCGCGACAGGCCGCCCGTTCGATGGCAGCAGGATGTTGTTCGACGACAGCATCAGGACGCGCGACTCGAGTTGGGCCTCGAAGCTGAGCGGGACGTGCACCGCCATCTGGTCGCCGTCGAAGTCCGCGTTGAACGCCGCACATACCAGCGGATGGATACGGATCGCCTTGCCTTCGACCAACACCGGTTCGAAGGCCTGGATGCCGAGACGGTGCAGCGTGGGCGCGCGGTTCAGCAGGACCGGGTGGTCCTTGATGATCTCCTCGAGCACCTCGTACACCTTCGGGTCATCGCGTTCGACCAGCTTCTTGGCGCGCTTGACTGTCTCCGCCTCACCCCTCTTCTCCAGCTCGTGGATGATGAACGGCTTGAACAATTCGACAGCCATCAGCTTGGGCAGGCCGCACTGGTGCAGGCGCAGCTCCGGCCCGACCACGATCACGGAACGACCCGAGTAGTCCACTCGCTTGCCCAGCAGGTTCTGCCGGAACCGGCCCTGCTTGCCTTTCAGCATGTCCGAGAGCGACTGGAGCGGCCGCTTGCCGCGGCCACGAATCGCCTTCGAACGCCGGCCGTTGTCGAACAGCGCATCAACCGCTTCCTGAAGCATGCGCTTCTCGTTGCGAAGGATGACCTCCGGCGCGCGCATCTCCATCAGTTTCTTCAACCGGTTGTTGCGGTTGATCACGCGACGGTACAGGTCGTTCAGGTCGCTGGTCGCGAAGCGGCCGCCATCGAGCGGCACGAGCGGACGCAGGTCCGGCGGGATCACCGGGATCACGTCCATGATCAGCCACTCCGGCTTGTTGCGCGTCTCGGGCGACGTGCCCGAGTTGCGGAACGCGTCAATGACCTTGAGCCGCTTCAGCTTCAGCTTCTTGCGATGCTGGCTCGTCTCGGTCGCGATCTCGACGCGCAGCACGTCGGCCAGCCGGTCGAGGCCACGACCGTCACGGTTGCGTTCCACGATCGGCTTGCTCGTGTCATCGAGCAGCCTCAGGAGTGCGCGGATGGCCTCCGCCCCGATCTCCGCCTTGAACTCGCTGTCACCTTCCTCTCGCGCCTTGACCCGCAACTCGTAGTACTGGTCTTCATCGAGCAGCTGCTGGAACTTGAGATCCTGGCGACCGGGATGCGTGACGACGTAGCTCGCATAGTACACGACTTTCTCGAGATCGCGCAGCGTCATGCCCATCAGGTAACCCATCTGGCTGGGCAGCGTCTTGAAGAACCAGATGTGCGCAACCGGCACCGCCAGCTCGATGTGACCCATGCGCTCGCGCCGAACCTTCGACAGCGTGACTTCCACACCGCACTTGTCGCAGATGTGCCCGCGGAACCGGATGCGCTTGAACTTCCCGCAGTGGCACTCCCAATCCTTCACGGGCCCGAAGATGCGCTCGCAAAACAACCCATCCCGTTCCGGCTTGAACGAGCGATAGTTGATCGTCTCCGGCTTCGTGACTTCGCCATACGACCAGCTGCGAATCTCCTCGGGCGACGCGATACGAAGCTGGATGAAATCGAAATCGCTCGAGCGCGGCTCGCGTGTACGCGGAAAATCGATCATTGTGATTCAACCCCTCCGGTGCCGAGCACCAGTTCGGGAGTCCAAAGAACGTATCCGGTTTCTCTCATGTCCTGGTTTCTGCCTGGTCCGACAGGACCCTCCGTCGCTGTCGACCAGAACCAGCCCCGGAAATGCGGTTCATTTGCGTTCCGGGTCACTCTTCCCGCCCCAGCGTCACGGATAACCCGAGCGACTGGAGTTCCTTCACGAGCACGTTGAACGACTCCGGGATTCCCGGTTCGGGCAGGTTCTCGCCCTTGACGATCGCTTCGTAGACCCTGGACCGGCCGGACACATCGTCACTCTTGACGGTCAGGATCTCCTGGAGCGTGTGCGCGGCGCCATATGCCTCGAGCGCCCACACTTCCATTTCGCCGAAACGCTGGCCGCCGAACTGCGCCTTGCCGGCGAGTGGCTGCTGCGTAACAAGCGAGTAGGGGCCGATCGAGCGGGCGTGGATCTTGTCGTCCACAAGGTGCGACAGTTTCAGCATGTAGATCACGCCGACCGTGACCGGCGCATCGAAGCGCTGGCCGGTGCGGCCGTCGCGCAGCCAGACCTTGCCGACGGGGGTCATGCCGGCCGCAGCCATGAGTTCGGCCACGGCAACATCGAGGCCTTCGGCGACCGGCTTGCCGGCGGCGTACGCGGCGAGTGCCGGATACCGCTTCGCGCCCTTCTGCTCGACGCGACCCACCAGCTCGCTGCCGGCGCTGTGCACGTACGCGGCGATCTGTTCGACCTTCGCGCGCACCGATTTCGGCGTGTCCTTGGCGAAATATGCACTGAGCGCACGGCCCAGTGTGGGTCGGCCATCGGCATGACTGCCCGCGTCGCGGGTCTCCTCTGTCGCCTGCGTGAGCGCAACCGTGTCATCGAAATCGAAGGACGGGAACGGGGCACTCCGGATGCCGAGCGCGCGGTGCGCCCATTGCAGCCCTGCGATCTTGAGCAGCGCCCCGATCTCGTCTTCCGATGCACCCTGGAAGACCGGCGTCTTGGCCTCGAATCCGAGCAACTGGCACACCCAGCCGAGGTGCGTCTCGAGGATCTGACCCACGTTCATGCGGCTCGGCACGCCCAGCGGATTCAACACGATCTCGACCGGCGTCCCATCCGGAAGGAACGGCATGTCTTCTTCCGGTACGATGCGCGCGATGATGCCCTTGTTGCCGTGCCGTCCCGCCATCTTGTCGCCGACGCTGATCTTCCGTTTTTCGGCGACGTAGACCTTCACGAGCTGGACGACACCGGGCGACAGCTCGTCTGGTTGGAAGACCTTGTCGATCTGTTCTTCGGTCTTTTCGCGGACCTTGTCGATGCGCGACTTCGCTTCCGTGATGAGGCGGCGAATGCGCTCGTTCGCGTCGCGGTTCTGCACCTTCAAGGTTGTCAGGTCGACCTCGGAAAGGTCGATCCGGGCGAGCGATTCCGCGCTCAGTCTTGTGCCGTCCTCGAGATACGGTTCGACCGTACCACGCTTCAGCATCAGTGTGACGGTCTGGTCTCTCAGATGATCGCGCAGCTCTTCATCGCGGGCTTCGCTGATGCGATGGATCTCGTCACGCTCGAAGCCGCGCAACTGCCCGATCTTCTCGCCACGCTCCTTCTCGAGAAGCTGGTCGTCGATGCGGCGAGAGAAAACCTTCACGTCGATGATCGTGCCTTCCATGCCCGGCGGCACCTTGAGCGAGCTGTCCTTCACGTCTTTCGCCTTCTCACCGAAGATCGCCGTCAGCAGCTTCTCTTCGGGCGACAGCTCGGTCTCGCCCTTGGGCGTGATCTTGCCGACCAGGATGTCGCCGGCCTTGACGCGGGCGCCGATGTGCACGATACCGCGCTCGTCCAGATGCGTGAGGCTTTCCTCGGCCACGTTCGGGATCTCGCGCGTGATCTCTTCCATGCCGCGCTTCGTGTCCCGCACGTGCAGCTCGAGTTCCTGGATGTGGATCGAGGTGTAGCCGTCCTCCTTGACCAGCTTCTCGCTGATCACGATGGCGTCCTCGAAGTTGTGCCCGTACCAGGGCATGAACGCGACCGTGACGTTCCGGCCAAGTGCGATCTCACCGTATTCGGTCGAGGCGCCGTCCGCGATGATGTCGCCGGCTGCCACCCCCTGGTTCAACCGCACGAGCGGCCGCTGGTTGATCGCCGTGTCCTGGTTCGTCCTCCAGTACTTCTTCAGCTTGTAGCGGTCGTACTGGGCCAGTTTCGCGAGCGGCTCATCGGGCCGGAGCGAACCGGCCATGCCCGTGTCGATGATGATCTCGTCGGCTGTCACGCGCTCGACCACACCCGCCCGCTTCGCAAGGATCACGGCACCCGAGTCGCGCGCGACCTTCTCCTCGAGGCCCGTGCCGACCACGGGCGCCTTCGGATACAGAAGCGGGACCGCCTGGCGCTGCATGTTCGAGCCCATGAGCGCGCGGTTCGCGTCATCGTGCTCGAGGAACGGGATCAGTGCAGCCGCGACCGACACGAGCTGGTCGGGCGCCACGTCCATGAAACTGATCTTCTCCGGCGGTACCAACGGGAAATCGCCCTTGTAACGACACAGTACGAACTCGTTCTTGAAGGTACCGTCTTCGTTCAATGGTGCGTTTGCCTGTGCGACGGTCTCGTTCTCTTCCGCGTTTGCGTCGAGCCATACGATCTCATTCGTGACTCGGCCGCCGAAGACCTTGCGGTACGGCGTCTCGATGAAACCGAGATCGGAGAGGCGCGAGTACGTCGTCAGACTCGTGATCAGACCGATGTTCGGTCCTTCCGGCGTCTCGATCGGGCACATCCGGCCATAGTGCGAGTAGTGCACATCGCGCACTTCGAAGCCGGCACGTTCGCGCGTGAGGCCGCCCGGTCCGAGCGCGGACAGGCGCCGCTTGTGCGTCAGCTCCGCGAGCGGGTTCGTCTGGTCCATGAACTGACTGAGCTGGCTGGACCCGAAGAACGCCTGAATGACGGCACTCACGGTGCGCGCATTCACGAGATCGTCGATGTTCATCTTGTCGACGTCGGTCGTGATCGACATCCGCTCCTTGACCAGCCTCGCCATGCGCGACAGGCCGACCGAGAACTGGTTCGCGATCAGCTCGCCCACGCTCCGCACGCGACGGTTGCCGAGGTGATCGATGTCATCGACGAAGCCACGGCCCTCGTGCAGCTCGATCAGGTAACGCACGATTTCGATGAAGTCGTCCTGCGTCAGCACGGTATGGCTGAGCGGCAGCTCCGTGCCCAGACGCTGATTGATCTTGTAACGACCGACCCGGCCCAGGTCGTAGCGCTTCGGGTTGAAGAAGATGCGTTCGAGTGCGAGGCGCGCGGTCTCGATGTTGGGCGGATCACCGGGCCGCAGCAGCGAGTAGATCGCCTTGAGCGCTTCTTCCTCGTTCGCGGTCGGATCCTTGCGCAGCGTGTTCTTGAGCAACGGGCTCTCGCCGCCGCGCGTGTTCTCGGCGCTCGAGAAGACCGCGACTTCCTTGATGCCCGCGCGGACGAGCCGGCCGTGCAGTTCCGGCGTCAGCTCTTCGGCTGTCTCCGCGATGACTTCGCCGGTCTCCGGGTCGGCGACGTCCGCTGCCAGCAGCGAACCGATCGCACCGCGCTGACCCCTCGCCTCGAGATCGATGTCGCTGATGTCGGCAACACGCGTCGTGTAGAACAGTCGCAGCACGTCCTCGTCCGACGAGTGTCCGAACGCGCGCAGCAGTGCCGTCGCCGGGAACTTCTTCTTCTTGTCGATGTGAACAAAGATCACGCTGTGGATGTCGATCGTGAACTCGACCCACGAGCCGCGGAACGGGATGATGCGTGCACTGAACAGCTTTGTCCCGTTCGGATGGATCGTCTCCTCGAAGACGACGCCCGGCGATCGGTGCAGCTGGCTGACAACGACGCGCTCGGATCCGTTGATGATGAACGTGCCGAGATCGGTCAGCAGCGGAAGGTCACCGAGGTATACCTCTTTTTCGATGATGTCCTTGGGCCGCCGTTCGCCGCCCTCGACGTCCTCCCACACGATCAGACGCAGCGTCGCCTTGAGCGGAGCGGCGAACGTCATGTCGCGCTCGATGCACTCGTCGACCGAGTACTTCGGTTCGCCAAGGGCATACGAGACGTACTCGAGCGAGAAGCGTTCGTTCACATCGGAAATCGGGAAGACCTCGGTAAAGACGCGCTCGAGCCCGATGTCCTCGCGCTCGGTGCCATCGATTTCCACCGTCTGGAGCAGGCTCTTGAAGGCCTGCACCTGTACGTCCAGCATGTTGGGCATCGGCATGGCGGGCGGCAGCTTCGAGAAACTGACTGCCGGAAGCGAGAGCCGGCCATGGCCGTTCCTGCCGTTCGTGCGCTCAGTCAAAACGAAACCTCCTCAGGCGTATGAGCCCGGGAAACAAGCACAGAAACCCCCGGCCGCCCGTGTGGCGGCAGGGAGGTCCTCGAAAATTCCCGCGTCGCAGCGTGACGTATCGAACTCATGGACGCACTCGCCGGCTGAAGTCCCCGCATCGCTGGCCGTGTCGGGGCGGATCGGGTCTGCGTGCTGCCCTGTCCGCTCGGTCTTTCGCCCGACCCCGGCTGCGAACAAGGCTACTTCAGCTCGACGACCGCGCCCTGCTCTTCCAGCTTGGCCTTGACCTGGTTGGCCTCGTCCTTCGATACGCCCTCTTTGACGGCTCTGGGCAGATTGTCCACTAGATCCTTCGCCTCCTTGAGGCCGAGGCTCGTGACTTCACGGACGACCTTGATGACCTGGATCTTCTTGGCGCCCGCTTCCTTGAGGAGGACGTCGAACTCCGTCTGCTCCTCTGCGGCCGGGGCGGCCGCACCACCACCTGCCGCCGCACCGCCCATCATGGGCGCGGCCGCGACCGCGGTGACATTGAACTTCGCCTTGAACGCCTCGACGAACTCGGCGAGTTCGAAAACCGTCATGTTGCCGATCGCGTCGAGCAGCTGTTCCTGGTTGGCCATTGTCGCTCTTTCCTCGTCAACCGAATGGGTGAACGGACGTCCTCGAGTCGAAGTCCGATCAGACGGCAGCGGGACTCGCTTCGCCTTCGCCGCCGTCGCGGGCCAGTTTCAGGGCTTCGAGCAGTCCCGCGGTTTCGACCAGCTTGGCCTGTAGCGCGAACGCGAGTTGCGCGATCGGCGCCTGGAGTGTTCCCGCAAGCTCGGCCAGCAACTGCTCGCGAGTCGGCAGCGTCGCAAGACGCTGCACTTCCTGTGCGGTCAGGGCGCGCCGGTCGACGATCCCCGCCTTGAATGCCGGCCGGTCGTCGTTCTCCTTCGCGAAATCCGCGATGATCTTCGCGGCGCCTGCCGGATCCTTCGTGGTGATCAACAGCCCGGTCGGACCACGGAAGAATTCCGCGATCTCCGCCGGCAGATCGAGCTCGGCGAGGGCCCGCTCCGCGAGCGTGTTCTTCACGACCAGGTACTCTGCGCCTTCTTTCCGGATCCGGCTGCGCAGGTCCGTGATCCGCTTGACCGTCAGCCCCTGGAAATCCGTCAGATAGACACCGTTCGCCGAACGAAGCTTCTCCGTCAATTCCGCGACGACGCCCTGCTTCTGCTCGAGATTCATTTCGCTGCCACCCGTCGATAGAGGTTGGGATCGATGCGGACCCCCGGCCCCATCGTACTGGAAACCGTCACGCTGCGGATGTAGGTGCCCTTCGACGACGAAGGTTTCGCGCGTACGACGGTCTCCATGAACGCATCGAGGTTCGCCGACAGGTTCTCGAGCGGGAACGAGACACGACCGATCGGCGCGTGCAGGTTCCCCGTCTTGTCAACGCGAAACTCGATCTTGCCCGCCTTGATCTCCTTCACTGCTTTGGTCACATCGAATGTGACCGTGCCGGCCTTCGGCGACGGCATCAGCCCGCGAGGGCCCAGCACTCGACCCAGCTGTCCGACCTGGCCCATCACGTCCGGCGTCGCGACTGCGACATCGAAATCGAGCCAGCCGTCCTTCACCTTCTGCACATACTCGATGCCGAAATGGTCCGCTCCGGCATCTTCCGCTTCCTTCGCCTTGTCGCCCTGGGCGAAAACAAGCACGCGAAGACTCCTTCCGGTGCCGTGCGGCAGGACGACGGTCCCGCGCACGACCTGGTCTGCATGCCGCGGATCGACTCCCAGTCGAACCGCAATCTCGACCGACTCATCGAACTTCGCGTACGCGTGCTGCTTCACCAGCTCGAGCGCCGCAGTCGCATCCTCGATCGGACGTTCCTTGCTCGGCACCACCGAAAACGCCTTCTCGTACTTCTTCCCGTGTTTCGCCATCAGTCCACCACCACGAGACCCATCGACCGCGCCGTCCCTTCGATCATGCGCATGGCGGACTCCACACTCGCCGCGTTCAGGTCCGGCATCTTGTGCTCCGCAATCTCACGCACCTGCTTGCGCGTCACCGTGCCGACCTTGTCCCGGTTCGATTGCGCAGAGCCGATCTCCAGCCCGGCCGCCTTCTTCAGAAGCACCGCCGCGGGCGGCGTCTTCGTGATGAAAGTGAAGCTGCGGTCCGCATACACCGTGATCTCGACCGGGATGATCAGACCGGTCTGCGTCTGCGTCCGCGCATTGAACTGTTTGCAGAACTCCATGATGTTGACGCCGTGCTGGCCCAACGCCGGCCCGACCGGCGGCGCCGGATTCGCCGCCGCCGCTTTCACCTGGAGCTTGATAAAGCCGGTTACCTTCTTTGCCATGGTTTCTCGGGCTGGTTTCTGGGGCTGGTTTCTGGTTCGTTTCTGGTTTCTCGTTCGTTCCCGGTTGACACAACCAGCAACCAGCCCGAGAAACCAGCCCCAGAAACGCCGTTTCCGTCCCTCAGTATCCCTTCAACTGTGTGTAGTCCAGCTCGACCGATGTCGGCCGGCCGAACAGGCTGACCTCGACCTTGACCTTGCCCTTGTCGTGGTAGACTTCCTGGACGGTGCCCGTGAAATCGCTGAACGGACCTTCGGTCACTTCCACGACCTGCCCCGCCCGGAACGGGATTTCCTCGCGTGGTTCGATGTCCTCTTCGACCAGCGACAGGCCGAGGATCTTGTTGATTTCGTCGTCACGCAGAGGCTGCGGCTCACTGCCGGGGCCCACGAACTTGATCACGCCCTGGATGTTGTTGATCAGGTGGATCGTCCGCTGGTTCTTCCGCATCTTCACGAGCACGTAGCCCGGATACAGCCGCCGCGTCACCGTCACGCGCTTGCCGTTCTTGATCTCGACCACGTCCTGTGTCGGAACCAGCGTTTCCTGCACGTCCTTCTCTTCCGGCACTTCACCCGCTTCTTCCGCAATGCGGTGTTCGATCAGTTTCTTGACCTTGTTCTCATGACCCGAATACGTCTGGATCGCGTACCACCGTGCGTCTTCGCCCATCCCCCCCGCCTCAGCCCGAGAACAGGTTCATGATCACGTCCAGGATCGTCCGGACCACCGTGTCCATCAGCCAGATGATGGCGGACACGATCGCGACGAAGATGATCACCACGAACGTCCACTGCTTCAGCTGTGGCCAGTCCGGCCACGTGACTTTCTTGATCTCCGCAACGACTTCCGTCGTGAAGTCCCGCGTTCGTTCAACAATCGATGCCATGCCCACTCGCGCGCCCGCGGGTCACCCCGCGGTCAGCGCGTCTCCTTGTGCGGCGTGTGCTTGTTGCAGCGCGGGCAGTGCTTCTTCCACTCGACCCGCTCCGGATGCTTGCGCTTGTTCTTGGTCGTGAAGTAGTTGCGTTCCTGGCACTCGGTACAAGCCAGAATGATCTTTTCCCGTGGCATGATTGCCCTGCTTTCTGGAGCCGGGATTATACCCGGGCATCACGACCAGGTTCGCGGCCGGTCGGGCCCGTTCGTGCGGCCCCGGTTCTGGGGCTGGTTTCTGGTTTCTGGTTTCTGGTTTCTGGTTCGGTGGCGGGGGTGGCGGTGCGGGGGTCCATCCGTTCCGCATACCAGCCCGGGAAACCAGCCCCAGAAACGTTCCGTTTATTGTACGATTTCCGTCACCACGCCGGCCCCCACCGTGCGGCCGCCCTCGCGGATCGCAAACCTCAGTTCCTTCTCCATCGCGATCGGGCTGATCA
>JBOHRL010000096.1:0-7601 GCA_050732695.1 Longimicrobiales bacterium | reverse complement strand
ATACCAGCATGGTGCGATTCAAACGGGGCTACCCGAATTCATGGCTTCGATCGCCTGAAAATTCTTTCAATACCAGCATGGTGCGATTCAAACCCGGCGGGTTTGACCACGGGCTTCGGCGGAAAGTGGCGCATTCTCGGGAGAATCTGGCGCTGCGCGAACGCGGCCGGATGTCGTTAGCGTCGTCAGCCGGCGGTGGTTCCCCAAACCCGGCCAGACGACGACATCGCCGAAAGCGCTGGCGTGGCGGAACTTGGGCCGTTGCGATGACGATGCGGCGGCCGCGGCCCGGTCTCGGCTGTGCACGGCGCGGGTGGGCCGACGACCATTCGACGGCGGGAGGACTCGCCCTATTCAAAGAATTCGCCCTGGCTCGCCGCGCTCATGTCCCAGCACAGTACGCTCGATGTATCGCTCGGCGCCGAACTGATAAAAGATGATGCTGTCCTCATCCGCCTTCATCAGGCGCGTCGCCTCCGCTTGGAGTTTGCGGAGCTGCGCCTCCGTCAGGTCGCCCTCGAACACGGAGTTCTGGACCCACGTCATATAGCGGCGGAAGATCTTGAGCATCTTGCCGACGCGATTGACGTTGATATCGTAGACGGCCAAGTAGTAGGGCACCAAGCTACCACCACATCCGGAAACCGGTGTACGGGTCGCCAGCGGGGTCGAACAGGTGACGGATCAACCGATAGCACTCGAGGCGGACCAGACGTTCGTAGCTAACGTTGCGATCCAGGCTGCGGTGGCGAATCGTACTCTTCAGTCGCTCGTCCCAATGTTGAACGAAGGTGCGTCGGCCGGCCTCCCTGAGGTAGACGCCGCCGATCCGTTCCTCAAAGTCGCTTGGCATGAGAGCGCGCGTCTTGATCAGTCGGAAGATCGCCCGGTCCACCAGGAGCGGCTTGAACACCTCGCTCAAGTCGAGGGCCAGGCTGAAGCGGCGGTCGCCCGGCTCGTGGAGATAACTGATCGTCGGGTCAAGGGCAGTGCGATAGATCTGCTTCAGCACAATCGTGTAGCACATCGCGTTACCGAAGCTGATCAGGGCGTTCAGCTCGTTCGAGGGCGGGCGACGCTCCCGCTTCTCAAGATGGAAATCGGCACCCGCTTCTCCGAGGATAGCGGGCCACGACTCGTAATAGGCTTTCCGGATCCGCCCCTCGATTCCCATCAGTTCGGCCACGCAGCCGGCCGCAGCCATTCCTGCCCGCTCCGCGTCGATCCCACTAGCCAGCGCCTGCAACTCGTCAGCCGTCTCGCCCCGGGCTCGGGTGATATAGTACTTGACGACGCGCAGGATGTTGTAGCTCGCTGCATCCACAAACGCGCGAGCCAGCACGAGGCGTTTGCGCCGATTCAGGTAGTGTCTCACCTGGGCCACCTTCAGTCGACCGCTTTGGAGGTACGCCCGCGGACATAGGGTGGCGGTGTAGTTGCCGTAGTAGTCGAAGAAGTGGAGCGGCACACCCTGCTGGGCAAGGAACGTGACGAGCTTCGTATTGATGTCGATCTCGCCGAAAGCGTATATGTGATCCACCTGCTCGATCGGGAATGGAACCTTGTCGCCGGTCGGGTTGCCGCTCGGTGAACCCGTGTCCTCCGGATCGTCGTCGGGGACGCGCGCCGCATCCGCGCGCTCGAGGAAAAGAGTGTTCTGCCGGCGCCGCAGCCTGCCGTTGCTGAAGAGGTAATAGGGTCGTTTCATCCAACGTCCGGTGCCTGCCGAGGCGGCACTCCGCGTGGGGAAGCAGCCACTTCCGCCTCTCCTACCCGTAGCACATCTCCTCGAACGCGCAGCGCCGGCAGAAGGCTCGTTGCGCCAAGCGTGGCGGCGGCTTTGGCTGACCGGACAGGCGTCGCAGTTCGGCCACCGCGCGTACCAAGCTCTCCTCGTCGTCGGCCGAGAGGTAGACCGGCTCTGTGCGACGCAACGCGGGGTAGTTCAGCATGCCAGTGTAGGCACGCCCGTCCCTGCGCGCCACGCCCGAGAGCTTGAGCAGCCATAGGTAAAAGCGCAGTTGCCACCGATGTGCATCCTCGACGGCGCGACTCTTCTTTGTCTCGTGCAGTACACCGTCGCGCAGGTCCGCCCAGTCGATCCGGCCGACGAGCCGCGTGCCGTCCGGCGACGTCGCTTGGATATCCACCGCACTCCGCTCCCGCGCGTAACTCATCTCGTCGATCAGTCGCCCGATGGCGACGGCGTCCGACTCCTGCTCCATCCAAAGGCCGCGCATCGACAACCACGCCTTGCGATGACATAGGGCGTGGTAGCCGACGAGCATGCCACCAATGGCGATTGCAGAGGGGTGCGTCATGCGGGCTGTCGCATCGGCGCAGTGTAGTCGAAGGACCGGAGCCGCCTGACCAGCTGCGCGTCTGCCTTCTCGAGGGCATCCGCATCGGCGCTCACGCCTTGTACGTAGCCCTTCGCGGGCAGGGCGATAAAAAGGTCCACGCCGTCCAGGTGGTCGATCACTGGCTCAGCGCTTTCGCCATCTTCCTCGAGGTCCGCTCGAATGGCGGCGGAAACCCGGTGGGCGTTATCCCCGATCGCCAAGGCGAGGACCGTTTGCGGGCTGTAAGTCCGGCTCTGATTGCTGGTGATGCGCCACTCGACCAGACCGCGAGCTAGCGCTGGAATTATATCCTCGCGGCGTTCGTCGGGAGCGAGCAGATACTCCCCACCGTCCGTCTCCGCCCACCCTTCATTGCGCAGACGCTCGACCATGTCCGAGCTCATCTCCGGATCATGGCGGTTGGTCGAGACCTTGAACAGCCGGCGGAGGTCAACCGCGACGTCGTGGACAAAGAGACCGGTCGTGCGGCGGTTCTCGGGGATCCAGTGTCGGCGCGGCAGCGTGCGCGCGTTGCTCTCCAGGAACTCGTCGATCTCCACGGCTGACAGCTCGTCCCCGGCCGAGTTGAGCACGCGGACCGGGTGCCGCTCCGGTTGCTCGCTACGGTCGAACGTGAGGTTCTCCTTGGCCAGCGACGCGAGGAGGGGGTGCAGCGGGCGCATCGCCGAGATCGACAGCGGGCTCCTGCGCTTCAGCGTTGGCTGCTTCGGCTGGGCCTTCATCCAGCCGCCGAGGAGTTGGTCCACATAATGCGGATCGCACGGGGACCACGGCTCCTTGTTCTCGATCGCCTTGTCCTTGTTGATCTCGTAGTTGAACGTGATTGGCGCGCGCATCTCACCGAGCGCCTCCGTGACCGCATCCAGGATCGAGCGTTTCACCTGCTGACCGCTGGAGTAGGCCACGCTCACCTCGAAGCGTGGGTCCCAATACGTCTTCTGACCGTCCGCGACGCAGAAGACCGCGTGGTCGGCCTGGCGCAGGCCGCGGAGGTACAGGTACGGTGACGGCATGGACGGCTCCTTTTCTTTGGCGAAGTGGTCAGGCGTCTGCGGTCGCGCTCTCGACAGCGTACTTGAAGCGGATCAGCGTCAGCACCAGCGGCACGTCGCTCCGCGGCATCCTTATGATTTCCTTCACTAGTGCATCTATTTGCGCGGCTACCTCCCCATCCTCCTTGACGATGTCGGTCAGTGCATCGATGAGCGGACGCACGCCGGATGCGTTCAGGACCGCATCCACGCGCCGACGCCCGGCCATCTTTCCACGCTCATCGGAGACGGAATGCCGCTTGAGGACTTCCGCTGTGGACTGCGCCAGTTCAATGAGGTCGGCGTTGTTCAGCATGGCGATGATCCAGGTCTGGTAGAAGGTGTGTGTGGTCCGCTCCTTTTCCGAGCGGGCCGGCTTCAAGAGCTTGGCGCTGGAGCGGCCAGGGCGGCTGGGGATGTAATCGCGAAGCTTACGTGGCTCCAGGGCACGCAGCCCGATCGCGCCGTGCTCGCACGCGCGGTAGAACCCGAACTCCGTCTCATAGAGTCCCGCCAGCCGGCTCGGGTCCAGTCCGGCGGGTGAGCCGAATAGCTTCCGGTGCCATTCCCACAATCGCTGTACCGCCTGGAGTTCGAGGTGGATGAATCCGACCGTGGTGTTCATTTGGCCGAAGGTGTACACGTAGGCCATGACGGGGCGACCGGATAGCCCTCTGGCCAGAGCGAAGATCGCATGTGACCAGTCGATCGTGGCGAGCTCCTGCGCGCCGCTCTTGAACTCTACCTGGATATGCCCCGGTGCAATCGGATCTGCTGGGTCGTATTGCCGGCTGAACCGGTGCTGGATCCAGTGTCCGTTCCATGTGTCGATTTGGTGCGGGCGCAGGCCCGGCGTCTGCTGCATAAACGCCCGATAGTGGGTCCACCCTTCGATCAGTGCTTCGAGAACATCGTCTTCGTCAACCAGCAGCGAGAGCCCGCTTCGGACGCCGATCCCCGCCGCGGCACCGAACCAGGAGCAATAGACTTGGTCGGCATCCGTGGGGACGGCCAGATCGGTGACCTGACTCGCGGTGGGATCCGTCAACTCGCGGACGATCCCGCCTAGGAACAAATGGCCGTGCGGCTCCGTCAGCGTCGCCGCGTCCGCGTGAAACTCCTCGAGCGCCAAACGCCGCACGGCGGCATTGAGCGGCCGCTTCTTCCGTTGTTTGTACTTTTGGTCGAACTTGGAGTTGTTCACCCACATGAGGTACCGCTCGTCGTCGAAGAAAAGCGGGAAGAACACCTCGTCGAAGAACTGGCGCGGTGTCAATGCCGACTGATGCCTCTGGTTGTAGAGGTCAAGGATATGCCGTCCCACGTGCGTGGCGTACACTAGATCAACTCTCCCGCCGGCCTGCTCCCCGCCGCCACGTGCTCCGCCTTCCGATCGACCTCAAGCCCGACCTCCTCTCCGTGAGCGTTGTACCAAGCATCCGGCACAATGACCGGCCAGCTCCCGAGCTCGATCCGCGGTAGATCCATCCTATGCAACCAGGCCGGCACGGGAACTTCATACTCCGGCCGAAGATGCCAAGAGGCCGAGCAATACGCGCCAACATCCAAATTGCGCACGGCGGTTGCACCGTCGATTTCAAGTTGGTTGAGGAGGACGGCGCGGTCATCGTTCCAGAGTTCTTGTCGCCGGAATCGACCGTCGTCGTCGATGATGACGTGCAAGCCGATCTCGGTCTTTTCTATGGATGGATAGACGCAATCCAGCCATTGCTTCACCGCGGCCTCGTTAACTGGACCTTCGGGCAGGACGTCGTAGCTCCGCAGGACCACCCCGGCATCATAGGGCCGCAGCTCATGTGCATCCCTGCTCGGGGCGATAACGTGAATGGGCCGAAGCTCGGATTCCATCCGACGGTTGATCCGGCCGAAGCGCTGAATGAGCGCATCGAGAGGAGCGGCATCGGTGATCATCGTGTCGAAAGAGATGTCGAGCGATACCTCCACCACCTGTGTCGCGAACAGGACGCAGGGCCCGTTCATCTGCTCAAACTTGTCGATCCGCTTCTCGAGCGCATCCCGGTCCATCCGGCGGTACCTGCTATGGATCAGCAGGGCTGATACGTCCGGCCGCTCCTCTCGAAAGCGCCGATACCGGTGCTGCGCCCGGTTTACGGTATTCGACACCACAAGCGTACGGTCGGCTTCGGCAACGGCGCGTTGAAGTGCGTCCCACGCGCCCTCCTCCGATGGTTCCTTGCACAGGGTGTGGCGGGTGAACGCTCGCAGTGCCGAATCGGGCAGCTCCACCCGGAACACACTCGCCTCACCGCCGAGTAGATCAACCAGGCACGCACCGAGCGCGGTGGGGAGCGTCGCCGAACCGATATGGACGCGGGCGCCGAGCAGAATGAGCCTCCGCACGATGTGCAGCACCATAGCCTGGGAAACGTCTGAATACGTGTGGACTTCGTCGAGGATTATGTCCTGCCCTTCGACGTCAAGCGCTGTCGCCTCGTGGCCCGGTGTCCCGAAGACCAAACCCGCAAGCTGGAACGGCGTCAGCACTTTGACCGCGGCTCCCGGATGCCGCTGCAACTCCGGATCCTCATTGAGGTCGTCTTCCGGGCCCGCTATACGGGACGCACCATGGAGCCGGCGCACGTCCGCAGTCTCGCCCAAGTGGCTTCGGAGACGCCTGAACATCGCGTTGATCGAGGCCTGAAACGGGAGTGTGTAGAACACTCGCTTGCGGCAGCGGCGTAGCAGAAAGTCCGTTTTCCCTGCCCCCGTCGGCGCGATTACCACCGTGTGCGGACGTGGGTCGTCGACTGGCACAGCAGCCAATGGGTACCGTTGAGGGTCATTCGCCTTCCGGGCACGATTCTCGAAGACCACGAGCGCAGGCCGTCGGAACAAGGCGCGGACCGCCTCGGCGGCGCTGCCTTCGTAGGCGGATGCGAAGTGATCCGCGGCCATGAGCAGACCGCGCCAGCGGGACCAGCCATTGCGCTTGGAGGAGCAGTGCTCGACCGCGAAATCGAAAGCTGTTCGCGCGTCCGCCGCCGGGATCTCGCGCTGGGCAATGGTGAGGCCCAGCCTTTCTCCGCTCTGCACGGCAAGTTCGACTGCTGCGGGAGCCCACTCGGGCCATCCCTCGGCATGCCGCGCGAAAACCGACTCGGGGCCATCGCGGTCGATCCAATCCAGCAGGCCGCGACCAGAGCGATCCTGGATCACAGACCGATGGTGTGCCACCACCATGTCAATGATCGACGGCCAATCGTCTGCGGCGACGAGCGGAAGGAACAGCAGCGACGAAAGCTCATGTCTGTGCGGTGCGTTCTGTGCTTGGCGTCGGGCTCGCATCTCCCGACGGACCGCGCGGACCGCGGGGAGAGCCGGCAGGAGTCGTTCCCGCAGTTCCTGCGCGGCCGCGAGCAGGAGCATCGCCTGTGCCGCCGGGTGCGCCTTCCCCAAGTCGTGGAGGATGCCGCCCCTCACCGCCATTTCTCGGGGCATGCCCCAAGCGTGCGCGAAGGCGCTCGCTACGCACGCGACCTGAACCGTGTGGTCCAGGAGCGGAAGGCCGTTGCTCTTCGCCAGCAGCATGCTATGAGCTGGGCGAAACAGTCGGCTGGCTGCTGATCGTTAGCCGGCCATACATCGGCTCTCCACCGGTGAACCGATTGTAACCGACCAGGAACACATCCTCTTCGCGACCGAAGAGCAGTTCGAAACCCGCGATCATATTCCATTCCTCCTCGGAAACGGTGACAACGAGGGCCTCATTCAGCGGGCTGGGGAACAGCACATCTTCGTTCCGGCAGAGACACAAATGCTGAGTGGCCGCCGTATCCGCGTCCTCACTTGTCGAGAAAGCAAGGTGCAGAACCGGCTCGAGTAGAACCCCGCGCTGGATGATCGACGTGGCGCGTTCGGCCATGCCTGTCCGGCCGTTCAATTTGAAGGCAGGTGCTTGCACCTGTTCCTGGTGCAGCGCAAACCCGGAGTGGGACAAGCGGTGGCGAAGGATGGCGGTGACGCCGAGTTTCTGCCGTATCCCCTCAACGGTGCTTGGGGTGAGGAACTGCTGACTGTATGTCTTCTCGTCCCTCACGGCTGTCCACGGTTTTATGAAGGCGAACGGACCCGTGTACCGAACGACGTAATGGGTTCTCATCATATCGAGCCTGATGAAGAAAGCGGTGATAGGCGGTCCGATTCAGACAATATGTGCACTCCTCCC
>JBOHRL010000095.1:0-23499 GCA_050732695.1 Longimicrobiales bacterium | reverse complement strand
GCTACGGACTCCACGAGAACGTCCTCCGCACTGCGCTGGATCGCGTGGCCGCGACGTTGGAGGAAATCGGGAGCGAAGAAGTCGTGATTTCGCGAGAGTAGAAACGCCTGCGCGACAGGTTACTTGGGCATAGTTTCTGGGGCTGGTTTCTGGGGCTGGTTTCTGGTTGACGAATCAACGGATGAACGGATGAACGGTGGTCGTGGCGCGGTTCTCGAGTTCCTCGAACGCAAGACGCGCGGTGGTCTTGCGCTCTCCGGGGTGTTGTACTCGTGATGTGGGTGACAGATACGCCTTACCGCGTAACGCTGCCGGTCAGGTTCAGAAACCAGCCCCAGAAACCCGCCCCAGAAACCAGCCCCAGAAACCAGACACCAGAAACGCTTCTGCTTTGCTTATCCGGCGCTCGCGGCCTCGCTGGCCGTGTTCTCACCGACAATCCAGCCGTCGAGTAATTCGATGATGCGATCGCCGTACGCAGCGTTCGACTCGGAATGCGTGACCTGGATGATGGTTGTGCCCTGATCATTGAGTTGCTTGAACAACTCCATGATTTCGCGGCCCTGTGCGGAGTGCAGATTGCCGGTTGGCTCGTCGGCGAGGATGAGCTTGGGACTGGCGATGACGGCGCGGGCGACGGCTACGAGCTGCTGCTGGCCACCCGAGAGCTGGTTCGGGAACAGGTCCTTCTTGCCAACGATCTGGAAGCGGTCAAGCACATCGGCGACCATGCCGGCCCGTACACTGCGCGGAATGTCGCGGTACGAGAGCGGGATCTCGAGGTTCTCGTAGACAGTCAGGTTGTCGAGCAGGTGATACTGCTGAAATACGAAGCCGATGTTTGCCTTGTTCAGCGCCGCACGCTGCTTCGGGTTCATGCGGTGAACCGGCTGATCGAGAAAGTAGAACTCGCCGGCCCACTGGGCATCCAGCATGCCCAGAATGCCGAGCATGGTCGACTTGCCTGCGCCGGACGGACCCATGATCGTCACGAACTCGCCCTGCCTCACGTCCACGTTGATTCGACGCAGCACATAGATCCGGCCAGCCTTCGATTCGTAGGCTTTTTCGACGTTCCTCAGCTTGAGCATCCTGCCTCCCATGGGTCCGCAACGGCCGCGCCTGTGCCAGTCGACTGCGCGGTACCCGGAACATACGGGAAAACCGCGTGCCGGGCTTCCCCTCCCCTCGATCCCGTTGTCGCCGTTTCGCTTCCATGGATGAGACGGCCGCCCTGCCCTCGCCGGTTGCGCCACAGCCGGGACGCATCTGTCCCGGACGCGAGACGCCGAATCGTCCGGCTGGCTTTCAACCCGCCGGTCGGCGTGAAGCCGCGGGTGGGCTGGTGGCTGGATTACTTCGTTGAGAACCGGATCGGAATCTGCACCCATGCGCCCACGGGCTCATCGCGATTCTTCGCAGGCGCAAACCGCATCGATTCGGCAACCCGGATCGCGGCATCATCAAGGGACGGATGGCTGCTCGAGCGTTGCAACAGCGTGCGCACGACACGGCCGCTCGCATCGATCTGGAACCACAACACCACCTGACCTACGATGCCCGCATCGCGAAGCAGCGGCGGGTAGTTCCTCTGAAGCTCACGTGCGATCTCCGGCTCGTTCAGCAGCCGCGGAGCTTCCGTGAATGGGGTGAACTCCGGGTCGCCGGCAGCCGTCCCGCGCGTTGTCGCGGTCCTCATGCGCGACGTGTTCTCGCGCGTCGTTTCTTCGACGCCCAGGGACTTCTCGTTTGCAGGCGCAACCGACACAGCCAGCGTTCTGCGCTGGAGTCCAACCATCAGTTCACGGAGTCTGCCTTCGATCGACTTGCTTTCGATTGGCCCCGGCGCGGTGGCTGCGATTTCCTGCTCGAGTTCCTCGATCTTTTCCCGAACCGATGCTGTCCTCGGCGTGGAGGAAGAAGCCGGAGACGTTTCCGTCCCACCGCGCTGCCGCGATCGTACTGTCGTATTGCGCGCATTGCGCGCATTCTCGGAAGTCGCAAACCTGATCGGGATCTGGACCCACACCGCGACCTGATCGTCGCGATTGAATGCAGGCTTGAAACGCATGATCCCGGCTACGCGCACAGCCGCCTCGTCGAGGGCCGGGTAACCGCTGTTGTCCTTGATGATCGACCGGAGAACCTGGCCCGTTTCATCGACGTAGAACCACATCATGATTTCGCCGCTGATCCCGGCATCGCGCAGCAACGGCGGATAGGCCCGCTCGAGTGCGCGCGCGACTTCTTCCGGATTCGTCAGGCGGGGAGCAACCGTGAAGGGCGTGAAAACGGGTCCGTCCACGAACGCAGCGCGTGTCTGCTGCGCCAGCACATCCTCGATGGCCAACGACGCCTGGCCCACCGCGAGTGGATCGCGCGTGCACACCGCCACTGCCGCCGCCAACAACGCGAGCCCGCCCATACCAAGTGCATGACGCCCACTGCGCCGCGCCCGCGTCAACAGATCGATCCGCCGCTCGAGGAACGTGCGCGGCTCGGCGAAGCCAAGCGCAAACTGAGGCATCGCACGACGCCGGCCAACCTCGAGCAACAGTGCACCGTACGCGCGCGCATCCGGATCGCGCCGCAACACCCGGGCATCACAATCGACTTCCACCGCTTCACGCAGCCGCCGCCACTGCCACAACAACGGCAGGTTCCACGGCTGCACCAGCACCAGCAACTGGCCGAATGCCGCAACCCGCACATCGCCCGCTCTCAGATGCTCGCGCTCGTGCATCAGCATCAGATGCTGGATCCGACTCTCCAGCTCGAGCGCCCACGCCGGCATCAGAATCGAACCTCGCCGCAGACCCAACACCGCTGGGCCGAGATCGCGTGTTACATACACCGTCTCGCCGTAGATCACCGTGCGCCGCCAATCCCGACGCATCGCACGCAACCGCACGTATGCAAGCATCAGCCGGAACACGACCACCGACGTCAGCACTGCCCAGCCCATCGCAACCAATACGTCCAGTGACATGCCCCCTGCATCACCCGCCGGCGGGCCCACCACGATCGGTGCCAGTGGAATGAATCCCGCCGCGGGAGTTGTCCCCGCTGACGTCCAGACCATCGGCCGCAACCACGCCCACAACGGAACCACCACCGATAACCCCATCGCTACCAGCCACACCCACCGCCCGGACCGACCCACGGAACGGAGCGACTGCTCCGCCCACAACGCCGCCAGCCCAAGAAATGCACTGACGACCAGCGCGTAGACGATCCAGGCGGCAAACACCGTCATCGCACTCCTCCTGCCTTCATCCGCGCCTCCAGCAGCGCCTTCATCCGCGTCAACTGCTCCGCCGTCACCCCTCGCTCCGATACCAGATGCGTCAACAACTGCTCCGGCGATCCGTGAAATACCTTCCGCACGAGTCGCCGCAGCGCACTCGCGCCCGCCTGGTCTCGTCCAACTTCCGCATAATAGCGGTAGGCCCGACCCTCCTCTTCGTGCCGTACGTGACCCTTCTCCTCCAGCACTCGCAGCACCGTCAAGACCGTCGTATACGCGAGGTCGTCCGGAAGTCGCCTCTGTACCTCGGCCACCGTCCCCGACCCGAGGTCCCACAGCACCCCCATCACGTCCAGCTCGCGATCCGTAAACGCGACGTCCATGCTCCTCCTACTAGCGTTGTAGTTTGGGCCAAACTACAAAACCGACAACCGCCATGTCAAGGGAGTCGTTGCATGAGGCGAGGGTGCCCGGGCTGGTTCCGGCCACGGGTGGAGCTGGCCGGGGGTTCTCCTTGACTTGGGCGCGATGGGGGCCAACTCTTGGCGGGTTCACGACAAACAGGGCCGGGGGGGCATGCTCTCCGAATCACACGCTGGAGCGAAGGCGGGCGCGGGTGCGTTGCTGCGCCGGGTGGCGTGGTCGACGACGGGCCGGTCGCGGCTCTGGGGCACGGTCATGGGTGGCCTGCTGCTGATCGTGGTGGCGGGCCTGATGGGGGTCGTAAGCAGCGGATCGGTGGTGATTCTGCTGTTGATTCCGGTGTCGGTTCTGGCCTGGTTCGGCGGGGTCTGGGCGGGTCGAGCAGGTGCGGTGGGCGCTGGTGCCATTCAGGCGTCGTTGGGAGGACTGTGGTTCCCGGCGGCGGAGTCGACGGGACTCGACGGACTGGGGTTCGTCGTGACGGCGGGAACGCTCCTCGTTGTCGCGGAATCGATGCCGGGGCTGCGGGAAGCGGCGAGGCAGCATCGGGAGCAGACGCAGCGCGACCCACTGACGGGGCTGGGCAACCGGCGCTATTTCCGGGAACTGGCGGCAGTGGAGCTGCATCGCACACGGCGATACCGGCGACCGCTGTCGCTGATCTATCTGGATGTGGATGGATTCGAGCGGTTGAACGAGAAGAGCGGCTACGCGGCGGGCGATCAGATTCTTTCGTCGATCGGAACTGTGCTGAGCGCTTCGTTCCGGGCGTCGGACGTGGTGGCTCGAATTGCGGGTGACGAGTTCGCGATGCTGCTCCCTGAAACGAGCGGGGAGGGTGCGCAAGTCGTGGCGCAGAAGCTGAGGAACCGGCTCGGCGAAGCGATGACGGCAGCGGGTCATGCCGTAACGTTGAGTGTGGCCATCATCGGGTTCGAGGACGGCGCCGTGTCACTGGATCCCGTGCTTCAGCAGGCAGACGCCGCCATGCTCGAGGCGAAGAATGCCGGTCCGGGTGGGACAAGATACCGCGATTACATTCACCCGCCGGTCAGCCTGGTCTGAACGGACCGGGTACCATTTGTTACAGTTGGCCCATCCGAGCAGCTCGCGATTTCCCAACCAGCTACGCGTTACGACGCGCATCACCATAGAGCTCCCCGTGCGCGAGCCTGCTGGCCGATTCCGCATAGGAGATGGTGGCAGGATTGGAGAATGGTTCCCGGTCCGCCGATCCTACTGGACGAATGACCGGCAACGATGGCTTCGAACAGTCGCTCGGCATGACGTTGCGGGCGGGTGTCGCGGAAGTGGAGAGCGCGGAACGTCTCTGGCAGGATCTGATGGTGACGGCCGAGCACCGCGGAGCGCGATTGGGCGGACGTGCACTTGCCGAGCAGGTCAATAACAACCCATTCGCCGATCAGTTCGCCACATCGCTGGGCGTCACGCTCGGGCGAATTCTGGTGAGTCCGGAGGAAGCCGAATCGAGGCGAGTGCAGGCGGACGTTTCCGAGTTCATCGTGCACCTCCGGCCGGCTCTTGTATCGGGACTTCTGCGGGCGGATCCTGACGCCCGGCGGCGGGGTCTGTTTTTCGAGCGAGCGGTCGAGCAGTTGACACTGGGGGCCGCGTATCGACTGGTGAGTGCGTTGGCGGCTCTGGTGGGGCGGCCGCTGTCGGAGCCGTTGCGCAACCAGTTCCGCAGTCAGGCGAAGCGATTGGATGTGCTGGCACCGGAGGTGCGACCGGAAGCGGAAGAGCCTCTGCGTGCGACGCTGCGGGGTCTTGTGGAGAGCCTGCATGCGTCGGCGCCAGGGAGCCCGGGGGGCGGGGGGCTTCCGCGATTGGCCACTGCGCGCCAGGCGGGTCGTGCGGTTCCGGAAGCGGAGCGGATCGTTCAGCTGGCCATCGAGATCAACACCGAAGGACCGGCGGTCTGGATCGCACTGGCGGAGATGGTCGCAGCGGAAACCAGTCGAGGCGTTGTCGACCTTGTAAAACGGGCGCCGGACGGCGCGACGGTGACAGCGCCGTTGATGAAGCGGGTCGCGACGACGCAGGAACTGGCCCGCCTTCTCGAGCACGATCCGGTCGATGAAGACGCAGTGGACGCGTTTCTGCACGGACTGGGTATTGCGGCTGCGCGCGTGATGCTGGAAGCGGTTGTCGAGTCGCGTTCGCGTTCGACGCGGCGCTTCCTGCTCGACCGGCTTGCGCAATTCGGGCCGCAGATCCAGCCATTGATTGAAGGCCGCCTTCGCGATGGGCGCTGGTTTGTTCAGCGCAACATGATCGCGCTCCTGCGAGTGACGCAGTGCGCTCCGGATAACGCCCTGGCCACACGATTCCTTCAGAACACCGATGACCGGGTCCGTCGCGAAGCGGTGCTGTGGTGTCTCGAAGCCGGGCCGACGCGGGAGCGTGCGATCGTCGAGGGACTGAAGGATCCGAGCGCGGAAGTCCTGCGGCCGACCCTCCAGGCAGCGCGAGCCGGTTTGCCTCAAGCCGCCGTGCCCGTGCTGGCGAAGCGAGTGCTCGAAGCGGATTATCCGCCCGGGTTCCGGGTTCTCTCGCTGGGTCTCCTCGGTCGCTCGGGCAATGCGCTCGCGCTCGAGGCGCTGCTCCATTTCGCAATCTCGGGTCGCACACTGATCGGCCGGCCGAAACTCGCCGCGAAATCACCCGAGATGCTGGCGGCCGTGACAGCCCTCGCGAGGACATGGCGCGGGGATCGGCGTGCCGGCGGCGTTCTCGAACAGGCACGCCGCTCGCGCGATCCGCAGATCATCGCCGCGGCAAAGACGGGGTCCGTGGAGATGTCATGAGGTCGAGGTACGATGCTGTGCGTCGCGTCCGGGCTGCTACGTCCCAGTTCGTGGAGCTGTCATGAGGTCGATGTACGCAGACGCGGGCTCCGGCGAAACGCAGGAAGCGGCTGTGCTGAAACACGGCGGCCCCGTCGCCGCAGCGCCATTGGCAGACGACATCGACACCATGCAGTGGATCCTCGACGAGGTCCGTGCGGAGCGGGTACTGCCGGTCGTCGAAGCGGAAGCCATTGTCGCGTCCCTGTTCATCGAACAACGCGCGACGGGGGGGCTCACGGTTCCGCTTGCGAAAGCGGGCGATGCGCGCTCATACCACGCCGTGCACGCCCTGAACGTGTCGATGCTCGCCATGGCAATGGGCGATGAATTGCAGTTCGACATCGCCGCGATACGGCGCATCGGCCTGGCATCACTGCTGCACGATATCGGCATGATGCGGGTCCCACCCGAGGTCGTGGGCAAGCAGGGCCAGATCACGCCCGAGGAACGAGAGCAGGTAAAGCAGCACCCCGTCGATGGCGCGCGTATCCTGATTGCGGCTGGCGCACAGCTGGATCTGGCCGCAGTCGTCGCCTATGAGCACCACCTGAAGATGGACGGCAGCGGATATCCCCGGCTCCATTACCCTCGTTCGCCGCACTATGTCAGCCGGCTGGTTCAGGTGTGCGATGTATACGAGGCCCTGAACAGTAAGCGGCCGTATCGACCGGCATGGCCGACGGAGATCATCCTGAGTTATCTGAACGAGCGCGCCGGGTTCGAGTTCCATCCTGCGCTCACCGGTGCATTCGCGGCGCTCGTCCAGAGGGGCGTGATCACCTCCATCTGATGACTCGCCAGCGCCCCGCCAGCGTCACCGACTTCTGGATGCCAGTGCTCGTTCACGGAAGCGTCCTCGCGCCCAATCTGACGGACCGGCCGTTCGCGTGGCCCGGCGGTCAATCCGCGAGTCCGACGATCTCCATCAGGCGCAGCGCATTGGTCGACGTTGCGATGCCGGGCCGCAGCAGATAATCGAACGATAACGCAGCGCCACCGTCTTCCGCGCTGACCGTTTCACGCAGGTGGACGGGTACGAACGTATCCTTCAGCTCGGGCGCGTCCGCCAACTCGAGGTCGTGTGTCGTGACGGCGCCGATCGCGCCGGCATCGAGCAGGTGACGGATCACGCGCGTCGCTGCGATGCGTCGTTCCGCCGTGTTCGTGCCTTGCAGGATCTCATCGAGCAGGTAGAGCACGGTACTGCCACCTTCGCGTGCACGATCTGCGGCTGCGACAATTTCCTTCACGCGCTGCAATTGCGCCATGAAAAAGGAGACGCCGTCCGCGAGTGAATCCTGCACGTGGATCGCGGTGCGCAGATCGACATCGGGCAGGCGCAGCTCACGCGCGCATGCGGGGGCACCGGCCAGCGCGAGTACGGTGTTCACACCAATGGCTCGGAGCAGCGTACTCTTGCCGGACATGTTGGAACCGGTGACCAGGAGGAAGGAGCCGGGCGGGCCGACGCACAGATCGTTATGGACGCGCCGCTCCTCGCCGATCAGCGGGTGCCCGATTGCGGTGGCATTGAAGCGCGTGTCGGGCGCGCCCGCCGTCGAGCTGTCGATGTGCGGCCAGCACCAGTCGGGATGATCGTGAGCGAGCGTCGCAAGGGCGGCCAGCGCTTCGGCTTCGCCAAGCAGCCCGAGCCATTCGCGAACGTGTGCGCCGGAGACGCGTCGCCACGCGTGCAGTCGCGCCAGAACGTGGAAATCCCAGAGCGAGAGCAGCTGAACGGGCACGTACAGCATTCCGCCGGAGCGCAGGCCGGCGAGATGGGCGAGCCGGGCGAGACGTCGCATCTGCTCGGTGGCCGGCACGCCGCCGGCCTGAAGCGCATGGTGCAGTGCAGAGAGGCGGGGTGAATGCGCGGCTTCGCTTTCGACCAGAGTGAGGAGTTCGGGATACACGCGAAAGATCTCTTCGCGACCGAATGCAGCAGCCATCTCGGCGCGCGCCCTGCGACCGGGTGTGCCGAACGTGAGAACGGCAGCGGCGAGGATCGAAGTCAGCGGCAGCGACCACGGCACGAGCTCGGCTACGGCGAGGCCACCCAGAAGGAATGTCACGCCGGGAATGATGCGGGCGAGCCACCAGACGAGGCGGGCGGGCCGGTTGCCCGTCTCTGACCATTGCAGGAATCGCTCGAGTGCGTCGGGCCCGGGCGGCTTCGAGAGCCGGGCGTGTGCGGCGAGCGCATCGCGGAAGTCGTTGCGCGGCGCGAGTGCGCGCACGGCTTCCTGTCGCTCACGGATTGCGCTGGCCGGCGAAGGCGAGAGGAGCCAACGGGCGAGAGTGAGTTCGCCGGCGATCGTGACGGTCGCGCCGAGCAGTTGGCGGATCGAGGCTCGGCCATACAGATCGAGATCGCCTGCATAGGCGGGCGAGGGCGAGGTAGCGGGCCGGTCACGGATCGGCAAAGCATCCCAGTCGCGGCCGAGCCGGTTGAGGCCATCGCGATTCACGGCCGCGAGTGCGTCGAGCCACTGTTCAGCGCGGCGCACACGTGACTGCCATGACACAAACGCAGCAAAGCACGCGATGGCGAGGGCCGTCGCCAACAGGGGCAGCCGGCCGGGTGACGCTTCGGCCCAGAGCCCGCCCGCGACGATGAGCGCGAAGCACACGACGCGAGCGGTCGAGAGGTGGAGTGACCGGCGTGCGACGGCATCGCGCTGCGCTGTGTACCTCGCCACGCGTTCGTCGTAAGTCGCGCGCGGGGCGACTCCCGGTTCCTCCCGTGTGGCCACGCGTCAACCCTGCCGTTCGAGCAGAGCACGCATCTCGTCGAAGCTCTCTCGCTGTTCGGCGGAAACGATCGGCCATTCGAGTTGCAGCGACGCGAAGGCGTCAACAATGATTTCGGCGACGGCCATGCGCATGAATGGCTTGTCGTCCGCGGGGATCGCATACCACGGTGCCCACGGCCTGGACGTCGCGCGCAACGCCTGCTCGTACGCGTGCATGTATTGACCCCATCGTTCTGCCTCGCGTACGTCATCCGGCGAGAACTTCCAGTTCTTCTCCGGCTCCTCGAGTCGGTCGAGGAAGCGGTTTCGCTGTTCGGCGCGTGAGACGTTGAGCCAGAACTTGAGGATGACCGTGCCGTTGCGAGCGAGGTGCAGCTCGTGGTCACGGATGGAGGCGAATCGTTCAGACCAGATGCGTTCGAGATCAGTCGAAGCGGGCAGTCGCTGTCCTGCGAGGAACTCCGGGTGCACGCGCACGACGAGGACTTCCTCGTAATAACTTCGATTGAAGATGCCGATGCGGCCGCGTTCCGGCAATCGGATCGTGGTTCGCCACAGGAAGTCGTGATCGAGTTCCTCGGCGGACGGCTGCTTGAACGAGCGAGCCTGGCACCCGGTCGGATCGACACCATCGAACACGGCCCGGATGGTGCCATCCTTGCCGGCCGCATCCATCGCCTGAAAAATCAGGAGGAGCGCCTGCCGGTTGTCTGCGTAAAGAATGCGCTGGAGCGATTCGAGTGCGTCATTCGCGTCGTCGAGTCGCTTCTCGCACGCATCCTTGCCGGGTGCACCCTCTGGCGGCTCGGTGGCGGCACCAGCCACGTGGAACGTGGCGTCGAACGGAACCAGCCATGGACTGCCGGTCGCTTCGAACAAGGCAAACTCCTTCCGGTGCGGGCTCCGCCGCGCTCCGGACAGGGCGGGGCGGATCAGTTCGCGATGGCGCGGCTCGATGATGCATCGTCAGCGCCGTCGACCCATGCATTGATGCGGTCGCGGCCGCGCTCGCGTTCGAGAGTCGGCCGCACCTCCGGCGTACGCAAGGCCATGCGTGCCATCAGCAAGCCACGCCGGACCAGCAGGTCGAACGGCCGCACGAGATAGTATGGGTAGACGAGTGGTGAGCCGGCGCGCAAGCCGTAGAGCGTGCGCAGTCGGTTCGGCGGCAGGAAGATATTGCGTGTCAGCCACGCGAGACGATCGCGCAGGCCACGTGCATCACGAAGCTCCTGATAGCCGCTTGGCAGATCGACGGGTGGCGTAACAATGAAATGGCGGGCGATGCGAATGACTTCCTCGTCGCCGGCCTCCGGCCCGAGCGGATCGAGTGCGCCGCCGGGAATCGGCGCATCGAGCAGATCGCGCGCAAGCCGCATCGTACAGTAGACGAAGCGAGCCGCGCCCCATGCCCTGGCGCGCTGCGCAAGAGCATCCCAGTCCACTTCGCCCTCGTACCGGGCGGCGACCGCCGCAACATCGACGAGCCCTTTGAGCGGATAGCGGTCGTAACGATGGTGGTAGGACGCGTGCAGGCACAGGTGAATGAGCAGGTCTTCGGCGGCGAGAACGCGGGCCTGAGCGCCTTCCAGGTCGACGGTCTTCGCGCGTCGCCACAGCCCATCAATGTCGATCAGGAACGGGCTCGTGGGCCGCTCGATGGCATAGTGAATCTCGAGTTCGAGCGAGCCCTTGCGCCGTAGCGGTGTGATGTGCGGAAAGCGCGCGATGTGCACGCGTATGTCCGGTCGCGGCTGCGGACCCCAGCCCTGCTCGACGAATACGCGCTCCGCATCGGCCAACCGGTTGCGCGGCACCATGAGATCGATGTCGGCCATCGAACGGAGCGCTGGCTCGGAATAGATCCAGCCGGCGAGATGAACGCCTTTCAGGAAAATGAGGGGAATCTCGTGCGCGCCGAGCAACCTCGCCGCGGCAGTTGCCTCGCGCAGCACGAGTGCATTGCGGAACGAGCTGCGCAGGTAGTAGTCCGAGAGACGTTGCAGGGCACCCGGCGGGATCGCATCGCGAGCCGGTCCGGCTTTCAGTCTCTTGAAGGCAAGTGGCGCGACACGCTGTCGAATGGCCTCATTGACGACTGCGTGCCATTGCGTTTCGGTCAGGACCGGCAGCCCTGCCGCCCCGCCCCGGCGCAGATGACGCAGCAGTACGTCCGTGCCGACGAACTGATTCTTCTTCGTCGGCACGGGCCCGCCTGGCCGCCGGTCCGGACTGCTGCTCATCGGTAATACCGCGCCTGCAACTCGAACAGCTCGGCGTACCGGCCACCCTTGACGACGAGGTCGTCGTGCGCGCCGCTTTCGACGATTCGCCCGCCGCTCATCACGATGATGCGATCGACCATGCGAACCGTGGACAGGCGGTGGCTGATGAGGATGGCGGTGCGGCCGTACGCGAGTTCGTGAAAGCGCTCGAAGACTTCCGCCTCTGACCTCGCATCGAGCGAAGCAGTCGGTTCATCCAGCACGATGATCTGCGAATCACGCAGGAAGGCTCGTGCCAGCGCGACTTTCTGCCACTCGCCGATCGACAGGTCCATTCCCTGATCGAATTGCTTGCCGAGAATCGTCGCCCACTGCTGCGGCAGCCGTTCGATGACGCGATCCGCGCCCGTCTGCGCCGCAGCCCGCTCGATGAGCGTGCTGTCGAGGGGCAGGCCGACATTGCCGAGCCAGACGTTCTCCCTCGCCGTCAGGTGGTACCTCGCATAGTCCTGGAATACGACGGAGATCTCACGGCGCAGCGCCTGCGTCTCCATGTCACGGAGGTCGACACCATCGACGCGGATCGAACCGGCCTCGGGATCGTACAGACGACAAAGCAGTTTGACGAGCGTGGTCTTGCCCGATCCGTTCTCGCCCACGAGGGCGATGTGCTCGCCAGCGCGGACCTCGAGCGAGATATCATCGAGGACGACGCGCGAACTACCCGGGTAGCGGAATCGCAGATGGTCGACCCGGATGCCCTTTCGGACGGCCGAGGGGAATGCCACGGGCTGCGCGGGTTCCTGCACGTTCGGCTCGAGGGTGAGGAACGTGTTCAGGTCGGTCAGGAACAGATTGTCGTCATAGAGAGCCGCGAGGCCGCCGAGGAACTCGCGCAGGAAGTCCTGCGCGCGCTGGAACGCGCCGAAATACATGACCATGTCGCCGATCGTGATGTCGCCGGCGACGGCGCGGCGGGCGACGACGATGAAGATGCCGAACACCGCAGCAACAGCGAAGATCTGCGCCGCGAACTCGAGGATTGAGCGGCGGGCGACGAGCTGGAGTTTCTCCTGGCGGACGCGCTGCGCCAGCTCGCGGAATCGGCCGCGGAACAGATCGCCCAGCCCGAAGAGCCGCATCTCCTTGGCGTATGGCTCGGTGGTGAGGAGCGCATTGAAGTAGCGTGTGCGTCGTTGCGTCGACGTCTGGTGCCGCTGGAGGCGGTACATCCGGCTCGAGTAGCGAATGCGGACCAGCATGCCGGGGATGCCGGCCGCGAACAGCACGAGTGCCCCGACCCAGTGAAATGACAGGATCAGGCTCATGACCGCGATCAGGGAGATGCCACTCTGAACCACGAGCGCAATGCCGTTGACAATGCGAGTCGGCCTGTACGGCGCTTCCATCTGCGCCCGGTGCAGCGTGTCGTGGTACTCCGAATTCTCGTAGTACGAGAGGTCGATCTGGATCGACTTGGCGTGCAACGTGTCATGCACGCGGTCGGTCACGCGAAGGGACTGCACTTCGCCGACCAGCGTTGTGAGCACGCGCAGCATGGCGGAGGCGAGAGCCACGCCTCCCGCGATCGCGATGAGGATCAGAATCGGCTGGAAATCGACTGGCGAACCCGCCGATGCGGCCCCGGTGACCGCGTCGACGATGAGCTTCATGAGGTACAGCGTCGCGAGCGGGAACAGGCCCTGAATGACGAGCAATACGAGCTGGGCCGCAGTCCAGCCAGCGGCGCTGTCCCAGACCAGGCGCAACCCGCGCAGCAGCGGCACAGGAGACAATCCGCGGATACGTTCAGACACCTTCGTCGCCATCATGACCCGACCTTGGGCAACTCCCGGGCCGCCCTGACCCGGCGTCAGGAACACAGTCCGTCAGGGCACCGGGCGGCCCTCGCCATCAACGTAGTCGAATCGACGCATCACCTCGAAGTGGCTCTCCACGAGGCGATCGACCTGTGCCGGGGTGAGGTCGTCGCGCCAGGAACCGACCCGGCCGACGCGGAAGAAGCGCTCGGCCCCGGCCGGCCTCTCGATGAAACCGCCTTCATCTTCCTGCCTTCGCGCTTCCGCGAACGAGCTGAACTCGATGGCCCGGCCGATCCTGGCCGCCGGCACGTCCGACCCTGAGAACGCTGCGACCCTGGCGAACGTGTCCGCCGGCAAGGCCGAGAGGTCTTCGTAACGGGTCACCATCACCGGGATGCCGGGCGCGCTCAACCAGCCGGTCACGTGGGCGCTCCATGTCCCGAGCGGCTGCCTCAATTGCGGACGGCCGCGGCCACCGATGCGAAACGCATCGTCCGCCATACGGTCGATCACCGCGTCCGCGGAGAGCCCGAGATGGTGTCGCAACGAAACCGCTACGTCGAGCGGATTCCGGAGGATGTACAGCGCGCCGAACGTCACCGCGGGATCGATCATCGGCCGGCCATCGGGCAAGCGGATGAATGCATCGTGGATCTTGCACGGCAACACACCGTCCGCCCGCTGCGAAACCCAGTGGAAAACGTCGCGGCGCAGCCGGAGTGTCTCGTCCGGTGCGAGTTCCGAGGACTCGAGGCCCGTCACATCCTCGAAAAGGTCGCGGCCCGCTGCCATGGGCGTGCGATCGATTTCGTTGATCCGTGCGGGAGCGTCGCCCGGCCCGAGCAGGTTGGCCAGAAACAGGCGAACCCACGTGTTGCCGGACTTCGGGTAGGACGCAAGCCAGAGGATCTGGCCGGGCCCACCGGCCGCAGCATCGCCGTTCATGGTCACGATCTGCGCTCCGACGCGACGCGCCATGCCGCCTCGAGTCCGGCCAGCGAGCCGGCCATTCGCTGCACACCGTCCGGCCGGGACCAGTGCCAGATCGCGGCGCTCCTCGCGACATGCGCGCACCGCGCAAAGTGAGCCGCTCGGATCTGCATCGCTTCGAGGGCCGTCGCATGCCACGAACTGGCGACGAGAACGGAGAGCGCGTCGAAACCGGACCGGCGATCGATGCCGCCTCCGGCGTCTCGAGCGTCGATCACCGTCACGTGATGGATGGGCAGTGGCCCGTTCACTCCACTCACTTCGAGAACCCGCTTGTCGAGCGAAGCGCGGAACGGCCTCGTTCGCTCGTGGTCGATGGCGAGCGCATCGAGCACATCGGGCCAGAGCCGCAAGGAGGGCGGGCCGGGCCAGAGCATCGGCCGGCCTTCCGTGTGCGTGTCCACTGCACACAGGTCATCGCAGACGAGGCGTCGCCCGCGAGCCCGCAGTACAGCCGCGATCGCCGACTTCCCCGCACACGACCGGCCCACGAATGCGACCGCCCCATCATTGACCTCGACTGCACTCGCGTGCAGCGGCAGAAACCCCCGTGCGTGGAGCGCCAGTGCGATGAGCGGAGCGAGGAGTGCTGCCAGCACGTCGTCCCCTTCACGGCCCGGTTCCACCTCGATCGTGATGACCTGACCATCGCGAACGCAGCACGCCGCCATGCCGGCAACGTGAAACCAGACGTTCCCACCAGCGACGCGAATGGTCGGGCCGGCCACGCGCGCATCACCCGGAACGGCCGGGACTGCGCCGAATCCGATCTCGAGCGGTGGTCCACTCGCGACCGGGCCGGCGACCGGCAGGCAACCCGGGAGCATCGATTCCGAAACGATGCGGAGCCCCCATGCGCAACTCTCAGCCACGGCTCACCATCTGTCGTTCACGTTCGTACCAGACGATGAACAAACCCATCGCGACTCCACGAGTCAGCACGAAGCTGTAGTCGGCAAGGTGACGATTCGTCAACGGCGTTGGCCAGTTCTCGACGAGCCCGCGAAGCCGCGGCGTGTCCAGACACTCGCGTGCCGTCGCCGATGCTTCGATGCGCTCGATCGCGTCCGCAAACTGTCCCCTCAGGGGTTGGAACTGTTCGTACCAATCCGAGGCCTGCGCGCCCCGCTTCGTCTTGTCCAGTATGCGATCCGGCACGAGCCCGCGCATCGCGCGCCGGACCAGCGATCGGTCGGTCCCACCCCGCAGATACTGATCGCCGGGGATACCGAGACAGTATTCGATCACGCGAACGTCACTCGTGGGATCGCGCGGCTCGACGCCGAAATGCGCACCAAACGCGTGCCCGACATCCGGCCGATCGCCTCCGTGCGTCAGCATGAGCATGCGGTATGTGAATGCACTGGCGTGCCGCCGACTCCACTCATCCTTGAGCTTGTCGCGCGCGCGTTCCTCGACGTGCATGGCTTTCGCGAATTCCGGCCGAACCGCCGACGCATTCGTACGCCAGATCGGCTGAGCCCGCTTCCCGCGCAAACGGCCAACCGCTGCCATCGCGCGCGGCGGCAATGCCGGAATCAGGACATCCTCGACCAGCACGTCACGGACGCTCCGGCCCCGCGCTCCGGCAAGCGCTCTCACCTCACGCATCAGTTTGCCGATTCGGCCACCTGTCAGGTACTCGCGCAGGGAACGGTAACCACTGAAGCTGATGGTCGCATTCCCCTTCTGGCCACTCAACAGCACCTTCGCACCCGAATCCCTCGCCGCGCTCCAGATCGTCTCGACCCACGGCAGGTTGATCGGATTGCGGACCGGCGATGCGAGCCGGTCGAAGACCGCATCCAGCGTCTCGAGCGGCGATCGGCCGCCCGGCCGGAGAATACGCAGATCGACGTTCTCGTGCATGGCCGCGATGGCGCGCACGTCATCGCTCTCATCCACGACCCAGCCCGGACGTGCTTCGCCGTCGAAGCCCTTTCGCGGAGCGGCGTGGAAGGCTGTGATTCGACGGCCCTCCGCCGCCAGATGCTTCGCCGCCATACCCGTCACCGAGGAGGAGTCCAAGCCGCCACTCAACATGACGGACACACCCCCGGTGGTTCGGAGCCGGTCCCGGACGGCGGTCCCGAAAACGTCGAGGAACCCTTCCAGGTACGCCTGATCAGACGCGCGCTCCACGCGATGGTGCTCGAGTGCCCAGTAGCGCTCGAGCGTGACACCCTGAGCACTCACAGTCATCGTGTGCGCTGGCGGCAGGCGCACGATCTCCTCCCAGAATGTCGTTTCTGCATCTTCCAGGAGGACCAGAAACTCCGCGACCTTTCGTTCGCTCAGTAGGAACGGAACGTCGGGCAGACGGGTCAGCGCACGGACCGATGAGGCGATCGCGACCTGTTTTCGGGAGCGATGGTAGAACAGGACCCGCCGACCCAGCGGATCGCGCGCGGCAAACAGCGCCCGGCGCTTCGCGTCCCAGACCACGAACGCGAAATCGCCAATCAGATGTCGCGGCGCCCGCTCGCCCCACGCCTCGTATGCGGCCAGGATGATTCCGCCATCCGAGACGTCGCGGCCGCCGGCTTCCATGCCAAGTTGCGAGGCAAGTTCGGCGCGATTGTCGATGCGGGCATCGGCCACCAGAACGTAGTCGCCCCCGCCTCCGGTCACCGGCTGACAGCCGAGCGTGTCCTCACGCATGACGTCGCGCGACCGGATGCCCAGCCCGGCTGGTGCGCCCGGAGAGGCCGGCGCCTTCAAACCCGTCCGCTCGCCCCACGCATCGAGGCTCGCCAGCGACGGCGCCAGATCCTGCGGACCCACAGGCTTCTCGTCGAACCGGAAGATCGCGGCGAGTCCGCTCATGGCGCTTGCATCAACCCGTTTCCGGGGGCGGTTTCTCGTGAACGGACACCCTGGGCAGGCTCGCGACTCGGGCCTGGCGTTTCAGAATCGAACCCTGTCAGGCGAAGCTCGAAACGACCGAGAATCGGCGATGGTCGGGCGCGCCCGTCACGATCACGCGGCCGACGCGGACCCACGCATGCGCGTCGAAACCCGTCGCCCGGTCGACCCCGAGGTAGAGCGTCGAATGAATACCCCGGCGCCGCAGCATCCACGTCGCCGCAACCGCCTGCGGCAGGCAGACCGGCTTCCACGGCAGACGCTTTGCCGCCGCAGACACCGCCCACCGGATCCGTCTCGCCCGGGCAATCTCGGACCGGTCCACCTGCCGGGGCGTTTCCGACATGTGCGCGCCCAGCTTTCGCGCCAGCCGCGCAAACGTGCGCAGCCGGATCAGCAGGCCCGCCGCCGCAAGCAGGATGGCCGCTTCGCTGACGAGGCGGATGTCACCCGATGGGATCTTGGCCAGTCGAGTCAGCACGCGCATCGACTATCCGGATCAACTGTTCACTCGCGAGTTCGGCAAGGAACTCGCGCACGTCTCGCGCACAGGTGACCGCATCGACTTCGAACTCTGCCTCGAGCGTTGCACACAGGTCACGCACGCTGACGGGTTCGGAAACCAGCTCCCAGATCCTCGAACCGACCTTGTCGAGGCCATAGTACTTGCCTCGCTCGAGACTCATCATCACGACCGTGTCCTCCATGTCCACTGCGACCGGCTCGCGACTCTGTACGATCACCGTACCGTCTTCAATCCGAATGGCCTGCTTCAACGTTCCTCCCCAGCTGTGATTCCGGAATCCCCTGCCAGACCACCCGCCGCCCAGTCCTGCTCGAGAGCGTCGAGTACCTCGTCCATGTGCTCGAACCCCAGCGCCCGGGTCAGCCTGCACACCTCGATCGATCGCGCCGCCTCGGCGCACAGGCGGAAATGCTCCCTGGCAAGACCCATCGGTACCACGAACTGCTCGCGATACGTCTGCGCTGCCACGGCCTCGACCGCGTCGAGACCCGAAAGCCGCTCGATCGCCGTCGCCCCTTCCCCATTCGCAATCACGTACAGCCTCGCCAACCCGACCGGAGCCGACCTCCCTGGTGGATCGCTCGTGCCGACCGGCATGTGGTACTTGTCTCGCCGGCCCCCAGCCCGCGCCAACTGCCTCGCCTCCTCACCCAGCTGAGCCAGACCGTCCCGCCAGAGCTTGATTCTGCCCGGCCCCGGCCAGATCGCAGAAGTACTTGACCCGGATCGCGTTATGACCGCGACGTCATCCGTCACCAGCGGGTAGCCGCGACGCGTCAGAAATGCGGCCAGCGTCGACTTGCCCGTCTGCGATGGACCCGCGAACGCCATCGCTCTCCCCCCAACGTCTACGGCGCTCGCGTGCAACGCCAGCATGCCGCGCTGATGCCACAGCGCGCCGAACGCCGAACCCAGCAGGAAGAGCGTCAGATCGCTCGAATCCGCACCATTGACCGGATCGACCTCGATCAACCTTCCGCCTGTCACTCGATACGCTGCCACCCCCCGCACCGATAGTACGTACCCGTCACCATCCGCTCGCCAGCCCGTCCGCGCACCGTCCTTCAACACGCCGGTATCGTGCACTCGAGCGTATCGGATCGTTACGTCTTCAGCAGCCGCGTCTGCGTCCGCCGCAACGCCCTGCAACTCGATGGGCGAACCCACACCGAGACCCGCAATTCGATACCTGTAACGTCTCATCGGCCTCCGCAGTGGACTCCTCACCCACCCCTCGTGGAAGGAGCATGCCCGATTCTCTCAGCTTCGTCCAACACCCCGTCCGCCTCTTCACGTCGCTTGCCGGCGAGACCGAACGGCGCCCACAAAGCACTTCGTCCCCCCGCCGATTGCTCGACGAGGGGACGAAGCCGACTCGAACTCCGACCTCTCGGTCTTAGCTCTCGTCGTCTGACAGATTGTCATGCACCGCACCGAGCTGGGCACGCGTCTCCTCGAGACGCTTCTGCGCCAACGTCGGCTTGGCCCACGCGGCCCTCACGGCCTGAGCGCGAACCTCCATGCTACACCTCCCTCGGTTAACCGCCCGGACAACCTGCTCAGCACCCGACCGCGAAGCCAGGCGCAAATGCAGGCGACCTCGGACCCGGCAAATCACCCCTTTCCTTGGTGGCGACCGCCTATCCAGGGAACTCCGGCTCATCCTGCCGTGCCAACATGTTATGCAACGATCGCGCCATTGCCAAGCCTTTCTACGACTTCGCCCCTCCTCCTCCCTCATCGGGTGGCCTGTGGCGAGGAATCGCCTGTTGATGCTCTGACGCAACATGTGCCGTCCAGAACGCACGATGAGCATATCTGTCCGAGATCAGGTCCGGCAGGCTTCGACGCCGGACTGGTCTCGCCCTAACTTTCCGATTGTGGAGCGGTCCGACAGGCCTCGAAGCGGGCGGAACATGCGCGAAATGATGCAGGCCCAGCAGGCGCTGAACCGGGCGACGGCCGGGAACCGTGCGCTGTTCGAGAGTCATCGGTCGCGGCTGATGGACCTGGTCGAAACGCACGCTCCGGCACGCGGTCAGTTGGCCCTGATCGGTGCGGGCAATTGCAACGACTACGACCTTGTTCGCCTTGCGTCCGGCTTCGGAGCCGTGCGGCTGTTCGATGTGGATTGCGATGCGGTGGAACGCGGGGTCCGATTGCAGGGCGTGAGCGGCCGGGTGCAGATTCAGGCGCCGGCGGACGTCGGCGGGATCGGCGAGGCGGTTGAGATCCTGAAATCGGAGGGCGACGCGGCGGTGAGCCGGGCGATCGTGCATCTCGAGAACGGCGCAGCGAGTGAGGGACCGGGCGAATTCGATCTCGTGGTGTCGGCGGGAGTTCTGACGCAGGTGATCCGGTCCGTATGCGATGTACAGGGTGAAGATCACGCGCGCACCGGCGAACTGGCGGTGGCGGTTCGATCCGGGCACATCCGGTCGCTGCTGGGACTGGCGAGGCCGGGTGGCCGCGTCCTGCTTGTGACGGAGGTCGTATCGAGCGAAGTGCTTCCCGAGATCTCGACCGTGCCGGAGAACGAGCTCCCGCTCTCCCTGCATCGTGCGATCTGGAAAGGTGACCTGTTCACGGGTGTGAGTCCGGCTGCGTTGGTCTCGTGGCTCGTGGCGAACCGGCCGTATGGCGCGCGTCTGTCATCGCCAGGCGTGATCGGGCCGTGGCGCTGGCAGCAGAGCCCGGGCCGGGAATTCCTGATGGTTGGCTTCCTTCTCGAGCGGCCCGCCTGACACCCGAAATCACGTCCGCGGCGAGGCGATATGTTCCGGTCGGCGGAGGATGGCGAAGATCGTTCAGTGGACCACCCGCCGTGCGCCGTGCGATTCTCTGGCTGTGATCGAGCGCGAATCGCGCGACGCGCGGCGTCGCGCAAGTTGCACGAATGACCGCAAATCAGGACATTCCGACACCCGCCTCCAGAGACACCCCGAACCCGGCCTCAGGATGTAAGTCATTCTGAATATTGGATTTGACATCGTGGCAGCAACGTGGCACGCGAGTCGCAAGACGGGACCCCGGACGAATACCAAACGCTGAGGTTCCGATGATGATCCTTGCCACCGAGTACAGAGCCCGACACGCATCGGGTTTCCGTGCATACATGGCTCTCCAGGCAGCGCTCATGAGGCGGCATATCGCGCGCGGCGGCACCATCCAGTCCTGGTGTGCCCGCCTCGCCCCAGCCTTTCAGCAGCGCTACGGCACTGAACTCCTGAGTCAGGCGGAACCGAAACCACGCTGAATGCGTCGAACCGGGCGTCCTCTTTCCCCAGTTCGAGGGTCACCCCACGCTCGGATGTGCGGCTGCGCGAGGCTCGTTCTCGGGCCCCGAGGTTCACGATGGCGGCGTCCCACACAACGAGCCTTGGCGTACCATCGTCGAGGTATTCAGCTTCGAGAAGCGAAGCTGACCCGATGTCCGGAGCGAATCGTCCCGGCAGACGATCGGTCTGGTTGAGTTCCGGTCCCTCGAAGCCGATGATGCGACGCCCGGTCGTCGTCCATGCTTCAATGATATAGTCGTAGAATCGTGAACTGAAGATGTGATTCATTCGATCGACTGTCAGGACGCGCTCCGAATTGAACTGGCTCCGTTGGCTATCGCTCTCATCGCCCCGAAGGCCAAAGGAACGCATGACCTCTGACCCATCGATGATATGAAGGGGGAGTCCGATGCGGTCTGGAGTGCCAAGCCACATGTTGGCCACGTAGCGATGCGCGTCGTGCAGTGGAAAAGCAGCTTGAACGAGTCCTGGTAGTTCTCGATCCTCGTACACATCGAAATCGGTTCCTACGATTGTTTCCCGCCTGTTCCGGTCGAAAATGTGTACTCTTCCGGCAGCGTCGGTCTGGATCGGGCGAGGCCTTTCGAACTCCAGCGGTCCGGCGCCGGCGCGGCCAACCTGCCTGAGAAAGGTTCCTGCTGCATCAAAGACCTTTATCGTTCCTCTTTGGCCCACCCAGTAGTTCCCTGTGCTGTCGCGGACGACGTCGCGCGTCTCCTCGATATACCCGGGACCGGCTGTATCTCCGATCGTAACAAGCGGCTCGAGGACAATACATTCCCGGCAGAGAGATGGACTCTCGGTGACCGCTCTCACTCCGGTGCTGTCCGCCGGGTCCGTCCAGGGCAACGGCTTCGAATCCGGGATTGTACAGCCAGCAACGAGAAGAGCCAGCACTCCGCTCATCAGGATGTGGCAATCCGCGATGGCCACAGGCGTTGGCGTACAGGCTACCGTACCTCTGGCTGGAACGCCCGGCATGGAGCGCCGGCAGGTACCCTCGAACGAGAGACGCAATCGCATTTCGAAAGTGCTTCCTTCCGGCCACGGCAACTCGACGTGCCGGCGTGGACGGGCGTGGACGGGCGTGGACGGGCGTGGACGGGCGTGGACCAACTCTGGAGTTCGACGCCGCGCATGTCAAGGTTCATGCACAACTGTTATCCGATGCACGTTGAGTCAGCGGAGCTGCGGGCCGGCAGGTTCAATGGGCGTCGTGCGTTCTACGGATCGACCGCCCTCGCGCAGAGAGAGACGACCGCATAGACTGGGACCGTCTGTCTCGTTGTGCACAGGACAGGACCGGAGCGACACGGGCCGAACGTGGGCACTGTACTGCTGATCGGAACACTGGACACCAAGGGCGAGGAACTTGGCTACGTCCGCGACCTGATCCGGGCGCGCGGGCACGAGACGCGCATCCTCGATGCGGGCGTGCTGGGCGAGCCGGGGTTTGTGCCGGAAATTGCAGCCGAGCAGGTGGCGGAAGCCGGCGGGACTGCGCTGAGCGATCTGCGCGCCAGCGGCGACCGCGGCCGGGCACTCGAAGTGATGGCTCGCGGTGCTGCGGCGGTGGCTGTGGACGAGCATTCGGCGGGCCGGATCGACGCGGTGCTCGGACTGGGCGGCTCGTGCGGAACCGCGATCGCGACGTCCGCGATGCGCGCGTTGCCGGTCGGGTTGCCGCGCGTGATGGTATCGACGGTCGCGTCCGGCCCGGTCGGCTCGTACGTCGGCGTGACCGACATCACGATGATGTACTCGGTCGTGGATGTGGCAGGGCTGAACCGCATCTCGAGACAGATCCTGACCAATGCAGCCGGTGCGGTGTGTGGCATGCTCGAGCAGGCGAAACCATCCTCCGAGGACCGGCTGCTCGTCGCGGCAACCATGTTCGGCGTCACGACGCCGTGCGTACAGCGGGTCCGGCAGCGACTCGAGGAACGTGGCTACGAGGTGCTCATCTTCCACGCCACCGGCAGCGGCGGCCGCGCCATGGAAGGTCTCATCCGCGCGGGCTTCATTGCGGGCGTCGCGGACGTCACAACCACCGAGTGGTGCGATGAACTTGCGGGCGGCATCCTGAGCGCTGGACCCGATCGCCTGGATGCAGCAGCACAGAGCGGCACGCCGCAGGTCGTGTCCGTGGGCGCACTCGACATGGTCAACTTCGGCCCTGCCGAAACCGTACCAGAGCGGTATCGCGGGCGTCTCGTGCACGTGCATAACCCCAACGTAACACTCATGCGGACCACTGCGGCCGAGTGTGCCCGGCTCGGCGAGATCATCGGCGTGAAACTCAATGCCGCGACCGGGCCTGCCACACTGATGCTTCCGTTGCAGGGCGTGAGCGCGCTCGACAAGCAGGGCCAGCCGTTCCGCGATGAAGCGGCGGATGCCGCACTGTTCGATGCCCTTCGCCGGACGGTCCGACCGCCGGTCACGATCATCGAACTCGATCAACACATCAACGACCCG
>JBOHRL010000094.1:0-126082 GCA_050732695.1 Longimicrobiales bacterium | reverse complement strand
CCTGCAACACCTCTTCCGATGCCGACCGGATCGCGCGCCCGATCGCGAGCCCGTGCATTGGCCCCGCCTCGAGCGTCCGCAGGATCAGAAGGTTCAGGTTGCCGTAAAGGTTGGCTGCGTCGACAATCGGCATTCCGCGGCTCCTTACCAGATCTGTTTAGGGGAACCTGTGGGAAGAGACCTAAGCTGTCAAGGGGTAACCGGAGGCTCGGACGGACCGGCCGGCGAGTCTCCGAGATCGGGTACGGAGATGATGGGGATGGAGATGCTGATCGGGATGGAGATGCTATTCGGATCGCAGATGTTGGATGATGAGTCGAAGCACTCGCTGGCTGCGGAGCATACCGCGGTGTGTGACGCTGCCGAGTACGTGCGTGTGCACGTCGGGCAGCACGGCGCTGGAGCCCGGGATGACGTGCGAGTCGATGCGGGTTCGCACGCAGCAGGCATGGATGGATTCTGGCAATTGCGCGGCGGGCAGACGATGCAGGAACGCGCTGCCCGGCCGCATCTCGCGGCCGCCATCGCCCCAGGCCAGCCATGCCATCCACGTGCCGTAGTGGGGCGTCGCGAGGAACACCGCACGACGGACCGGCAGCGGGCGGGCGGTGCGTATCGAATCGACCAGCGCGAGGTCCGGTCGGGAATTGCGCTCGAGGTCGAGTCCGCGGCCGGGCCGTGGATCCTCTGTGCGTGCGACACGATCGAGGAAACAACGGAGCGCGAGGCCGCCCATGGAGTGGGCAATGACATCGACGGCCGGCACGCCGGTCCGCTCACGCAGGCGGTCAATGGCGAAGCCAATTTCCGTTGCGTGGGCGGCGTTGCCGCCGAACGGATCCTTGAACTCGATGGCTGTCACGAACAGGGCTGGCCAGCCGTTGGCGATAAGGCCGCGGACGAGGTGTCGGAGTGCCCTGGCACGGTCCTTCCAACCGGGCAGAAGCAGGACCGGAACAAAGCCGCCGCCGGACGAAATGGCGGCGCTACCCGCCTCTGATCGAACAGTACGCAACGCGTGGTGGCTCACGGGGAACGGGGCGTTCGGTGAACGGTACGTAAGGATGCGATGAGCATGTTACGAGAACGATCGATCGACGCGCGCGCGTGGCGAGTGCATCGTCCTCCGACAGGCTTGGCCCGTGCCATGGCACGACTGCCCGTCTTGTGGGCTGCGCTGGCGCTGGCGTGCGCCGAGGATACGGCAGGTCCGGATAACGGGGGATTTCTGCGCACCGAAGAGGGACTCCTGTACCGCGCGTCAACGGCCGTGCTGGAGAGCTTCCCGGTCCAGCTTCGCACGCACGTGAACATCACGAACGCGACCGGATCCGACATCGATCTCACATTCCCGGACGGATGTGTCGTGCTCATTCGAGCATACCGCGAAGGTTCATCGCAGCCTGCATGGGATCAGCGCGCCAACACCGGGTGCACGGCCGCGCTCGTGCGCGTTCATCTCGGTCCCGGCGAGAGTCAGGAATTCGTCGCCGCAACAGACGCCCGTGCCATCCTCGGCGATAGCCTTCCCGACGGCAACTACCGGTTGAGAGCTGTTCTCCGCCCGCAGACCGGCGAAGTCATCGTAGATGCCGGCACCGCCCCGCTCGCCGTGCCGCGGTCCTGACGCATCACCACGAAACCTTCCCCTGCTGCGAAGTATCGATGTCCTCCGGCTGGCCTTCCCGGAACAGAAACGCTTCCATGTTCGCAGTCAGGAAATCGCGGGCCGGCTTGTCACGGACATCGAGTCCGTTGTGGTTGATGAGTGCGGTCTGGAAACGCAGCCACTGATCCCAGCAGGTCCGACAGATCGACGCAAGAATGCGCTCGCCGAGTTCATTGCGGAGCGGCGCCTTTGCAAGCGGCTCGCCCGTGCGGTCGCATCGTACACATGTGATCTCTGTCATTTCGCTTCCCTGATTCCTGCCGCATCACGACACGGCCTGCCCTGCAAGTTATCGGAATTCGCGGGACCATCCAAGTCGCGGGCAGAGTGACCGGCCACGATCTGACCGGGGTCCCGCAGATCCTCGCCACCACCGTCCTGTTGTGTTTGAAGGAACTGTTGGCCGCCTGAGCCCGGCCAACAGTTCCTTCAAACACTTCCGGACTCGGGCTGCGCCGTCGCCAGCCAGTCGAGAACCCGGTCGACGTCCGATTGTCGCGTGCGGTGACTCAGGATGCAGACACGCAGCGCATAGGCGCCGTCAACCCGCGTCGATGAAATCATGCCTTCGCCGCTCGCTGCGAGCGCATTCACCAGCCGCTCGTTCCAGTCACCGAGCGCGATACGATCCGTGATCCTGGTCCCGTCCGGGCCTGTGACACGCCGGAAGCAGACAATGCCGAGCGCGGCCGGCGTGATCAACTCGAACTCTGCACTGTCGACAATCCGTCGTTCGGTGTGTTCCGCAAGGTCCAAGGCCAGGTCGATGGCGGCGCGGAACGGTTCGACACCGAAATACTTCAATGATACCCACACCTTGAGCGCACGCGCACAACGGGTCAGTTGGATGCCGCGATCCATGAAGTTGACCCGCCGTTCACGCAGCTGCGAGTCCGTGATACGCGCGTCCTGAAGATAATCGGCCGATATATGAAAGCCATCATCCAGATGAGCCCCATCGCGAACCAGCAGACAGCCCGCCTCGAACGGCTGGAATAACCACTTGTGCGGGTCCAGCGTGATCGAGTCCGCATACTCCAGCCCGCGCATGGCAGCACGGCCGCGTTCGGTCAGAACCGCAAACCCGCCATACGCTGCATCGACGTGCAGCCACACGTCGTGCCTGCGGCACAGATCGACCAGCTCGGGAAGCGGATCGATCGCGCCCGTGCTCGTCGCGCCCGCGTTGGCCACCACGGCCAGCGGGACCAGCCCCGCCTCGCGATCCGCTTGCAACGCCGCTTCAAGGGCGCACACATCCAGCCGCTGTCGCGTGTCCACCGGAATCCGGCGCACACGATCGTCCGCAAAGCCCAGGACGCGCGCGGCCCGCGTCGCCGACGAGTGAACCTCGACCGACCCATAAAGCACCGAGGCCGTTGAATGTGCGCCGCAGCGCGCCAGCCGCGCACACGCCAAAGCCGTCAGGTTCGCCGCAGAACCACCACTCAGAAACAGTCCCGCCGCACTCGACGGATAGCCCAGCCACTCCTTGAACCAGTCCAGCACGATCAGCTCGATCTCGCTCGCTCCCGCCCCGCCCAGCCACGAGCCCTGGAACACGTTCAAGCCCGCTGCCACGAAATCCGCGAGAACCGCAGGCCACGTCGGTGAGCCCGGCACATACGCCAGAAAACGAGGATGATCGACGCGCGCTCCGTACACCAACGCATCGTCCAACAACTGCCCCATGATCCGATCGAATGTCTCCGCTTCGCTCGGCACCGCCTCCCGAAGCTTCGCTTCCAGCTCCGGCCGCGTCGCGCCGCGCCAGACCGGTTCCGCATCAAGTCCGAGTTCCCTCGCGACCAGCGCGTCCACGACGCGGTATCCCATCTGCCGCATCGTATCGGCATCGATCTCGAATCCTCGGGGCTCGGACATCGCGCCGCAGTGTCGCGCGCCCCTGCCACGCGGTCAAGCATGCCCAGATCTGACGTCCGTCCTGCGCCCGACGCCTTGACGGATACTAGGTTGCCGGGATATAGATCGGTGGGAAATATAGTTTCTGGGGCTGGTTTCTGGGGCTGGTTTCTGGGGACGAGGGACGGGTGGGAACGGATCGGAGCGGAGGCACGGGGTGGGTCATGGCTGAGGGACTGAGTGCGCTGACGTACCAGGTGCTGCTGGCGCTTGCGGATGGGGATCGGCACGGGTACGGGATCATCAAGGAGATCGAGGCGCGGTCGGGCGAGGGTGCGGCGCCGAGTACGGGGGCGTTGTATCTGGCGTTGCAGCGGATGGAGCGGTCGGGGTTTGTGGAGGAATCGCCGAGCCGGCCGGCCCCGGCAGAGGACGATGGGAGGCGGCGGTACTATCGGCTCACGGAGGAGGGTCGGCGAACGGCGGAGGGGGAGACACGGCGGCTGGCGGCGCTGGTGGGGGTCGCGGTTGAGAAGCAGCTGATTCCAGCGACGGCGTTGCCGTTGGGCAGGTCAGGGCATGAGCGATAGGGCGAAGCGAGGAGAGTGGATCGTTCGGCTGTTCGGACTGCTGTTGCGCAGCTGGCCGGCGGAAGTGCGGTCGCGAAGCGGTGAGGAGGCGGTGACCACGTTCGCGTTGCGGCTCGGAACGCGGCGGAGGGAGCGACGAGGAATTGGCTGGTTTGTAATCCGGGAGTATGCGGCGGTGCTTGTTGCCGGAATGCGGTTTCTACGCGATGCGCCGGTTGGATTCCACGACTCGCGCTTGGAGATGCGCAAAGGGCGCGCGCCAGACCTGGCGGCGTACGATTCGGAAGTGGGGCGCGGCATCGTGCGAGTGAAACGGAGGCGTCATCCAATGGACACGCTCGTTCAGGATGTGCGATTTGCGGTGCGTGGTGTGGTCCGCAATCCGGGTTTCTCGGCGGTGGTGGTGCTGGTGCTCGCTCTGGGGATTGGTGCGAACACGGCGATCTTTTCGGTCTTGAATGCGACGCTATTGCGGCCGTTGCCGGTTGAATCACCAGAGCGGCTGGTGACGATTCGCGAGTCGAATCCGGAGAAGGGTTGGGAACGGGAAGTGGCTGCGCCGGCGAACATGCTGGACTGGCGCGAGCGAGTGGAGGCGTTCGAGGGTGTGGCCGGGACACTGGGCGTTGGGAGCGTGACGCTGACGGGAGAGGGCGAGCCGGAGATCCTGCGGTCGAGCGTTGTGACCGGGAACTTCTTCGAAGTGCTGGGCGCGCGTGCGGCACTGGGCCGGGTCTTTCGCGATGCGGAAACGTGGAGGACGGAGCCGCGTGTTGCGCTGCTGAGTGACGGTTTCTGGACGCGCCGGTTCGGGCGTGATACGTCTGTGATCGGCCGCACGATCACGCTGAATGGCGGAGCATACGAGGTCGTCGGCGTGATGTCCGCGGGCTTTGCGTTCCCGGGGCAGGAGCTGGATGTCTGGACGACAATGCGCTGGAGTCCGTCGGACCGCGAACAGATCTACTTCCGGCGTGCTCATTACGTGCAAGTAATCGCGCGTGTGCGTAGGGGCGTCACGTTCGTACAGGCGGATGCACAACTTCAGACGGTCGTGCGCCAGCTTCAGGAGGAGTACCCGGTCACGAATCGCGTGATGGGAGCCGGTCTGTATCCACTCCAGGAGTTCCTGACCGGTGAGGTCCGGCGGCCGCTGCTGCTGGTTCAGGGTGCGGTGCTGCTGTTGTTCCTGGTGGCGTGTGCGAACGTTGGCAATCTGCTGCTGGTGCGGGGTGTCGCGCGGCGTCGCGAGATGGCAGTGCGTGCGGCGCTCGGAGCGAGCCGCGCTCGCATTGCGGCGCAGGTCCTGACCGAGAGTTTCACACTCGCCGTGTTCGGCGGTGTTGCCGGGGCGTTGCTCGGCGTTGCATCGACGCAGGCGCTGCCGGGTCTTCTGCCGGAAGGACTGCCGAATGTTGGCCTGGATGCTCGGGTGTTCGCGTTCGCCGCAGGCATCACTGCACTCGCGGGCGCGATCTTCGGCATCGTACCGGCGCTGCGAGGTTCGCTCGACCTCGGAGATCGCCTGCGCGATGGCGGGCGCAGCGGATCGTCAAGTCGGCGCAGCTTGCGCGTGGCGAATCTGCTGGTCGTCTCGGAAATCGCCGTTGCACTCGTACTCGTGCTGGGTGCCGGCCTTCTGATCCGCAGCTTCGTTGCACTGCGCGATGTCGATCCGGGTTTTCGCATCGACGATCGCATCTCCGCGCGCGTGACCGTGATGGGACCGCGCTACGACTCCGAGGAGAAGATCAATGTTTTCCTCGATGCTCTTCTCGAGCGCCTGGAGGCGACTCCGGGGGTTCGCAACGTGGCACTTGTGCGCTCGCTGCCACTCGCACGAACGAACTTCGCCTACACATCGGACTTCTTCGTGCAGGGTTGGGCGAGTGACGAGTTTGGTGCAGAAGTCGCACACCAGATGGTCTCACCATCGTACCTCGAGACGATGGGCGTGGCATTGCTGCGGGGCCGGTTCCTCGAAGAAACGGACCGCGCGGGTGCGGAGTACGTTCTGGTCATCAACGATGCACTTGCGAAGCGGTATTTTCCGGGCGAGGACCCTGTGGGCCGGCGCATCGTTTTCGATCGTCATCCGACGGAGAACTCGACGTGGTGGACGATCGTTGGCGTGATCGGCGACCAGCACCAGACGGGCGTGGGCGATGCCGCCCGCATCGAGGTCTACAAACCGTACTGGCGCGAAGCCTCGCAGTCTCTTGCGGTCGTCGTACATTCGACTCGCCCTGCCGGTGAAGCGGTGGCGGCCCTGCGTCAAGCCGTTCGCGCGCTGGATAGCAACATCGCCCTCTCCCAGGTGTGGACGCTCGAAGAAATCTACGCGCAGTCGCTGCGCAGCGAGCGATTCCTGCTCGTACTGATGGCGGCCTTCGGGGGACTGGCGTTGCTGCTCGCGGCGCTCGGGATTTACGGAGTCGCATCGCAGGCGGCGAAGCGGAGGACGCACGAGATCGGCATTCGCGTTGCGCTCGGCGCTCGCCGTGTGGATGTCGCCGGGCTGATTCTGCGACAGTCGCTCCGCCTCGTCGGGCTCGGTACGATGCTCGGGATCGCGAGTGGTCTTGGCGCAACACGGGTGATGGAGAGTGTGCTGTTCGCCGTCGAACCCGCCGATCCGGTCACGTTCGTTACCGTGCCGCTGCTGCTCGCGACCGTCGCTCTCGTCGCGACATGGCTGCCGGTCCGCGTTGCGACGCGCGTCGATCCAATGATCGCACTCCGGACCGAGTGACCGCGCACCATGACGGGGGAAGGTGATGAAACGCGCCCGCAACCTCGATGGCTGCGGGCGCGTCGTTGCGAGACCGCTGCGCAGGCGGCCGTTTCGCGAAGCCTAGTAGCGGTTCTCCGGGCGGCGGCCCATGCCACCGCCTCGGTTGCCACCGGCGCCGCCGCTCATCGAGCGGTCCTGATTGAAGCCGCCACCAGCGCCAGGCCCACGGCGGGGCGCCTGTGCCGGCGGATTCAAACGCACGACGTTCGCGGCCTTCGGGCCCTTCGCCTCCTCGATCACATCGAACTCGACCGGTTCTCCTTCGTAGAGGACCTTGAAGCCCGAGCCATCGATCGCGCTGTAGTGCACGAAGACATCCGCCGCCCCTTCGCGCTGTAGGAAGCCGTAGCCCTTTTCCTGCGAGAACCACTTCACGGTACCAGAGACACGAGCCATCGCTCTACTCCTTGCCTGACGGTGTGAAGGTGTGTCGAGGGTCCGGAGCGATTGGCCGTACCCTGAGACCGACCTGTCCGCGCGTTCGGCGCCGCGCGGGGCGCATGCAAAAAGGGACCCACGCGTGTAGCCGCAGGTCCCGCTGCCCGTCGATCAATGTTGCTGCCAGCATGCAAAGATACCACACCGTAACACAGCCAGGTACAGCGATTCAGCCGGAACGCGGGCCAAATTACGCCCCTCACCGGGCAAAGTCAAGAAAGGTCGATGCAAGGAGACGATGATGGCGCGCATTCAATTGCAGGATGGTCCTCATCCGCGCACGGCGTGCCGCCAGCGCGGCTCGATGGACGCCTTCCGGCGTTGATGGATGCATTCCGGCGTTGTTGGACGCCTTCCGGCGTTGATTGACGCCCCTGTCCGGGCCCGCTACCCTCAGGGCTCTTCGGGGGCGCGGCCGAACACAACGCTGCAACGGGGTCAGATCGTCCAATCATGGCACGCAACGACTCGAGCAGCAGCAACGCGACCGGCACAGCACGATTCCGGGTTTCGGATTCGTTTGCAATCCCACTGCGCGGACACATGCTGCGGCTGCGGTTGGTCGCAGGGCAGCCGTCGATCAGGGATGTTTCGCCCGGGAAGAAACTTCGGCTCGAGGGCCCGGCCGGGCGGGAGCGCACGGTCACGATTGCCGACCATTCGGTGATCGGCGGGCGCCAGACCCAGCAGCGACTCGAACAGACGAAGGAACTCGACATCGTGATCTCCGCGCACGACGCAGGGACGGGTGACGAACAGGTCGCGATCGGCTGGTTCGCCGGCCTGGCCGGCAGCTGACCGGAAGTCGCGACCGCATCGTGCCGTCCGGGCGGACGGTCTTCCTGACGGGAGCCACGGGTTTCATCGGGAGCCGCTTCGCGCGCGCTCTCGCGAAAAGGGGCGACCGGCTGCGGTGCCTCTCGCGCGACACGGCACGCGCCCTGTTCCTCGAAGCGCTCGGCGCCGAGCTGATCCCGGGCGAGATCACGGACTCGATCGCTCTCCACAAAGGCCTTTCCGGCGCCGACCTCGCCGTCCATCTCGCCGGCCATTACGACATCGGACCCATCGATGTGCGCACCATGGAGCGTATCAACATCGGCGGAACCCGCTGCTTCCTCGAGGAATGCGCGCGCGTCGGAGTCCCGCGCGCGGTTCACGTATCGTCCACGGTCGCACTCGGTCCGGTCGAGAACGGGCTCGGCGATGAGAACTCATCGTGGGATGGACCGTACCCGAGCGTGTACCATCGCACGAAGACCGAAGCGCACCATGCCGCGCGCGCAGCACAACAGCGCGGAGTCCCGCTCACGATTGCGTGTCCGGCGAACGTCTATGGTCCGGGCGATCAGGGTCCGAACGGAAGATTCATTCGCGATCTCATTCGCGGCCGCGTGCCTGCACTTCTCACGGATCCTGCCTGGCTCTCACACGTTCATGTCGATGACGTGGTCGATGGTCTGCTTGCGGTATGCGATGCTGGAACGATCGGCGCGACCTACGTCCTTTCCGGGGAGCCCGCCAGCATCAACGATTTCGCCGAACGCGTGGCCCGCCTCGCTCGCCGCCGGCCTCCGCCGCTGCGTCTGCCCGCCCGCGCTGTTGCCGTTCCGGCCTTGTTCGCCGACCTCGTGTCCCGCCTCACACGCAAACGGTTCACAACCAATCGCGAAGCCGTTCGTGTCGCCCACCATCGCCGCTGGCTACATTCGCACGAGCTGGCAGCCCGCGAATTCGGGTGGCAACCGCGTTCGCTCGACGAAGGTCTGCCACCCACCGTCGCATGGTTCCTCGAGCACGGCTGACGGACCGGGTACCACTTGTTACAATGGACCCATTCAGCAATCGATTTCCGCTGCCGGCGACGGCCGGCCGGGGTGGGTTGCCGCGGTTCCAGGCGGTTTCCGATAGGGCGATGAGCCGACTTTGGATAATGGTACCCGGTCCGTCAGCGCTTCTGGTAAGTCCCCATCAGTTCGGCCATGTCCAGGATGTGGCCCTGCATCGCGGATTCGAGCTGGGCTTTGGTCGGGCGGCCGAGGTCGCCGAGCATCCGATCGAGGGCGTACAGTTTGTGGAAGTAGCGGTGGCGTCCGATGGGCGGGCAGGGGCCTCCGTAGCCGGTCCGCTTCCAGTCATTGATCCCGTCTCGAGCACCTGCGGGCAGCTTTGGGGCGGACATGGCCTCGGACAGAGATGTCGCGTTGGGAGGTATGTCGTACAGGACCCAGTGCACCCAGGTCATCTGCGGCGCGTCCGGATCCGGCGCGTCCGGATCATCGACGATCAGTGCAAGACTCCGCGCACCGGATGGAGCACCGGACCAGGACAGGGCTGGCGATCGGTCCTCACCATCGCACGTGTACAACGCGGGGATTTCAGCGCCCTGGCGAAACGATGGCGACACGAGCTCGAACGGCATGGTTGTCCTCCGGCGTTCGGGATCACATGACAGCTATTGGTTCGACTTTCGAATAACGCACGTTCACAACGCGCGTGCGTCCGATGCTGCGGTCGAATTGCACGTGCGTGTGGCCGCAGACGACGAGGCCCACGTTCCGGGACGGTACCTGTGTCGAGCCCCGCCATTGGTTGCAAGCACCTCACGTTCTCCGTTCCCCTGGATGAACTGTACCGGAACGTTCAGATCCAGGGGATGCTCCAGCGATTCACGAGGGATGGGACCCCCGCGTTCTACCGTGGATCATTCGGCGCGGAGCACCGAATTGGGATCCGTCGCGGTCGCGCTGTGGGCCGGAATCCATGCAGCCACGGTGGCTGTGACAAGAATCAGGACGGCGACGGTTCCGAGGGTTGCAGGATCGGCCGGTTCTACGCCGTAAAGAAGCGAAGCAATGATCCGCAGCACGAGAACGGCGGCGGCTGTGCCCACTGCGAGACCCGCCGCGGCCATCCATCCGGCGCGTCGCAGAACGAGTGCGCGCAGCTGGGTCGGCCGGGCACCGAGCGCGAGACGAATGGCAAGCTCGCTGCGCCGTTGGCGTACGGTCGTGCCCAGGCTGCCGTAGACGCCAATGGCCGTGAGTGCCAGAGCAGTCGCAGCGAAGCAACTCAATAACAGCGTGTGAAACCTGGGGCGTGCAAGCGGTCGTTGCAGGAGTTCACCCATCGCGGGCGCTTCCAGCACCACGGCGCCGGCGGCGACTTGCTGCACGACCGCTTTCAGTGCCTCGATGCCGGGCCGAACGCCGGCCATGCGGATGGCAAGGTACCGGGGCGCGAGGACGGACATGCCCTGATCGTAACTGAAGTAGATGGTTGGCTGGATTTCCTCGAAGGACATGTAGCGGATGTCCTCGACGACGCCCACGACGGTGCGCCACTCGTCAGGCGAATGTGCGCCGCCGAACTTCAACCGCTTGCCGAGTGGCTCGATACCGGGCCAGAAGAGCGAGGCGAGAGTCAGATTGATGACGACCGTGAGGGGGGCACCGGAACGGTCCCGCTCGTCGATGCCCCGGCCTCGGAGAATCCGCGGCGCGAGCGTCGTGAAGTACGCCTCGTCGACCGCTTCGTAGTTAATCACCGGATTCGCACCGGCCGCAATCGCGTCCTGCCCTTCGGCGGTCAGCGCAAGGTTCCACATGGTGCCCGGGAATGGATCCGAGAGCAGGCCGCTCGCGCTTTGTACACCCGGCATGGCTTCGACGGCAGGAATGATTTCGCGGAACGCACGTCGATTCGCGGCGCCGTCAGGATAGAGTGCCGCAGGCAATGCGATCTCGGCGAGCACGAGTGACTCGGTCGCGAAACCCGTCTCGAGCGCAGACAGGTTGTAGAGGCTTCGCGCGACGACACCGGCGGCGCCCAGTACGACGACCGTCATTGCGATCTGCCCGGCTACGAGGACATCCCTCAACCGCGCGCCCGCGTTGCCCACGGATCGCGCGCCGCTCCGCAGCAGTCTCGACGGGTCGCGCCGGCATGCCGTGAACGCGACCGCCGTGCTGAGAACCGTCGTCATCACGAGGCCCGCCAATGCAGCGAATCCCGCGGAACGAAGGTCGAGCCGGATGCCACCGGCTCGCGGTAATCCGGGCGGCGCCGATGCACGCAGAAGATCGAGTGCCCACGCGGCGGCGACCACGGCAACGAGACACGCCGCTGCCATCAGCAACAGATTCTCCGTCGCGACCTGGCGCAGCAGCCTGCCTCGCGTTGCTCCCGCGGCATACCGGACTGCTATTTCGCGTGCGCGGTCGAGCCCCCGGATCAGCAACAACACGGTCGCATTCAGAAGCGCAACAAACAGCAGTACAGCGACGAGAAGCCCAACCGCACGCAGCCACGGTCGGGCATCGCCTGTCAGAATCTGCTTCAACGGCTGAAGCGTCAGCGTGTGACGCGATGCATCCATGCCCGCCAGTTCCGTGTAGAGCTGTCGCACTGTCCGCTCCATCTCGACGCGGGCCGCGGCGATGGTCACGCCCTGCTTCAAGCGCACGACGACATCGAACAACGGACTATCGCCCGCAGGCCCTTCGAGAATCGCTGAAGGGAACGGCGCCCACGCGTCCACGCCTTCCGGAAAATGCAGATCTTCGGGCCCGACGCCGCGGACCTCGTACGACTGGTCCTGGATCCGGACCGTTCTGCCGATGACGGGCGCACCCCCGAATCGCCTCTGCCAGTACGCATGGCTCAGCACCAGTGGCGCCTGCTCATCACGGCTCTGTACGAACTCGTCCGGCAGCTCACCGGCGGCCGCAGACGCACCCAGTGCACCAAAGAAATCCCCTGTTATGGCGGCGAGTCTCATCACCTCCGCGCCACCACCCGCCTCCATAAGCCACTCGAATGTGCCGAAGTACGCGATGGCCCCAGCCGCCTCGATGGTCGACAGGTTGTCCGGCAGGGCATCGACAACAGCCGGCGGGAACGGAAAATGCTCGAAGCCCCTCGCCTCATCGTTCGTCCAACCGACGAATACGCGATCCGGCGCGTTCAACGGGAGCGGCCGCACGAGGACCGAATCGACAACGCCGAACGTCGTGATCGCAGCGGCCAGCGTCACGCCCAGTGTCAGCAGCAGAGTCATCGAAAACAACGGCGCTCGCACGAAGCTGCGCAGTGCGAAGAGCATGTCCTGACGGAAGGAATCCATGAGGGACCTCCGCGACCTGCTCATGCAGATCTTCTCCGGAACGCGGCAAGGACGGGGCGGGCGTCCGGGCGAATGCGGAGACACGCCGCTGCAAGAGCGCCGGTGCCGAGGCGGACGACCGTCGGCGTCGTGGCCTCGACAAGCGTGAGCGCGCGAGCAGTGACCTCCAGCATCGTCTCATGGTCGGAGACGAACGTGCGAATCCTGGCATCGTACTCGTCCAGTGCAATGTGCAGATGCGAGGTGACGCCCATATTCCTTTCCTCAGCGGTCCGTTGCCTTCGAAGGTGCCGTCACATGCGAGGAACAATGTACGCTCGCCAGAGTTCATGAACCACGCTCGTGGCGCGGCTCCGGTCCCCGGCCGGCCCTGCATGCACGGACACGGCGGCCCGCAGCTGGCCGCTCCCGCCGATCACCCGCCAGCGCGGGACCATGGAGGATGAAACGTGCAGCATGCATATTCCAGGGAACGCACCGGCGGCGTACCCGAACAGGTCTGACCACTCGCGCGCGCTCCGGCCGAAGTGCTGGTGCCCGCGCGAGCGTCCTGTGGCCGATGTACGGGGCGACAGCGCGCACGAAATCCGGCACCGCGCGGCACAGGGCGAGTGCATCGTGTGACAGGTTCGTTCGCATGGAGAGCGGACCGACTCTCATCTCGAGAACGGAAATGCGGAGGTATTGAGCTGACATGAAGGACATGCGTCCCACGATCGTTCGGTTGCTCTCGAACATGGCGAGTGCGCGCGAGATCCAGCTCTACCTCAAGCGGTTCTCGCAAGTCGATGCGGCTCGTTTCGCGGTTGTCAAAGTCGGTGGCGCGGTGCTGCGCGATGAACTCGACGCACTCGTATCCTCACTCGCGTTCCTCCAGCAGGTCGGCCTGACACCGATCGTTCTGCACGGTGCCGGTCCTCAGCTCGACGAGGCGATGGCCGGCGCGGGGATCGACAAGCGGCTGGTGGATGGGTTGCGATACACGAGTGGCGAAGGGCTGGCCGTCGTGCGGCGAGTCTTTCAGGTCGAGAATCTCCGGCTCGTCGAGGCGCTCCAGGCAGAGGGTGTCCGTTCAACATCGATCCTGTCCGGCGTCTTCGAATGCAACTACCTCGGCCGGCGCAAGTACGGCCTGGTCGGGAGAGTCACACGCGTGCACACGTCCTCGATCGACGCGGCGATCGCGGTCGGCTCGATTCCCGTGATTGCGTCACTCGGCGAGACCGCTGCCGGTCAGATCGTCAACGTCAATGCAGACTGGGCCGCGAACGAACTGGTCAAGCGGCTTCAACCCTACAAGATCATTTTCCTCACGGGAACGGGTGGACTGCTCGATGCGCGCGGCAAGGTGATCGACTCGATCAACCTGAGCACGGAGTACGAATCGCTCATGGGCCAGCCGTGGTTGCACTCGGGGATGCGCGTCAAGATCGAGCAGATCCACGACCTGCTCATGCAGCTACCGCCCTCCAGCTCGCTTTCCATTACTCGCCCGGACGAGATGACGAAGGAGCTGTTCACGCACCGCGGCTCCGGTACACTCGTGCGTCGCGGCGAACGCATCGTCACTCATGCATCATGGAAGAAAGTCGATGTCGAGCGCTTGCGCGATCTGATCGAATCGAGCTTCGGCCGGAAGTTGCACGACGATTACTTTGAAGTAACAAAGCCGTATCGCATCTATTTCAGCGAACATTACCGCGCCGGCATCGTGCTGACGCGCGAGCGCAGTCTTGCGTACATGGACAAGTTCATGGTCAGCGATGACGCACAGGGCGAGGGTCTGGGCCGCGCGATCTGGCAGGTCATGCGCGCCGAGAACCCGCAGCTCTTCTGGCGTTCACGCCGCGGCAACGCAATCAACGAGTTCTACTTCGCGAACTCGGATGGCGCGTTGAAGGACGAACAATGGACGGTCTTCTGGTACGGGCTTCCCGAGTGGGAGACCATCCGTTTCGCAGTCGAGTACAGCCGCAGCAGACCTGTTACGTTGAGAGACTGAAGGAACATCGCCGCCCAGCGCACGACCTGGAGAACGACTCATGACCGAGACCAGCCGGCACTATTCGGACAGAGAAATGGCTGTGATCCTGCACCTCGCAGCCGAGCTCGAGACGCAGATGATCGCCGAAGGCGACGCCCCCGCGCAGCCGGGCAAGGCCGCACTCTCACCGAGCTGATGGACCGACTCGAGCGCCAGGCCTCCGATCTGGTCGTGCCAGAACCATGGGGCCTCCAGCTTCTACCCGAGCGTTGATCTGACGATGTCAGCCGCGCCCGATCCTCGTCCTCCTGTTCGTCGCGGCGCTCGCCGGCTTCCTGCCAGCGAGGCGCGCATTCAGGCACGAGTCGCTGCGATCCGGGTCGCCACCAGCACTTCCCACATTCCACGATGTCCGGCAACGTGCGGCCGGAATCCCGTACTCTCGAGATACGAATGCAGGGCAGCTGGCGAGTGGTGCTGCATGCGGAACGTGCGGCGCGTCAGCCGCATGCCGGCATTCACAGCGCGAACCAGCAGCGAGACCCACGTGCGGCCGCGCGGGTACGTCAGCCCGATCACGCGGGTCGGCTGGCAGGTAGCACGTTCGAGTAGCGATCGCCAGTCGGGGAAACAGCACACGACGCGGTCCATGATGACAATCTCCGCGCCATCGACCGGCGTGCCGGCTTCCGCATAGTTGCCGTGCCGGATGTCGATGCGATCGGCGACGCCGGACTCGCCGGCCACGCGCCGGGCTTCGCCGACGTACGCGGGCGATGCGTCGATCAGTTGCGCGCGGGCCACGCCCGCGCGAACCAGCTCGACGGTGAGGCCGCCGGCGCCACCGCCGACCTCGAGCATCGTGGCACCATGGAGTGCAGTCGTGTTCTGAATCGCAACAAGGAGTCGGCGAGCGCGCTGCGGCAGGCCTCGGCGCAAGTAGCGTCGCGCATCGGCGCGGGCCATGCGATCATTGAAGATCTCATCGAGCCCGGCGGGCACGCGGCAACAGTTCATGGCTCTTTCGGTCCGTCCTTTGCTGACCGGTCCCACTTCAGCCATTCGAACGCAGTGTGGCACGCGCGACACCAGTACGATGCGACCGAGAGCTGCGGGCCGAATGCCGAGTGAAGTCCCGTGTCGTCGCCGCCGCAGAACGGGCACGTCACCCGTTCAGGCAGACCGAACTCGGAAGCAGTGAATCGAGTCATCAGTCCATCAGGAACGCGCGGTTCCGATCGCCGCGCACCTGCGCGAGAGTACGTTCGTCCGGGCCGCCCGGTGCACACCGGCGCGTCGCCTCGTCAAAACCGTCGAAGTCGACCGTGACGCCCGCCGCATCGAGACCAATCTCGTCGAGCAGCGGACCGACGTGTCCGATCAACCGATCGCGCAGTCCGCTTGCTGGTGCATTCGTCACGCCGTCCTCGACAAGCTGTCGATCGTGATCGGAGTCCGGTCCGTACCAGCGCAATACGATCGGCAACGCGGCCTCGGCCGCCATTGTCAGCGCCGTCCTTGCGACATCACCGCCCCGCGCAAGACGACGGAACCATGCCTCGCCGTGGGCCGCGTGGAATCGTTCCTCGTCGAGCATCTTGCCGACACGCTGGCGAACGGGCGCCCAGCTCGACTCGCTCAACGCATCGAGCTGCACGGAGATGGTCCGATCGACGAACGCATTGGCAACCACGAGATCCGGCCACGTCGCAGGCGCCCGGTCGAGCATCTCGATATTACGATACTCGGCTGCTTCGCGGCCGTGCTCGAGGCGGTCGACATCGTCATCAAAATCCTTGAGCAACGAGTACAGCAGTCGGCCATGGCCCCACTCGTCCTGGGCCATGGAGGCGCAGGCGATGCCGGTCTCGAGTTCGGGGGCGCCGAGGATCCAGCCGGCATAGCGCATGCCCAGAAGCCGCTTGCTGTCGGCGAGCGCGAGGATGAGATCGCGCACCACCTCAGTTCGCCCCGCCATCGGCGTCGTTCCGGTTGAACACTTCGTGAAAGTTCGAGCGGTCGACGACCCACATGTCGAACCATTTCTCCTCGTCGTACGTATCGAAGGCGTAGACCTGCGCGAGCGCGTCGTCCGGCGCATTGAGGTTACCGATATGACGGAGCGGTTCACCGCGGTTCTTGCGCGCGAAGACTTCATACACCTTCTGGTACGTCATGTCATCCCGGGGGTTCGGTGGAGACGGCGACGCCGCAGTTGCGCAGTGCGGCCCGGCCCTCGGGCGTAAGCCGCTCCGTCGTCCAGGGTGGATCCCAGACCTCGTGGATCTCGATCTGCTCGACATCCGGTTCCTCGAGCAGCCGCGTTCGGATGTCCTCACGAATGAAATCCATGCACGGGCACGCCGTCGCCGTGAACGTGAGATCGACGTGTACGCGGCTCCCCTCGCGCCGGATCGCATGAATGAGTCCGAGATCGACGAGACTCACGGGCAGCTCCGGATCGCGCACCTCACGGAGCGCCCGCCACAGTGCGGCGTCCGGCCCGCGCAACGCGATATCGAGCGATGCGAGTGACGTCATGCAGCCCGCGCCATCATCTCCTTGAGTGGGCCGTGGCTGCGCCGCACGGACTCGACGTACTGCTCGTTCATCGGGCCTCTTGCCTTCCAGCGCTGGAACACCTGGTCCCACGAGATCTCACCGTTCGCGAAGTCCCATCGTTTGGCGGCAGCATCATACTCGCACGGGAACGGGTAATCGAGCACGTACTCGCTCGTTTGGTTGTCGAAATGCGCAGGCACATCGAGGCCGAGCGATTCGCACAGCGGCACCGTCGCGGACATCCAGGTCTGGCGCAACTGGTCGTTCGTCAGGCCCTTCAGCCGATACTCGAGCTGATCGCTGTGGCGCTTGCGGTCGTCAGGCAGGCCGAACCACTCGATCGTCATCGGGAACATCCAGTCGACCGCGCGCTGTAGCTTCTGGCGCGCCTCGCCGCCCGCATTCGCAAGCCGCTTCATCCAGACTTCGCCATGGCGCAGGTGGAACGTCTCCTCGAGATCGACTTTCACGAGGGCGCGCTTTAGCGGTCCATAACTCGTGTTCCGGTAGACATCCGATAACAGTGTGATACCGGCACGGTCGAAGAATCCGTTCGCAGTGACGAGTTCAGCCCAGCTCTCGAGCGGCTGATCGAAGCCGTACGGGTGCTTGAACTCGTGCGGTTCGCGACCGTAGATCAGGTGCTCCTTGTCCATGCCGGCATCTTCCAGGATGCGATAGGCGATGTTGGCGTGCGCGAGTTCGTCCTGGATGATGGCAACGGCCGAGACCTGGGTGTTTGTCGAGGGGGCGTCCTGTGCGGCCATCCAGTACGCGGGTGCACTGATCAGTTCGGTATCGCCCTGGACCAGGAGTTGGACCTTGAGGGCTTTGCGGTAACCCTCCGTCATCTCGTCGGGCGACTCGAGGATGTAACCCTCGTGGACCTTCTGCTTGATTTCGTCTTCGGTGAAGCGACTCATTCTGCTTCCTCTCGGGTTGCTGGCCATTTGTACGATGGACGAGGTTGCAGAAGGCGTCAAGCACAGCGTTACGTGCGACGACCTGTTCGCCGGGACCGACACAACCTGGTTCATGGCGCAGAGTCGTGTCTCGCCCGAAGTTGACAGTCCGCAGGAGTGCGGCGACACTCCAGCGCACCGTGCGCCACAGCAAGCCAGGTCGGGGTACGGGATCGAGCCCGGCTGCGGGCGCTCCGTCCGTCGCGGTCCGGCCCTGTCCGACAGACAGTGAATCTGCCCGTTCTTGCGGAGGAGGAATGCGCGTTCTGGTCCTGGGCGGTGGCCTGCAAGGCTCCGCCTGTGCTTTTGATCTGTTGCAGAATCCGGATGTCGAGCGAGTCCGTCTTGCCGATGTCCGATCCGATTCACTTGCTCCGTTCCTCGAACCCTACGCGCGTGATCCTCGCCTCGAGCGTGTAACGGTGGATGCACGCGAAGACGTGGCCGTCGGCAAGGCGATGCATGGGATGGACGCGTGTGCCAACGCCCTGCCCTACTGGCTCAACCTCGACATCGCTCGGGCCGCCGTCGAGCACGGCGTGCATTGCTGCGACCTTGGCGGCAACACCGAGATCGTGTTGCGCCAGCTCGAGCTGGATGATGCGGCGAGGGCGAAGGGCGTCAGCATCGTCCCCGATTGCGGCCTCGCCCCCGGCATGGTCAACATCCTTGCGGAAGCGGGGATCCGCGAGCTGCACGAGGTCCGGTCTGTGCGCATCTTCGTGGGCGGACTGCCTCAGCATCCGATGCCGCCTCTCAACTACCAGATCGTGTACTCGCTCGAGGGCGTACTCGACTATTATACGACCCCATCATGGATCGTGCGTGACGGCAAGCAGGTCCAGGTCGAAGCACTGAGTGAAGTCGAAGCGGTCGTGTTCGAACAGCCGCTCGGCACACTCGAAGCCTTTCACACGGCCGGCGGCCTCTCCATACTCACGCACTCGTACGAAGGCCGCATCGCATCGATGGAGTACAAAACGCTGCGTTATCCCGGCCATGCGGAGCAGATGCGGACCATCCGGTCGCTCGGTCTGCTCAGCATCAACCCGATCCATGTCCATGGCCAGTCCGTCGTCCCGCGGCAGGTTTTCATTGCGTGTGCCGAGCCCCGGCTGCGCCGGCCCGGCGCACGCGATCTCGTCGCCCTGCGCGTCCTCGTCGACGGCCGGCACGACGGCGAGGACCGGCAGGTCGGATGGGAACTCGTCGATTACTATGACGAGGGGAAGGGCATCAGCGCGATGGAACGTTCGACCGGCTACTCGCTTGCGATCACGGCAACCATGCAGGCGGCGGGCGAGGTCCGGGGGTCGGGCGTGAAAACGCCGGATCAGGCCGTCGATCCCGACCTCTACATCGAACGGTTGGCCCGGCGCGGGCTCGAGATCCGCCGCATCTGAAGCAGGAACCGCGGCCTGCCGTAGTGGATTCAAGGGACGTCAGAACGGCGGGGCCGCCCGTGGCGGTCGGGATGGCGACCCCATCGTCCTGGATCGAAACGGTGGCTATCGGACGGGAGCATAGCGGGCTGCAAATCGAGAGGACACAAGCGATTGTGGTGAAAGGCAGGCGGACCACAATCCATTCTGCCGGAGCCCCATGAGTCTTTCGGCGGCACGATCCGGAGGTTATCTTAGCGCCCGGTTTCCGACCGACCCACGTGGAGACCGGAGAAGTCAGGGGGAAAGGGTTTCGTGGAGAAAGAAGGACGGGGTGCCCGAGGCACGTACCGGCAGCCCCGTTCTTCGCAATGAGCAAAGGAGTTCAGTTGGCTACGGCAACGACCGACCGGCGCAAGCGGCGGCCGAATGTTCCGGGAATGAGTGATAGTCAGCTCGTTGCAGCGCACCTGGATGGTGTTCCGGGCGCGTTCTCGGAGTTGTACGACCGTTACCGCGATCGCCTTGTCCAATTCATCTGGCGCAAGACGGGTGACCGTGACCGCGCGGAAGATCTCGTGCAGGAGGCCTTCATCCGCGTCACGCGGCATCTGCATCGCTTCGATCAGAACAAGAAGTTCTCGACGTGGATCTATACGATCTGCTCGAATCTTGCGAAGAACGAGCTGCGCAACCGTTCGCGCAGCCCGCTCGTGCTGTTCCAGAAACTGACGACGCACTGGGAGTCCGATCACCGGCCGTTGCAGTTCGAGGATCAGCAGGGCCGGCCGGATGACCTCTATCGCAAGCGCTACCTCCAGCAGATCGTCGAGAAGACGGTCGAGGAGCTGCCCGAACATCACAAGCTGGTGTTCCGCCTCCGCGAACTGGAAGGCAAGAGCTACGAGGAGATCGCCGACATCACGGGCGTCAACCTGGGCACCGTGAAAAGCCGGTTGCACCGCGCGCGCACCAGCTTTGCAGAACGAATCGAGCCACTCCTGAATTAGGAAGCGCGCGGCGGTTTCGCGTTTCAACCCGAGTCGTGAAACGTCGTATCTCGAATGAAGGCTGAAGCCGATCGTACGCCCGATCGATCAGAGCGTGCGGCGCACGATGTTCATTCGAGAGTCGCTTCGACGTAAAGCGTCACGTTGTTCCTGAGTGCATTCGAGACAGGGCAGCCGTCCCGTGCAGCCTGGGCGGCCTTCTCGAAACCTTCCTGATCGATGCCGGGCACTTTGCCGCGGACGCTGAGCAGCATGGATGTGATGCGCGGCTTGCCATCGATGCGGTCGAGCGAGCAGACGGCCTCGACATCGAGTCGATCGGGCTGGTTGCCGCCCTGAGCGAGTCCGTGCGCGAGAGACATCGAGAAGCAGGCAGCGTGCGCGCCCGCGATGAGTTCTTCCGGGCTGGTCTTGCCGCCGGGTGCCTCGGTGCGGGCGGCCCACGTGACGGGGAAATCGCCGATGCCGCTGCTGGCGAAGTGTACGACGCCGCTGCCCTTCACGAGATCACCTTCCCACTTCACGCTCGCCTTCCGTTCTGCGAGAGCCATCGTTGTCGCTCCTGGCAACCGGATGAGTCATTGATGCCGAACGATGGGTCCGCCGGTGGCATCCCGAATCTTCGGCGACGATCCGACAGAGTAGCGGCTCAGGGCACGGGATGCGACCGGCGGATGGGGTTCGATCGTGTCAACGGCCGGGATGCGAACGATTCGCGAGGGCGAGGCCGATGCGGGCGGCGAGGTGGGCGTAACGGGCGATGCCGGCGAAGGGGTAGTCGGGTGTCCATGCATCGGCCGGCTGGTGGTAGTGATCCCACCGCTCGAGAAGGGCATCGTGTTCCGCAGCGGTCGTCGCTTCCCAGTCGGGCCCGGGAATGAGAAAGAGGGAGGGCACGCCGCGGTACAGAAATGGCCAGTGATCGGAGTTGGGTGAAGTCGTGGTCAGGTTGGGTTGCCAGCCGGCCTCGGTGGTCATGCGGGCAGCCATCTCGCCGAGCGGTGTGCCGAGTCCGCCGGCGATGCGCCACGAGACCGGCGGTCGGGGTGGCGCGCCGCCGTCCAGGTTGATGAGCGCTGTGATCTGTTCGAGCGAGACCGGCGGTTCGCTTGCGAAGAACGTCGAGCCCAGCAATCCGCGTTCCTCGCCCGTAAAGAAGAGAAACAGCAGCGATCGCTCGGGCGGTGAATCGCGCACTGCCCTTGCGATGCCGAGCAGCATCGCGACGCCCGCGGCGTTGTCCGTAAAGCCGTTGTAGATCGAGTCGCCACGTTCATCGGGCGAGGCCGCGCCGAGATGATCGTAGTGTGCAGCGAACGCGACGTACGTGTGCGCGAGATCCGGGTCGGAGCCGGGTACCACCCCGGCAATATTGACGCCGGCGATGCGCGTCGTATCGAGCGCGATGTCGAGAGCGATGTGTGCGTCGAGCGCCCGGCCGGGACGCGTTTCGCCTCGCCGCATCGCGTCCGGCGTGGCAGCGTCCCGGAGCAGCCTCCGGGTCAGGCGGGGGCCGGCGATGAGGCGAGGCAGGCGAGACTGCCAGACGGCATCCTCGACGGGCGCATCAATGACGAGACGATCAGCTCCGAGATTCGTGCGGATGGCTGCGAACGCGTCCGTGTCCGGCACCATCTGTACGATGCCCGCGACGCCTCGCGCGACCCAATCGCCTTCGAGACCGAGTGCATCGGTTCCGATCGTGCCGGCGAACGCGATCACGCGTCCGTCCAGTTCGAGTCGCGTCGCCGAAGCAGCGGCGTGGTCTGGTGCGCCGAGGAAGACGACATCGCCATTGAACGACTGGAACGCGCTCCTGCCGCCGCGGTCGACGAGGAAATCGCGGCCGTACTCGAATACGATGGTATCCGATGGAGAGCGCAGTTCCAACGTCGTTTGCGCGAGGATACGGAACGACAGCAGGGGCACGGTCAATCCGAACGAGTTGCCAAGCGGCTGGAGCCCGATTCGGCGAAGGCGGTGCTCGATGTATGCGGCGGCCATGGCGGCACCGGCCGAACCGGTCGCCCGGCCTTTCATGGAATCGTCGGCAAGGACCGAAGCATCGATGCGCATCTGCAACGTGTCGATCGTGAGACGGCCGAGCTTTGCCGGGGTCGAGTCCTGGGCCGCAGCTCGACTGCCCGGAAGCAGGCAACCCATTGCGATGCCGGCCGCAGCAAGCGCACGGACCGCTGGTCGCCCGGGGCGGGACGCCGGCCGACGGAGTCGCAACTCCCCGGGCAGGCGTTCATGTGCGTCGGGCTCGCCTCGCGCGATTCGAGATCTGGCAACGTAGTGCATCGTCCACAGCAGCAGGTGAGTCGGCCGGCGCGCCGGGCCACTGCCACGGTTTCGGGGAGGCCGCGACGAGGATCGAAGCATCCGTCGATGGTGTCCGGACCTTGAGGCACGTGCGCGTACCGCGCTAGAATCGGCAGGGTTCCAATTCTCGCGACCGGGATCGGGTCAGCCGCACGATGATGACGGGTATACGCACTTCCGGCACGTACGCCGCCGTGAACGCGAGTCTGCGGCGGTCTGTGATGGTTCTTGCAGCCCTGGCCGGTGCAGTCCCTGCGGCTGGCCAGGGTGTGGCGCGGTTCCCGATCGATGCCGGCGATTCGTTGGCCATTGCGGCCGCCGTACACGTGCCGGCGGGGCGATTGCCATCGACGATTGCGCTGAGCGGCCCGGCCCGGGCCGGAGCGTACGTCGCGGACATGGGCCGGCGCGCAGCGCTTTTCGGTGATGAGAGTGGCACTTTCGAGGTATGGGTCTGGCCGCTCAAGCTGGTTCGCGACCTGCGCCTCGCGTTTCGAATTCCGGAGTACGATACACCCATCGACGGGGCCAGTGTCGCACGCGATGTCATTGTCCGGCCGGAAGGGCTGAGCATCGTATACCGGCATCCCACCTTCACCGTGCGACAACACATCCTGGTTCCGCTGGAGGAGCCGGGCGCGATCATCCTGCTCGACGTCGAGACGGTCCGGCCGCTCGATGTTCTCGTTCAGATGCACGCGGACTTCAATCTCGCGTGGCCGGGCAGTTTCGGCGGCGGCTACATCACGTGGCAGGATGCGGATCATCGCTTCCTGCTTTCGCAGGGCGGCGTCCGGTTGTACAACGCCTTCATCGGCTCGCCGTTCGCGAGCGATGGCACGACGCACGCCGCGCACGATGCGCCGACGATTCCCTCACAATTCACGCTCCGCTTCGATCCGGCGAGGACAGAGACGGAGTTCATCCCGATCGTGATTGCGGGCGGTGCCACGGCAGCGCGTGATTCGGTTGCTGCAACGTACGATCGGCTGCTCGCCGACGCGGAAGCCCTGTGGCGCGAGAAGGTCGAGCACTATCGCGTTGTGCGCGAGGATCAGCTCAGCATCCGGACCCCGGATCCGCGACTCGATCTCGCCTTCGAGTGGGCGAAGGTGAATCTCGACCAGCAGCTCGTCTGCAATCCCGATCTGGGATGCGGCCTCGTCGCCGGATTCGGACGTGCGGGCAGCGGCAATTTCCGGCCCGGCTTCGGCTGGTTCTTTGGTGGCGATGCGGCCATCAACTCGTTCGCGATGGATGGCCTCGGCCAGTTCGATCTTGTGCGAACCGGGCTCGAGTTCCTCGCCCGCTACCAGCGCGAGGATGGCAAGATCACGCACGAGATCTCGCAGTCAGCGGGACGCCTTCCCTGGTTTACCGACTACCCGTACACGTTCTTTCATGGCGATACCACGCCGTTCTGGATACAGGCATGTTACGAGTACTGGAAGGCATCGGGCGACGACGCGTTTCTCGCCAGCATGTGGCCGCGCATCGTGACCGCATTTCGCTGGTCGCTCTCGACGGACACGGATGGCGATGGCCTGATGGAGAACCCGAGCGCAGGCGCGGGCGCGATCGAGGTCGGCGGCCTCGGCGAGTCGCTGTGGACGGATGTGTACCTCGCGGGCGTGTGGACGGCGTCACTCGCGGGCCTGCGTGACATGGCGGCCGCTCGCGGCGATCGCGAAACCGAACGCGACGCGGCCCGTACCTACGATCTCGCTCGCGAGACACTGGAACGCGACTTCTGGCTCGAGGCCTCCGGGATCTACGCCTTCGCGCTGCTCCAGGCCGCGCCATCACCGGGCGGCGCTCCGGGGCGAGAGGCCCGAGCGGGTGCGGACGGAGCCCGCGCCCGCGGGCGCGGAGTCGGTGCGCGAGAGCGCGAAGCCGGTGGCTTCGAGAGCGGCACGAACCCACAGCGCAGCGTCCGTACGAACGATGCGCTGACTGTCTGGCCGGCCACAGCCATGACGTTCGGATTGCTGGATCCCGAACGTGCAGATCGCATGCTCGCGCGCATCGCGTCAGCGGAGATTACGACGGACTGGGGGACGCGCATGCTCTCGCGCGAGCATCCGCTCTACGATCCGCTGCACTACAACAACGGGACCGTCTGGCCGTTCGTCACCGGGTTCGCTGCGCTCGCGCACTACCGTTACCATCGCGCTGATGATGGGCTTCGTCTCGTGCGTGCCGTGGCGGGGACCACGTTCGACTTCGCGCTGGGCCGGAACCCGGAACTCATGTCGGGCGCGTTCTACCGTCCGCTCGATACGGCGGTGCCGCAGCAGTTCTTCGCGACGTCGATGCTCGTGTCACCGGTCGTGCGCGGGCTGCTCGGTCTCGAGGCGGACGCACCCGGCCGCGTTGTCACCATCGCACCGCACCTTCCCGTCGAATGGGACCGCGTCGAGGTCGACAACTTCCGCGTTGGCGCAAACCGGTTGAGCATCGAGATGACGCAGTCCGATGGCCGCATGACGATCCACGTGCGGCGCCGGGGGCCCGGCGATCCGCTGATGGCGAGAATCTCGCCCGCACTGCCGTCCGGCGTGCGTATCGCCACGGTCCGGGTGAACGGGCAGGTCGAGCCTGCGGAGCTCGGCGCGACCGCGCACGATGTGCATACGACAGTCGAGGTCAGGTTGGACGAGGAGGTGCGGGTCGAAATCGTGTTTCGGCCGTGACATGCGCCACGCTCCGGGGCGGGTCCATTGAACGTGTCGTGCCGCCGGCCCGCCGTTCGTTGATCCCCATGAGATTACGCGGCAGGGACCTCATTCATCCAGATGGGGGTCCCGTCTACCGCTCGACTGGTGCGGCCCATAAGATGCGTCATCGGATTGAATCCGCTTTCAAGACGTGAATGTCGTTCAATCGAACGGTCGGATGGGAAAGACCAGACACAAGAACGGACTGGGCGTGCTGTTCGTATGCCTCGGCAACATCTGCCGTTCTCCGCTCGCCGAAGCCATTTTCCGGGACCTCGTTCACAAGGCCGGCCTGGACCAGCACTTCTCGATCGACTCGGCGGGCACGTCCGGTTACCACAACGGGGACGGTCCCGATCAACGAACGGTCGAGACCGCGCGTAAGAGGGGTGTCGTGGTTGAAGGCACATCGCGGCAGGTGACGCGCAAGGACCTGGAGAAGTTCGAGTATGTCCTTGCCATGGACCGCGACAATCTCACGAAGCTGCGCATGCTCGATCCTGGCCAGCGCGCGAACATCCGCCTGCTGCGGTCGTTCGATCCGGAGGCGTGGGCGGAGGCGGCCGTACCTGACCCCTACTACGGCGGACCACGGGGGTTCGAGAATGTGCACGAGCTTCTCGAGCGGGCGTGCGGAGGCCTGCTCGAGCACATCCGGGCCGAACGCGGAATCTGATCCACAAACAGATGCCTGATCCGGCCGACCTTTCCCGGCTCCAGTTTCGCCACGAAGAGCCAGCGAAGCCTCGCCGTTCGCGCCGCTCGCGCGCATGGCTGGTTGTTGCTCTGGCCGTTCTGGCTGTTGCGGCCGCGTTGAGCATCGCCTTCTTCATGGCGAGTCGGCGAGGCCCCGAGGTCCGCGTGGCCACGGCCGCGGTCCGCGGCGGCCAGTCGGGGTCCGGCGGCGGGCTCACAGCGAACGGCTACGTCGTCGCGAGGACGAAGGCATCCGTCTCGTCGAAAGTGCCCGGCCGGCTCGAGTTCCTGGGTGTCGAGGAGGGGGACCGGGTCGCCATAGGTGCCGTGATCGCGCGGCTCGAGGCAGCGGAATACGAGGCCGCGGTCCGCACGGCCGCTGCCGAAACGCTGGCAGCCGAGGCGGCACAGCATGAGGCGGAAGCCGGCATGACGCAGGCGGAACGGGCGCTCGAGCGAGCCATCGCCCTCGATTCACTGGTCTCGGAGCAGTCGCTCGAGGACGCGAGGACCGCCGTCCAGGTGGCACGCGCGAAACTGGGCGCGGCGTCGGCGAGTCTCGAGGCGGCCCGGCAGCGCCACGCCGGCGCGCGCGCCAACCTCGACAACACCATCATCCGCGCGCCCTTTGCCGGCACGATCCTGCGCAAGGACGCGGAAGTCGGCGAAGTCGTGGCGCCGGCGGTGGCGGGCGGTGGCCTGACGCGCGGCGCGGTTGTCACGATGGCGGATCTCTCGACGTTGGAAGTCGAAGTGGACGTGAACGAGGCGTACATCGCACAGGTCCGCGATGATCAGCCGGCTGAAGTCGTACTCGATGCGTATCCGGCGGATCAGTTCCCCGCTCACGTGCGACAGATCATGCCCACCGCGGACCGGCAGAAGGCGACCGTGCTGGTCCGCGTAGCGATTGACAGTGAAGACGCTCGCATTCTGCCCGAGATGGGAGCGCGTGTCGTGTTTCTCGAGAAGGAAGGCGAGCCGGCGTCGGGTGCCGAGTTGCCGGCGCGCGTCTACGTACCTGCCGCCGCGGTTCGCAGCGAGGGCGGGCAGGATGTCGTATGGGTCGTGATCGACGGCCGCGCCAGCCGTCGCACCATCGAAGCAGGTCCAGTGATGGCCGGAGAGCGGGAGGTCCGGTCCGGCCTCGACGGCGGCGAGACACTGATCCTCGATCCGGCGGCCGAACTCAGGGATGGCGCACGCGTCCGGATCGCGGAAGACAACGATGCGCAGGAGAACGGATAATGGCACTTGTTGAAGTCCAGGGCGTCAGCAAGGTATATCACCGCGATACCCAGCAGCTGAAGGTGCTCGAGGGGCTCGATCTGGCGATCGAGGCGGGCGAGTTCCTCGCTCTGATGGGACCGTCCGGCAGCGGCAAGACGACGCTGCTCAATCTGCTCGCGGGGCTCGACACGGCCACGTCGGGGAGCATCCGCGTGTCGGGTGAGAGCATCACCAGTCTGAAAGCGAGCCAGCTTGCCGCGTGGCGGGCGAGGCACGTGGGATTCATTTTCCAGCTCTACAATCTGATCCCCGTGTTGACCGCCCTTCAGAACGTCGAGCTGCCGCTGCTCCTGACATCGCTTCGCAAGAAGGAGCGGCGCGAACACGCGGAGACGGCGATGCGCATTGTCGGTCTGGAAGAACGAATGGACCATTTCCCGCGACAGCTCTCGGGTGGCCAGGAGCAGCGCGTCGGCATTGCGCGCGCGATCGTGACGGATCCGACGCTGATTCTTGCCGATGAACCGACCGGCGACCTAGATGGCAGGGCGGCCGCGGAAATCCTCGATCTGCTGACTCGATTGAACGCCGAGTACGGTAAGACAATTGTCATGGTGACGCACGATCCGCACGCGGCCGAGCGTGCGAGCCGAACGCTTCACCTCGAGAAAGGCGCATTGCTCGAGCAGCAAGTGCGCAGTGCGGGTGTTGCCGCAGGTGTATCGCGAGGCACACCATGACGCGAGCCACGATTGTCAGAGCCAATCTGCGACGCCATCTGCGCCGCACGATCCTCACCGTGCTCGGCCTCGGCATCGCGCTGTTTCTCTTCGTGACGCTGCGTACATTCCTGCGCACGTTGCAGACGGTCGGGGATGTGGGCAGCGAGGCACGCCTCATTGTCTCGAACAAGCTCGGTATCACGTTCCCGTTGCCACAGGCGTATCGCACGCGTCTGGTCGGGCAGGACGGTGTCAATGCGATCAGTTACGCGACGTGGTTCGGCGGTGTCTACCAGGATCCGCGCAACTTCTTCGCCAATTTTGCCGTCGACGCCGAGACCTACCTCGCGCTGTATCCGGAAATGGTGCTGCCCGCGGATCAGAAGCAGGCGTTCATGGCAGACCGGACCGGTGCGATCGCAGGCGTGAGGACAATGGAACGATTCGGCTGGCGAGTCGGGCAGACTGTGATGCTGCGCGGCACCATCTTCCCGGGCGAGCACACGTTCAACATCCGCGGCGTGTACCACGCCGGCAAGAAAGGCTTCGACGAGACGTCCTTCGTCTTTCATCACCGCTACTTCGATGAGATCGCGCGGGCGAGCGGCAACGACGCGATCGCGGGCTGGTACGTGCTCGGCGTGACGGACCCGCAGGCGGCGCCGGCCATCGCACGGGCGATCGATCGCAGCTACGAGAACTCGGCATCACCCACACGAACACAGACCGAACAGGCCTTCAACCTCGCCTTCGTCGGACTGTACGGAAACATTGGGTTCTTCCTGAACGCGATCGGCCTGGCCGTCGTGTTCGCGATCCTGATGGTCGCCGCCAACACCATGGCGATGTCGGCGCGCGAGCGCTTCTCGGAAGTCGCCGTATTGAAGACGCTCGGCTTCACGGATCGCGATGTGTTGAAGCTGGTACTCTCGGAGGCGTTCGTCGTAACAGGACTCGGCCTCGTGGTCGGCCTGGGCGGCGCGCTGCTCGTCTTCAACCTCGCAGACTTCGATGCCGGCGGGTTCGTACCCGGCCTGCGCGTGACATTGCCTGCGGCCGCGATTGCAACGGGCATTGCATTGCTGATCGCCGTGGTGAGCGGCGCCGTGCCGGCGTGGCAGTCCGCGCGACTCAGGGTGGTCGATGCACTGAGGTACGTCGCATGAAGATCCCGCTCATCTACAACATCCGGAGTCTGATCAGGCGTCCCGGCACGACGCTCGCGACCGCACTCGGCATCGCGTTCGTCGTGCTCACGTTCATCGGCATGCTCGCGCTCGCGAACGGGTTCCGGGCCGCACTTGTCTCGACGGGCAGGCCGGACAACGTGCTGGTCCTGCGCAAAGGCGCGACCTCCGAGATCTCGAGCGGCATCGGCCGCGATCACGCAGCGATACTGCGCAGTTATCCGGAGATCGCCAAGCTGCCCGACGGCCGGCCCATGGCCAGCACTGACCTGTACGTCGTCGTCGCGAAGCCGCGTCTCAACGGCACGGAGACGAACATGCCGGTGCGCGGTGTCGGACCCGAGGCAACGGCCATACGCGATCGGATCCGCATCGTCGAAGGCCGCATGTTCGAGCCGGGCCGGCCCGAGATCATCGTCGGCAACGGGTTCGTAGGGCGCATGCGGGACACGAACATCGGCGACAGGATGCGCTTCGGGCAGCAGGACTTCGCTGTCGTCGGGCACTTCGAGGCGGGCGGCAACGCGTTCGAATCAGAGGTCTGGGGCGACAACGAAACACTCCTCAGTACGTTCCGAACGCCGGGCTATCAATCGATGGTGATGCGGCTTGCCGATTCGTCGACCTTCAGCCGTCTCGAGGCAAGGATCGAAGGCGACCCGCGGCTTCAGGTCGAAGTCGAGCGCGAATCGCAGTTCTTTGCGGACCAGGCGGCGTTCCTCACCACCGTACTCCGCTTCGTCGCCATTTTCGTCACAGCGATCATGGCCTTTGGTGCCGTGTTCGGTGCCATCAACACGATGGATGCAATGGTCGCCTCACGTGGCCGCGAGATTGCACTGCTCATGACGCTCGGGTTCCGGCGCCGCAGTGTCATGGCTTCGTTCCTCGTGGAATCGCTGCTGGTTGCGCTTGCTGGCGGACTGCTCGGCTGTTTGTTCTCCCTTCCGATCAACGGGATTCAGACAAGTACGACAAACTGGCAGTCGTTCGGCGAGGTGACGTTCGCGTTCCGTGTCACACCGATGAGTCTCGTGGCTGGCATTGCATTCGCACTCGTCATGGGCTTCGTCGGTGGGCTGCTGCCGGCGTGGCATGCAGCGCGGGGTGCGATCGCGGCGGGGTTGCGTCGCGGATAGCCGGCAATGTGCATGCATCGATGGTATGAGATGTGAATCTGCCGGCATCGATTCGCAGCGAAGTCGAAGCAACACTCACTACACCGGACAGCGCGCGGATTGCAGCCGTTCGTCCGGTTGGTGGTGGGTGCATCAGTCCGGCTGCACGCATCGAACTCGGTCATGGTGAGTCTCTTTTTCTGAAGTGGGATGCGAGCGGTCAGTCGCCGGAGACGTTCTTTGCCGAAGAGGCGCGCTCGTTGCGCGAGCTGGCGAAAGCCAATGCGGTGCGCACGCCCGCGGTTCTCGGCGTGGGCCCACATTGGCTGCTGCTGGAATGGCTCGAACCGGGAAGGGCACGCGACGATACATGGGCCGCCCTTGGCCGCAAGGTTGCCGCGCTGCACCGGACGCAGGGCAGGCAGTTCGGCTGGGCGGCAGGAAACTTCATTGGTTCTCTGCCGCAATCGAACCGCCATCATGCGCATTGGCCTGACTTCTGGCGCGAGCAGCGGTTGCTGCCGCAGTGGACGCGCGCGCGTCAGGCGGGGTACTTCGACGCGAAGGACGAGCGCGCGTTCGATCGAATGCTTGCCGGCCTCGATGCACTGCTTGCCGCCGGTGATATGGACGGGCCTTCACTGCTGCACGGCGATCTGTGGAGCGGCAACATCCACATCATGACGAGCGGCGAAGCCGCGCTCGTCGACCCATGCAGCGCGTACGGCCACCGCGAAGTCGATCTCGCGATGGCCGCGCTGTTCGGTGGATTCGATCGCGCGTTCTTCGATGCGTATGCGGAGGCGTGGCCGCTCGCCGGTGGCTCACGGGTCGGTCGCCGCAACGCGTATCAGCTGTACTACCTGCTCGTGCACGTGAATCTCTTCGGCGAGGGATACGCCGGCGGCGTTCGAAACGCCATCGCACGGACGCAAGCGTGATCGTTGGCTCACCAGCCGCGTCGCTCGCGAAGCCCCATGATGTGAGCCACGTGATGCCGGCCATGCCACGCGTAGAGGCGAGTCATGACGTCGAGATCGATCTCGCCCCATTCAGGATGGCGGAGTTTGCGGGCGAAATCAGCATCCGACATGGCACGGAGCAGCCGGTCCCATCGCACGTGCAGTGCTTCGAGCAGATCGAGTGACGTAGCGATGGGTGTGTCACGCGAATCCGCAAGTTCGGCCCACTCCGTCTGACGATACGTCTTGATCAGCGGCACATCCTCCGTCAGCGTCCACTTGAAGCGGATGTACGCGTTGAGGTGGCTGTCCGGCACATGGTGCACGACCTGCTGCACGGTCCAGCCACCGTCGCGGTACGGTGTAGCAAGCTGCGCCGCCGATAGCCCAGCGACGGCTTCGCGCATGCGAGCGGGCGCGCCGGCAATCGTGTCCAGGATATCACGGCGATCCGACCGATCGACTGCCGCCTTCGGATCGAACCGGCCGATGGGATAGCGCAGCGCCTCCACTTCCGGTGAACTGCTGGGAGCCATGATTCTCCATTCGTTGTTGAGTAGACCGCATCAGGAAGCGCGATTGCGCGCGCGTGGCCCTGTTAAACGGATCAGGTCCGTTCACGACTTGCCGTCGCATCGTACACGACCTTCCCGCCGGTGATCGTGACCAGCACTTTCAGGTCCTTCAGCTCCGGTGGCTGCACGGCGAACGGATCGCGGTCGATGACGACCAGATCCGCGAGTTTGCCCGGTTCGAGCGACCCCTTCACCGCTTCTTCGCCCGCGACCCACGCGTTGTTCACGGTGTAGGCACGGAGCGCGGTCTCGACATCGACGCGTTCCTGCGGGAACCAGCCGGCCGCGGGCTGGCCGTCCAACGTCTGGCGGGTTACGGCGGCGTACATGCCCGTGAGCGGGTTCGCCGTGTACCAGGAGGCGTTCGTCCCGGGCCAATCGCTGCCGAACGAGAGTGTGACGCCGGCGTTTTTCAGGGTCTTGAACGCGTAGGCCCAGCGTCCGCGTTCACCGATGCGTTCCTCCATCCAGCGCATGTCGTCGATGGCGTGGTACGGCTGGACCTCCGCGATGATCCCCATCCGTGCCATCCGCTCCGCAACATCGGCGCCGCGGATGACCTGGGTGTGGATGACGCGGAAGCGGCGCTCCTTCGGGCCGTTCGTGCGGATGACGTACTCGTACATGTCGAGGAGCGAGTCGATCGCTTCATCGCCGATGGCGTGCACCTGCGGCCACCAGCCCGCGGAATCGGCGCCAAGCAGGAGAGGCAGCATGCCGGGCGGGTCGGTCATCATCGTGCGCCAGGAACCACGCACGCCGGTCGTCAGGTAAGGCTCGTAGAAACGCGCCGATGATGCGCCCATGATACCGTCGACGAACCCCTTGAGCCCGCCGATCTTCAGGTACTCGTTGCCGAAGCCGCGGTGGATGCCGATGGCCGCGAGTTCATCATATCTGTCGAGCGTGGGCCGCGCGTAGATGCGCGTCGTGAGTTCGTCGTTCGCGAGCAGACGCTGGTAGACGTCGAGCTGGTCAGGGCTGGTGTTGTCGTGAATCGTCGTAACACCGAGTTCGGCAAGGTGACGGAGTGCGGCGCGCGATTCGACGAGCTTCTGTTCCATCGATTTCGGTGGAATGATGCGACGAATGCGGGCAGCGGCCTCGGCGGAGAGCCGGCCGGTGGTCGTGCCGCTCTCGCACTCGATGCCCTCCCACGAGCAGTCGGCGCCGGCAAGCTCGAGGGCGCGCTGGTTCGCGAGGAACGCACTGCCATCCCATTTGTTCAATAGTGCTGGCGTGCCGGGCGTGATCGAATCGATCAGGCTCCGTCGTGGTGAGAACGATGCTGCGGCCCGGCCCTGCTGCTCGCGTCCGGTCGCGTTCTGCGCCCATTGCTCGTACGCGCCCCACTGGCCGTTGAGCAGCCACGAGCCTTGCGGCAGCCGGTCGCGTGCTTCCCGTACACGACGGATGAGTGCGGCCTCATCGCTTACATCAAGAAGATTCACGTTGAGGAGCAGGTTGCCCGCGCTCGCGAAGTGCGTGTGGTTGTCGATGAAGCCGGGCGAAACGAAACGGCCGGGCATGTCGAGCACACGCGTCGCAGGCCCGCGCAGTGCAAGGATCTCGGTGCGCGAGCCGACGGCGACGATGCGGTCGCCTGCAATCGCAACGGCCTCGGCCTCAGGTTGCGCATCGTTCCCGGTCCAGACGCGTCCGGCGGTCACGATGAGATCGGGCGCCTGAGCCCTCGCGCCAGTCGCAATGGCAATCAGCGCGAACGGGAGGAAAAGGAGTCGCATCATGTTGCTCTCACGCGAGAGTTTTTGATCTGCAAGCCGCACATGGGCCGTGCACCCGTTGCGTTGCGACACGGGATAGCGCAACGGGCCAGGATCGGGTAACGGGACCGGGTCCGCTAGTCCGCGTACGCAGGGACGGACAGCAGGGCGCCCATGCGCCGGACGGCCTCGACGAGTTCGTCTTCAGCGGCCGTGAACGACAGGCGGACGAAACGATCTTCACCGAATGCGGCGCCGGGTACGAGTGCGACGCCGGTCTTCTCGAGGACGTGCTTGCAGAAACCGATCGAGTCGGCGATCCCGTCGCGGTAGAAATTGTCGACCTGGAAGAACATGTAGAAAGCGCCATCGGGCGGGATGAATCGTGCCTGTGGCAGGTGACGGCGCAAGAGCGTGACGAGGCGGTCGCGACGGTGACGGAAGACGCCGAGCATGGCGCGGATCGCGTGTTGCACGCGCGGCTCATCGCGGAATACGGCAATGCCAGCGTACTGCGTTGCGGTTGCGATATTGGACGTGATGTGGCTCTGGAGCGCGGTCATCTTCGCGGCGAGTTCGGGCGACGAGTAGCTGAACCCGAGGCGCCAACCCGTCATGGCAAAGGCCTTCGATGCGCCATCGATGAGGACGACGCGATCGAGCAGGGCGGGATCGAGATCGTACACACTGGCAGCGCGTGTGCCGGTGTAGCAGAGCCGGCCGTAGATCTCGTCGCTGATGACCCAGAATGCGCGTTCTGCGGCCCATGCGACGATCGCTTCGAGTTCGTCCCGGGTGTAGACCGCGCCGGTCGGATTGTTCGGCGAGTTCAGCATGAGGCCGCGCGTGCGGCTGGTGGCCGCGGCCTCGAGGTCGGCGACGCTCACCTTGAATCCGGCATCGGCGGTAGCGGCCACGATGACCGGTTCGGCGCGCGCGATGCGGATCAACTCCGGGTAGGTCGTCCAGTAGGGCGATGGGACGAGCACTTCATCGTCCGGTCCGAAGAGGGCGAAGCAGGTGTTGAACAGGGCGTGTTTTGCGCCGCAGGTGACGACGACACCCTGGTGGTCCGCCGGAATGCCGGACAGGCGAGATACGTGCTCCGCAATGAGTTTACGGAGTGCGGGCAAGCCGGGTGTCGCTGTGTAATGGGTGAAGCCCTGAACGATGGAGGCAATGCCGGCCTGCGCAGCGAAATCGGGCGTGCGGAAATCCGGCTCACCCGCGCTGAGGTCGATGACCTCGCGACCCTCGTCCCGCATCGCCCTGCACAACGTGCTGACGGCGATGGTCGCCGATGGCTGGAGCTCGCGAATGTTCGGGCTGAACGCGAGCGGTGCGGGTGTCGAGGGGCGGCTCATAGTGGGCAATATGCCCGGATGCTACAGTCCGGACAAGCTTTGTGGACGTCTCTCGGCGGCTTAGATTACGGCGCGCCCGGACATGGTGCGAGCCCGTACCGCGGGCCGGGGATCCCGACTCGAAAATGGAAGCATTCATGACGTATGAACGGTGGACGGCGCTGCCGATCGGCGCTGCATTGCGACTCGCCGAGCAGATCCTGACCGACCGTTTGCCGATCGAGAAGACGGGCGGTGATGGGCACTCGGTCCGGCTGACGGGTGGCGACGGCACCGTGGTCGTGTCGGCGCACAAGCACGGTTTCGAGACCGTGGTTGTGGCGGAGACGGACCAGGTCCGGACATCGCGGCTGGACGGCGAGGTCCAGTATTACCTGACCATGCTCCCGTTCCAGCCGGGCGACACCCGGATGCGAGGTGAGGACCAGCCGGGCGGCCTGTCCGGGTACGCGACGTGAGCCCGGATTTCGGATCGCTCGCCCTGTCCGCGAAGCTCGTCGAACGCGCGGCGGCAATCGGCTTCGATGGGCCGACGCGCATCCAGAAAGCGGCCATTCCGGTCTTGCGGCGAGGTGGCAACGCGGTTGTCCGGGCATCCTCGGGTTCGGGCGTGACGGCCGCCGTGCTGCTGGCACTGCTGGACCGGCTCACGGAAGGTGAGCCAGTCGATCGCGGCGAAACGGAATCCGCCGGTCCCACCGCCATGGCGCCGGTCGGTCCGGCCACAGTCCCGCCGGACCGTTCACCAACAATTGCTTCAAACACGGCAGATGCGAGTGCGATACGGCCGCGGGCACTGATCGTGGCCGTCACCGATGAGCGGGCGTCCGACATAGCTCGGACCGGCGCATTGCTGGGTGAGGGCGGCGATGTCCGGGTCGGTGCGATGGCGGCGGCATGGAGCGCGCCTGGAAAGGCGGACATCCTGGTCGCCGCATCGGCCGCAGTGATGCAGGCCATCCGCGAGTCTCTGCTCAAGCTCGACGGCGTCGAGGCACTGGTGATCGATCGGGCAGACGCACTCGTCGAGATCGAGACAGCAGAAACGCTGGCTGCCGTGGCCGCAGCGGTACCCGCTGGTGCCCAACGCATCGTGTTGGCGGGCACCATCACGAAGCCGGTCGAGCGTTTCCTTGAATCACACGCGCGCAGGGCGATGATGATACCGGCGCAGCCGGCCGATCCAGCGCTGGTCACGCCACCGGCTGCTGCCGGCTCGCTGAGTTACATCGTCGTGCCGGCAACGGAAAAACCTGCTGCACTCGCGCGATTGCTGCGCCGTCCGCGAGAGGAAGCGCCGCTCATCGTGACGCGATCGACGGCGCGTGCGTCCGCGGTCACGGCCGAACTCGCGTTGCGTGGATTCGGTGCAGCGGACGCGCGCGTGGCCGGGCGTGAGGCGGGGGAAGGCGCGCGGATCGCATACGATGTACCGAGCGATGCGACACTGCTTGCTGCTCTCGATCTCGAGCACGGCATCGTGATGGTCGAGCCGGCCGAGCTGCCGCACCTTCGGCAGACAGCCGCCGAAGCGGGCATCACGCTCACAGCGGTGGGCGGAACGCGGGCCGTGCGCGGGACGGTCGCCGGCTATCGCGACACGATCCGCCGTGCCATCGAAGAGCAGGACCTCGACGCGCAACTGTCTCTGCTGGAACCGTTATTCGATGAGTATTCCGCCGCCGAAGTCGCTGGCGCGCTGTCTGCGCTGCTGCGGCGGCGACGGACGGATGCGGGTGCGATGCCCGAGCCGGTGAAGGACGCGCCGCCGGCGTTCGTGCGGCTGTTCGTGAGTCTTGGTCAGCGCGACAACATGCGGCCCGCCGATCTGCTTGGTGCCATCACGGGCGAAACATCAATTGCGGGAAAGCAGGTCGGCCGAATCGAGATCCGCGACACGTTCTCGATCGTCGAGGTGGCCGCGAGCGAGGCGGACCGCATCATCCGTGCACTCAATGGTACGACGTTGCGCGGCCGGAGTCTGCGCGTCGACTATGATCGGCGCAGCGGCACGACACCACGCGACCGGCCCGCTCGCATGGCGCGGCAGCCGCATCGCTGAAACGCCGGCCGTTGCATCGGCGGCGAATCGCGATCGAAGAAACCTCGCGCCGGGCCGTTCAGCTCGTGCCGTTCAACGCATCCTTCAGCGCCTTGCCGGGTCTGAACGCGGCTGTCGTCGTGGCCGGGACCTGAATCTCTTCGCCGGTGCGCGGATTCCGGACCGAGCGGCTTGCGCGCTTGCGCGCCTCGAACGTGCCAAACCCCGAGATCTGCACCTTGTCGCCTCGCATCAGCGATTCGGCGAGAATGCCAGTGCCCGCATCGAACAGCGCATCGAACAGCTTGCTCGCATCCGTGCGATTCAACGCCGATCGATCGGACAACGCGGCAATCAGCTCTGTCTTGTTCATCGCTCGCTCCTGAATCCAGGTCGGCGGCTGCCGGACCAGAGTGAAAGAAAAAGCCGCGTGATCCTCGGACCAACGCGGCTTGACGTTGGTGCGGTCGATCGAGGGCACCGCTTGCCGTGCAGTGCGGAAGCCCCCAAACTCTCGCATCGTGAACTGCCCGGCGAACCGCACCCGACGCGGAAACGATCCGGCAGCGCTGACAGACACTACGACCAATCCTCGAACATCGTCAAGAGAAGGTGCCCAACCGAGGCGGATTACCTCGGTCTCCTGCGCATCGGCGTCGGCCATGGGCCGAATTGCGGTTGAACGGAACGCGCCGGTCGAAGTTGAGGACGTGTTCGCGGATCCGCACCTCGAGGACTGGTGGCAGCCGGCCCGCGAACCGGGTTTCGCTGCGATGATCTCGCTGCCGCTATGGACCGGCTACATCGCGAATGGCGCCGTCAGCTTCTGCTTCGCTACAGCCAGGCGCTTCACGGATGAGGAACGCCGCCTGCTGCCGTTGATTGCCGAGCAACTCGCGGCGACTGCTGCACGAGTCGATGTGGCGGAGCGGCTCAGCATCGAGAACGATCGGCTCCAGCGCGAGAATGACAACCTCGCCCACCAGCTGGATGCGGCACAGCACCGAGCCCGCCGTCACGATGAACTGATGATCGAGACAGGCCATGACCTGGCGCGCGCGCTTCGCTCGATTCGACAGTGCCGTTCATCCGATGATACGAGTGCGGCCATCGCCACGGATGCGCTCGACGATGCCTCACCCATGACCGGTGTGCCCGTCACGCTCGATGCCGGCGATGACATGGTCCCGATCGCGACAGATGGCACCCCGCGGTCGCGGTTCGCGGCAATACCAACGACGCACCACTCGCGCAGCACGATGCACGCACGCGTCAACATGTCCACACTCTGGAGATACTGAATTCGATGACTGGCTCGAACACATTGAGGTGGAGCTGACCGCCCTCACAAGGCGTCCGACGGAGTGGTCAATCGTCGGGGTCGGACGAATCGGAAGCGAGGGTTTCGGCGAGGCGGCGGATCTTTTCGCGCAGTGTATTGCGCGCCATGCCGAGATCTGCGGCAGCGCGGGTCTTGTTGCCTCGCCAGCGGCGGAGCGCGGCCTCGATGCGGCGCCGTTCGTCAGCTTCGCTGCCGTAGCGAGAGTAGCGGAATCGGCCGGTCGTGGCATCGGGCTCGGGCGATGCCGGTTTGGTCGATAATGCGCTGTCAAGCAGCGCGGCGGGCAGGTGGCGGGCGGCGATCGCGGTGCCGTCGCAGGCGAGGACGGCGGACTCGATCGCGTTCGCGAGCTGGCGGATGTTGCCGGGCCATGCGTGCGCCCGGATGCGGAGGAGGGCGGCGGGTTCGATCGCACGGACCGGTCTCCGATAGCGAGCAGCGAACCGCTCGAGAAAACGCGGCACGAACAGGTCGATATCGTCGCCGCGTTCCCGCAGCGCGGGCAGGCGGAAGGCCAGCACCATGAGCCGGTGGTAGAGGTCGCGCCGAAACGTACCGATCGCGACTGCCTGCTCGAGGTCGGCGCTGGTCGCGGCAAGGATTCGTACGTTGACGCGCACGACGCGTTCGCCGCCGACGCGGCGGAACTCACGCTCTTCGATCGCGGTCAGCAGTTTCGCCTGGAGCGGCGGCGAGAGTTCGGCAATCTCATCGAGGAACAGTGTGCCGCCATCCGCCTGCTCGAGCAGTCCGCGGTGCGCCTGCTGCGCGCCCGTGAATGCGCCGCGCGTGTGGCCGAAGAACTCCGACTCGAAGAGTGCGTCGGGCACGCTCGCGCAGTTGACCGCAACCATCGGCCGTGCACGGCGGGCGGATTCGTCATGGATCGCACGCGCGAGAAGGCCCTTGCCGGTCCCGCTCTCGCCCGTGATCAGAACCGTCGCATCGACGCTCGCAGCCCGGCGCGCGAATGCGCGGATCTGACCGGCGGCCTCACTCTCGCCGAGGATCGAATCGATGGTGTTCAGCGTTCCGTTGCCTTGATCGGGCAGCTCATTGCGTGCTTCACCAAGGTGCGTGTCAACCCGGGCACCTCCCATGGCCCGATCGGGCTGAACAGCAAAAGTCGGGTGCGGGTGTGGGCGAGGGTGATGATAGGTGTGGGTGGGGACAATCGGGTGCGAAACGGGTGGGGAAGCATCGCGCACAGAAGCGCGTGGGAATGCGCGAGTACGGTCCGACGACGCTCACGACGCTGCGGCGCTGCGACGCTCACGGCGCTGCGACGCTGCGACGCTCACGGCGCTGCGACGCTCACGGCGCTCACGGCGCTCACGGTGCTCACAGCGCTGCGACGCTCACGGCGCTCACGGCGCTCACGGTGCTCACGGCGCTGCGACGCTCACGGCGCTGCGGTGCATCGGACGGCGCAAAGGACGGCGCCAATGGATGCGTGGACCGCGTCGCAGCCGGGAGAAAGGCTTTCACGCGTCGGGTAGAACCAACTGTTGTGGGGCCGAACGGCCACCGGTGTTCCCACCCGCTTCGCACCCGATCTTCCCCACGCACACCTATCATCACCCTCGCCCACACTCGTACCCGCAGTTCATTCCTTGAGCCCACGCTCATACCCGCAGTTCATTCCTTGAGCCCTCGCCCTTACGCGCATTTCGTTTTCGTCGAGCCACGTCACGCGATACCGCCGTTCGCTGCCTTCTGGCTCTTCCGCCGGAACCTGGCCAAGGGGAGAACCTGTAAACGAGGGGTGTCGTCTGGCCGCGCCGGCGGGCCAGCCATACATTGGCGGGTCCGCCGAACCGATCGGACCGGTCCCGCGCGCACACAAACAGACGGGTTCAATGGCGACCAACCCAACGACTGGACTCGCCGAGGCTCCGCGAACCGGGGCAGCCGGCGCCAGCACGACCGGCTTCTTCGGCCATCCCCGCGGCCTCGCCACCCTCTTCTTCACGGAGATGTGGGAGCGGTTCAGCTACTACGGGATGCGTGCGCTGCTGGTGTTATTCATGACCGCGGCCGCGACCGGCCCGAATCCCGGGCTCGGTTTCGATGTGGTCAAGGCGACGGCGATCTACGGGCTCTACACCGCCATGGTCTACCTCATGGCCCTGCCCGGTGGCTGGGTGGCGGACAAGCTGTGGGGTCAGCGCAAGGCCGTGTTCGTGGGCGGCTGTATCATCGCCGCCGGTCATTTCAGCCTGGCCGTCCCGACCATGCCCTTCTTCTATCTCGGCCTGTGCCTCGTCGTGATCGGGACCGGGTTGCTCAAGCCGAACGTCAGCACGATTGTCGGCGATCTGTACCCCGAGGGCGGGGCGCGCCGCGATGCCGGCTTCTCGATCTTCTACATGGGCATCAACCTCGGCGCTTTCTTCGGCCCGATCCTGTGCGGCCTGCTGGGCGAGAACTACAACTGGCACCTCGGCTTTTCGCTCGCCGGCATCGGCATGGTCCTCGGCCTGATTCAGTACAAGCTCGATCACAAGCACCTCGGGCCGGCGGGCTACCTGAACACCGGTGAGAGTACCGCCGTTATCGCACAGCGCACGACATCGTTCTACAAGGTCCTGGCCGTCGTGGGCATCGCCATTGCAGCCATTGCCATGCTCATGAACACGGGCGCGATCGCCATCAGTCTCCAGCAGGTCGCGACCATTCTCGGCTACGGCATCATCGCGATGGCGATTCTCTACTTCGCGTACCTGCTGACTGGCGGCGGACACACGACGGAGGAGAAGAAGCAACTCGTCGTTATCTTCTGGCTCTTCATTCTTGCCGCACTGTTCTGGTCCGGTTTCGAGCAGGCCGGCTCATCGCTCAACCTGTTCGCCTCGGAGAACACGGATCGGGTGATGTTCGGCTGGGAGGCGCCGGCCGCCTGGCTCCAGTCGGTGAATGCGCTGTTCATCATCATCCTCGCGCCCATCTTCGGTTTCCTTTGGGTCTGGCTCGCCAATCGCAACGTGAGTCCTTCGATCCCGCTCAAATTCGCGCTCGGCCTGCTCGGCCTCGCCGCCGGCTTCTTCGTGATCGCGTGGGGCGCGGCCAATGCGACGGGCGGAAACCTCGTCTCGCCCGCATGGCTCATCGTCATGTACTTCCTGCATACCGTGGGCGAGCTGTGCCTCTCACCCGTCGGTCTCTCGTCCATCACCAAACTTGCACCGCGCGGACGCGTCGGGCAGATGATGGGCGTCTGGTTCATTGGCGCTTCGCTCGGCAACCTGTTCGCAGGCCTGGTCGCGGGCCGCCTCGAATCGCTCGCACCTGCCGCCCTGTTCAGTAACGTCGCGATATTCGTCAGCGTGGCCGGCGTGATCGCGCTCGTGCTGAGCCCCGGCGTCAAGAAACTCATGGGCGACGTCCGCTGAACTGAGTCGGACTCGATGCGCTCGCAGTTCGTGGGGACGCGGCAGGACTCGAGGTCCATTCCTGGTGTGTGCCTGCATACGATCCTTTCGTTCCTCCTCGTTACCGTCCTGGCCACGGTCCGGCCCGCGCGTCTCGAAGCGCAGCAGATCACGCGCGCAGACAGTGCCGCCGTCCTGCTCGACGCCGCCCGTACTCTCGAATTACGCGGCCAGGCCGGTGCCGCCGACGCCATCTACCAGCTGATCCTCGACCGTTTCGGCGATACCGCCGCTGCCACCGAGGCGAGGTCGCGGATGCGCGTGCCCATGACCGACCGGGCCGATGCCTCCAGTGGCGCCGTTGAACTCAAGGTCTGGACCACCCTCTACGGCCTCTGGCTCGGCATCGCCGTGCCCGCCGCCTTCGATGCCAACGATTCCGAAGCGTTCGGGATCGGCCTCCTCATCGGCGGGCCCGGCGGCTTCCTCCTCGGCCATGCGATGGCCAACGCGCGCGACCTGTCCGGCCCGCAGGCGCGCGCAATCACCTTCGGCGGCACATGGGGAACGTGGCAGGGTCTCGGCTGGGCCCGCGTCCTCGACTGGGGCGAAGGCCTCCAGTGCGACGGCGATCTGTGCGTGAGCGACGGCAGCGCCCAGGAAACCTTCACCGCCATGATCGCCGGTGGCCTCGCCGGCATCGGCGTCGGGTCCGTTCTGTCCCGCAAGAACATCACCGCCGGCATGGCCTCGACCGTCAATTTCGGCGCCTTCTGGGGTTCCTGGTTCGGCGCCGCCGCAGCCGCGCTCTTCGATGCCCGCGACGATGACCTCCTCGCAGCAGCTCTCGTTGGCGGCGATGCCGGTCTGATCACCGCAGCGATCCTCGCACCACGCTGGAACCTCAGCCGGAACCGGGCCCGGCTGATCAGCATCGCCGGCGTCATCGGCGGTCTCGCCGGCGGCGGCATCGACCTCATCGCCCAGCCCGACGACCCCGAGACTGCCATCGCGATCCCACTGGCTGGCAGTATCATCGGTCTCGCGGTCGGCGCTGCCACAACCCGGGATTATGATGTCCGGCGAGGCGGTCGCGGTGGCGGCGGTAGCGGCGGCGGCGGTAGCGACGGTGGCGGTGGCGACGGGGGTGGCGGTGGCGATGGTGGCGGTAGCGGTGGCGGTGGCGCGGTCGATGGTTCGTTGTTACGCTGGCAGGACGGGCGGCTCAGGCTCGGTCTGCCGCTCCCACGGCCAGTGGCGCTTCCTATCCTGCGGGGTGCTGCGGTTGGGCGGTGGGAGACCGGCGCTGCCATGACGTTAGTCCGGGTGCGGTTCTGAGACACAGCCGAGTCCCGCTCTATATGCTGCGGACACGGTAGCGCCAGCCGGCCGGTCCCTCTCAGCGGTCGACTCGGCCAGCCAGATGGTCACGCCCGTGTCGAGTTTCCGCACTATTGACGGAAAAGTCGACATGGACGGCCCGCGACGAAGCCCCGTGTCGAGTTTGCCGCGCTATTGACGGAAAAGTCGACATGGACAGCCCCGCGATGACGCCCGTGTCGAGTTTGCCGCGCTATTGACGGAAAAGTCGACGTGGACGGCCCGCGACGAAGCCCGTGTCGAGTTTGCCGCACTTGACGGAAAGGTTCCTGCCTGACATCTGCGTGAAGGGGGACGGGAAGCTTGAACCTGTTGCGAGCTGCAAGCAGCCGCACCGTGCTCCACAGCGCCGTGCGCCACAGCACCGTGCTCCACAGCGCCGTGCTCGACAGCGCCGTGCTCCACAGCGCTGTGCTCGACAGCGCCGTGCTCCGCACCGCTGTGCGCCACAGCGCCGTGCTCCGTACAGCCGGGCGCGAAGGCCGCGAAGGGTGTAGATCGTGAAGGCCGTGAACATGCCTGGGCCGCGCTTCGCGCGTCGTCGCGATCGCGACTCACACGGCTCGCTGGTCATCGGGCTGGCTGGATCGGCGGTAGTACATCTGCTTCTGTTTCAACTCGCCTTCACCGTTCCCGTTGCCGAGCAGAATCCTGGCTACTCGGCGGGTAATGCAGCGTTCGTCCGGTCGTCAAGCCGGCTCCTGAATATTGCGCCGGAGCGGCGCGCCACCGCATCTGCTGCTATCCCGGTTGCGCGCGTCAGGCTGAGTGATCCGTCCGTACGCACAGACAGTGTGACGGAGGCGGTGATCGCCAGAGACGCATGGAGCTCTACGGCTGCATCGGGACGCACGTCGCTGTACGAGCGCCTGCGGCCGCGGTCCGCGCCCGATGCGTTTCTGATCAAACCGGACCGTTCTCTTGTGCTCGAACCGGCGCTCGCCACGGCGCGGAGTCGGATCGCCGGGACGCTGGATTCGTACAACGACTCGGTAGCCACAGCTGAGGAGTCAGCGAACCGGGCGGCCCACTGGACTCATGAGGACAGCGACGGCGGCCATTGGGGAATCTCAACAGCGCGGATTCACCTCGGCAGCTTCACATGGGCGCTCCACTACGACACGACTGAGAATGTCTTTCAGCCTCCGGCCGATCGGCGCGACGAGTACCGGCGACGCATCCGCAGTTTCAATGAGATTCAGCAACAGGTGTTGCGTGCCGAAATTGCGTCACAGATGCAATCCAGTCTGCGCGCGATTCGTACACGAGTCGATGCAAGGCGCGACTCGATCCGCTCTTCCGGACGTTAGCGTTGCCTGCCCGCATGATCCTTGCATGACAGGACCGCCCGGCGACGCAACACCGGCGGCCCATTCTACTGGGCCGGGTTCGCTATCGGTCTGAAGCCCGGACCCGGTGGGCGATCCGGCGGATGTGGAAGCGCATTCTACAGGGCCGGGTTCGCTATCGGTCTGAAGCGAAAACGCGCAAGGCGTAAGGGGGTTCCATGCGGAACGGATTCAGGCGTGCATCGGCACACAACAGGATCACGAGGCTGGCTGATCGGGCGCTGGCGCAGCGCGGGGAGGTCGGGGAATCGGCGGAACCCGAGGATGACGGTGAGAAGGGCGGTGCCGGCGAAGGAGCGCTGGACGACGTGGCGCTCGAGGGGCGGGATCTCTCAGGGCGCAAACCGGCAGCCGACCCACCGCTTCGGTGGTCACGCCAACGGACGCCAGCGTCCGGAGGGTCCAGATAGGCTTCGACCTCTCGCGCGGATCCGCCCGGACGAGCACTGGGCTCGACCGGGCAGATGAGGCGGCATCGCCAATCACATGAAGGGTACGCACCGCGGGTCCTGGACCTAGACGATGGCATCCAGGTTGACTGCTGACTCCGCGATCTTCGAGAGCGTCTTGTCCGCTTCGCCCTCTTCGTCGAGCGTCTGCTGGAGCAGCGCCGCGTCCTGAGTCCGGCCCAGTTCGTTGGCAAACGTACGCAGCGAGCCGTACATCGCGATCTCGTAGTGCTCGACCCGCTGAGCTGCGGAGATCAGGGCTGCGTCACGGGCATTGCCGTTGGTTTCCTTCAGGACGTCTTCACCCTCGGCGATGATGCCTGCCATGCCCTTGCACTTCTTGCCTTTCGGCGTCTGGTTGAGCGATTCCATGATCAACTCCAGCCGGCGCACGTGCTCGTCGGTGAGTTCCCGGTGCTCCCGGAAGGCGTCCCGAAGCTCGGTGTGTGCGGCTGCTTTTTCCATCTTCGGTAGAGCGGCCAGGATCTGCTGTTCCGCGCTGAACGCGTCCTTCAGCTCGTCGAGATAGACGTCCTGCAATGATTCGGCTGGCATGCGTGGTCTCCCTTCGGTGAATTGAGGTGTGCCGTGCAGCGGACGATGCAACAGATGTTTCGCACGGCGCGGTGTGCCGGCATACCCGGTGATGAGAAAAGCGGCCGTGTGGACGCTCCACACGACCGCCGTCAGCACGTCAGCCCTACCCGCAAATGGCTTGCCAAACGAAAGCGCGACGCGGCTTCTCTTGCGGGTCGTCAGCGACGGCCCACGCCAGGAGCGGGACCATGATCTCGTGTGTCCGTCGCTTGCGGAGTCGCATCGATGCTTTTCCGAATGGCGAAGAGGCCTCACATCGGCAGCGACGATGTGCGTTTTGCCTTGTGCAGCACCAATCGGATGATCCTCATTCATTGCTGCCACTCTATCGCAGGTTGATCGAGCTGCGACGGCGGACGCCGGTTGCTGTCCGGCGATCAGGTCACCGTCGAGCGCGAAGCTCCGTTTGTCGCATACGTGCGCCAACGCGGCAACGAGCGCATTTCACCGTCGAGCGCGAAGCTCCGTTCGTCGCATACGTGCGCCAACGCGGCAACGAGCGCATTCTCGTGTTGCTCGACCTTGGCGACAGCGAACATCGCTTCGATTTTGTGTCGAGCGCTCATACCGGCACGATCCTGCTGAATACGCTGCTCGACCGTGCTGGTGAACACGTCGAACATGGCGCGTTGGTGCACGGGCACGAAGGGCTTCTGATCCGCCTCGATCGAGTCTCGGCTCAGCGCGGCCGATCGACCCGGGCCGCGACCTCCATGCCGGCTCTCATGCGCGACGTTCCGGGCGCGAGCCATTGCCGGGTCCGCAACCCGCCGGGCCGCCAGGGGTATGACCGGCCCTCATGACAGCCACACAATCCGACTCCTTCGCCGCGTTCCATCCGGTCGTCCGTCGCTGGTGGCGTGAACGTTTCGCTCAGCCCGATGGTGGCCATGCTCCACCGACGCCTGCGCAGGTTCGGGGCTGGGCATCGATCCGGTCCGGTGAGAACACGCTGATCGCGGCGCCCACGGGTTCGGGCAAGACGCTGGCTGCCTTTCTGAATGCGATCGACTCGTTGTTCCGTGAAGGACTCGACCACGACCTTCCGGATGAGGTCCGCGTTGTTTACGTCTCGCCTCTGAAGGCTCTTTCCGCCGATATCCACAAGAACCTCGCCGAGCCGCGTCGAGAGATTCGACAGCTCGCGGAGTCGCTGGGGCTGCCGCAGGTCCGCATCAGCGCGGCCGTCCGGACCGGCGATACACCGCAATCCGAGCGCGCGGCGATGCTGCGCACACCGCCGCACATCCTGGTCACGACGCCCGAATCGCTGTACCTGCTGCTGACCGCGGATCGCAGCCGGAAGATGCTGCGCACCGTTCGTACCGTGATCGTGGACGAGATCCATGCGGTCATTGAATCACGGCGAGGCGCACATCTCGCACTGTCGCTCGAGCGGCTCGATCACGTGGCGAGCAGAAGCGTGCAGCGGATCGGCCTCTCGGCAACGCAGAAGCCGATCGAAGAAGTTGCTGCGTTCCTTGTCGGCGCCGCGCAGGAGGAAGCAGCGTTATCCGCGTGCGCTGCAACGCCAGCGCGGCCGTGCGGTATCGTAGATGAAGGGCACGTCCGCGCTCTCGATCTCGATCTCGAGCTGCCGGGGTCCGCGCTCGAAGCGGTGATGGCAGCGGAAGTCTGGCAGGAAGTATTCGAACGGATCGTTCAGCTCGTAGCATCGCATCGCACGACTCTCGTGTTCGTGAACACGCGGCGGCTAGCAGAGAGAGTGGCGAGGGCATTGGGTGAGCGGCTGGGCGAAGATGCGGTCGCGGCGCATCACGGAAGTCTTGCGCGCGATGTGCGACAGGATGCGGAGGAGCGGCTGAAGTCGGGACGGCTACGCGCGCTCGTCGCGACCGCATCGCTCGAACTCGGCATCGACATAGGACATGTCGATCTTGTGATTCAACTTGGCTCGCCTCGCCGTATTGCAGCGTTCCTCCAGCGTGTCGGGCGGAGCGGTCACACCGTGCACGGCACACCGAAGGGGCGACTCTTCCCACTGACGCGCGACGACCTGGTCGAGTGCACTGCACTCCTGGGCGCGGTCCGTCATCGCGAACTGGATCGCGTGATCCTGCCCGTGCGTCCGCTGGACGTTCTGGCACAACAGGTGATTGCGGAAACGGCGGCCGAGGACTGGGACGAGGGATTGCTCTTCGAACGGTTCCGCCGCGCGTGGCCATATCGCACACTGGGCCGGGGCGTATTCGATGAAATCGTGGCGATGGTCTCCCGCGGCTTCGCGACGCGCCGAGGCCGGCGGGGCGCACTCGTACACCATGATGCGGTGAATCACAGATTGCGCGGCCGTAAGGGCACGCGCATGGTCGCGATCACGTCGGGTGGGGCCATCCCGGAGATCGCCGATTACCGCGTCGAGCTGGAACCCGAGGGCACGCTCGTTGGCACACTCAATGAGGACTTCGCTGTCGAAAGTGCTGCGGGCGACGTGTTTCAGCTGGGGAACACGTCGTGGCGCATCCTGCGCATCGAGACAGGCGTTGTGCGTGTGGCCGATGCGCACGGCGAACCGCCGACCATCCCGTTCTGGCTCGGCGAAGCGCCAGCACGGAGCGACGAGCTGTCCGCAGCCGTCAGCCGGCTGCGCGAGGATATCGAGCATTCCATTGTGAACGCCGGTCTGACGGGTACGGAGGACGCGTCGCAAGCCGCAAGGGAGGCGGTGGTTTCACGACTCGGGATCCCGGTGGCGGCAGCAGAACAGATCATTGCGTATCTCGGCGAAACTCGCCGCCTGCTGGGTGTGGTCCCCACGCAGGAGACACTGGTGCTCGAGCGGTTCTTCGATGAGGCTGGCGGCATGCAGCTCGTGCTGCACGCTCCGTTTGGCGCTCGCGTGAACCGCGCGTGGGGCCTTGCGTTGCGCAAGAAGTTCTGCCGCACGTTCAACTTCGAGCTTCAGGCGGCCGCGACCGACGAAGGGCTCGTGCTCTCGCTCGGGCCGCAGCACTCGTTCCCGCTCGATGACGTGTTCCGATACCTGCACCCGAACACGCTGCGTGACACGCTGGTACAGGCGATGCTCGATGCGCCGCTGTTCCAGACGCGGTGGCGGTGGAATACCACGCTGTCGCTCGCAGTGCAACGTTCACGCAACGGCCGCAAGGTGCCGCCTCAATTGCAGCGCATGCAGGCGGAGGACCTGCTTGCTGCGGTGTTCCCCGATGCGGCAGCCTGCTTCGAGAACATCGAGGGTGAGCGTCAGGTGCCGGAGCATCCGCTGGTCCATCAGGTCATCGATGACTGTCTTGTCGAAGCGATGGATCTGGCACGGCTCGATACGATCCTGCGTCGGATCTTCGCTGGCGAGTTGACTCTGCTCGCGCGCGATGTGCCCGAGCCGTCACCCATGACGCACGAGATTCTGAACGCACGGCCATATGCGTTCCTCGACGATGCCCCGCTCGAGGAGCGGCGGACGCAGGCAGTGTACACACGGCGCGCGCTCGAGCCATCCTCGGCGAACGATCTCGGCGCACTCGACAGCGAGGCCATCGAACGGGTTCGCCGGGAGGCGTGGCCAGAAGCCGCATCCGCGGATGAGCTGCACGATGCATTGCTGACCAGCGGGTTCCTGTGCGATGCGGAATTCGAGCGCGAGCCTGCATGGTCTGCACTCTTCGAACCGCTCGCCGCCGCGCGCCGCGTTACGCGCGTAGCCGGCATGGTCACTGCCGTCGAGCGGCTGCCCGAGTTGATGGCGGTCCTTGCCCTCGAATCGGCTGACGCCGCTTTCGTACCGGAATCGTACGAGCGCGCATGGTCGCGTGAGGACGCACTTCGCGAGCTGGTCCGCAGCCGGCTCGAGATCCTCGGTCCCGTGACCCTCGCCGACCTTGCTGCACCGCTCGGCGCCTCGCCGCTCGAGATCGAGACAGCGCTCATCGCGATCGAGGCCGAAGGCTTCGTGATGCGCGGTACGTTCACGCCCGGCCGCACGCTCCGCGAGTGGTGCGAACGGCGGCTCCTCGCCCGCATCCATCGTTACACGCTGAACCGGCTGCGCGCGGAGATCCAGCCGGTCTCGCCCGCCGTGTTCATGCGTTTCCTGTTCCGCTGGCAGCACGTGACGAGCGACGCAAAGGTGGCCGGCCTCGACGGGTTGATGTCGGTGATCGAGCAACTGGATGGGTTCGAAGTGCCGGCTGCGGCGTGGGAAGCCGATGTGCTGCCGGCCCGCTGTGCGGATTATGCGCCGGAACTCGTCGACATGCTCTGCCTCAGCGGTCGGATCGGTTGGGGCCGCATCTCGACACCCGCGAATGGAAGCGCGGCGAGGCCGATCCGGTCGTCGCCCGTCGCGTTGTTCCCGCGCGGGTCATCGCGCACCGCACAGTCTCCGCAAGACAGCACTCTCTTTCTGTCCACGCATGCGAGCGACGTCCGCGATGCACTGACAGAGCGTGGCGCTTCATTCTTTCATGAGATTGTCGTGGCGAGCGGTCTGTTGCCGACACAGGTCGAACAGGCCCTTGCCGAACTCGTGGCTGCGGGTCTTGCAACGGCTGACAGCTTTGCCGGCCTGCGCGCACTGCTTACGCCGTCCTCTGAACGCGCACCGATCGTGGCCGGGCCGAGACGGCGCCGGACCACGATCTGGAGCGTCGATACGGCCGGGCGCTGGTCGCTGCTCGGAGAGCATCCCGCCGAATCGCCCGGGACGGAGCCCGCACTCAGGCGTGCAGCGGCCGAATCACTTGCACGCTCACTTCTGCGCCGCTGGGGAGTCGTGTTTCGTAAGCTCGTGGAACGGGAATCCGGTGCAGTGTCATGGCGAGAGACGGCACTCGCGTGCCGCCGCATGGAGGCGCGCGGTGAGATCCGCGGCGGGCGATTCGTCAGCGGTTTTGCCGGTGAGCAGTTCGCGCTGCCCGAAGCCGTTGGCATGCTGCGCAGCGTTCGACGCGATGGCAGCGATGGCACACTGGTGACCATCGGTGCGGCCGATCCACTCAACCTGACGGGCATCATCACGCCCGAGGAGCGCGTGCCGGCCATCGCACGGAACCGCGTTCTCTACCGTGATGGTTCGGCTGTCGCGGCCCTCGAGGCCGGAACGATACGATGGATCGCGCGCCCCGAGGCCGATGCGGAGAGACGACTCGAGCAGGCGCTCGTCCGCCGTACCGTACCGCCCCAGCTCCGACAGTACCTGCGCGGGCAACACCGGCCCGGACGAAAACGGCGGGTTGGCGCGCCCGGCGAGAGTGATGGCGGAGCTGAAGTGGATTCGGAGCCGCGTGGGCGGGCCGAGGTTCTCAGTACTTGAAGACGATCGACAACACGTGATGCTGCTTCGTCACGCGCTCGCTACCTCGGTGCTGGCACTGACTCTGTTGAATGGGTGCCGCGAAGAGGATGGCCCGCTCACGCCGAACAGCGGCAGCCGAGTCGTCGTCGTGTCGGACCCGTCCGGTGCACCGATCTTCGTGGACAACCAGGCGACCGGGCTGCGCACGCCGGACACACTGCGGGGGCTCGGCGGCCGGCACGACATCTCGGTCCGGCTCGATACCTTGAATGCGACGTACGGTTTCACGACGCGCGTGTTCCTGAGCGAGACCGACTCGGCGGTGCGCATCGAAGGTCCGCTCGTGAATCGCTGCGCGGAGTCGGTCTGTTTCAATGCACAGTTTCGTTATTACACAGCCAACCGCGTTCGCTTCGCAACGAATCCCGTGGGCAACCTGTTCCTCCGCGGTGGGACTGGCGGCGATGGCCTGATCTGGCCATCGCTTTCGAACAACAGCTATGCGTCAGGCGGGATGCCCGCATTCGCTGGCGTGCTGGGCAGCGATAGCGTCGCCATCGGCATTTACGATCACGCCTACCTCGCAGGCCGGCCTGTGCCGGCTGTGACGCAGGTGCCCGAACGCATCGATCTCACACAGACCACGTGGATCGTGCCGCCCGCGAACAACCTGCAACGCGTGACTGTTCGTGGCATCGAGATCACCGAATACGTAACGGCCACAACAGCCGTGGACGATGTGGTTGTGATCCGGCTCGTGTATCGCAACATTACGAACCAGCCGCTGTACACCGCGCTCGACCCCACCGTACCGCCCGGCGGACGCACGTTCGAGAATGCGTGGCTCGGCTTCCTGTTCGATCCCGACGTTGGCACGGCCAACGATGATGCGCTTTCCTATGAACCCGAACTCGACCACGTCCGATGCCGGGCAGGGTGATCAGCGCATCTTTCGTTTGAGTTCCTCGAGACGGGCCTCTGCATCGCGCTCGCGCTGTTCGCGCTCGAGGCGGCCGAAATCGCGGTCCTGGCGGTTGCGCTCGCGCTCGCCGAGCACGTCCTGTACGGTTTGCGCCGTAGTCACGCGCGGCGCGTCGGGCTGCGCGGCCAGCTCTTTCTCCATCTCCTCGAGATCGCGCGCGAGCAGGCCCTGCTCGGCTTCGAGGATCTCGACTTTGCGCTCGAGGATCGCGGCGCGCTCCGCATGCCGGGCCGCGAAGGCCACGGCCAGTTGAACGGTCTCTTCGTCTCCGATCGAGCGCGCCATCTGCTCGCGTCGTTTACAAACCTCCTCCTGGGACTTCTCCTGTTGCGCTTCCTGCCGCGTGCGGCGGATCTCACCAGCCAGCTTGTCACGTGCGCCACGCGCGTTCATGACCTCGCGATGCATCGATCGAGTGCGGTCATGCGATGCCTCATCGCCCGACAGCTCACGTCGAAAATTCTCGACCGCCTCGCGCCAGGCCTGCTTCCAGTCCTCGAACATGGCCACGAAGATAGCCCTCGTTCTACCGGCGCGGTACTGCGAGCGGCCGGCCGTCAAGCCCGTCCGGAATCGACAGGCCAATCAGGCGGGCCAGCGTCGGCGCAACATCGACCGTACGCGCCGGCTCCGCCGTCTCGCCCGCCTCGATGCCGGCACCGTAGAAGATCAGCGGGACATGCCGATCGTACCAATACGCGCTCCCGTGTGAGCTGCCGATGTCCTGGTTCACGAGCATGCCCTCCGCGAAACGCAACCAGAGCCTCGATCGCCCGAGCCAGCCCGTCAATCGCCCTTCGTAATACGAGTGACGCTGCAACTCGATGAACGAGTCCGCCGGCGCTGCCCTACTGCGCAATTCCCCCTCCAACATCACGTCCTCGATCGCAGGACTCTCCTCCAACAGCACCGCCGCGCGCTGCCGTACCGCCGCAATGTCACCCGTTCCAGCTGCCGTGTTCGCCGTCTGGACCAGTGTACGAAGCGCACCCAGCGGGAATCGCTCACCGGATTGACCGGATTCACGCCGCACCTCCGGCTCGATCATCACGCCATGATCCGCCGATAACGCCAGTACCCATCGGTTCTCACCCACTCGTTCATCGAGATACGCGAGCAACTCCCCCAACAAGCGATCAACCCGCAGGAGATTGTCCAGCTGTTCCAGACTCGTTGGCCCGTAATCATGTCCGATCGCATCCGTCTGTGAGAACGATACGGCCAGATAGTCCGTCCGTTCATCGGCCCCGAGATCGAGTGCAGACACCGCCGCCTTCGCAAGCGCCAGAGTCGCGGCGTCCGGGAACGGCACCGTCAACAGCCACGCATTCCGCGCTGATTCACTCGTGTCCGCCCGCTCCTCCGACAACCGATGCGGAAACACAACATGCTCACCGTCGCCCTCATAAACCGCCGAATCCGCTCTCGCCCGGCTCACCAGCGCGCCCGGAACCTCGAGCGACCACACCGTGTCCGCCCACGCCACCGGCTTCCCCTCGTTCACTCGCCCTACCCAGTCCGGCACACTCGACCGATAATAACGCGAGGTTACAAAACGCCCCGACTCCGCATCCATCCAGTACACGTCGCCACGGACGTGGCCTGCCAGCGGAATCGCGCCCCGGTCCTTGCGCGACAACGACGCAATCTTCGCCTGGTCATCCGACGCTCGCAGCCAGTCCGCAAACGCCGGTACCATCAGATTCACCGGTGACCGGCCCTCCGCCCACGGTGCATCGACAAGCGCCGCCGTCGTGTCCTCGTACGAGTATTCCGAACGCCAACTCGCACCACTCCGCTCGAGCCAGTCGTTCGCAACAATCCCGTGCCGCGACGGAAACACTCCTGTCGCCAGCGACGCATGACCCGCCGCCGTCTCCGTCACCGCGTGCGCGTGCGTTGCCTGCGTGAACCGATAGCCGCCATCCAGCAAGCGCCGGAACCCCCCCGTGTACACGTCCGCGTACCGGTCCAGCAGATGCGCCGCCAGTTGATCCACCACCACCATCACAACCAGGCGCGGGCGCTCGCCAACCGGGTCCTGCACGGCCGCCACCGCCGCGCCAGCACCACGCGGCGCTCCCGCACAACCCCCAAGCACCAGAGCCAGTGCCAACCAGTGCGCCTGTTCGTTCACGTTTCGCATGGGCCCGATCATACCCGACACACCGGCCGGACGGCAATCCGGCGTGACGGCTTGACAGGGCGGGCTCGGTGGGGGTACCATATACCCTATGGGGGTATTCAGGCGCCCGGAGCTGCCGGCCGGGGACACAGGTGATCGGTCAGCCGCGGGAAGCGGAAAGGAGAACATGATGGTGATCCCGACAACCCGAGCCGGTCCGCAGGATCGGGAAACGGGGATCGCAACGGTTGCCTTTCCGGTGACCGGGATGACGTGCGCGGCCTGTGCAGCGCGGGTGCAGCGTCAGCTCGAGCGCGGCGCTGGAGTGACGGGCGCGTGGGTGAATTACGGGACGGAGCGGGCGACGGTGAAGTACGATCCGTCGCGGGCGGATACTGCGTCGCTTATCGAGCTGGTACGTGAAGCGGGCTACGGTGCGAGGACTGAAGTCGTGGTGGTGGCGATCGAGGGATTGGAGTGGGCGGCAACGGCGGAGCCGGCGGAGCGATTGCTGGCGGCGCTGCCGGGCGTGATTTCGGCGGGCGTGAATCTGGCGACGGGTGAGGCCCGGGTCGAACTGTTGCCGGACGTGACATCCGCGCAGATGCTGGAGGAGGCGATTGTAACGGCGGGTTACCGCGTGGCGTCGCCGATCGGTGTGAGTGACCCGGTGGAACGTGAGCGGCGCAGCCGCGAGCGTGAGTATCGATCGTTGCGAGCGCGATTCCGCGTTGCGGCGGTGGCGGGTGTGGTGTCGATGATCGTGACGCTGCCGTTGATGGCGATGGGCAGCGGGCCTGTGGATCTGTTCGACCGGCTGATGGTGCCGTTGGCGGAGGGTGCGCGGCTTCTGGTGCCGTGGCTGTTCACGATCCCGGATGGTGTTCTGCGCTGGCTGTTGTTGTTGGTGACGACTCCGGTGCTGTTGTGGTCGGGGCGTCCGTTTTTCCGTGGGGCGTACAGCGGGCTGTTGCACGGCACGGCAGACATGAACACGCTGATCGCGCTGGGCACGGGTGCGGCGTACGGGTACAGCGTGGTCGTGACGGTGGCGCCAGGACTGTTCAGGTCGGCGGGCCTGCACGCGGATGTGTATTTCGAGGCGGTCTCGGTCATCGTTGCGCTGATTCTTCTCGGCAAGATGCTCGAGTCGCGGGCGAAGGCGAGGACGTCGGCGGCATTGCGTGGACTGGCGTCGCTGGTCCCGAAGACGGCGCACGTGATCCGGGCCGGGATTGGAGCGAAGTCGGAGCGGCTGGTGTCGGACGCGATCGACGAGGTCGAAGTCGAGCGGCTCGAGCCGGGCATGCTGATCCTGATCCGGCCGGGCGAGCGTGTGCCGGCGGATGGCATCGTGCAGGACGGTCGAAGCGCAGTCGATGAATCGATCTTCACGGGTGAACCGATGCCGGTGGAGAAGGCGCCGGGTTCCGAAGTCGTGGGTGGTACGATCAATGGCGAGGGTGCGTTGCGATTTCGCGCGACGCGTGTGGGCCGGGACACGGCGCTTGCGCAGATTGTGCGGCTGGTCCAGGAAGCGCAGGCGACGCGCCCGCCGATTCAGCGTCTGGCGGATCGTATTGCAGGCGTATTCGTACCCATAGTCGTCTTGCTGGCGTTCCTTGCGGCAGTGGTGTGGCTAGTGGTTGGTCCATCGCCTGCCTGGCTGTATGCGCTCGTCGCGTTCGTGACTGTGTTGATCATCGCGTGTCCGTGTGCCATGGGACTGGCGACACCGACGGCGGTGATGGTGGGCACGGGTGGCGCAGCGGAGCGAGGCATTCTGTTCCGGGGCGGCGAGAGTCTCGAGCTGGCAGGCCGTGTGCGCACAGTCGTGCTCGACAAGACCGGCACGATCACCGAGGGCAGACCGAGTGTCAGAGGCATCGTACTGGCCTCGTCGCCGCAATCACCGGATGAATCGCGGCTGTTGCAGTTGGCGGCTTCGCTCGAGCATTCGTCGGAGCACCCGCTGGCCAGTGCGATCGTGGCCGCAGCGAAGGACCGTGGGCTGGCCCTGATCGAAGCGACCGAGTTCACATCGTATGGCGGCCGTGGCATCGAGGGGCGAGTCGATGGGCGGCGAGTGGTCGCCGGTAATGCATCGTTCATGGAACGTGATAACATTGACGTAACACCAATGCAGCTTGCGGCGTCGCGCGCGGCGGAGCGGGGTCACACGGTGGTATACATGACAGTCGAGGATCAGCTTGCCGGACTGATCGAGATTGCGGATGCGCTGAAACCGGACAGTCGCGAGGCGATTGCGCGGCTGCGTCTGCTGGGTACGGACGTGGTCATGCTGACCGGCGATTCGGAGGGGACGGCGAAGGTCATTGCGAAGGAAGTCGGCATCGATCATGTGATCGCACAGGTACTCCCGGCGGACAAGGCGAGAGTCATCGACAGATTGAAGCGGGAGACCGGTCAGCCGGTGGCAATGGTAGGCGATGGTGTGAATGATGCGCCCGCGTTGGCGAGTGCGGATGTCGGCATCGCGATCGGCACGGGCGCGGACATCGCCGTAGAGGCTTCGGACGTCACATTGACGGGCGCCGGCCTGAGCGGTGTGGTGACGGCGATACGGCTGTCGCGCCGGACGCTTCGCGTGATTCGCCAGAACCTGTTCTGGGCATTCATCTATAACGTGCTCGGCATCCCGATCGCGGCAGGGGTGCTGTACCCGGCGTTCGGTATTCTGCTTTCGCCGGTCTTCGCGAGTGCAGCGATGGCGATCAGCTCGGTGAGCGTGGTCGGCAACTCGCTCCGGCTGCGCCGGCAGGCTCGAACGGCCTGAGTCGTTCCGGACACCACGGATCGAAGTGACGGTCTTACCGGCGGCGCACTTGCGGCAACTACGCACATCCACATCTTGACGAGGGTTGGAAACGATGAGTACGACGACACTGAAGATCTCGGGAATGACGTGCGGTCACTGTGTCGAGGCGGTGAGAACGGCGCTCGCGAAAGTCGACGGGGTCGAGGACGCGCGCGTGGATCTCGAGGGCGGCCGCGCCGTTGTCGAATACGATGCGGGCCGCACATCGCCGCGAGCGCTCGCGAACGCCGTCATGGATCAGGGATACATGGCCGAGGAGACCGGATGACGCAGCCGCCGCGGACGACGGAGTCGATGAGTCGCGATCATGCGACGCTTCGCGAACTCATGAACCAGATCAAATCACGGCTCTCCGTCCCGGATCGGGCGACGCTGGCGGTCGCGCTCGTCGGTCATCTCGCGACGATGATGAACAGTCGTCAGATCTCGCGCCTGGTCGAGGAGTTGAAGGAAGAGGCGACTCGCGTGCAGGACGTCCCGCCGGTTCGTCGCCGGCCGGGCCAGGCGGAGGACTGACGGCGAAATCGGCTCCGAACGCCGGACCTCGGCGAGGCGCATGAGGAACTCGATCGGCCAACGGTTCGCCTCCGGCGCACCAGCGGCGGGCCTGCTCGATCCGCCGTGCCTTGCACCGGCGCCGCCGAATCCCATGGATTCCGTCCCCCGGCAAGTGCGTCCGGTCCGGGCTTTCAGGGCGTCCGCGGCAACCCTCTCGGCAGCGGGGCCATCCCAATGTTTGATTGAGGTTTCAGCTCGCGATCATCGTGCGTTCGGTGGCGTACCCCTCGAACTCGCCGTTGCCGTGGAATACCGCAGGTCGTGGATTCTCTGCATGCGGTGGCACGACCTGCTATTTGCGCACTGGCCGGTCGAGGCGGGAGTGTTGCGGCCACTGGTTCCAACCGGTCTCGAGATCGAGACGTTCGACGGCATGGCCTGGGTCGGCGTGGTCCCGTTCCGCATGTCCGGCATCCGGATCCGGCACTGTCCTCCGATCCCGAGCACGCGTGCGTTCCCGGAAATCAATGTGCGGACCTACGTCCGGCCGGCTGGTGCGGTGGGCGAGGATGCGAGAGGGGTGTGGTTTTTCAGTCTGGACGCGTCGAGCCGTATGGCAGTACGCGCCGCGCGGAGATGGTATGGGCTGCCGTATCGTCATGCCCGATTCCGGCTGCGGCGGGCTCTGAACATCGGCGTGGGCTCGAATGCCGGGGGCGGAGCGGCCACGGCCACGCAGGTTCGACCGGGTCTCGATTACGAATGCGATCGCACGGAACCCCGTTCGGCGTCGGCTCGATTCGATGCGACGTACGGGCCCTGTGGACCCCCGTTCCGCGCGCGGGCGGGCAGCCTCGATCGGTTTCTGACCGAACGGTACCGACTTTTCACGATGCGTGATGGGCGCCTGCTGGCCGTGGCCATCCACCACGTACCGTGGCCGTTGCAGCCGGCGCAGGCGGATATCCGCACGAACACGATGACGGACGCGATCGGCATCACACTGCCGGCGCCGCCGCCGCTTCTTCATTTCGCGCACCGTCTCGACGTTCTGGCATGGCGGCCCGAGGCGATCGAAATCGTTGCATGAACACGCCGACCCGGGTGCGGAGCGGGTGTCAGGCCGGGCGCGAGTGAAACGGATCAAGCCGCAGAGCGCGGGAATTCTGGTGTACCGCAGGCGTCCGGCGGGCATCGAGGTCCTGCTCGCGCATCCGGGTGGCCCGTTCTGGGCGAAGAAGGATGCGGGCGCGTGGTCTGTCCCGAAGGGCGAAGTCGCGGAGGGGGAAGAGGCGCTGTCGGCGGCGAGGCGGGAATTCGAAGAGGAGACAGGGCAGGCGCTGCCGGGCCCGTTCCACGATCTGGGTGAGGTCGAGCAGAAGGCGGGCAAGCGGGTTCATGCGTTTGCATGCGAAGCCGACATCGACGCGGCCGCGTGCCGGAGTAATTCGGTGACAGTCGAGTTTCCGCGCGGCTCGGGTCGCCAGATCACGTTCCCGGAAGTCGATCGTTGCGAATGGTTTGGCGTGTCTGAAGCGAAGCGCAGGCTGAATCCGGCACAGATCGCATTCCTGAATCGGCTCGAGGCGTTGCTGGGCGAGTGAGCAGGTCCCGCGCCCCGAGGCCTCCCAGCCCGTGCCGGTTCAAGACGCTGTCGCTGCATGAACAGGGCTCGCCGTGCAACTCGGCGGCGACGGGTACCGTCTTATGGAGCATGGGTTCGTGAATCCGGACCCGCCAGAGAGCGGGCGAGACACGAGGCGGAACGATGTCCAGTCTGGCCATCCTGATTGTAGCCGGAATCGGAGGGGTGATCTTTCTGATCGCGGGACTCACGTTGCGGGCGAAGGCGAAGAAGAAGTCGCGGCCGCGCGTGATCGAACAACCGAATTCGGCATACACGCCCAAGCTCGTGCTGGACCGGGATTCGCGGCACCGCTGGCAGAAGATCCCGCTGGATCAGATCCACGAGATCAACCGTGGCGAAGTCGTTCGCCTGCTGGACCGCGTTGCGGCGGCGGGCATCGATTCGCTGCGCACGCGTGAACGCGAGTTCCTCGAGAACCTGGCCGTCCGGCTGGTTCCGGAGGAGCCGATCATGCCGTTGGCGCCGCCCCCCGATTTCCGCATGCCGGGCGACCTCGAATGCGGAACCGGCGCAGCACGCAGGTCCGGGCATGGCGAGTTGCACCCACCGGTATAATCTTCCATTGCGCGGGCCGGCACGAACCGTTCGGTAATGAATCCGGGCGCGCGTGCAACGGAGCATCGCAACAGGAACAATCCATCATGTCCATCGAGACAGAGCGGGACCGCATCGGCCTCGAGCGAGCGGGACGTGTCGTTGCTCGCATCCTTGCGCGCCTGTCCCCACACGTTCGCGCCGGGATCACCACGGCGGAACTCGATGGTATGGCCGATGAGTGGCTGGCTGCGGACGGGGCACGCTCCGCGCCGCGCCACGTCTACGGATTTCCTGGCGCAATCTGCATCAGTCTGAATGAAGAAGCCGTGCACGGCATTCCATCGGCGCGCAGGATCAAGCCGGGCGACCTGGTAACGCTCGATGTGACGGCGGAACTGGACGGCTATTATGCAGACGCGGCGGTGACGTTGGCAGTCGCGCCGGTGAGCGCGCACGCGAAATCGCTCCGGCTCTGTGCAGAGGCTGCGTTCTGGAAGGCGATGGCAGTCGCGCGCGCGGGCGTGATGCTGCGCGAGATCGGCCGGGCCGTCGAGGCCGAGGTCCGGCGCCGCGGCTTCCATGTGCTCCGTGATCTTGCCGGCCACGGCATTGGCCGCACCATCCACGAGAAGCCCGCCGTCTTCAATTACGCAGATGCGCGCGATCATGCGGTGCTCAGCGATGGACTCGTCATCACGATCGAGCCGATCGTCGCCGCGAGTACGCGCACGTGCAGAGAGCTGCCGAACGGCTGGACCGTGGCAAGTGCCGATCACAGCATGACGGCGCACTTCGAACACACCGTCGTCATCGGCTTCGAGACGCCGCGCATCCTCACGGTCTGAACACGGCAGCTCGGCAGCGGCGGCCCCACTGTTCAGACGGTTGCGATCCGTGGATTCGTTCGCTCCACGAATCATGCCATGGGTTGTCAGGACGAAGTGCGCTCGACGAGTTCGACACGTTCGTTGCCGCCATCCGCAGGTGTTTCGAGCACGAGCCCGATCTGCGGGCAGTAGAACTTGCGCTCGCGGCCACCCGATTCGAGGGCGTTCCAATCTTCGGTCTCGGTGCAACCCGTGAAAGAGCCGAACGGGACGGAGACCGCCCTGTCGACCGCAACGACGCGGCCCCAGTCTTCGGCTTCGTCTTCGTAGAACTCCTGGCGATACGATTCACCTACGTGCGCCGAAGGATCGGCCCACATGATGATTCCGGGCAGTGCGCCATCGACGCCCCATTCCCATGATCCCCCGGTATCGACGACCTGGCCGTTCTCGATCTCCTTCGAGTCTTCGCCCAGGTACCACACGTTGCCGGCGCTGTCCTGCGCGTACCAGTCGTAGGTGTCTTCGGCAAGTTCATCATTCATGAACACGCGATCACGCACGACCGTCGCCGTGACGCCGTTCACGACGCGGGTGTCGCTCAGCACTTCGACCACGATTCGTTCCTCGCCTTCGGCGGTTTCGGCAAGGAAGGTCGAGGTCGTACCGGGCACGAGCGGAAAGAGCGGATTCGAAACGCCGGCTACGAAGTCACTCGCCTGGATATCCGGATCGTAATCCGGACCTGTCGGGCTGTCGCTACAGTTCGACGTGATGAGAATAGCCGCGATGAACCGGATCCCGTGTTGCGCTCGCATCGTGCCTCCCTTTCGGTTCCGTCAACGTCCCGAAAGAGGAGCAGGCGATGGCCGTTTTCGTGACACCCGCTCTAGGATCCGGAAGGGCCGAGTGGAAGCACGTATGCGCCGTCACGGGCCGGGGCCGTCGCCGAGATCACCTGATCCCGCGTCTTGCGAAAGACGATTCTGTCACCGATGCGGACAGTGACATCGGTCGCAGCACGCGAAACGCGGATCGCGTAATCGGCGGCCGACTCGCTGTTATCCACGATAACATGACGTTCGGAGGGCGATTCGAGGCGAGCATCGTCATTGAGAATCGTCAGCCGGACGCCCGCCGAATCCGACACCACGATGCGGATGGATCCGCGCGTCTGTGCCTGCGCGAACGTGATGAGAACATTCCCATCGGCAGGAATGTCCAGACCGCCGCGCAGCGTGGTCACGGGATAGGCGCTCTCGTTGTTTGCGACGGAGCGCGTTCCCTCGGTCCGGCGATCGGTTCCGAGCAGCCACGACCGGACCGGCGATCCGGGCAGTGCCCAACCTGCGCCGGCGAGCGTCGCCAGAAGCAGCACAGCGGCCGCGCGGCGGATCCACGGCGATGCCTCGCCCTGCCGGGGTTCCCTCCGCAACGCATCCAGCGCAGGCGGAGGCGAATCGAGCGTCGAAAGCATCGATGCGACCCAGGCATCATCGCGCCGCAACTCCTCGATCGCCGCCGCACACGTCGCGCAGTCGCGGATGTGAGAACGCACCGCGTTCGTCGCTGCGTCAACGTCCGCCATTTCGTCATCGGCGAACCGTTGCAGGATCTGAGGCTCAGGATGCGACATCGCAATTCTCACAGGCGGAGCGAAACGCCTTCCGCGCTCTGGCGAGGCAGGTGCCGATGCCGTTTTCGGCCAGCCCCAGGACGTCCGCAATCTCGCGATACCGATAGCCTTCGACGTGCAACAGAAGGAGCTTCCGTTCACGCTCGGTCAGTCGGTCGAGCGCGGCGCGCACGCGTTGTCTTGCCCATGTCCGGTCGGCGTCATGACCCGGCAGCGGTGACGCATCCGCGAGCACCGCCTCGGCGCGCGCGACAGTGAGAAGGCGGAGCCGGCGCGCCTGCTTCGTGCGCGCGTTGCGGAACAGATTCATGGCGACCGTGATCAACCATGCTTCCGGCCTCTCGGGCATGGAGCCTCGCCGGCTCAGTCGAAGGAAGGCCTCCTGCGTCAGATCCGCAGCAAGCTCCGCATCTCCGGAAAGCCGATTCATGACGCGGTAGACGCGAGCCGAATCGGCATCGAACAGACGCGTGACGAGATCATGGAATGCGCCCTGACCTGACTCCTCCGTATCCGCCGCATTCCCTGGAGCCACGGCACGGTAGCGCGGCTCGGGTGCTGCGCCACGCTCGCGCAAATGCGCGCCCGTGGGGGCGAGGGATGGAAGCGCTGATACCGTGTGTTCGCCGGATTTCACGATGGCTCTCCGGATGAGGAGCCCGACAGAAACGATTCTGTGACAGGCGTCACCATCGCCAATCCAGGCCAATCGTGAGTGGCGAGAACGGGCGCATGCCCAGAATCGACCGCTCGCCCGTCAGCGGATCGATCATGGTCCGCAGCACGTTCCTCCGCCCGAACAGGTTGGTCAATGTGGCAAAGATTGCGATCTGTGTATTCGCGCGCGCGACTCGGAAGTGCCAGTGCTTGCGAGCACCGAGATCAGCGCGGACATACGCCGGCAGACGATCGCTGCCGCGTGGCTCGCTCGACACGTCGGGACTGCCCGCCAGCTCGCAACCGCGATCGAGCAGATTGCACGATTCCCACTCGATCGCGCCCTCGATCGGCGTGGCTCGACGGCCCAGTGCTGCGCTCACGCCAGCGCGCAAGGAGGACGTCGCGGAGGGGAACACAATCGTACCGGCTTCGAATCTGTGCTGTGCGGCGTGCGTGGGCGTGTATCCTGCGGACCCGTCACCATAGCGCACGGTCTGCCACGCATAACTCGCAATTATCCCGTAACGCGGACGGTCCAGAGACAGATCGAGGGAGATGCCTCGGACGCTGCCGCGGCCCGTCGCGACGCCGTCTCTGGCGTACGGCTCTGCTTCACGCGATGCGACCAGTGCCAGACCGTTCAGCCGGCGCGTGAACGCCTCGGCTGTAACGCGGAGTGCCGGCGCCGGTTGAACGCCGATGCTGACGACTGCCTGATCGTTGAATGCGACGGGCACGCCCGAACCGGCAGCTACGAGAAGGTCCGCGGGAAAGATTGCGCCCACGACGGACTCCGGATTGCGGAGGCTCTGCGCGTACTGGTGCGACCGGCCCAGACCGATGGTGATGTTCAACGCGGGTGAGACGGGATAATCCAGTCGCAGTTGTGGGCTGGCGCGGATCGTGTCGAGCACCGGCGCAAGCGAGATCGCGAAATCGTATCGAAGCCGCCCCAGTCGTCCGTGCCGCTGCGCAATGGCGGTCGTGAAACGGATCGAGCCATCACGTGCGAACGGCATCGAGCCGCGCACGGCGTAGTCCCCATCGAGTCGCGTCCAGCGAACGCCGACGAGAGACCCGCGCAGGTCGTCACCGAACTGGACGCTTGCCATTGCGCCGGTGTTCGCGTGCGAGGAGGAGAGATCGTCCCACGACGCCCGATCCACGTTCCACCGCGCCGATGCATCCGCCGTGGCGTGCCAGACCATGGCGCGAAACAGGGTGCGATCGAACCACTTTTCATACCGTGCACCGAGGGACCGCCCGTACCACTCGAATTCGTTACGTTCCGTCGAAGCATCGAGAGAATCCGTGAGTGTGGCGGAGGCGTCGAACTCGTTCGCATTCCCGAAGCCGATCAGGTCCAGGGATCCATTGCCGGCCGGCCATGCCAGTTTGACGAGCCAGTCACTGCCGTTTCCATCGAGGTACGAGTCTTCGGCGGGCCGGAACGCGCTGCCCGCGAACGTGCGGCGGAACGACACGAGATAGCCAGCGCCCGATGCGAACAGCGGTCCGTCGGCGGTCACGCTCGTCTGTGACGTGCTCACGCCGAATCGCGCGCCCAGGCGCGATCCGGGAGTGCGGGTTCGTGCCTCGACGGTTCCGGACAGAGCGTGCGGCAATTTCGGTGCGGGGGAAATCGACACGAGTGAGACGTCGGACAGTGCAGCTGGATTCCACGCGCCGAAAACACCGGCAGCATGGTATGGACTGAGAACCGGGACACCGTCGAGGACGAAAGCGGTGTGATCCGCGGCCCCACCGCGGACGCTCAGTCCGGCCGGCAGCTCCGGCTCGGAGGCAACGGCGCCGCCTGCGAGAGCGGCCAGCGCATCGGCTTCATCGAACCGGGAATGTGACCGGCTCATGGGAAGCGCGACCGTCCTGTCTGCGCGATATGCCCCGCCCGCCCGCGAAGTCAGGCGATCCCCGCCACGAACTTCGATCGCGCCAAGGGCCACCGGTACAGGCTCGATCGAAGCATCGATCCGGAGCTGGCCCTCGCCCGGGACGAGGGCGTGCAACGTCCTGGCGGCGTACCCGATGCGCTCGATGGCCAGGTGTTGCGGGCCGGACGGGACGCCGGTGAATCGATACCGGCCTTCTGCGTCCGTAGCGGCGATCCGCCCGACATCCGCCAGCGTCACGATCGCGCTCGCCACCGGCGCACCGGTTTGTGCGTCGCGCACGATGCCGGTTACGGCGGCTTGCTGCATCTGTGTCGCCAGCGCAACGACGAGCGCGGGGAGCATCGTCTGAATCACGAGCGCTTCCTATCGAGCCGGCCAGGCAACGACCCCGATTTGGTCCGCGACATCCCGTCACGCTCGTTCTACTGCCCGAACGGCACGATCGGCTTCGATGACCGTATCGAGATTCGGCTTCGCGCCTCCCTCGAGGCATCCGCCAAACTCGCCCAGCAGACAGAACAATCGCGGGGCGCTGCGTTGGCAGCAATCTGTTCCCGGCGAGCCATTCCGGGCGGTCAAGAACCCGCTGCGTGGCAGGCTGCGCAGGCAGCGTCGTCCAGTAGCAATCTGTTCCCGGCGAGCCGTTGCGTGCGGTGGGGCTTGCATCGGCGAGATCGCCCACGTCGAGGAGCGCCATTCGGCGGAGCAGACGACGAGTGCCGGTCGCGATCCTCTCGCTTGTCTCCTGCGACCTCGATCGGCCCGGCGCACGGCATGGCCCGTCAGTCCGGTTCCGGTTAGCTTTGGAGCATGGGAGTCTTTCTGGTATTCACGGCCTTCATCGTTGCCGTTCCGGTTGTCGCAGAGGTCCTCGAGGGCGATCGGTCGGTTCGCGAGTGGGTGAGTCCCGCCTTGCTGTCCATCGGGCTGTTTACCGCCGGGACCGCCTTCTGGCTGATGCCGCCGGCGCAGGAGTCGACGTTCGGCATGGTGGGCGTGCTGGTTGCGGTTGGCGGCCTGCTGCTGCGGGGCGGCGCGGACTCCTTCCAGCCAGAAGCCGATCCGGCCAATCCCCCGGCGACCTCCGTCCGGCCGGGCGAAACTCCATCCGTTTCCCCTACCTGAGCCGATCCCACCGCGATACCCCGGCCTGAGGCTGCGCTCCGAGCGGCTATTGAGGGCCGGTGCCGAAAAACGCTGCCGATGGAAGGACCGGGTCCCCGAGGGGTCGTGATTCATCTGGCGCTGGGCTGAAACAGCATGATGCTGGCGTCCTGCGCGAAACACGTGCCCACCCCGGACCGATCCGATCATCTCGTGCAAGTCGAAGAGACGTCGGGAGATGTGGCCAGGATCTCCGGCGGTGTGGGGCAGGCGCGGTCAACACACAGACTTGAGGCTATCGGTCGACAGTCCTCATTAGCGGACGCGGTCGAGGCCGGGCCGCCGCGATGGGCGGCTGGTGAGGAGCGACGTCGAGGGATGGCGGCGCGCGGGGGGTGAACGCGGCGCGCTGGGATTTGACCGCGCTTTTCGCGGCAGATTCCCAACGGCCGGTGCCGCGCTTGCAGCGCGCGGGGATTCAACCGCGCTTTTCGCGGCAGATTCACAACGGCCGGTGTCGCGCTTGCGCGCGGGGGGATCTGAGCGGGCTGTTCGCGGCAGATTCACAACGGCTGGTGTCGCGCTTGCGGCGCGCGGGGATCTGACCGGGCTGTTCGTGGCGAGATCGACAGGGCCGGTGTCGCGCTTGCGCGCGGGGGGATCTGAGCGGGCTGTTCGCGGCGAAATTCACAACGGCCAGTGTCGCGCTTGCGGCGCGGGGGATCTGAGCGGGCTGTTCGTGGCGAGATCGACACGGACTTCCGCACACGAGGGGGCACCGCCGCACTTCACCGCCCCTCCGCCTCCGCCACCGCCTCCGATGCATCCGTGAGCGGATCCAAGCTCCTGTTCCCGTTCAGTTCGGCAGAATGACCCACGCATCGATACGGCCTTCGAGACGGGGATCGGCGGGGAGTCTCTGAAAGCCGACGCCCGGCCCCGTTGGTGAAGCGAGCCAGTCGGCCGTTGGTGCAGCGGAACCGGTGAGGGGGAAGGCGAGCCCGGCTGCCGGGATGGACAGGTTTGCTCGGAGGAGCGAGTAGAGGGGTCCAGCGCGGTGACCGGCGACGGGGGATGGAGCGCCGGTGCCGCGGGCTGCATCGACGATCACGGTAAAGATGGGCACGCCGCGATTGGCGAGGCGGGCGCCGAGCCATTCGACGGTGGCGGGTGCGATTCCGCCCGTGGCCAGGCGGGCGCCGCTCTTCTGCACGTGTAATCCGTCAACGAAGACGAGCACGCGAGGGCGTGCAGATCGATCGAACAGTCGAGCGTCGAGCGTTGCCTGCATGATCGAATCGCGTTGTGCGAAGACCGCGAGTGCGCGGGCGGGCGAGATGCCAGGTGGTGGCGGCCATGCCGATGGATCGAGTGCGATGATGCGGATGCGCCGGTTTGCGCCGAGCGCGCGGTTCACTCGCCAGACGGCGCGATAGACCTGAAGCATGGCGCGGCCCGCGCCTTCATCTTCGCGAATCGTGCGCGGATGGGCGAGCAGGACAGATGCATCCTCCGGATCTGTTTCCAGGTACAGGTCGATCCATGTCTGTTGATCGGCAGGGACCTCGAGTCCGACGGCCTCCAGTCGCCCGGCCATGCCGAGCGTGTCGATCAGCGTTGCAGCCAGACGTTTGGGTGCCGGCGCGCCAACGACATCGCCAAGGAGGAGGACGGGCCGTGTGCGCGTGGCGCGTTCGATCAGCTGAACAGGATCCGTGGCGTGCGCTTCCGCCCATGCGATCATCGCAGCATCGCGCGGCGTATTCCCGCGTTCGAGGACGAGACCGATTGTGAGTGCGACGACAATCACCGCAATCGCAATGAGCGCCGTAGTGCCGCTACGAATACGGCGGGGCAATGGCATGTAGCGCTCGCGAGCGCGCCAGATGCGCAGCCGATCGAAAACTCCCATGGCGATGCCCGACTCCGTTCATCCCTTCATCCCGGTCAACTGGATACCCCGGATGAAGTATCGTTGCGCAAACACGAACAGAATCAGGATCGGCAGGATGGCCACGACAGCCGCAGCCATCTGGTACGGCCAGTTCGAGTAATAGAGTCCCGCGAAGCGGCTGATGCCGACCTCGATCGTGCGCATGTCCATGGACCGCGTCACGATCAGCGGCCACAGAAGTGCTTTCCACTGATCCACGAAGACGAAGAGTGCCACCGTCGCGAGAGCGGGCTGCGCCAGCGGCAAGGCGATGCTTGTGAAGACCCGCCATTCGCCGGCGCCATCGATGCGTGCGGCATCCTCGAGGTCACGCGGAACGGACAGGAAATACTGGCGCAGAAGGAAAATGCCCCACACCTGCACGGCCTCGGTCACGATCAACCCGCGGAACGTGTCGATCCAGCCGAGCGCGTTCACGAGCAGGAAGCGCGGTAGCAGGAGCACGATCGCAGGCACCATGAGCGTGGCGAGGTAGAGCAGGAAGACGCGGTCGCGGCCGGGGAAATCGAGCCGCGCGAATGCGTACGCCGCAGTCGCCGACGTGAGCAGCGTCGCGAGTACGACCGCACAACTCGTTACGGCGGACACGAAGAAAAACCGGCCGAACGGCAGAGCCGTCAACGCCTCCGGATAGTTCTGCCAACGCGGTGCCGCTGGCAGCAGCGGCGGCGGGTGCGAGAAGACCTCGAGTTCGTCCATCAGCGATGTCGAGATCATGTACAGGAACGGCACGAGCATCGTCAGCGCGAGCACGACCGCGAGAGACCAGGCCAGCAGCGAAAACACGCGCGAACGGTCGTTCATGCTTCAACCGCTGCCCCCGCTCCGAAAACGGGAGCCTGTGCACCTCGCACGGCGGATCGCGTGATTGAAAAACGCTTGTTCATGTCGGCGTCCGTCCGCCCAGCCAGCGGAACTGCACGAGCGTGATCAGGAACACGATCGCAAAAAGGACCCACGCCATGGCGGATGCGTACCCCATGCGCAGGTACTCCCACGCGTTGCGGTAAATGTGGTATACGATGACATCCGTCGCGTGCAACGGTCCGCCCTCGGTCATGACGTACACGGCGGTGAACACCTGGAACATGAAGATGACCATCGTGACCAGTACGAAGAGCGTCGTCGGCCGCAGCAGCGGCAGCGTGATGTGAAGGAATCGCTGCCACGCGCCTGCACCGTCAATGCGCGCGCTCTCGTACAACGATGCCGGTATGCTTTGCAGCCCCGAGAGGAAGATGACCATCATGTAACCCGCATACATCCAGACGCTCATCAGCATGAGCGAAGGCAGCGCGGACGCGGGTGACGAGAGCCAGGGCTGCGGCGGAATTTGAAGCCAGCCGAGAATCCCGTTCAGCAGGCCCACATCGGGCTGAAACATCCAGCGCCAGACCAGGCTGATGGCAACGAAGCTCGTGATGTACGGCAGGAAGAAGACGGCGCGCAGCACGCGCACACCGGGAATGTTCCGGTTGAGGAGCAGCGCCAGTCCGAGCGCGACGACCATCGCGGCGGGCACGAACGTCACGTATAACGCTGTGTTAAGAAGGGATCGCAGGAAATCCGGATCCGCAGCGAGTGCGCGGTAGTTGTCGAGCCCGACGAAGGGTCGCGCGGGTGAAAGCAGGTCCCACTCATGGAACGAGAGCCAGAGCGAGAAGATGATCGGCCCGATCGAGAACACGAGAAGGTGTGCGAGCGACGGGGCGAGAAAGGCCCATGCCCGACTGGCCTCGTGCAACTCGAGCGGTCTCGCAACGCTGGCCACGAGACTGAATCCCACACCCGCGATCACGCACCATGCCGCAAACGCGCAAACGGCCCAGAGGCCGTGTGACCCGGGTCCCGGCCATGTGGCGAGAACCGCCGAGGCGGTGCCGGCAGTGAGCGCCGTCGCGATGGCGAGGAGGGGAGGGTATCGGAGGCCTGCCGGAGCAGCGGCAGGCGTCGTGCGGCCGTCCGTCGAGCGGCGGGCGACGGACTTCGCGAACGATCGTGCGAGCAAGGTGACGGCGAGGCCGGCTGCGAGAGCGACGGCGACGGGGCGAGGTGGCAAGTGCGGTGGATCGGAAGTGGAACGCACGAGCAGGACCGCACCGAGCACGTCCCACTGATCGACGTCCTTGACGGGCGCGACGGCGGTCAACCGACCGTTCATCGTGAAAGCGATTGCGCGGTCCAGCGATTCGAGCAGGACGCGTGCTTCGTCCGGCAGGATCCCGTCGAAGGAGACGAGTCCTGACGACACAGCCTGGCGCCAGTCATTGCGAGCCGCGTAATACGCGACGGAACGGCCGGATGTCGGTTCCGGAATGAGAACCGGCGTCGGGAGGGACAGCTCCTGGTAGCGAATGTCGACGGCGACGGCTTCCGCTTCGGCGATCAGGCCGGTCGCAACCTCTGCGCGGGCGTCCGCTCCAATGCGCCAGACGACGAGCCCGAGGCACATGAGGAGCGGCAGGACGGCAGTTACGAGCAGCAGTGTCCGTGCACGCCGCTGAAGCGCTATTCCCGCAGAGCCTGATCGGCCGTCCGTCACCGGAGTCTCAAGGTGCGACATCATCGTCCCGACTCGAGGATGCGATCGATGCGCAGCGCGAGGTCGTGGGTCACCGAATCGATCGGTTCGTTGCGAACGAGCGGTCGATCGAGCAGGTCCAGGAGGACATCTTCGATTTCACGCCATTTCTCGACGCGAGCGCCCCAGCTGTGCCGGCCTCGGGCGGCGATGCGAAGAAAAGCGGCTTCGCGACCCGTCGTGTCCCGTGCAGCCACCGCGTTCGCGACCGCCGGCATTGCTGCGATCTCGAGGCCGCCCCGCGCGCGTATTCGCTGCGCGACCTCGCCCGAAAGGAAGGCCGCGACCTGGACGGCCCAACGCCGATGCGGCGCGTTCACGGGAACGGCCCAACCCGAGGCGTAGAGGACCGTCGCCGAGAGCGAGCCGTCACGCGACGGAATCGGCGCCACGCCATAGCGGATTCGGCCAGCCTCTTCATGGGCGTCGAGCTGCTGCGCGGACCAGTGGCCTGAAACGAACATGCCGAGGCGGTTGCTCGAGAAGAGGCGCAGGATGGGCACGGAGGACTCGCGGCGGAACATCTCGATGCGCGGGACGACGCTGTCGCGCGTGGCAAGGCCGAGATAGAAATCCAGCGATGCGCGTGTTGCCGGTGCATCGAGAACGCCGGAGGCGCGGGACGCATCGGCTGAGAGGAGATCGCCGCCGCCGGCCCAGAGCCAGGACTGGAGGTAGAAGAACTCGCGCGGCCAACCGAACCCCCAGACATCGTCCACACCATCATGATTGGTATCGCGCGTGAGGCGATCGGCCGATGCGCGGAACTCCGCCCAGGACCAGGCTCCATGCGGAACCGGGACGCCTGCCGATTCGAACACGTTGCGATTGTAGTACAGGACCATCGGGGTGAAGCCCTTGGGGAACGCGACCAGTTTGCCGTCCTGCCAGAAGAGTTCGCGCATCCGGTCGTGGAAAGCCGAGGTGTCCACGCCGACCCGGTCGGCATACGGGGCGAGGTCGAGCACGACGCCGCGGTTGACGAACGCGGGGATGTCGATGCCGTCCAGGAGGAAGACGCCGGGCGGCGTCCCGGCCGCGATGGATGTGAGGACCTTCTCGCGATAGATCCCGGAGCCGGTCAACGACTCGAAGCAGACGGGGATATCTGGGTGCCGGACCGCGAAGGAATCTGCGATCTGCTGTTCGAGCGCGAGTTCGCGATAATCGGCCCACGAAACAACGCGCACACAGTCGTTCGCCCGCGTACCGGAACAGGCTCCCATCGCACCCAGACTGGCAAGGACGAGGGCGGGCCAGCCACTGAAACCCTGAAAAAAAGGTGTCAGCCGCCCCTGTGTGGCCGGGATGAACCGGACCGGCTGGGGACGCCGGACTCCTTGCAGGACCGTCAGTTGGACTAGATCGCCGGGCATCCGGCCAAGGCCCGGGCAGGGCGGGACGAGAACATTGAAAAACGAGCAAAATTCGTATACATTATGTCGTGACGTTCCCCCCTACAGGAGGGCCGATGGACGACAATGTGGCGCGTGACGCCAAACGGTTGCTCCTGCGGTACGGTGCGCCGATCTCGGTCGTGGACAAGCTCAGCGATGAAGAGAGAATCGTCTACGCGCGATCGATCATCCGGATTGCGGTACCGGAGCGGCCCGCCCATCTCCGTGGGCTGCTCACCGACGATGGACGTATGAAGGCGCGCTGACGCTCGTTGTGGGATCGATGAGAACGCGGAATCCGCTCCTCGGAGCGGATTCCGTTTTTCATCCCGTGGCGCGACACGGTCCCCCTCAAGACAGGCCACGATGGATCATGGGCGATCCTTGCGCGATCGGCAACCGTTCGAGCCGGGGCGATCCCCGCGCCGTCGCCCGGTCGAGCCGTGCGATCCTGGCGCTCGGCAGGCCCGTTTGCCCGCATGCATCGGTCGAGCCGCAGTCCGCTCGTTCGCGACTCAGTCGATGGCGTCGATCTCGATCGTGCGTGCATGATCGAGCACGACCTGAGCAGGCACGAGGATCCGTTCGCCATGCGGACGCTGATCCAGCCGCGCAACAATGCCGTCGATGCGAACCGCGCCAATCGAACGCGCCTGGATTGCGGGCTCGAACAGAATGCGGATCGGCACGGCGCCTTCGTCCTGCTCGAGCGTAAACGAGTGCGTCGCCCCGCCTCGAAGGTAGCGGAACGAAAGGATCGCATCGCCCATCCGAATATTGCGTACGTCGAGCCGGTCCCACGCGGCAGGGATCTGTGGCCGCAACCGCAGTCGGCCGCGCACCGCGTCGGGTTCCGCTCCGAGCATGCCGTAGACGAAGGGCGCAACCGCCATTGCGGTGGACCATGCCTGATCGGGACACACGCCGATGCTCCGCCGCTCGAGGCCGTGCAGAACCTCGGGCCAGGCGCCGCGCTCGCCTTCGAAGGCAAGGGCGAGGTTGTCGCGCCAGTGTTTGAAGGCGGACTCGCTTCGGCCCGCCGCGTACTCGGCCCAGGCGGTCCAGCCGGTGTAGAGCGGCCAGACCGCACCCCCGTGATAACTGGCGGGGTCGAAGTGGGGTTCGGACCGCGGCACCATGCGGACGCCCCAGCCCGTCGAGAAATCGGGGGACGCGACGCGATCGAGCCAGGATCTCGCGCGATCCGGGTCTGCTACGCCGAGCAGAAGGGGCACTGCATGCGTCGCGGTGGGCGTGAGATCCCGCGCCCAATCCAGTCCGGCGCATGAGAAGGTCTCCGATGCCGCATGGCCGTCCGGGACATCTTCTTCGGAAGCGGGCAGTGTGTTTGAAGGAACTGTTGGTGTCGTGTCGGGCAGTGTGTTTGAAGGAACTGTTGGTGTGGTGTCGGGCTGCGTGTTTGAAGGAACTGTTGGCGTGGTGTCGGGCAGTGTGTTTGAAGGAATTGTTGGGGGTTCGGGCGATGTCCCCGGATTCCATGCTTTGAGCGCGTACCTGCGGCGGCCGGCGGAATAGAACAGGCGTTCGAGGGAAGTGCGGGCGGCGCGAGCGTGTTCACGAATGCGGCGGGCGAGTTCGTGTTCGCCAATGTCCTCGAAGGTGGCGACGAGTTCACGCAGAGCAGCGGCCCAGATTCCGGCGGTGTAGTACGTCACCTTGCCGCCGCCGAGAGGACCGAACTCGATCCAGCCGTGACCAACGCGCGTGTTCTCGATGAGACCATCGCCGTCGGTATCGGTGCCGAGGCAGAAGTCGAGAGCGGCGCGAATGCGTGCCATCTGCGAGCGTGTGAATGCGGCGTTACCGGACCAGGCGTGGTGTCGTGCGACGAGCAGCAGGTAGAGCGGTGTAGAGTCTGCCGCATCGTAATGAACGCTTCCGCTGGTCGTGCATTCGTGCAGGATCTTGCCAGACAGGTCCTGGTGGTTGCCGAGGAACGCGATGACATCGCGGGCGGGCGCGAAGTCGCCGCAGGCGAGGGAGGCGAGGGCGGTCCAGACGGCATCGCGGCCGAAGTACCACGCATAGCCGGGCCGTCCATCGTTCCAGCCGGGGCGGGACGTCCAATACCCGGCGATGAGCGAGCGGCCCGGGCCAGGGGTCTCGACGAGATAGCTGTCGAGTCGTTCGATGGCCCATGCGATGGCTGGTCCGATGTCGGTGTCGGGTGCATCGACACGAAGTTGCTCGTGCGCTCGCCTGCGCAATGCCGCGGCACGCGCTCGCACGAAGTCGGCCGGATCGCCCGCCTCGAGGATAGCACCGACCGGCTTGTCGCCGAGCACACTCGCGGCAACGGTCAGGCGAAACGCCTCGCCCGCTGCGGTTGCGAGCGTGCATCGCAGTGCAGAGGAATCCGGGGACGACGCATCCTCGACGTTCCACTCGACATCGGCAGAAGCCTCGAAGCGCACCGTTTCTCGCGATGCAGGCGCAGAGACTTCGAGTGCGCGCGAAGAAGCCGACCAATGAAGGCGGCCAAGTGCACCAGCGGGATAAGGCCACATGAGGCGGAGATCCGTACGCCATGTGAAACGGACGGGACCACCGGCCCACTGGAAGATGACGATCGGCTGTTCGGGCACGACGGCAATGCTGTGTTGGCCGCGAGCGCCGCGCTCCTCAATGCCGAGTGGCGAGACAAAGGCTTCCACGATCGTCCGCTTCGATTCCGCCTCGATCTGCATGACGCGTAGCGGATGGATCCAGACCTCGCGTGTGCCGCCGATGTGACCGGCGATCATTGCCCGCCGGCCGGCGAGTGTAAACGGATCGCCGGAGCGCGACGCGAGGCGAAGGAGCGACAGGTCGATCGGAAGCACGTCCCTTGACGGACGCGACGGAACGGCCGTTGTCATGGCTGCCGATCTTTCGCGCGTCACCGGTTCGTGCGGTGGCCAGTACAGGTCATGGAGGACGTCTTCCGATGCCGAACGCGCCGGCCAGTCAAGCGCATTCCGTGTCAGCCGTTCGAGGTTGCGCCTGAAGAGCGGATCGGGCGATGCAAACGGAAGATACGCGCCAATGCAGAGGATCGGGCGAGGCGATTCGTACGCCCAGATGGTGGCGCGTTGTTCGTTGATGTGGATGAACGCGCGTTCGACAGCAATGACGCGCGCATCTGCAGGCCAAACAGGCCGGACGCAGGTCGTTGCGCGAAAGCACTCGCCGTCCTGCGGCCGCCACGTATACGTACCGCTGCCCAACCCGTTGAACAACCCATGGCGGCGGAATGCCATGTGTCCGCGCAGGCGCGGTGTTTCCGTGAAATCATGGAAAAGGAACAACTCGTCCTGTCCATCACGCCAGACGCGGTCGATGAGGCCGTTGGGTGCACTCGTGTCGATGCCGAAACGATGCGGCAGCGTGACGGCGCCGTTGGTGAGGAGCCAACGTGTAATAACGTCGTGTTCGGCAAGGTGTGCGATGCCAGGTGGTACGTTGGCAACCGGTGTCGCAGCATCGATCCATACGACGTCGGCGCGCGCGAGTCGAACCATGCGCAAGGCCTCGCTCGGGTTGGCGCGTATCGCCGCGATGTCCGGCTGTGCGACGAGCCATTCCCATGCGGCGCGTTCGCCGGCCGACATGTCGAGTGGTACATAGACGACGCGCATCAGCGCTGGCTGACCGGGGTCGTAGCGCTCGTCGCATTGATGGGCGAACCACGCGGGGCTTCGAGGCGGCGGCCTGACCACTCCACGAATACCCGTCGCACATCGAACCCGACGGTGAATCTCGCGCCGCGGAACGGCAGTCGCTCGAGCCGCGCGTGCGCGATGCCGGACGGCAGCGGGTCGACCACAAAACCATCATGGGTCGGCCGAAATCCGATGATCCAGCGAACGATCAGATCGTTCAACCAGGAATGCTGGTAATCATCCAGGCCGCGGTACGTGCATGGCTCGCCCGTGAGCGGCGAGTAATGCTCGAAGGCGTTGGGCCGCGCCGGATCGCCATCGAAGAACATCATGTGCACGGTCCGCAGAATGAGATCGGCGGCGCGACCGCGGAGATGCGGCGCGTGCGTGATCGCGACATTAGCGAGTGCTTCAGCGACGTGACAGTTGGTCATTGGCCAGACGCGGCCGTTCCATGGACAGCTGCGGCGAACGCCCTTCCAGTAACCGTTCGCATCGAACGTCGGATCATCGGCCGCTGTCGATGGCACGGGGAACGGCGTCCAGAACGACCGCTCATCGAACAGATTCTTTTCGAGACCCGTGATGTGCTCCGGTCCGGCGATATCGGTCATCCAGGGATAGAAGCAGATTGCAGCCTTTACACCGGTTCGTTCGCCGGAGCGGGGATCGACATCGGCAAAGAGGCCAGTGCGCGCGTCCCACATGCGTTCGCGAACGGCATCGCGAATGCGAGCGGCCGTCCGATCGTGCGCTCGTTGGGGTTCCCGTTGCTCGAGCAGCGCAGCGGCACGAGCAAGCGCGCGATGCAATCGGTATGCGTACACGGTGATGTCAACACCGAACAGATTCAGTCCATAGTCGAAATGGTGCGTATCAGCACTCGCATCGACGACCGTGTAGCGGCTCATGTACTCCTGTCCGGTCTCGTACGGATCGCGCACGCGGTAGAGGCCGACCGAATCAGGGTCACGCGTTCGTGCGAGCCATGCTGCATACCGCGAAAGTGAATGCATTGCCTGTCCGAGGAACTCGCGATCCGGCTGCACTTCCTCGAGCGCGTCCAGGCTGCCGCCCCAGTCCGCGAAATAACTGGCCGTCGGATGCACGCCATTCACGTACACGATGCCCGGCATGCTGCCATCGTCCTTCTGATGATCGAAGAAGGTCAGCAATGTCCCGCGCGCGCGCTCGATGTCGAGCCAGCGCAATTCCCGGGCATGGGTCCAGGCGCTGTAGCTGATTGCCTCGTGAAAGACGTCCGTGCCTTCCGCGCACGTCGGATAACGGTACATGCCGCGCGGTGCGAGGAAGTTGAGACGCAATCCATACCAGCGGTGAGCGAAGAAGCGGGAGACATGTGCATCGCTCGATATCAGTTCCGGCGCGGCCTCAAAGAAGTGGCGCCATGCAAGATTGCTGGTGTCGGAAGGTCGTTCCAGGGATGACAGTGCCGCGGACTTCCGGCGGACGAGTGTCGGAGGGACGGATGCTTCGGGCGCGGGTTTCGCGAACCGGCTTCTGGTTGAACGACCATCTTCGGGGCCGCGTTCGCGCAGGTCGAGCGAGGCCGCGAAGCAGGTCGTGTCGCCCGGCTCGATCGTAATGCGGCGCAACAGGCCGAGATAGACGAGCGTGCGGCCGATCCGCTCGGCCGTTTCGACGAGTGAGCGATTCGCGTGCGCCGGCTGACGCAGAACATCGCGGAACGGCGCGACATTCCAATCCGGTACGTTCGCGCTGCCTCGTGCGTGCTGCGATTCGAGGAGTAGCGCGGCCTCCGCAGGCGGATCGAGGTGCAGCAGCGCATTGATGAGCAGTCGATCGTTCGGGTTCCGCGCGTCCGTCATGCCGGCGACGAACGCGAGTGTGCCGTCGGGCCGCGCCATGCAATCCGCGCGATCCGGCAGATTGCTGTTTTCGAGGGCTGTCCACTGGACGATGGTAAGCGCTTCGCTTCGGCCGCTGCCGTTCACGAGGATGCAATCCGAGCAGATGCGCCCGCCGTCGAGGATGACTTTGCGCTCCGTCAGCTGGAGGGCACCGCCAATGTAGTTGGAGACCAGCATGGCGGGCGTCCATGAGCGAAACGACTCGCGGAGCGGAACCTCGCGAGCGCTCTCATCGACGATGCTGAGCGTGAAGGCAGGCCGCAGCACGTGCGAGTACCATTGCACGCCGTCCCAGAAACCGGGTCGGTGCGACCAGAGCGGGTGTGCCGGCGCGAACAGCACGCCATCGCCCGCTCCGAGCGAGTACCGGTCCGCGCGACGGAGCCGTTCGAGCGGATGTTCTGGTGACGACATCTCGGACCGCCGCGTTGCTTGACACCTGCATGGGCGGCGGGCACAATGGTGCCGCCCGCACGCGCGCGCAACCATACAGGGCGAGGACGCGGAGACCATCGGGGATGCCGGGAGTCACGAGTACAGGACAGCGAACGCGTCGTGCCGCCGGGCAGCACTGCCGTTGTGCGTTGCGAGGACGGGGCATCGGGTCCGTATCGTTCCTGTGGGCCGGTGCTGCATTGTTGCTCAGCGCGGTGACGACGCCCGCCGCGGCGCAGTTGCCAGCGTGGCTGATGCCGGATGTCCGCTACTTCGCGGGCCCGATCGCCGATCCGCTCGAACCTCGCCTCGGCATTGGCATCGTATCCACGAACATCCTGGACCGGCAGGGTCCGGAGCGACCGACGTTCACGAGGCCGGTCGATTCCCGCGAGGTCCAGGCCGTCGCATCGATCGGTGCAACCATTCCAATGTTTCACATTGCATCGTGGCCGGGCGGCGGCATCGTGATCGCGGCACAGGCCAGCGTGCACGCGCGCTTTCGCATCGAGCGGCCGAGTCGCGACGATTTTGGCCAGGACTGGCTCGTCGCGATGCCGGTCGAAGTGCGATGGGACGAGGTTTCGGCGCGCCTCCGTCTGACGCACCGCAGCTCGCACCTTGGGGATGAGTTCTCCGCGGCATCGGGTGCGCAGCGGATCGAGTTCGGTGGCGAAGCGTTGGATGCCCTCTTCGCGGCCGACGTCGGACATGGTGCCCGTATCTACGCCGGCGGCGGCTGGATCTTCCACTCGAATACGGATAACACGAGTGTACTGATGAATGAGGGCCGGCCAGACCGCTACTTCCTCCAGGCCGGTGCGGATGTCGTGTTACGACCGTGGCGAGACGAGCGGTTCGATCTCGTGGCGGGCATCGACTTGCAGAGCGCGGAGCGGACCGAATGGCAGAGCACACTCGGTATCGCAGGCGGCGTCCGATTGCACTCCGGGCCACGCGGCGTGCGTCTCACGGCGCGTTACGTCGAAGGCACTTCGCCCCTCGGCCAGTTTTTCCTCACCCAGGAAGAGTTCTTCAGCTTCGAGTTCGTGATCGACTTCTGAGGACGATCAGCGCCTCGCAAACCTGACGTGTCGACAGGCGTGGGTGGCTCCGGGTCACTGTTGCGTCGCGTCTCGCCGGTACTTCACCTCGCCGCCGACGATCGTGAAATCGACGCGGGTCGCAGGGATCTCCGAATCCGGGATCGTCATGATATCGCGATCGAGAACGGTGATGTCGCCGAGCTTGCCGGCCGTGATCGATCCCTTGAGATCCTCTTCGAACGCGGCGTGCGCGTTATTGAGGGTGTACGACCGCAGCGCTTCCTCACGGGTCATCTTCTGGTCGCCGAAGAAAACGCTGCCGTCGGCGGTCAGTCGCGTGACGGAGGCGTAGAAGCTGGCGATCGGATCGACATCTTCGACGGGAGTGTCGGTGCCGTTGGCGATGATGGCGCCGGTGTTCATGAGTTCACGCCACACGTATGCGCCGGATTCCGCGCGTTCTTCGCCCAGGCGGCGGTAGACCCAGGGCGCGTCGGACGTGCAGTGGATGCCCTGCATCGACGCAATCACGCCGAGCTGGGCGAAGCGCGGGATGTCGTCCGGGTGCAGGTGCTGTGCGTGCTCGATGCGCCAACGCAGGTCAGTGCGGTCGGGATTCGCTTCGAACACGCGCTGATAGATGTCGAGCACTTCGCGGTTTGCGCGGTCGCCGATGGCATGTGTGTTGACCTGGAACCCGTGCTTGATGGCGATGCGCGCCGTTTCCTCGATGTCGGCGGGATCCTCGAGGGTCAGGCCTGTGCTCGATGGCATGTCGAGGTACGGTTCGAGGAGCCATGCGCCGTGCGAGCCGAGCGCGCCATCGATCTGCCGTTTGATCGAGCGGACCGTAAGGAAGTCATTGCCTTCGGCGGGCATGAGGTATTGCGGCAGGCGGGCGTCCATCTCTTCGTTCGATTCGCGGCGGACCATGACGTAGAGGCGGACGGGCAGCTCGCCGCGTTCCTCGAGGGTCTTGAGGAAATCGATGGTCTCGAAGCTGGAGCCGGCGTCCTGGAAGCTGGTCACGCCCTTCGACAGCACTTCCTGCGCAGCCAGATCGACGAATCGTTTCTGCTCGGCGTAGACCTCTTCAGGTGACCTCTGTTCGGAAGGAGTGCCCGCATTGACGAGGCGCTGTGCGGTCTCGCGTAACAGGCCGGTAGGATTGCCTTCGGCATCGTGAACGATCTCGCCGCCCGCCGGATTTCGCGTCGTTGCCGTGATGCCGGCAAGCTCCATGGCTTTCGCGTTCGCGAAGGCGGCGTGTCCACTGGCATGCGTCAGCAACACAGGGTTATCCGGCGAAACAAGAGAAAGCTCGTCGTGGAGTGGAACGCCATCGACGGTTCGCGCGGGCAGGCTGGTCCACTTCTCCTGGTGCCAGCCCCGGCCGTTGATCCACTCGCCGGGTTGCGCCTGCGCGACGGCATCGCGAACCATGGCCACGATGTCGTCCCAGGTTTCCACCTGTGTCAGATCGAGGATGGTCTGGGAGCGGCCAAGGTTCAGGTAGTGGCCATGCCCTTCGATGAAGCCGGGGATGGCCAGTCGGCCACCCAGGTCGATCACTTCGGTCGTCGCTCCGACGAAGTCCTCGATCTCACCGGTCGTGCCGACGGCGACGATCATCGCATCGCGAATGGCCACGGCCTGGGCCTCGGGCAGGGAATCATCCACAGTGACGATCCTGCCATTGGTCAGGACGAGGTCGGCCGGTTCGACGGCCGGACCGGTTTCGCAGGCCGCCAGCACGAGAAGGGCGAGCACCGCAGATTTGCGGTGCGAATGGCACGTGCCGAGGATCGGGTCACGGGGCATGGTCAGGTCCGGGTTCGAGGTCGTGGCGGGGCAAGGTGAGGCGCCTGAAGGCGCCGCGCCAGCCCAAACCTTGCACGTGCAGGGTCCGGAGGCGCAACCTGTTACGATGGGCAAGGCCAAGCTCGCCGCGCAGCGGGCCACGGAATCCTTCGAAGTGACGTGGGGCCGGCCGCCGCAGGTGGTGGCGCGGGCGCCCGGTCGTGCGAACCTGATCGGCGAACACGTCGATTATCAGGACGGGTTTGTGCTGCCGATTGCGATCGATCGGGATGTCGTGGTCGCCGCATCGCCCATGTATGGCCGGCAGGTGCGCGTTCATGCCGCAGACCTGAGCGAGACGTCGGCGTTCTCACTGGATGCGACGGGCGAGGAGCGGCCGGCGTGGACGGCGTACGTGCGCGGTGTCGCGACGATGATCGAGAATGCGGGCATCGCGCTGCCCGGCGCGGACATGGCCATTGCCGGCGATGTCCCGCGCGGCGCAGGCCTGTCCTCGAGTGCTGCTTTCGAGGTCGCGATCGCACGGGCGTTCCTCGCACTCGCCCGACAGATCCTGCCAGACATGGAAGTCGTCGAGCTGTGCCATCGTGCAGAACGTGAGTTCTCGCACGTGCAGTGCGGGATCATGGACCAGTTCGCGAGCGTGTATGGCCGTTTCGGGCAGGCGCTCTTCCTCGATTGCCGGAGCCTCGACTGCTGGCCCGTGGCCGTGCCTGACGAAGTTGCCGTGATCACAGCCGATACCGGAACGCGGCGCGATCTGAGCACATCCGCGTACAACGAGCGCGTGCAGCAATGCGAGGAGGCCGCCCGCCGCATGCACGTCCGCAAGTTGCGCGATCTCGATCAGACCGAGTACGAACGGCGCGAAGCGGCGTTGCCGGATGTCCCCCGGCGGCGAGCGCGTCACGTGATGAGCGAGATGATGCGGACGCGCGAGGCCGCTTCCGCTCTCGAGGCCGGCGCACTCTGGCGAGTTGGACGGTGCATGAACGAATCGCACGACAGTCTGCGCGACGACTTCGAGGTGTCGACACCCGAACTCGACGCGCTCGTGCGCGTGGCGAGATCGATGCACGGCGTGTATGGCAGCCGCCTCTCGGGCGCGGGCTTCGGAGGTTGTACAATCTCGCTCGTCGCTCAATGGGCCGTGACCGGATTCATGGACCGTGTCCCCGAAGAGTACCGCCGGCAGACCGGTTGTGACACGGATCTCTGGGTCCTGCGTCCGGCAGACGGCGCATCACTGCTTCGCGACCCGTCCATCGCCGGGGGACCCGAGCTCGTCTGAGCCGCACATGAGCGACGCAGAAGCCATCGACGCCGTCGCCGTCGACGAAGCCCTGCGCCAGCAGGAAAGTCTGCTCGCCTTCGTCGCATCGATCAGCCGCGAACTCGAGCTCCAGCCGCTGCTCACACTCATCCTCCAGCACGCCTGTGATCTCATAGGCGCCGACGTCGGTACCATCGGGTTATACGATGCGGAGCGTCGCGTTGTCCGCACCGAAGCCGTCTACAACATGCCGCCCGACGAACTCGGGACAGAGCGGCCCGAGGGGGTCGGCCTCTCGGGCGAGACCGTCCAGCGCGGCGTGCCCGTGCTCATCGACCGTTACGGCGATCTGCCCCGCCCCACGCAACTCAGCATGGTCGAGAACAGCGTGATCGGCATGCCCATTCACTGGAACGGCCAGTTGATTGGCGCGTTCGGCGTGGGCGCGTACCCGGATGCGGCGGACTCCGGCGGCGAAACGCGGCGCCACCACTTCACCGAAGCCGATATCAACATGCTCGCGCTGTTCGCCCGCCACGCGGCTATCGCCATCGCGAATGCGCGCCGCTACGCGCTCGAACACGTGCGAAAGGAACGGCTCAGCCTGATCGCGAGAATCGGCAGCATCGTCACAGCCGATCTGCGACTCGGCGAACTGCTTCAGAACGCGGCCGATGCGATCCACGAGCTGCTCGGCTACCAGAACGTCGCCATCCCGCTCGTCGATCGCGATGATCCGGACACTCTCGTGCTGCGCACTGTAGGCGGCCACTACAAGTCGATCGTACGTGGCGAGTATCGGATCCCCGTGACACAGGGCATCATGGGCGCGGCCGTGCGGACGCGTGAACCGATTCTCGTGAATGATGTCGCGTCCGATCCGCGCCACCTGCCGACACCGGGCGCGACCGGCATCACCGCCGAACTCGCGGTGCCGATTCTGCTGGGCGAGCGCGTGCTCGGCGTCCTCAACGTCGAAGGCGAGGACCGGTTCACGGAGGACGATGCGGCAAGTCTGCGCATCGTCGCAGACCAGCTCGCCGTGGCCATCGAGAACGCACGTCTCTACGGCGATGCAAGACGCCTCGCGATCGTCGAGGAGCGGCAACGCGTCGCGCGTGAACTGCACGATTCCGTCACACAGCAGCTGGTCGGCATGGTGTTGATCGGCGAATCGCTCGCGCCCGCATATCGTCGCGAGCCCGATGAAGGGACGCGTCGTGTCGATCGCGTCCTCGCCCTCGGCCGTGCCGCGCTCGGCGAGATGCGCGCACTCGTCGCCGAACTTCGCCCTTCCGACAGTTCGGCCCCGCCTGAGCCTGTCCAGCCACAACCGGCCTCGAGGGTTCGCACCGATGGTCTCGTCACGGCATTGTACCACCACGTGAACGAGCACGCCGCCGAACTTCCTGAGGTGCGCATCGAGACGGCGGGCTACGTCGCACGCGAAACACACATCGAGGAGACACTCTTCCGCATCGCGCAGGAAGCACTGAACAACGTGATCAAACACGCGCAGGCGAGCCTCGTCACGATAACACTTGAGAGCAGCAAGAGCTTCACGCGTGTAACGATTCACGACAATGGAGACGGATTCGTGAGAGACGGCAGGCGCCGGCCAGCGCGCAGCCGCCAGGGCAGCGGGCTCGGCCTGTCGATCATGAAGGAGCGTGCGGAGTCCGCCGGCGGGTCACTGACCATCGAAAGCGAACCCGGCAAGGGAACGACCCTCCGCGTTCGCGTTCCGCTCTGATCGGCATGGTTGAATTTCCATCGAGCGGTGTCGCCAGCGCTGCAAGGTGGCGCGTCGGCCAATCGCTGGTGGCTTGCCGTTCCGGTCGCCGAGCGGCCATCTTGTATTTCCTTCGGATGATGGCGAATACGATCCATTCGATCGATGCGTGGCGAGGTCCGGCAGACTGCCGCATCGCGAGCCTGCGGTGCGGTGACGGATCGGCGGGCGGACGGTAAACGGTGTCCGGTCGCGATCGGGCGCGTGCCCGGACCGTCGTGTTCGACTGCGACTCGACGCTGGTTACGATCGAAGGCATCACGCAGCTCGCGACGGGGCATCGCCAGGAGGTCTCGAGGCTGACTACGGCTGCCATGTCGGGCCAGGTCCCGCTCGAAGACGTGTACGGGTGGCGCCTCGCCGTCGTGAATCCGACGCGAAGGCGAGTACTGTCGCTCGGGCGTGCATATCTCCGGGCGCTCGTGCCTGATGCGAAAGAAGTCGTGAACGCGCTGCGCGACGCCGGCATCGATGTACGCATCGTCAGCGCCGGGCTGTTGCCGGCAGTGCAGTGTCTGGCGCAAGCGCTCGGCATCGAGCCGGAACGCGTCGCGGCGGTGGACATCCGATTCGACGAACATGGCAAGTACATGGGCTTCGACGAGGCATCACCGCTTGTACGTTCCGGTGGCAAACGCACAGTGATCGAGCAATGGCAGCCCGAGCTGAAGCGGCCCATCTGGCTGGTGGGCGATGGCGCGTCGGACGTCGAAGCGAGGCCGGTCGTCGACGCGTTCATCGCGTACACGGGTGTAATCCGTCACGAAGCCGCTGTCGCCGGTGCCGATATCACGGTGTCATCGCGATCGCTCGCGCCGATTCTTGCGCTGGTACTCGGTGATGATGTGCCTGCGGGGGCGGTCGCGCGTGAAGTCTATGAACGAGGCGTGCAGCAACTGAACGACCCAACCCCAATCCATCGAGCGAGGAATAACCGTGAGTGAGCCGCACGGACGTTTCTTCCTGCCCGGCCCGACGGAGTGCCGGCCCGAAGTTCTGCAAGCAATGATGCAGCCGATGATTGCACATCGCGCTCCCGAGATGGAGGATCTGATCGGCAGCATCGAGCCAGGTCTCAAGTACGTTTTCCAGACGCACCGGCCGGTGTACATCGTGGCCGCGTCAGGGACGGGCATGATGGAAGCGGCGGTCCGCAACGGAGCGCGCCGTCACGTCCTCTCGCTCGTCAATGGCGCGTTCAGCGACCGCTTCTACCGAATCGCGCTTGCGAACGGGCTGAAGGCCGATGCGCTCGAGGTACCGTGGGGGCAGGTGCACTCGCCGGATATGGTGGACGATGCGTTGCGTCGCGGCATCTACGATGCGGTCACGGTAGCACACTCGGAGACTTCGACAGGTGCGTTGAATCCGATCCGTGAACTGGCCAAGGCCGCGCACGCGAACGGCGATGTGGCGATCCTCGTCGACAGCGTGTCAGGCATGGCGGGCGCGCAGGCCCGGGCCGACGAGTGGAAACTCGATTTCATTCTGACCGGGTCGCAGAAATCGCTCGCACTGCCGCCGGGCCTCGCCTTCGGCGTCGCCCAGGAGACCGTCCTGGAACGCGCTCGCAGCAAGGAGAACCGCGGGATCTACTTCGATTTCCTCGAATTCGAGAAGAACATCGTCGGCAACCAGACGCCCAACACGCCGGCCGTATCGCTGCTGTACGCAACCGCCGTGCAGGTCGACTTCATCCGCAAGGAGACGATCGAGAAACGCTGGGCCAGACACGAAGCGATGGCGCGCCGGACCAGTGAATGGGTGGCATCCATGAACGATCGTGGTGTGGCACTCGAGATTCTTGCACCCGAGGGATTCCGCTCGCCGACCGTGTCGACCGTTTCGGTGCCTGCCGGCTGGACCGGACCGCGCGTTGCGGTTGCCGCAAAAGAGCGCGGCTTCACGATCGCGACTGGCTACGGCAAACTGAAGGAAGGAACGTTCCGCATCGGCCACATGGGTGATCACACGCTCGAGGAACTCGAAGCGCTGCTCGCCGCCCTCGAGGACGTGTTCAAGTGAGGGACGCTTCGAGAATCTGCATGCTGGACGTTCAAGTGAGCGGGTGTACAAAGGTTCCGGTTCCGGATGTGCTCAATTCAGGTGAGGGTCCCCCCGGCCCCCGTGCTGACGTGGTGAGATGAGCGGGTGCTCAATGGCCCCGGCGCTGGACGTGTTCAAGTGAGCGGCCGCACGAAGTTCCGCGTCCTCATCGCGGATCCGTTGTCCGCGTCCGGCCTCGCGCCCATCGTCGATGACGATCGGTTCGAAGCCTTCGAACGGTTCGGACTGAAAGGTGCTGAGCTGGGCGCGGCACTGGCCACCGCGGACGCTGTGATCGTGCGCAGCTCGACACGCATTACACGAGCTGTCCTCGAGTGCACGCAACGCCTGCGCGTCATTGGCCGCGCCGGCGTGGGTGTAGATAACATCGACATAGAGGCGGCGACCGCAAAGGGGATTGCCGTTCTCAATGCACCTTCGGGCAATACGATCTCGGCGGCAGAGCTGGTCTTTGCACTGTTGCTCGCTCTGGTTCGCCGGATCCCGGCCGCGGACCGGTCGATGCGCGCTGGCGAGTGGAACCGCAGGCTGGGTGGCACGGAGCTGTACGGAAAGACGCTCGGCCTCATCGGTGCAGGCCGCATCGGGAGTGCCGTGGCGCAGCGCGCACGCGCCTTCGGCATGACCGTACTTGCATACGATCCATTCCTTCCCGCCGAGCGAGCGCGCACGCTCAACATCGAACCAGTTGCACTTGATGAGTTGCTTGGTCGCGCAGATGTCGTTTCACTGCACGTCCCGCTCACGGACGCGACCCGCGGCCTGATGGACGGCACGCGCCTCGCACAGTTGAAGCCGGGAGCCGTGCTTATCAATGCAGCACGAGGTGGCATCGTCGATGAGAACGCGGTGATGATCGCCCTCGAGGAAGGGCGGCTCGCGGGCGCAGCGTTCGACGTCTTCTCGCAGGAGCCGTTACCGCCGGACCACGCGATGCGGTCACTGCCGAACACGATTCTGACACCGCACCTGGGGGCGGCCACGCTGGAGGCGCAGGAGAACGTTGCCATCGAGATCGCCGCTGCCGTGCGTGCAGCTCTAGCGGACGGTGATCTGTCGCGTGCCGTGAACGCGCCCGCCATCGGCGGCGAGGCGATGCGGCGATTGCGGCCGTTGCTCGATCTCGCCGAGCGGCTGGGCCGGCTCGTGCTCGCGCTCGCGAACGGACCGATCGAACGCCTCGACGTGCGTTATGCCGGCTCAGCCGACGACAGCATCCGACCGATCACGACATCGGCACTCGTCGGCATGCTCGAACCCATCGTCGGCAGGGGCGCCGTCAATTTCGTCAACGTCGATCACATCGCGACCGCTCGCGGCATCGCCGTGAACAGCACTCGCCTCGCACGCCATCCCGATTACGGCGAGTACATCGAGGTCGAGGCATGGGCAGCCGGCAGGCCGGCCGGTGCAGCAGGCGCCTTGCTCGGGACTTCCCACTCGCGCATCGTACGAATCGGTGAATTTCATGTGGACGTGCGACCCCGCGGCGCACTGCTCATTCTGTGGAACCGCGATGTGCCCGGTGTCATCGGTCGCGTGGGCTCTGCGCTCGGCTCGGCCGCCATCAACATCGCGGAGTATCACCAGGCGCGGCTCGAAGAGGGCGGCGAGGCGCTCGCGGCCGTGAGCATCGATGGCATTCTCGGTGACGCGTTGTTGCGTGAACTCGGGTCCCTGCCCGACGTGCATGAAGTCCGCCAGGTCTCGCTCGACTGACGTGCATGATGTGCGCCAGGTCTCGCTCGACTGATATCAAGCAGTTATGAACGGGACGACCGGCGGCGTCCCAGCTTCTGCGCCCACTCGTTCAGACTCAGGCCAGTCTGAAGACGGAGCCGTGGCGTCGAGTGCATCCAGCCCCGGCGAATCTCGCGCGGCTCTTCGACGGTGATGAACGCGTCCGGATCCCATCGTTCGACCTCGGCGATGACATCCGGGATGCGACGGCGAGGTACGACCGAGAAGAGGACTTCGACGGCGCCATGCCGGCCCTGACCGATGAGTTCGGTGACGCCGCAGCCGAGCTGGCGCATACCCTCGGCGAGCCCGGCCCCAGTCCGTTTGGTGACGACGCGCATGGTCGCGATGCCGATGGCGAGTTTCTCCTCGATCCACAGGCCGACGAGCGTACCCGTCGAGAAGCCGGCTGCATAGCCGAGCACGTGCCAGACGCTTTCCAGGTGGCGAATCGCATTGCCGGCTGCGAACACCCAGATCAGGACCTCGAAGAAACCGATGATGGGGACGAGGACTCGGCGGTTGCGAACGGCAAGCAGGATGCGGATGGTTGACAGCGAAACATCGAAGAGGCGGAGTGCGAAGATGATGATCGGGCCCCACGCCCCGGCGAAGATGGCGTCGAACTGTGGCATTTATGCGTTCTGTCCTTCGATTCCTCTCGGTCCTGGTTGTCGATCACTCCTGTGACGTGGGAACAATAGCGTATGGCTCGGCCGGATGCACGAAAGCCTGACCGCGAAGGCGGTCGCAGCCGAGAGGCCTCGATCGATGAGCGCTCACGACGGGCGGGCAGGGCAGAACGGTGAACGCAGAGCGGCGCACAGTGAACGCAGAGCGGCGCACGGTGAACACGGAGCGGCCGCTCGGCGGCACGCCATCGACCGGGCAACGAGTGCGTGTGATTGGTCATGTGCAGCGGCGACAAGGAATCGGCTCACCGTCAGGATGGCGCCATCCCAACGAACGGTGCCCCAGTCCGCGCGCAGAAAACCGGACATGATTCCCGCCATCGCGCCGATCCTTCCGGTCGCGGGTGGTTGGCGCATGCGCAGATCGTCCGGATCGGCCGCTGAACTCACCGACCACTTCGACGGCGGACGCGACAAGCCATACGCCGTACTCGTCTCCTTCGATGGGTGCAAAGGTTACGTAACATCCGATGACTACGCCGCGTTCGAACCGGAAGACGTCGTGATCGTGGCCGGCGACATCATCGTCGTAGCAGACGAAAGGCGGCTTCTGCAACGAACCGGCTGGCGGCCCGGCACGAACCGCTGGTTGCGGAGATTGCCGGACTCCGGTCGAATGCACGATCGACGGCCGCCTGGACGTGCTTCAGCCGATCCTGGGAGGGACGTTGCGGCGAGTCGCTCGTGAGTTGGCCGGCGCCCTGCATGTGCACCCGGTCCCCATGCGATCATCGATCGCCGCGGCTGGCCGTCAGCGCGATTCGCTGGCGGCTGCGCCGGCATTCGGACGATGCCGCAACCGGGCGCGACGAGACCCTACCCCTGGCGGCTGCGTACAGCCCGCCAGAAACGGAAAGCTTGACGCGTCCATGGTGGCTGGTTCATACTTGCCAGCCCGAGTCCGACTTTTCGCCGCTTCGTGAGCGGTGGCTTGCCGTTAATCATGGTGGCGTCGACGACGGCGCTTCCCGGCTCGCAAGCGATTCATGAATCACGATTACGAAAAATTGAGCGAGAATCGGCTACCGTCCGACCTGCCGTGTTTCCCGAGCAGCACAGGGCGTCGTCGTCCGGTTGGCGTGCGATGGGGTCGCGTGCACGCCATGGTGTGCGTCGCGTGCAACCTGTTCCTCGCGTGGGCCTGTGATTCCGGCGTTGCTTCCGGTACCTTCGTCGCCCGTGACAGCTCTGGCATTCGAATCGTCGAAAATCTAGAACCGCAGTGGGGTGCATCGTCGAACTGGCGCGTGGTGGAGCCGCCCCTCGCCGACATTGGCGTCGCAGACGGTGAGGAAGTCTACCAGCTGTTCAACGTGCGCATGGCCGTGCGCCAGTCAGATGGCACGATCGTCGTGATCAACGGTGGCACGCAGGAGTTGCGCTTCTACGATTCGACCGGCCGGCACATTCGCAGCATCGGCGGCCAGGGTGGCGGTCCGGACGAATTCACAACGCTCGAGTTCGTCGCCCTCCTGCCCGGCGATTCGCTTCTCGCTTTCAATCGCGCGCCTGCACGGATCTCGATCCTCGCCGCGGACGGCACCTATGTGCGTTCCTTTGCCGCACCGGAACCCCCCGATCGGCGCACCTTCTGGGAGTTCGAGGTCGCAGGATTGCTCGATGGTCAGCAGCTCGTCGTATGGTCAGCGCCGATCTATCGCGCCGGGTACGCCGAATTCACCGACGGTATGAATCGGCGCCCCCACCCGATCGGCATCGCAGACCTCCTCGAGGGCACGTTCGATTCCATTGCGGCCGCACCCGGCTGGGATATCTGGGTCGAGCCACAACCCGGCGGCGGCACAACAACCGCCGCTCCACCGTTCGCGCGATCGTCCGACATCGTCGCGAAAGGTGATCGAATCTACGTCGCAGGCACCGACCAGATCGGCATCACCGTGCTCGCGCCAACCGGCACGCCGCTGATGATCACTCGCGCCGATCGCGAAGCACCCGCTGTCACCGACGACGACTACCAGGCATGGAAGGACGATATCTTCGAACGGTTCCCCATCACCGAGGCCCAGCGGCCACTGGTCGAACGCCTCCTCGCCGCCATCCCGGTCCCCCCACGGTTCCCCGCCTTCCGCGGCGCCGATGTCGACGCTGCCGGCAACATGTGGCTACACGCGTATCCAAACCCGGGCGAGGATCCGCGCCTCGCCCACGTGTTCAATCCCGAAGGTCGATGGTTAGGCGAGATCACTATGCCCGCCGGCCTCAAACGCGTGAACGAACTCGATCCGCTTCCTCTCCAGATCGGCGAGGACTACCTCCTCGGCGTCTTCACCGATTCGACCGGTATCGAACACGTTCGGCTGTACCGCGTGGAGCGCTAACAGCGGACCGGGAACCATTCCCCAAAGTTGGCTCATCCTCCTATCCGGTCCCGCCTGGGTGAAGTTCAGCAGCTACGCAGCCCGCGAGCCGATCGCGCGGGCGCGCGGTTACGGGGGACACCAGTCCGTGTCGAGCACCGAAGGCGGTGCACCGAAGGCGGTGCAGCGGCGTCGGAGCAGCGGAGTCGGCCACCTACCTCTAGAGGAATCTGGCGATTCCGCTGGGCACCTCCATAGGCAGATGGGCAAACTTTGGGAAATGGTTCCCGGTCCGTTAAATACGCCGGAGCTTTGCGCCGCGGGATTGGGCGATGCGGACCATGTTGGCGGTGCCGCCGGGGCCGTCGCCACGATCTACGCCATCCCAGAAAGCGATGAGGGTGACGGCGGCTGCACCGGCGATCGCGAATGCGCTATGCAGCAGCCAGAGGTTGCTGCGTTGCCAGACGGAGTAATCGGGCCGGTCGAGGAGCCAGTCCGGCAGTTGCTTTGTCGGTTGTAACACGCGAGGCGGCAAGCGATCGCACAGATCACGGAAGCGCTCGACCCATTCGGGCCCGCCGTCCTGGACGGATTCGATCTGATACTGGTGGGCGGGTAGGGCGAGGAGGATGCGGGTCGGCAACCCGATCGAGTGGCAGACTTCGTGGAACAGGATATCGCCGCCATTCGCAGCGCCGGCCATGCCGAGGACCGGGCCGACGGCGAGAGCGACTTCATCCTCGACGGCGACACGGATGGCATCACGGACCTGGCCCTCCATAGTGGCCGGAAAGCGCGGGACTGTCCGCCCCGGAGCGTCCACGCGATGGCCAGTGAAGATGAGGACGCGATCGGGCTGAGCGGTGCGACCGGGCAGGGCGGTGGGCAGCTGTGCAAGCCGGTCCGCGACGGCCTCGCGGGCGGCCGTCACGTTGTCGCGCAGCACCTCGATCTTCTCATAGAGTTGAAGTTGTCGATCGACGGAATCGAGATCGAGCGGGGAGGCGCGGCCGAGAGCACGCCGGTAGGCGCTGCGCACACTGCCGGGTCGCGTGGTCGTGAAAAGGAGGAGGTCGGCTTCACTGATCGCGCGCCAGAATGACTCATCACCGGCGACAGATTCGCGCTCGCCGGCGGCACGAATCGACCAATCGACGGCTCCGACGAGGCGGGTCCGTTCAGTCTGTCGCCGTTCCAACTCCGTCGCCGCGTTGACCTCGCCGCCGGCGATGTCGGTCCAGATGGCAGGCATCGCCTGAGCGAGTTCGAGCTGGCTGACCAGCAGAGCGAGCGCATTCAAACCGGAATAGTAGTGATTGCAGTCTTCGCGGAAGCCGTGCGCATAGTGTTGGTGAGCGGCATCGAGGCTTGGCGATTCGAGTGCGGCGATGCGGCGTTCTTCAGGCGCCCTGTCAGCCCATGCATCGTGCCAGCGGACTTTCTCGTTGCGGCCGAGCAAAGCCCGGGCTTCCGCGCGCTGCCATGGCCCGGCACTGTCAAGACGGAGAACACGAAGCAGCATCTGATCGGAGATTGTGGCGAGGTCCAGTTTCGCGTGCGAATCAGAGGTCCGATCGGCGAGACGTTGGTAGATGGTGCCGAGCCGCAAGTAGACTTCCGTGTCGGCCGGCCGCAGTAGAAGCAGGGACTCCCACGTTGTGCGGGCCGCTTCCCAAGCGCTGTTTCGGAACTGTGCCCGTCCGACGACGCGAAGCCCGCGACTCTCCCATGGCAGGCCAGCAATCTCATCGGCGAAGAGAGCGAGTGTGCCCGCATCGGCGACTGCCGCGGCGCGCTCGACTGCTTCCGCGAACCGGGGCGGCAGGATCATGAATCGCTCGGGATCTTCGGCTTCGAGGTCTGGCAGCAGCTGGAAGACGGGACTGTCCCTGCGGTCGGAACGAAGAGTCTGGCCGAGCGCGGCGATGAGAGCGGGCAACGTCGCTGCGGGGTCCGCGGCCGAATACTCGAAATAGCGGTCCGTCCGCAGATCGAAAGGCACGTCATCGCCACGACACCGTAACAGAAAGGTATGGTGGTCGCGGATAGCGTGCCGGATGCCGAGTTCGTAGAAGACGTTCGCGTTGTGTATCGATATATCAGCAATCACGATATCGGCAGTGACCAGGCGTTCGAACATGTCCACTCGGATGTTGTGCTGCGCAGCCATCTCGAGCGTGGTGAGGCCGTGTATGCGATGGTGCGCGAGAGCTGGCGCGATCAACTCGCGTTCGACGCGTTCGAAGTCGATCGCGATTGGGGAATCGCCGCCGGTCTGTCGAGTGCCGAAGGGTCGGACGATGAATGCCCGCACGATGTAGTCCCCGGCTCAGGTCACGAAAGGCGCGCCGAATGCCGCATGATGGGTTCCCGGCTCAGGTCACGAAGGGTGCGCCGAATGCGCGCACGTCGACCTGCTGGCCTGCGTGGCGGCCGATGCGACGCAGGTTGTCGATCTGATCGACGGCGTCGAGGCGCGAGACGCGTCCGGGATCGAGGTCGTTGAAACCGGCGCTTGCAAGGGCAGCAGGTCGCAGATCGGCGTTGTAGCGAGCGTAGCGAAAGGAACGGCCCAGATCGGTGTACAGCGGAATCGGTGCGCCAGTGCCGTCGCGAGGAATGAGATCACCGAGTTCGCGGTCGATCGGCGCCCCGGCAACGCAGCGGCCGACTGCACGACAATTGATGTCCTGGTCGATCAGCATGCCATACATGAAGGTCGAAGGCAGACCGATGAGATTCGCGGCAAGGTTCTTCTCGGGCGAATCGACGTCGTCATCGGGCGAGGGTGCGGAACCGGTGCCGATCGATACGAGCAGCAGCTTCGATTCTCCCGTGATCCAGCGCAGATTGAACGGTTCGAGCGTCGCCTGGCGGAACAGCAGAAACGCCGGATTATTGTAAGGTGTGATGCCACCGTCCACGAAGACGAAAGCGCGTTCCGCATTGGACGGATCCCAGGCAATGACTTCTGGCGGAAAGAAGATCGGCGCAGCGGTGCTGGCGCGGACGATCTTCCAAAGCGGGATGCGCAGATTGCAGTCGGGATGCGCAGGGTTGTTGTACTTCGCCAACGGATTGCTGCTGATTGGCCAGGGCGAATCCGTCGTTACGTTGCGTGTCACGACGAGGAGGAGGCAGCGCAGATCTTCGGGGCGGAGCGTAGTGTCCGCCCCGAAGACTTCCTTCAGCTTGCGCTCGAGCGGGCCGGCCTCGTAGAGGCTTCGCAAACGCGCAATCAGGAACCGCTTGTCGAACATCTGCGGACCGACCGTCGTGTAGAAATCGAGCAATGCATCGACGGACATGCCGCGCGCGAGGCCGGCGGCGATGATGGCGCCTGTGCTGGTCCCGGCGATATAGTCGAAGTAGTCGCACAGGCGGAATTCGGAGCCGCGGCCCGTGGCATCACGCAGCTGTGTCTCGAGTGCGTGCAGGATCTCGAGGGTCAGGACACCACGAATGCCACCGCCATCGAGCGCGAGCAGTTTGCGCGGCTGTGCTGACTCGTAACGTTGTGCGAGCGGACCCCAGAGCGTCACGGACCGGCTCCCTGAAGACGAGGATGTCAGGCTACTGGAGCCGGACCACCCAGACCTGCATCGTACTCGGCAGTATGGCTTCGCTGGCACCACGAACGCGCACGAGCGTGTTGGGCCGGCCGGCACCGCTCAACCGGAAGTAGGCGGTCGAGCCGGCTCGGACCTGAACGTTCTGGACGAACGAGGTAAACTGCTGTTCGCGAGGCTTGAGGTGCGCCGAATCACGCAACCTGTCTTCGAACGCGAACAGGTTCCAGCTCGGCCAGGTGAGGCGCGCGTCCGGATTCGAGATGCGGTCATCGACGAACATCGAGGCGGCCCACTGCGCGAGGAGTTCGTTGCTCGGCTCGCCTACAACGCCCGCGATGGCAGGCAGGCCGGTGAGGTTGCTGTCGACGAGACGGCGCGTGACTTCCGGATCGCCACCGGGGAAGTTCGGCCCGAACTGGTCAGCCAGCCACATGAACAGCAGAGAGGGCACACCGTAGACCTCGCGGCCGCTGATACACGGGCCGTTGTTGCCCTGAGCGGCGGTTGCGACCCACGTGCATTCTTCGGGTGCACCGGCAATCGGGATGTCGCAATTGCCGGGCGTGTTCACGTCGCAGTTCGCATTGAACCCATAGTAGAGCAGCAGGTCGATGAATGCGAAGACGAACCAGTCATTCGGGTCGATCTCTGTCTGACAGGGCTGGCCGGGCGGATCGGAGCAATTGAAGATGACGTCGAAACCATGGTTCTGGCGGGCCGACCGACCGGTGGCCTCGAAGCCGCCGACCAGTTCCGCGTAGGTGGCCTGGCCTTCGAGCTCCCACGTCGAGGGGAGCGGTGCACCGGCGGCGAGCCGGCGAGTGAACTGAATGATATGAGCGACTTCGTGAATCAGCAGGACTGGTGCATCGCGCAGTGCATCGGCGAGTGCGTACTGATCGTCCTCGTTCGTGTTGTTCGGATCCGGCGCGATCGCGTAGAAGATCTCCGCCTGGTTGCCGGCTGCGCAGGTCGGGCTGAAATCGGCGGACGTTACGAACCCGAGGATGTCGTATTGGTTGACTTCCTTGGTGACGAGAACCGCGACGCGGCCGTTGCTGTCCAGGTCGGTGGGTTGACCGAAGTACGTGGTATCGACCGGGAAGATGGTTGCATCGAACTGATTCGCCATGTTCTGGAAGTCGCCGGGTGTGTATCCGCCTGCCGGGTTGCTCACGTCCTCGAGCCAGACGGCGGCCTGGCCGACCGCGCGTACCACTGCGGTCACGGTCGCGAATTGAGTGCACAGGTTCGACTCACGATTGATGACGCGGACCGCCAGACTGTCGCCGACACTGACGTTGCCGGGAATCACCGATGCAGCCGAGACGGCCGCGGACGGACTCACGCCAGCACGCGTCCTTGCCTGGACGTTCCTCACCATTTCCGCGTAGTGCGGCTGCATCTGGCGGAGTTCACGTTCGCGATAAACTGCCTCGTTGGCGCGGTGCCGGCGCCACCGCTCAAGCGTCTTTTCATCGACGGGCAGCGCCTGAGACGCGGCGGCGCGAGACTGGCCCGCGGCGCCCGGGATGGGCAACCCGGCGAGAGCCGGGCCGGATGTGCCGGCGACGGAACCAAACGTAACCGGCGTGATCGTGCTGCCGGTCGTGCTCAGAGACTGAACGCCGATCAGATACGCTTCGGTGCCTGTGCTCGCTGCGAACTCGAGGCAGAAGTCGGCCGGGTTCGTGATGATGGTCTGCGCCCCGGCCGCGAGGTTGATCGCGGTCGCCGAAACCAGTGCAGGCGCCTGGAATGGATTGCTGTTCTGCGAGCCGACACGGACGTTCACGGTCGTCGTCGCCCCGGAACACAGCGATATCGGGACCGTAACGCTCAGACTCGTCGCTGTGGCGGCAGTCACGGTCGTCGCAACGCCGGCAATGCTTACTACATTGTCCTGCGGCACAGCGGCGAAGCCGGATCCCGTGATGGTGGCGGCCTGGCCGGGGACCAGCGGATTCGGCGACACACTCGCAATGACGACGGGCTCCTGCGCAGTCACATTGATGGCGAGCGAGCCGGTGCGATTGTCAGTAGTGGCGCTGACCGTGGCCTGCCCGGCGGCGACACCGGTCACAAGTCCGGCTGGTGTGACCGTCGCGACACCCTCGTTGTTGCTCGCCCATGTGAACGTCTTTCCTGTCACGACGTTGCCTTCGCCGTCCTTGGCCGTCGCGGTGAGCTGCATCGTTTCGCCAACGTCGAGCGTATTGGAAGCACTGGCGACTTCGACGGTCGCGACCGTAGGCCCGTTGCCATTACCCGGGCCGGACGAATCACCGCATGCCGCAAGCAGTGCGGCGATGGTGAGGACGCCTCGCCGGCCGCGTCCGCCAGTCGGTCGCAGCAGAGGCAGGTTGCCATGGATCGAGAGAAGCGAGCGGAACAGAACGGCCGATCGGATCATACGCTGGTCGACTCCGTGTGATGTGCGATGGGTGTCTGGCGCCGGATCGACCATCACACGCAGATGGCCAGCGGTCGGGAACAGCCCTGCCCGCACGCCCTGAAACGAGTACCCTCGACAGGGCACGGGCGTTTCCGCCACACCACGGAGAACGCACGGGACGCCTCTCGTGAGGACGGCACCGGGTGCGATCCGGTCAGGTCGGCCAGGACTGCGCAGTCGGCCGCCGCTTTCGATCCATGACTCGCAGCACCCCATTGGCAAGCGTATAAGTTACCGCGATGCAACGGCGAACCGACGAGCCACGGGCCAGTGCCAGTGCAGACGAGGCTGCTGCCGCGGCCGATGCGTCCGACTTCCGGAAGCCCGGCATGCCGCCCGGCTCAGGTGCACAGGTCGGCGCGATGGCGGATGACCCGGCCCACCCGACACCCGCCTCCGGCGCGGAGATCCGCGCATTCGCGGATGAGCCGGCCGGCGCGACACCCGCCTCCGGCGCGGAGGACCGCGGAATCACGGATGAGCCGGCCGGCGCCGAAGATGCCTCTGGTCCACAGGTCCAGGCGATTGCGGACGCCGCGATTGCCGCGACTGCTGCGTCCGGTCCGCTGGGTCTGGTCCTGACGGGTGGCGGCGCGCGCGGGGCTTACCAGGTCGGCATTCTTCAGTGGATCGCGAAGCGACACCCGGCGCTCTCGATTCCGATTCTGACGGGCGTGTCTGCCGGCGCTGTGAACACGGCGTTCCTCGCCTCGCACCCGGGAGATTTCCGGAGAGCCGTCTTCGATCTGGCCAGCCTGTGGCGATCGCTCACGGTCGACAAGGTATTTCGCTCCGATGCGGGCAGCATCGGCTGGAAAGTCCTGCGCTGGGGGTTCCGCCTCATCTCCGGCGGCGCCAGGCCGCTCCGTGACGTGCGCGGTTTCCTGGACACGGTGCCACTTCACAAATTTCTGTCGCGCGTCCTGCCGAATCGCGATGGCGTGCTGACCGGCATCGCCGCGAACATCGCGAGAGGCCGGCTGCGCGCCACGGCCATCACGGCGACATCGTATACGACCGGCCAGACCGTTGTTTTCGCGCAGGGCTCCGACATCACGCCATGGCGCAGACCACAGCGACGTGCCGAACATGCGGTCCTCACGATTCGCCACATCATGGCGTCCGCCGCTCTGCCGTTGTTCTTCCCGGCCGTCCGCGTCGGCGATGCATGGTACGGTGATGGTGGTATGCGATTGACTGCCCCGCTCTCGCCTGCCCTCCATCTCGGAGCCGGCAGTATCCTGGCGATATCGACGCGCTACGATCGCACCACGAACGAGGCCGAAGTCGCGCAGCATGAAGGATATCCGCCGCCGGCCCAGGTCCTTGGCTCGCTTCTCAACTCGGTGTTCCTCGATCTCATCGATCAGGATGCGCTCCGCCTCCAGCTCATCAACAGCCTGATCGGCCGAATGCCGCCGGACCAGCGAGACGGCCTGCGACCCGTCGATCTCCTCGTACTCCGCCCATCGCGTGATCTCGGTCGGCTCTCCGCTGAATTCGAGCCGCGCCTGCCTCGTGCATTCCGCTTCATGACGCGCGGACTCGGAACGCGTGAGACCAACACGCCGGATGTGCTGAGTCTGCTCATGTTCCAGCCCGATTACATTGATGAACTCATTGCCATCGGAGAGAGAGATGCGGAGGCGAGGGGCGAAGAGATCGAGGAATTCATTCGGAAACAGAAAGGATAGAGGGGGCGAAGGGGGCGTGAATCGGGCCGTTCGGTGCAGGCTTGGGCCCCTCTCAGAAGCTCGCACGAACCCGCCAGCACCCATGGATCTCTCGCGCGCGGCCGGCGAAGTTCTCGACATGCCCGGCCGCTATATGATCTTATCGGTTCCGGAACCCCCTGTCCCACCCCATGACATTGTATTTCCTCAGGATCTCGATGGTCTGCTCGATGGGCAATGCTTCCACGGTGTTACCGCGAGGGCCGGTGGTCGGAGTCGCGAGGAAAAGTGAATTGTAGACGGCTTCTTCGGTCGCTTCTGCGACGGCCTGGAAGAGCGGGCTCATCGCATCGTTTGAAAGATCGTCGACCGTCCGGATCCTGCCTTCACGGCGGCGCACGGATTCGGCGGTCGAGAACGCGATCACATAATCGCCGGAACCGTTGCTGATGGTGGCGCCGGTGCGGGCGAGGCCGACGAGTGCGCGCGTAGCAAGACGTTCGAGGTTGCGAGCATCGAGAGGCGCATCGGTCGCGACGACCATCATGATGCTGCCATCGGGTGAGGGCTCGCTCTCACCCATGGCGCCACGGCCGCCGCGCGCTTCGCGCTGGAACGGGTAGCGGCCGAGTTCGCGGCCGACGGGCGCGCCGTTGATCGTCAGGATACCTCCGAAGTTGGACTGGACCAGCACGCCGACGGTGTAGCCCGGTTGCGTCGAATCGCTGCGCACGACGCGCGAACTCGTGCCGATGCCGCCTTTCCAGCCGAATGCGACCGTGCCTGTGCCCGCGCCGACGGCGCCTTCTTCGACAGCGCCGGTCGTGGCGGATTCGAGGGCGCGCTCGACATCGGAGGGTGTGATGGGCCGGGATCGAATGTCGGACAGGCCGCCGTCGTTCGTTTCGCCGACGACAGGATTGATCGAACGCACGTCCTCCATGCCTGGCTGAGCGAGCAGCCACGAAACCATGGCATCAGCCGCACGCCACACGCACAGCGTGCAGGTGAGCAGGATGGGTGTCTCGAGTTCACCGAGTTCACGAACCTGCGTCACGCCCAGCAGCTTGCCGAAGCCGTTGCCAACCACGATCGCGGCCGGCGGACGGTCGCGAAATACATTGCCGCCGTGGGGCACGATCGCCGTGATCCCCGTGTTCACGCCGGGCGCGCGAACCGTTGCGTGACCGACGCGAACGCCGGCCACGTCTGTGATGGCGTTCAGTGCGCCCGCGGGCAGAATGCCGACAATGACACCGGCCTCGCGTGCACGAGGGCGCTCCGCCGTCTGTGCGTTCACGGGCAGAACTCCCGCGCAGAGGGTCAGGACCAGGACACATCTCGAGGTGTGCATTCCCGTACGTCCGGTTGCAATGACAGTCCTCGGGCTGCATGCGGCAGAGCCGCCGGAAATGGAGACGTCACCGTGATAGCGGGCGGGCGCCGCGCAGCCAGGCACCGACCGGTGCCTGCGTGGAGGATGCAGAGGCCAACCGCCTGCGGCAACCCGGACCGGTAGCGCGCAGCCCCGCTGCCGGGCCATATTGCTGCCGCATGACTTCATCCTGACGTCCGAAAATGTCGACAACGACTGCTGCGCCTCCTGACCTCGAGCGAAGTCGCGGCGAAACACCGGTCCGCCGGCGAGTCGCCATGCTTGCGTTTCTGGCTTCCATCTATACGTATGCGCTCGTCGTCTTCGGCGGCATGGTGCGCATCACCGGGTCCGGCATGGGCTGTGGCCCCGACTGGCCGCGCTGCAACGGCGAGTGGATCCCGACGTTCACGTTCGAGACGCTCATCGAGTACATGCACCGATTGCTTGCCGCTGGCATCGGTATCGTCGTACTCGCGGTCCTCGGCTACGCGCTCGTGCACCGGCACATTCCGGGCATCGGCGGCAAGGGTGGCGCATTACGGCCGCTCGCTGCTGCCGCTGTCCTGCTCGTCGCTCAGGCGTTGCTCGGCGCAATCACCGTCTGGCTCGAGCTGCCCACCGAGGTCACGGTCGCGCATTTCGTGACGGCGATGATATTCATGGCAACGCTCATTCTCGCTGCCGTGCGCGGTGGCCTGTTCGGTGCACCAGCATCGCACGATGAACCCACTGCATGGCGTCTAGCGTTGACCACCGCCTCGCTCGGCCTCGTCGTGGTCGGCCTCGGCGCAGTGACTGCAAACACCGCGGGCGCCCCGACCGGCTGCATGGGATTCCCTCTCTGCAACGGGCGACTGCTTCCGCCTGCCGGCGTGCTGCCCGCCGAGATCCAGTGGGCGCACCGACTCGCCGCCTTCGCACTCCTCCTGCTCGCTCTCGCCGGCGCATGGAACGCACGTCGCGATGCCGTCACGTCGCGTGTGCAGCGCGCAGCCACCGTCGCAGCGACGCTCGTCGCCGTGCAGATCGGCGTGGCCGCAATGCTCATGCTGTTCCGCCTGCCGCCCTCGCTTCAAGCGCTGCACCTCGCCGCCGGCGCCGCCGTCTGGTTCGCACTCGTCGTCTGGGCGGCACTGGCCCGTCAGGACACGCGAGCACCGGCTTGACCAGAGACGGAACGCGGACTAAGCTGACAGGCTGTCATCCAGGCGCAGTGTCAATGAGAAGAGAGATACACTGATGAAACCGATCACGACCAGCCGGCGTCGCGCGAGAACAGGCGCGGCGCTCCTGGCCGTTTGCAGCGCAGCCGCCTGCATGGGCGGCACGGAATATGTGCAGACGACGTTCCATCCCGTCACGGATTACGGCCGCACACTGAACGATCTGTTCTACAATACGTTCTGGTGGACGATGCCGATTCTGTTCTTGGTCCTTGGTCTGATCGTCTACATCGTGATCCGATTCCGTGAGCAGCCCGGGCGTCCGGCACCGAAGCGGATCCACGGGAATACGATGCTCGAGGTGGCCTGGACGTTCATTCCGGCAATGATCGTCACGTTCATTGCCGTACCGGCGGTGATCGCGGTATTCGATGATTATCGACGCGCCTCGGAGGATGCGCTCGAAGTCGAGGTCATCGGGCACCAGTGGTGGTGGGAATTCCGATATCCGGCCGAGCAGGTTGTGACTGCGAACAACCTGGTGCTGCCTGTCGGCCGGGAGATTCACCTGCGCATCTGGTCGGCCGACGTCGTGCACAGTTTCTGGCTGCCGCGGGTTGGCGGCAAGCGCGATGCCATGCCGCTTCCGCGCACGGTCGAGGGCGAGCGACCGCGCGCGAATCACATCGTTTTCACGCTGACGGAACGAGGTCAGTGGCGAGGCCAGTGCGCGGAGTATTGCGGCGAGGCGCACGCGATCATGGCGACGTATGCGCAGGGCGTGACGGTGGAGGAGTTCGCGGCGTGGGTAGCCTCGATGGCCGAGCCGGCGCTGACACCTGAATCCACTGCGACGACCGAGGTGACGGGTGGCGCTGCGCCGAGTGGAGCGATCGACACTTCGACGACTGTTGCGAACATGGCAGTGCTACAGGACACACTCGGTGCCGCGGCTGGACAGGAGACCCTGGAACAGGAGGGCGAGCGGCTGTTCCTGTCGAAGGCGTGCATTGCGTGTCATGCGATTTCCGGCACGACGGCACGCGGCGTTGTCGGCCCGAATCTGACGCGTTTCGGATCGCGGCCATCGGTCGGTGCGGGTGCCTTGCCCAACACGCAGGAGAACGTGCAACGCTGGATCCAGAATCCGCAGGCCGTGAAGGCAGGCGCGCTCATGCCGGGTGCAGGGGAAGCAGCGGGCGGTTTCCCGGCCACAGGCCTCACGTCTGAGGAGGTGCGCGCCATAGCGGCGTACCTCGTCAGCCTGAAGTGAGAGGCGGTGACATGGCCACCCTTGAAGCGCGCACCGCCGAGGCTACTCCGACCCGGAAGAAGTCGTTGCTGTGGGACCTGATGACGACGGTCGACCACAAGAAGATCGGCATCCTGTATTGCACTTCATCGCTGGTCTTCTTCCTCGTTGGCGGGCTGGAAGCGATGCTCATGCGCATCCAGCTGTCGAGACCCGAGAACGATTTCGTCAGCGCCGACCTCTATAACCAGTTGTTCACGATGCACGGCACGACCATGATCTTCCTGGTCGGCATGCCGATTGCCGTGGCACTGTTCAATTACATTGTGCCGCTCCAGATCGGAGCGCGAGACGTCGCGTTTCCGCGACTCAATGCGCTTTCGTACTGGATCTTCCTGTTCGGTGCGATTTTCCTGAATTCATCGTTTCTGCTCGGTCAGGCGCCGAATGGGGGCTGGTTCGGGTACGCGAACCTCACATCGGCACAGTACTCGCCCGGGCTGAACATCGACTTCTGGGTGCTCGGACTCCAGGCACTCGGCATCGCATCCATCATGGGTGGTGTCAACTTCATCACGACGATCATCAACCTGCGCGCGCCGGGCATGCGGTTCATGCGCATGCCGATGTTCACGTGGATGGCGTTCATCACGAGCTTCGTCATCATCACGGCGCTGCCCGTCCTCGCGGTGGCGCTTTTTTTCGTGACCTTCGACCGCTTCTGGGGCACGAAGTTCTTCGAAGTCGCGGCGGGCGGCGATCCGGTGCTCTGGCAGCATCTGTTCTGGCTGTTCGGTCACCCGGAAGTCTACGTCCTGATCCTGCCGGCTTTCGGCATCCTGTCCGAAGTCATTCCGACGTTTTCGCGCAAGCCGCTCTTCGGTTACGCAGTCATGGTCTACTCGGGCTCGTTGATCGGACTCATTGGCTGGGGCGTCTGGGCGCACCACATGTTCGCGACCGGAATGGGAGCGATTCCCGAGGCGTTCTTCGTCATCTCGACGATGATCATCGCGATCCCGACAGGCGTAAAGATCTTCAACTGGCTGGCCACGATGTGGGGCGGTTCGCTCCGTTTCACGACTGCGATGCTGTTCGCGATCGCAGCGGTCGGCACGTTCACGATGGGCGGCGTGTCCGGTCTCATGCACGCGACCGGCCCGCACGATCTGCAACAGACCGACACGTACTTCGTCGTCGCTCACTTCCACTACGTGATCCTGGGCGGCCTCATCCTGGGCGTGTTTGCCGGCATCTTCTACTGGTACCCGAAGGTTACGGGGCGATTGCTCAACGAACGGCTTGGCAAGATCAGCTTCTGGGTCTACCTCGCCGGACTGCACATGACGTTTCTGCCGATGCACTGGCTGGGTCTGCTCGGCATGCCGCGACGCATCTTCACGTATTCGAGCGAACTGAACCTCGCGACGCCGAACCAGATCGCGACGGTGGGCGGGTTGATCAGCGGACTCGGCGTGCTGCTGGTGATGTGGAACGTGGTGCGCAGTGTGAAACGCGGTGCCCCTGCCGGCAGGAACCCGTGGGATGGCGCGACACTCGAGTGGGCCACCGAGAGCCCGCCACTCGAACACAACTTCCAGCGCGTCCCGACCGTGCACAGTCGCGAGCCGCTCTGGCTCGAACGCGAACAGATCGAAGCCGCGACCTTCGGCCCGGCCGAACCGTTCCACATGCCGCCTTCCTCGTACTGGCCAATCCTGACCGCCGCCGGTGTGGTCGGCACGTTCGTGCTGTTCATGGCGCCCATGTGGTGGGCGCCGCTGATCGGACTCGCGTGGTCGGCCGTGTGCATATTGAGCTGGGCGTACGAGCAGATATGAAGCATGGGCGTTTCTGGGGCTGGTTTCTGGGGCTGGTTTCTGGTTGAACGGATCGGACGGGTGGGGGTCGCAACAGGCAATGAAACGGGGCGCTCGGGGTCAGAGGCTGGGTTCGGGTTGAACGGATCGGACAGATGGGGACGCGACAGGCAATGAACGCGCGTATGGGTTGGGGCACGGCTGGGTGCAGTCAACAAGACACCAGCCCCAGGCACCAGCCCGAGAAACGTATTCGCGATGGCCGCAACAATCACAGAGCATTCAGAACGTATTCGTGATGGCCGCAACAATCACAGAGCATTCGCACGCAACGACGACCGGCCTCGACATGCTGAAGCTGGGCTTCTGGATCTTTCTCGGGTCCGAGACGCTCTTCTTCGGCTCGATGATCGCCACGTACATGGTGTACAAGCACGAGAGTGTGGTGGGGCCGTATCCTCACGGGGCGGACGGCATTCTCAACATTCCGCTGACGTCCGTCAGCACGTTCGTGCTGCTGATGAGTTCGCTGGCCATGGTGATCGCGCTCGATGCGTTGCAACGCGACAGGCGAAGTGGCGCGCTGTTCTGGATCATGATGGTCATTGTGCTGGGCGCCGGCTTCCTGGGCTTCCAGGCGTACGAGTTCACGCACTTCTACCACGAAGGCCTGACGCTCTCGACGAACCTGTTCGGTTCGACGTTCTTCATCCTGACGGGATTCCACGGCGCGCACGTCAGCGTGGGCGTGCTGTGGCTGATCATCCTGTGGGCCGATGCGTTCCGTGGCGCGCTGGGTCCGCACAACGCGCTCCGGCTCGAGATCGCGGGACTTTACTGGCACTTCGTCGACATCGTGTGGATCGCAATCTTCACGCTGATCTACCTGATCGAGTAGGCTGACTCATGAACGGCACCGAAACATCGTCAAGGAACGACTCGCACACCGGGCACGAGGGCGGCCACGCGACGGTCGGGACCTACGTCCTCATCGGCATCATCCTGACCGTCATCACCGCCGTCGAGGTGGCTGTCTTCTACATCCCGGCGCTTTCGAGCGTCCTGATACCGACGCTGCTCGTGCTGTCGGCTGCGAAGTTCGTCATTGTCGTGATGTTCTACATGCACCTGAAGTACGATCATCCGATGCTCCGCCGTGTCTTCTTCGGCCCGCTCGTACTGGCGATCGCGTTCGTGGTGATCGGCCTTATCCTGCTCTTCAAGTTCGCGCCGAGGTTCGACGTCTATTGAGGGCGGCGCAGGTCGTCGAGGTCCGGCATCCAGACATCGAGACCGAGGCGGGGCGTCGTGCGGGACAGGCCGGCAATCAACTGCTCCTGGTAGTGCTCGATGCTGAAGTCGAACGGATCGTCAGCGTCCATATCGATCACACGCAGGTCGGCATCGACCATGCGCAGCTTCCCGAACCCGAGCGTCCCGCCCGTGAAGTGCATGTAATTGCCGTCCGTGGCCGCATCCGGCGCCGGGGGACCACGGCCGGCATCATTGCTCGACAATTCTCCATTGTCCGCCTGGCCGGCGCGTGATGATGGCGTTTCGAAACGCTGCACGAGGACATCATCCTCGACAGCGATCTCCACGATATGACCTTCGATGCGCGGCGGCGGCAACAGCTCGCCTGGATCCAGAAAAAGGTCATTGCCTTCGGCACGGATACCACGCGCACCCTCCAGATCGACGACTTCGTCGAGGTCGAGGCCGAGCAGGCTCCGGATGGCGCTGCCGATTGCGCCACCCGTGCGGATGCGATCCGGATGCATGCGAATCTCGCCCTCAGGAGTCATCGCAGGCGTGGCATCGATCTCGAATGAGACGTCGATGAAGGCGTCGAGCTTGCCGCGCAGTCGAAGTCCCTCACCTCTGGCCTCGAAACGAAGCTCGCGCAGCGGCGCACCATCGTACGCAAACACCCAGTCATTCATGAGACGACCCAGCGCCTCCATCGACAAGGCGACCTCGCCCGTATCGATGCGCACCACGAATGACGACGGATCATCGAACAGGATCATCTGGCTTTCCGATGCCGCCCGTACCGTGCCGACTGCGGAACGGATGCGCAGCTCGATATCGTGCGGCAGGTGAAAGAAGACATTCCGCATGACAACGTGCACAGGGCCAGCCGCATCGGCGTGAGCCGCCGAATCGGCGCCGGCTGCTTCATGCACCGAAGAATCCCCGGAAGCGCTTGCGGCCGTCGCGCCGCGCGCCGCCGGCTGGTCATCCCGCGAACGGCAGCCCGGAAGACCGAGCAGCAAGGCAAGCATTGCGACGCCCTTGACTCGATCGGACACCGCCATGGCTCGTCCCTCCACAACAGACGGAACACCGACCGTGCGGTGCAGAACGGACGTTCTGCACGCGAGCCTGTCAGCCCACTGAGGTGCGCAATTGCGCCACGGTCTGAGTCGCCTCATACGCAAGAGAAGGGCCCCATGGTGCTGGTCATCGTTGCGCTGCGAAGATGCCGTAGCGCATGCAGCCGGTGCGGTAGGCGAGGAGGATGCGGAGAACGGTGAGGGCGAAGCCGCGGTCGGAGTTGGCGCGATCGAGGAGGAATGCCCAGGACGATGGTCGGGTCACGATTCGTCGTGCGACGCGTGTCGTACAGAGCGTCCAGGTTCGCACGACGCGTGGGGTCAGGTCAGCGAAGGATTCGAGAGAGAGCCCGGCATCATGGATCCAGTTGCGGTACTCGGTGATCGTGCCAATGGAGGGGAGGCGGCCCTCGGCACAGATCGGTTCGAGCAGGAACCGTCGTTGCCATGGTTCTGGTGAATCGGCTGCGAGCCATGCGCACACGACGAGTCGTCCGCCGGGCCGGAGCACGCGAGCGGATTCGGCGAAGAAGCGCGGCTTGTCCTCCATGTGCTCGGTTGATTCGATGGCGATGACGGCATCGAAGTGGCCGTCATCGAGTGTGTTGGTGAGCCAGTCGTGGAGGACGAACCGGAGTCGTGGGTTACCGGCGGCGGCGCGGACCGCGCGGTCGTGTTGGACGCGAGAGAGAGTGAAGCCGGTGATGTACGCGCCCGCTTCATCCGCGATCATGCGTGCGGTTGCGCCGTAGCCGCAGCCGACATCGCACACTCGATTGCCGTTCGTGATATTTGCGAGGCGGGCAACCTCGCGGACCAGCAATCGGACGGCTTCATCGGCGGATTCGCGGCCGGTCAGCCAGAGGCCGTGGTGCAGATGCTCGCCCCAGAGTTCGCGATAGAAGGGATCGAGCGAATCGTAGTGCCGAGCGACGTGTTCGGGGTCGATGCGTGCGTCAGGCCGGATCATGAGTTCAGGCGATCGGTTCAGGCCGAGCGCGGCCGGGTCGAAAGGGCGGGTCGCATCACGAGTCCGTGCGTGCAGGTGCAGCCGGGAGCCCCGCGGGCCAAGGTGCGCGGTCGCGTGGCGGCGGAACAGGGTGGAGAGCAGTTGGCGGATCGGTGAATCGGCGGCATCTTCGAGCCATGGAGGAACACTCAGCGACGGGGGATCGGGGCGGCACACTCGAGGCGATCTGGATCAAGCGGGTGCGGCGAGGCCCGATGGCTCCGGCGGATCGTGCCCGGCTGGTTGCAGGCCGTGGCATCGAAGGGAACGCGAACCAGGGCGGACACCGGCAGGTCACGCTGATCGAACGCGAAGTCTGGGACGACCTGACGCGCGGCCTCGGCGGCGACATTGACCCGGCGGCGCGGCGAGCGAACCTGCTCGTTCGGGGCATCTCGCTCGCGAACTCGCGCGGCCGGACGCTCCGCATCGGGGCATGCCGCATCAAGATCCGTGGGGAGACGCGGCCGTGCGAGCTTCTCGACGAGGTCCGGCCAGGGCTCAAGGCGGCACTGTCGGTGAGTTGGGGTGGTGGCGCATTCGGCCAGGTCCTCGAGGACGGCGAGATTCGGACAGGCGATCCGGTCGTGTTCGTGGATTGACGCCGATTCGAGCGGCCCGCTTGCCAAAGTCGCAACAAACATCGCAACGTAGTCCATCCGTTTCGCCGCGCGCCGCCGCGCTCGTCCCTCGGAGGCACCTCCATGCACGTCATCCTGTCGCCACTCGCTTTCGCCATCGGCCGCGCGGTCATGAACCGGCAGGCGTCCGTAACGGGGCGCGTATTCCGGCGTGCACTCGCGGGGGCCGTCGTCGCATCGCTCATGATCACAGGCGATGCCAGCGCACAGCAGGCACGGCTCATCCAGCGAGACGGGACCATCAACTACAATCGATACTACACGAACGCCGAGACGACGCGCATTCTGCGCGATTGGGCGCGCCGCTTTCCGCAGTTCACGAATCTGTACTCGATCGGCAAGAGTCTGAAGGGTGTGGACCTGATGCTGATCGAGGTGACGAACGAGGAGACCGGCGCGGCCGAGACCAAACCGGCGCTCTACCTCGATGGCGGCATCCACGCCGGTGAACTGACCGGCTCCGCTGTCGCGACGTACGTGCTCGGCCAGCTCCTTTTCGGGTACGGCAAGGACGAGAGAATCACCGCATTGCTCGATACGCACGCATTCTACGTTCGTCCAAAATTCAACCCGGACGGATCGGATCTCTCGCTCACGAAGGATGAGAAGCTGCGCAGCACGACGCGACCCTATGACGATGATTACGATGGTGTCGCCGATGAGGACCCGCCGGATGACCTCGACGGGGACGGTCGGATCACGCAGATGCGCGCGCGTGCGCCGGGCGGCGACTGGGCCTCCGATCCGCAGGATCCGCGCATCCTTCGCCGCCGTCAGGAAGGCGAGACGGGTGGGACCTACTGGTTCGTCGAGACGGAGGGTATCGACAACGACGGCGATGGCGAGTTCAACGAAGACGGTGTTGGCGGCCTCGACATGAATCGCAATTTCCCGCGCAACTGGGAACGCCAGCACATCCAGGATGGCGCCGGTCCGTTCCCGCTGTCGGAACCCGAGACGTACGCGACCGTCAATTTCATCAATGCACACCCGAACATTGCGAGCATCGTGCACGGCCATACGTCGGGCGGTTTCGTGTATCGCCTGCCGTCCGCATCCGCGCCAGCCACCTTCAATCCCAAGGACCTTGCGCTCATCGAGGAACTCGGGCGAGTGTACACCGAGAGTACGGGCCGGCCTGTCCGGCCCAGCGCGACGCATCCCACGGAGCACCGCTACGGCACGCTCATCAGCTGGGGCTACCAGGATCGCGGCATCGTCGGCTGGGTCCCCGAATACGTGCCCGCCGACTCCTGGATTACGGACTACGACAGCAACGGCGAGATCAGTGAGGCCGAAGCCCTCCGCTTCAATGATGAAGAACTGGAAGGAAAGTACTTCACCAACTGGAAACCATTCCCGCACTCGCAGCTGGGTGAAGTCGAAATCGGCGGCTGGTACCGCACGATGTGGGGCCAGAACTCGCCTGCTGAACGCCTCGAGAACGAGACGAAGCAGCAGCTGCACTGGATCCTCTGGCTCCTCGAACAAGCCCCGCGCATCACCGTCACGACGCCGGCAGTCCGCGCCATCGACGCCAGCCAGCTGCGCGTCGATGCGACGATCGCCAACGAGGGGTTCCTGCCGACCCACATGACCGAGCGCGGCTTCGAAGGCCGCAAGACGGACGACGGCGAGATCCTCGAACAGGTGGTTACGCCGCCGTTTGCGCTCCTCGAGGTGACCGGCGGCGAAGTCGTCGGACCGGCCCGCCTCCGGCTCAGCCACCTCGCCGGCCGGTCCACGCACTCATCCCTCGTTACCGACCGATCGCAGTCCGCGTCATGGACGGTTCGGAAAACAGGTCGCGAAGTGCGAATCAAGGTCACAGTCTTCGGCGGACCCGGCGGCATTGCCGCCAGTGAGGAGGTCGTCCTGCGCGACTGAGACGGGCGTCATGGACGACGTCCGTGCACCGATCGGCGGAATAACGGCTTGAAGTTTGCTGCAATTCCGAGATCCCGGGATTTCGCCGATGTATTGGAGGCCGCATGAATCGTACTGCCAAAGTAACAGCCATCATCCCGGGCGAGGACTCGGCCGGGACGTTCAACGGCGAAGTCAGGACGGCGGGCCGGACCCTTGCCCAGTTCGATGACGCCCATGTCCCGTTCGAGATCGATGTCGATGCGAGCGAGTTCATGGTCGTGTGCGAACGGACGGACGAGGGCGGCGACGTCCAGCTCGAAGTCGAGGTTCGCAGTGAAATCGGGCCCCGGCTGTGGGGTCGAAGCCGCGGCCGCCAGGCCAGGATCCTGGTTGCGGCGGGCGGGATACGCTGCGTCTAATCGAGCGACCGCAGCCCCGACGGACAAAGCATACTGAACCGCAGCGAACGCATCGCGTCCTCCGCATCGACGAGGGCGGTGATGTCCATCACGCCATCATCATTGATGCCGAGGATCCTGGCGGCATTTCGCACCGCGGCGCGCTCGTTCATCGCGTAGGAACCGTCGGCTTTTGCGATGCGGATCGCATCGTAGAGTAAGGCCTTGTAGGGAATACTTTCAGGGGCAATCCCTCCGAAGCACTCCTCGATGGACGTGACGCTCGGGTCGAAATCGCGCAATTCGTCCAGCATCTCGTCCGGTGCCCCGTAACGGCGGCACGTGTCGAGGTACTCGTTGACCTCAGCGGGGTGCAGTTCGCCGTCGGCTGCGAGCACGACCTTGAGGGCACGCGCGATCTGGACGAAAAGAGGACCCGGAATGCCGCTGACGCCAAGCGTGTCGCGCACGCCGGAACCGCAAACCAGCTCAGTGAACATGGTCATCGATCTGAGCCCGTCAGAAGTAAGAGACTTGTGACATACAGAGCGCCGCCAGCGTCGCGACGCTGCCCTTGAAAAAGGTGACGTATCCGGGGATCCGTCAATCCCTGTCAGGGCGAAAGGCCTCGGCCGGGGCCGAAGTGTGGCAGACATCGCCGGGCACAGGTGCGGACTCGATCGAGACCACGCGAGGGTTTCATTCTCCGACCGCAGGAGCAACCCGGCCTTTCCCGCGCGCCCGCTGGCGGGATGCGCCGACAGGAAACGGCATTGCGTACCAGCGCGATCCACTACTCGAGGACTTCGGCCTCCTTCAGGAAGCGGCCGACGCGCGTGTTGGTGACGAACGCGGTGGGCCTATTTCATTCTTACGCCCTCCTTGAGGACGATCTCGACATCGCGCATCGCACGCATGTCCGTCAGCGGATCGCCGCGCACGGCAATGATGTCGGCCAGCCGGCCCGGCGCGAGCGTGCCCAGCTGGTCCGCTACGCGAAGCGCACGCGCAGGCCAGAGCGTCGCCGCCTGAATCACCTGCATAGGCGCCACGCCCAGCTCGACCCACTTCACCATCTCGCGCCACGTCGCATCGTTGTGGAACATCGATGGGATGCCCGCATCCGTGCCGATCAGCAGCCGCACCCCGGTCTCGCGAAGTTGATTGAACTTGCGCGGCAACAACGGAATCCGGCTCGGGAACAGCGCATAATAAGGAAGTGACGGAATGTGCGCGAGTGAGGCACGGATCTCGTCCGCCATCGCCGCCGGCATGAATTCGCGCCAGCGCGGATCATCCAGCCGCTCCGGAAACACTTCGCCCGTGTACTGCATCACGTAGAGCGGCGAGATCGTAGGAGTCCAGTAGAGCGCCGTGTTTCGCTCGCGCAATGCCTGGAGAATGTCTTCCGGGTAGCCCGGTGCAGTTCCAAGCCCGGTGTGCTCGAAGCCGTCCACACCGTGACGCAGTCCGACTCGAATCTCGTCCATGCGATGACCGTGCGCGATGACCGGCTTGCCGGCGCGATGGGCGGTCTCGACGATGGCCCGGACTTCCTCATCGGTGAGCTGGTCCTGGTCGATGAGCTTGATGACATCGACGCCCGCATCGACCAGCCGCTGCACCTTCTGCTGCGCGTCCTGCGCACCATTCACACCCCAGCGCAGATCCGCTTCGTAGTCCTCGTACGGAGCACGCTGAAGGAACGGCCCTGAGACGAACAACCGCGGGCCAGGCATCTCACCGGCTGCGATGCGCCGGCGCACCTCGAGGATCGGCTCCAGCTCCGCTCCCAGATCGCGCGCGCTCGTGACGCCGGCCATCAGCAGTTGCCGCGCGGCAATCGGCATCACCTCGCGCGCCGCGACATCGCCATACAACTCATCCCACCGCCGGTAATCCGCGTGCCCGAGGATGTGCAGATGCACGTGCATATCGAACAGGCCCGGCATCACGGTCATGCCGTCGGTCGCTATGATTTCAATGCCGACCGGCACCACCACCTCGCCCGCCCGTCCGATCGCCATGATGCGGTCGCCCGCAATCAGCACCACCCCGTTCTCGATCGGCGGTCCGCCATACCCGTCCAGTACGCGACCGCCGGCCAGCGCCAGCGTGGGCTGTTGCGCCGCCGCCGGCCACGCAAGCGCCATCGCCACCGCTGACGCCACCGACGCCGACGCCATCCACCGCCACCCTGTTACAGATGTCATCATCTCCGCCTGCGTCACTGATGTCGTCGCCTGCGTCAGCGGTGTCGCCGCCCTGCCGCCAGCTATCCTCGCGCGTGCCACGCTGCAAGCACGTGCTGCTCCTTTTCGGGATCGATTCCTGCGCGCAGATTGGCCTGGCGCTCTGCGGGCCGCGACGTGCACCAGGCAAGCGTCTCGCGTGCGGTCACATCGAAGGGCCGGTAGCTCAGCCCCTGCTCCAGCGCTTTCGCGACACTGACCTGCATGAATGCGCGATTCTCATCGCTGAGCGGGACCCATACGGGCATCTCGGACCAGCCGCGCACCTGCTGTTCGCGCAGGAACTCCTGGTTCACCCAAGTGAAGGTGGCGTTCGAACCGATCGCTGACTTGATGCCGTTGAGCATGTCACCGATCGGGCGAGGCTGTTCGGGGCCGGTCGCGTTGTAGATGCCGGTTTCGCCGTTTTCGGCCATGCGGATGGTCCATTCCGCGAGATCGCGGGCATCGATGATCTGAGTCGGATCTGCGGGTGTGCCTGGCGCGAGGACTTCGCCGCCGCGGTCGATGCGAATCGGCCAGTAGTTGAACCGGTCGGTGTCATCGCCGGGCCCGACGATGAGGCCGGGCCGGATGATGGTCGAGCGGCCGGGGAACCAGCGCTCGGTCTCGCGTTCAGAAAGCGTCTTGATTGCGCCGTAATGCGGACCGCCCTCCTGCAATGTCAACGTGAAGGGGTCTTTCTCGCCCGTGTACTCGAGCCGGGGCGTGTTCTCGTCCATTCCGACCTGACTGTTATCGGCGTACACGGAGATGGTCGAGATGAAGATGTACTGCTTTGTTGCATTCTGAAGCAGTTCACCGGAGAGGCGGACCCAGTTGGGCAGCATGGTCGGATTGTCGATGACGACGTCCCACTCCCTGCCTTCGAGGGACTTCAGATCACCGTTGCGATCACCGATCAGGTGTTCGACCGATGATGGCAGTTCTGCCTGGCGCCGGCCGCGGTTGAACACAGTGACGGTGTGGCCGCGTGCAACGGCGTAACGCACCTGGTGCGGGCCGGTGAAACCGGTCCCGCCAAGAATCAGCAGGCGAATGGCGCGCGGGGCGCGGGCGACACGCGAATTATCGAGTACGACCGTGTCGAATGTGCTCGCGATCGCGCGCGATCCACCGACTGCCAGAGCCGCACCGCCGACAGCAGCCGATCTCATGAACTGCCTTCGCGTCGTCATGTCCGAATCCTGTTCTGCGAGGAGTGTGTCAGGCCGACGAATCGGCACCGCCGCCGAGGCCGGGTCGGATCGGCGGCGAGAGAATGCTCGTCAGGCGCCTGCCGGGGCGGGTCTCGCCGGCCGGGCTTCCATGGCTTCGCGTTGCCGTCCGATGAGCAGGCCATTGAAAGCCCAGACAGCGCACAACCCGGCACCCATCATTGCCACGTTCTGCGGCGAGAGTCCGCCACTCTGGAGCGCGTTGTCGACTTGCGCAGACAGCGCATCACCACCGCGATATACGGGCACGTCGATCGTCGTCTTGGCCTTGTACTTCGTTTCATTGTCGAGGCCACCGAACAGCATCTCACGGCCCGGCCGCACAAACGCATACTCACCGACTCGCCGCGCGACCATCGCCACAGCGAGAACACCGAACGAGTAGAACGTTGCCAGCGACACGAACGCGATGATCATGATGAGCGGCACAATCGTGACGAGCGGAATCACGCCCCACTTCTTCGCGACACGGCCAGTGATCAGGAATTGTGCCATGATGGTCAACGTCTGCACCGTGTAATCGAGCCGGCTGAAGACCTGTGTGCGAGTGACCGTGTCCGGAAACGTCGTCGCGACGAGGTTCAGTTGTTCGAAGTACAGGAGGGTGTTGGCCGACGCGAGCAGAATCACGAACATCGCGATACCGAGGAGGTATGGCGACTTGAGGATCAGCGTGAAGCCGGCAAACGGATTGCCGCCCATGGGCCGGTCCTGTGCGTGTACACCCGCCGCACCTCCCGTCGTCCAGATGCGCAATAGAACGCGCTGGCAGATGATCGCTACGACGAACAGGCTCGCGCCGAAGTAGAGGATTCCTGCATTGCCAATGAACCCGACCAGGATGTCCGTCAGGAAGGGGCCGGCGAGCGCGCCCGCTGTGCCGCCCGCTGCGATCGCCGGAAAAAGCCGCTTGGTCTGGTCCGTCGTGAAAACCTCGAGCAGAAAACTCCAGAACACCGAAACAACGAACAGATTCAGAACACTGATCATCACGTAGAAGAACTGACCGACGGCAACCGAATTCTCGCGATGCGTCAGGAAGACCGTCCCCACCGTCGCCAGCGCGATGGCCACGAAGCCATAGATCCACGGCAGGAACGCGGAACGCTGATAGCGCGCGCACAGCATCCCGTACGCGGGCACGATTGCAACCGCTGCGATCCACGTGACGACGTACAGATCACTGACCCGATCCGCACCCAGAATCGTGCCCACCGTCTCGCGCACCGGCCGCACCGCGAAGTACCCGCCCAGTACGCAGAAGAACAGAAGGAACGCCGTGACGACCGCTGGAAACTCCTCTTGCTCGACCTGCGAGGCGTGTTTGAAGACGCGTTGCAGCGCGCGGAGGACGGGACCGGCCTGTCCGGGTTGATTCATGAACAAGACCCGTTTCTGAGGCTGGTTTCTGGGGCTGGTTTCTGGTTGACAGCTAAAAAACGACGAGTCACAGGAATGACGTACCGGACGCGCATTGCGTTGGTCGGTACTGCCGCAGCGCGGCGCGGCGCTCCGCATGCGCGGGCGGACGGCGAGGAACACGGCAACGCCTCCCGCATTCGGCCCGAGCACACCGCCGGATCAGGGATCACGCAAGACTCCTGCTCCCGTGTCGATCCCTCTCGATTCGCACTCCATCCCCCAACCGTATCCGTTCGTTATCCGTTCAACGAGAACCAGCCCCGGAAACCAGCCGCGGAAACGTCGCTTTCAACCGACGACGTTCTCTCCGCGGGCTCGTGTCGCGCTTTCCGCGACTAGCGCGGTCAAGGCAACACGAAGCTCGGCGCGACGCGACTGGTGTCGCGTTTCCGCGAATCGCGCGGTCAAGGCAACACGAAGCTCGGCGCTACCTCTTGCCATGCCCTTTCCATGCAGTCAGGATCTCCCGCTCGCGTTCCGGTGTCAGTACAAATCGCGGATTGGCGCGGCGTTCCGCTGGCACAGCGTCCGAGTGCCACCACGCGAGCGTGTCCTCGACGGTCTCGGCCAGAGAATGGAAGCCGAGACCAGCGGCGACGGCCCGTTCGTTGTTGATCTCGGCGGAGCCGAGGTTGTCGCCTCGCGCCATGAGCCATGGGATGGCGTACTCGAGGCGCTGGGCTTCGAGGAAGTCGTAATCTTCGATCCACGTCCACGTCTTGTCGGAAGTCGTGGCTGCGCTCACGCCGTAGGTGAACTCCTCCATGGATTGACGCGTGCGGGGCCCTGCAATGTTGAAGGTCCCGGTGGTGCCGGTTTCGATGAGTCGGACCATGAACGCAGTGAGGTCGCGCACGTCGATGTACTGCACGGGATCGGAAGTCCGGCCGGGCACGAGGATCTCGCCGCCGCGTTCGATGCGCACGGGCCAGTACGGGAATCGATCCGTCGAATCACCCGGCCCGACGATGTACGTTGGCCGTACGATGATCGCGCCGTTCGGGAACGCACTTCGGACCTCGTTTTCCGATAGCATCTTCATCACGCCGTAGGACGGCGGATCGCGAGGCGGATCATCGGCGGTCAGCGTGGGACCGTCTTCGCGAATATTCGTGGTGAGGTACGGATAGAATACGCCGGTCGACGAGACGTAGAGGTAGTACCGTGCGGCGCGCAGCAGTTGTGCGGATTCGCGCGCCCATTCGACGCGCTGGCCCGAAGTATCGAGGACGGCGTCCCACTGCTTGCCCTGGAGTGCGGAGAGATCGGCGGGACGGCCGGTCTCGGGGTTCCGAGCGCGATCGCCTTCGAGCTGTTCGACACGCTCGAACAGCTCCGCATACATTGCCGGCGTGCGCCGGCCGCGCGTGAAGATCGAGACGGAGTGGCCGCCGTCCAGCAGGTCCTTCACGAGGTGTGGCCCGATGAAGTTCGTGCCGCCCAGGATGAGCACGCGCAACGCGCGCCGGTTCGGGCGGTGGGCGAACGCGTTGACCGGAGCGCCCAACGACAACGCTGCGCTCGCGGCAATGGCGCCGCGGATGAATTCGCGTCTCGTCGCTGCCATGATCTCCTCGCGAAGTGTGCGGGATCTTATCCCGATGGCTGGTCATTCGCCAATCGTGTCGGGTGAGCGGGCAGCATGCACCGGCGGGTCCGATCCGGCGAGCGGCTGTCGGACCGACGTGCGATCCGCCGGGATGAACGGATCGGTGTCCGGGATCGCCGAGACAGCTGGTGCGACGCAATCGAGCGGCGTTTCTTCAGCCACATCGAACGGCCGAAGACTTCGCGCAGGAAGAACTCGCCCCGGCATGGAGCGGAATGGCCGGGCGGGTGTAGGGAAGCCATGCGAAGACAAAGGACGATGCGTGCGCCCGCGACACAGCTCGCTGCCATCGCATTGGTCGCGGCCGCCGCGCCGCTCAGTGCCCAGACCGTCGCGAGCGCAGCGGTCGACAAGGATCGACTCATGGCCGATCTCCGAGCGCTCGCCCACGATTCAATGGCCGGCCGGCGCGCCGGTACAGCGGGCGGCGTACGGGCGATCCGGTACATCGAGCACGCAATGGACGATGCGGGCCTCACCCGCTTCGGCGGTTCCTACTCACGCCCGTTCGAGTTCAACGGCGGGCGCGGCGGGCAAGCCGTGCAGGCCGCGAACGTGGTCGGGTATCTGCGCGGTCGCGTCGAGCCGGAACGCGTCATTGTACTCACTGCACACTTCGATCACCTCGGCGAACGCAACGGCCAGATCTACAACGGCGCCGATGACAACGCGTCCGGTGTCGCAGCCATGCTCGCGATTGCACGACACTTCGCTGAAGACGCGCCTCGTCATACCATCGTGTTCGCCGCTCTCGATGCGGAAGAAGCCGGCCTGCGCGGCGCGCGCGCGTTCGTCGACCAGCCGCCGGTACCGTTCGAGCGCATCGCCATCGCTGTCAATCTCGACATGGTGAGCCGCAATGCCGAGGATGAGCTGTGGGTCGCCGGCACGCACCACACCCCGGCGCTCCGCCCGTTCATCGAGCGCATGGCCGATTCCGCCCGTGTGCGCCTGCGCATCGGGCACGACAGACCGGGCGTCCAGGCTCAGGACGATTGGACAAACGCATCCGACCACGGCCCGTTCCACGCCAAAGGCATCCCGTTCCTCTACTTCGGTGTCGAGGATCACGCCGACTATCATCGCGAGTCCGACGAGGCGGATCGCGTCAACGCAGATTTCTTCGTCCGGTCCGTACAGACCATCGCTGAGATCGTGCGCGCTCTCGACACGCAACTAACGGCTGTTTTGCCGGCCCGCGCTCGTTGAGTTGACAGCGTTTGCGCGGCAACGCTGACTCTGCCACATTGCGTAGGGCGCCGGGCGCCGGGCGCTCGTGACGAATCCGAGTGCTGGCGTGTGCCCTCTCCGCTGGCCGATCCTGATGGAGTCAAAGATGAGATTCACGAACATCGCGGTTCTGCTCGCGGCCTCTGCCACACCCGCACAGACCGCCGCACAGGCCGCAACAGCGGCCGGAGACAGACACATGGAGATCGCCCGGCGAGTGCTGTCCGAAACCCCGTTGTTCGATGGCCATAACGACCTGCCCTGGGCGATCCGCGAGAACACCGACGCTCCAAGGGACGTCAACGCCTGGGACCTGCGCACACGAACCGCCGGCCATACCGATATCGCTCGCCTGCGCCTGGGCATGGTCGGCGCACAGTTCTGGTCCGTGTACATCCCCTACGCCAGCGTCGAGGAAGGTGCGGCAAAGACGCAGCTCGAACAGATCGATATCGCGAAACAGGTATTCGCGCGTTATCCGGATGTCTTCGAGGAGACACTCACACCCGACGCAGCGCTCCGCGCATTCCACAATGGCAGGATCGCATCCGTCATGGGCATGGAAGGCGGCCACGCCATCGAGAATTCGCTCGGCGCACTACGCGCGTTCTTCGATCTCGGCGCACGCTACATGACGCTCACGCACTCGAGCAACATCGATTGGGCCGATTCGGGCACGGATACCGCACAGCACGATGGACTCACCGAGTTCGGCAAGGAGGTCGCGCGCGAGATGAACCGCCTCGGCATGATCATCGACCTCTCGCACACAGCGCCCGCCACCATGAACGATGCGCTCGACATCAGCGAAGCGCCCGTCATCTTCTCACATTCGGCCGCACGCGCTCTCGTCGAACACGGCCGCAACGTGCCTGATGACGTGCTGCGCCGCCTGCCCGATAACGGCGGCGTCGTCATGGTCACGTTCGTGCCCGGTTTCATCAGTACGGCGGTACGCGACTGGCAGGCATTGCCCGAAGATCAGCGCAGCCGGACGCCGGAGCCGCATGCTTCACTGGCCGATGTCGCCGATCACATCGAACACATCAAGCGCGTCGCCGGCGCCGATCACATCGGCATCGGCAGCGACTTCGACGGCATCAGCTCGGTCCCGACCGGCCTCGAGGACGTTTCGACGTTCCCGGCCCTGTTCGCCGAACTCTCGCGCCGCGGCTGGTCCGAGGAGGACCTGCGTAAGCTCGCCGGCGAGAACGTGCTCCGCGTCTGGCGCACCGTCGAAGAAACCGCAAGCCGGCTCCAGCGCGAGCGGCCGCCGTCGACCGCAACCATCGAACAACTCGACGGACCTCGGCCGCGCACCGGGCAGACTGGCCTTCTTGCGCCCGGTTCCACCGAGAAACCCTGCGCGATGTCCTGAACGATCATGGATGCGGCGTTGCTGTCACGTTCGTGCCGGAGGTGGTTCGCCATCGCCCAGCCCACGATCCCCGCGATGGGCGGCGGCGAGCAGCAACCTCGAGCGAGGGCGACAAACCGCATCGTGAAGGCGCTTGCGCGGCATGCCTCGTTGCGGAGGCGGTAGCGGTGGCGGATACATCGTGAGGCGGGTTCGAGCAGCGTACACCGGTGCACCGCAAGGAACCCCGCCCGCGGACCGCAGCCGGTGTCGCGCTTGCGGCGCGCTGGGATTTGACCGCGTTTTTCGCGGCAGATTCACCACGGCCGGTGTCGAGCTTGCGGCGCGCCGGGATTTGACCGCGATTTTCGCGGCAGATTCACGACGGCCGGTGTCGCGCTTTGCGGCGCGCGCGTAAGCGGCTCCAGACATCCAGCACTGCTGCGAGGTAAAGAAAGCCTGCCCGGGTCGGGATACAGGTGATGCCCGCCAACACAGCTGGTCCGGCTCCTCGGCAACGAACTTACGGTCGACCAGGTCCGGCGCGGGCCGCGCATCAGCGACCCGCAGCGAGGGGTTGGTCGTCTTGCCTGAGGCGTGACCGCCGGGGTTGACCGGGCTTGGCCGTGACGAGCCAACTGGTCTATATTGGGCGTAGCTCCTCGCACGCCATGCACGGCGACGGCCGGCGGCCCATTTTGCGGTCCCACCCCCATGCCCAGGGTGCCATGGGCAATTGCGCGTTGATTCTCGGCCTTCTCTCGACGGCTGCACTGCCCGTGACAGGCGCGGCTCAGCTCGTGCGCGGGCACCTCGTGGAGGACGGGTCGAACCTGCCGATCGCGAATGGCAGCCTCGAACTGCTGGACCAGAACGATCAGGCCGTCGACCGGACGGTGAGTGACAGCCTCGGCGTGTTCCTGCTTGCCGCGGACCAGGCCGGCCGCTACCGCATCCGGGCAAAGGCGCCGTTCCATGTCGACGCCACGACGCCGGCTGTTCTGATCGAGACCGGCATCCACCTCGATGTCCGGGTCGTGCTGTCCCCGGAGTTCGCGCTCCTCGCACCACTCGAGGTCGTTGCGCGGTCCAGACCGCTGATCGCTGGTATGACGCTCGATGCATTCAACGACCGGCGCGCCCGCGGCCTCGGCTTCGCCATCACCCGGGACGAGTTTCGCAACCAGAACCCGCGTACGGTGAGCGATCTGATCCGACAGCTCCCCGGCGTGCGGGTTTCGCCGGGACACGGCAGTTCGAGCCTTAAGATGGCCGGGACGACGCGGTTCGGGCCATGTCCCGTGAAGGTCGTACTGGACGGCATCGAATTCCGCTGGGGAGCCACCACGATCGATGACATTCCCGTGCACGACGTCTATGCGGTCGAAGTCTTTCGCGGTCTGGCTGACCTGCCGATCGAACTCGCCGCACCCGACGCGCGCTGCGGTGTCGTTGCGATCTGGACGATGCGCGGCGTCCGTTGATCGAGTACGTTGGACCGACGACAAGAATCGTTTCTGGACTGGTTTCCGGGAGCGGAAACACCGGGAGGGTACGCATGACGTTCTCGAGTCCGATTCGCGTGCGATTCGCGCGCGTCACGTTCGTGGCTCTGGCGGCCACGTTCGCGCTGTGCACGACGGCGGACGCGCAGCGAACCGCGAAACCGGTCCTTCACGGACGCCACTGGGTCGCGATCACGGGCAAGCCGCTCGCGGCGACGGCCGGCGCGATGATCTTCCAGAAGGGTGGCAACGCGGTCGATGCCGCGGCCGCGATGCTGGCCGCGACCGCAACGATGTGGGATGTACTCTCGTGGGGCGGTGAGACGCAGGCGCTGATCTACCATCCGGTCGAGAAACGCGTCATCGGGATCAATGCGCTGGGTGTTGCGCCGACCGGTGCAACGGCGGAGTTCTTTCACGGCAAGGGCATGGATTATCCGCCCGAATACGGTCCTCTCGCGGCAGTCACGCCGGGCACGCCCGGTGGTCTCATGACGATGCTCGCGGAGTACGGCACGCTCTCGCTCGCCGACGTGCTCGCACCCGCCATCGAGATGGCGGAGGGCTACCCGATGGAGGCCCAGACGGCGAACTCGATCGAGAACAACAAGGAGCGCATCAAGGAATGGCCGTACTCGAAGGCACTGTTCCTGCCGCATCTCGGCCAGGAACGGGAGGCGCCGGAGCCCGGCGAGATCTTCCGCCAGCCCGACCTCGCCGCGACACTGCGGAAACTCGTCGATGCAGAACGTCAAGCGCTCGCGAGTGGCGCCGACCGCAAACAGGCGATCCAGGCGGCATACGACCGTTTCTATGAAGGCGACATCGCAGAGGAGATCGTACGCGGTACACGCGAGCAGGGCGGTCTCTTCACGATGGAAGACCTGGCCAACTGGAGCGTCCACATCGAGGAGCCCGTCAAGACGACATACAAGGGCATCGAAGTCTACAAGCTCACGCACTGGGTGCAGAGCCCGGTGATGCTACAGGCGCTGAACATCCTCGAGAACTTCGATCTCAAGGCGATGGGCTACAACAGCGCGCGCTACATTCACACGATCTATCAGGCCATGAACCTGGCGTTCGCGGATCGCGACTTCTACTACGGCGATCCGTACTTCCCGCCCGAGGAGCCGATCGCGGGTTTGTTGTCGAAGGATTATGCGAAGGACCGGGCGAAGCTGATCCGCGCGGATCGCAACGACCCGGACATCGGACCCGGTGACCCGTATCCGTTCCAGGGTGGTACGAACCCGTTCCAGCAATACCTGCGCACATGGAACGACCGGGTCACTACGACGGAGTCCAACGGGCAAGCGCAGTCCGATGCGGAGTTCGACGAAGACTTCTACGCGGGCACGACATCGATCCAGACCGCGGATGCCGAGGGCTGGGTCGTCTCGGTCACGCCGAGCGGCGGCTGGGTCCCGGCGGTCATCGCCGGCAACTCCGGTGTCGGTCTCTCGCAACGCATGCAGAGTTTCGTGACGAACGCGGCCGATGGCCCATACAACGTCGTCGAGCCGGGCAAACGACCGCGCGCCACCCTGACGCCCACGCTCGCCGTCAAGGACGGCCGCCCCTACCTCTCGTTCGCCGTGCAGGGCGGCGACAGCCAGGACCAGAACCTGCTCCAGTTCTTCCTCAACGTCGTCGAGTTCGGAATGAACGTTCAGCAGGCGTGCGAGGCAGCGAACATCAACAGCTATCAGATGCGCGCATCATTCGGTGAACACGAGACGCGCCCGGGACGGTTGCTGGTTCAGGAAGCGACGCCGCCATGGGTCATGAGTGAACTCCGCTCGATGGGCTACTCACTCGAAACGTCGGCTCTCACATCCGGGCCCATCAACGCGATCTTCTTCGACTGGGCACACGGCAGCTTCTGGGGCGGATCCAGCCAGCACGGCGAGGACTACGGCATCGCGTGGTGATGGGTGACTGCCGGTGATGCCGGTGGGCCGGTGACATTGACGAAGGCTCGCGCCCCATTGAGCGCGAGCCTTCGTTCGGCTCTATGGTTCGGCCTCGCGCTCGGCGTCACGGAGGTGCTGGCTCTCGGGGTCAAGAAGGTGTTGCTCGGCGGCACCATCCACGTCTCACCTCAGTTCGTGTGGATGGCACCCACGGGCAACGTGGTGCTCTTCCTCGCCATGGCGTTTGTCGTACATGCCATCGCTCGCGTTGTGCCGCGAGTGAACGCGTATGCCACGTGCATCGTGCTCTTCGTCTTCCTGAGCACCGTTGCCTTGCTGGCGTTGCCCCGCGTGCTGGCGCCATGGGCCGTGGTGGCCGTTGCGCTCGGCGTGGCCGTCCAATCCGCTGTTCGACACATCGGCGCACGTGCTCGTTTCCAGAGGATTATACGCGTCTCGACAGTGCTGCTTGCCGGGCTCGTGCTCCTGTTCGCCGGGCTGCTGAACGGCTATGCATGGTTCCGCGAGCGCAGCGCTGTGGCGCGCCGGCCCGAGCCGAGTGCGGGAACGCCGAACATCGTGATGATCGTCTGGGATACGGTGCGCGCGGCGTCGCTGGGCCTGTACGGGTTCACGGTACCGACCCCGAATCTCGATCGTCTGGCCGAGCAAGGGGTGACGTTCGAGGCGGCACTCGCGACAACGTCATGGACGTTGCCCTCGCACGCGAGTCTGTTCACCGGCCACGTACCGAACAACCTGTCGGCTACCTGGTTCGATCCGCTCGATGACCAGCATCCTGTACTTGCGGAAGTGGCATCCGCTCGCGGGTACCGGACGGGCGGCTTTGTATCGAATCTGCTCTATACATCGCGCGAGCACGGACTGGCACGCGGATTCACACATTACGAGGACTATCGCGTTTCGATCGGCCAGCTTGCGCTCAGCACCACGCTCGGCCGGATCGCGCTCCAGGCATCCGTTCCGGACTGGTATGTCGGGCCCGTGCAGCGCCTGCTGGGCAAGGAGTTCCTGCCGGGCCGGAAGACGGCACCCATGGTGAACGAGAGCTTTCTGCGCTGGCTCGACGAGGAGCCGAGCGCTCCGTTCTTCGCCTTCCTGAATTACTTCGATGCACATCAGCCGTACGATCCTCCGGCTCGGTTTCGGCAGCAGTTCGCACCGTCAGACGCAGCGGATCCGCTGGCGACTCGCCTCAAGGATTTCTGGCGGCTGAGCCCGGATGCCAGGCCGCCTGCTGAACAGATTCAATCCATGCTTGCGTCCTACGAGGCATCGATCGCGTGGCTCGACGAACAACTTGGGGTCCTGATCGACCAGCTGGACCGGCGGGGCAAACTCGATAACACGATCCTGTTGATAACATCGGATCATGGCGAAGAATTCAATGAACACGGCCAGATCGGGCATGGCACGAATCTCTACTTCTGGCAGCTGCACGTGCCGCTTGTGCTCGTGGCTCCGGGCCGGGCACCTGCCGGCGTTCGCGTGAGCGAACCTGTTTCACTCCAGGACGTGCCGGCGACGATCGCCCAATGGTTGCCCGGTTCCGAACCGCCAGACTTCCCGGGCCAGTCACTCGAGAGGGCGTGGTCCGGCGATCACGTCGGTTCCTACGAACGACTGCCGCCCGTCGCGGAACTCTCGCCGGGACGGAACCGGGCTCGCGTCATGCGCTCGATTGCGAGTGATGGGCTGTACTACGTCCGTGGTATCGATCGATCGGAAGAGTTGTACGATCTGGCGAACGATCCATTCCAGGAGCACCCGATCACGGCTGGCGACAGCTTGACCGTCCGCCTCGGCCGACTTCTCGAGCAACGCATCTCCTGCCCGCCCGGCGCCTGTCGCCCCGCAGGTGAATCGAGCAGGTGAAGCCAGCAGAATGGCGGCGATTTCGACCTTCAGTGAACCATCCTCGGTATCTGCCCGCCACACGCGCGACCGGCACGCAGTCCACCGGGTTGCGGCGCTGCCCACACACTCCGAACTTGCCGAGGTGAAATCCATTCCTTTCGCGCGAGATGCAGCGGCAATGCGACACTCGATCCTGACCCGTCGTGAATTCGTGACCGGCACCGGAACGGCCGCCTTTGGTGCGATGGTTCTACCGCGCCACGTCCTCGGCGGGCCCGGCTACCGTGCGCCCAGCGATACGCTCAACTTCGCGGTCGTCGGCATGGGCCAGCAGGGCACGGAAAACGCCGAGTCGCTCATCGCTGGCGGCGAACGTCTCATTGCGGTCTGCGATGTCGATTTCTCGTTCACGGAGCGGCAGGTCGATAGCAAGAAGAAGGATCGCGAAGGCAAGGAGCGGCCCGAAGGCATCGCATTGAACGAGCAGTTCAGCAAAGTCAAACGATACACCGATTTCCGCGACATGCTCGAGAGGCAGCCCGATCTTGATGCGGTCCTGATCGCGACGCCGGATCACTTGCACGCAGCCATCGCGAAAACCGCGATGGAACTCGGCAAACACGTTTACTGCCAGAAGCCCCTCACATGGTCCGTTCAGGAAGCACGCCTGCTCAAGGCCGTAGCGCGGTCGACGGGCGTTGTCACACAGATGGGCAACCAGGGCCATTCGAGTGATGATGCCCGCCGCGTCAATGAGTGGATCCAGGCCGGTGTGATCGGGCCGGTCCGTGAAGTGCACGTCTGGACCAACCGGCCCATCTGGCCACAGGGCATTCCACGGCCTGCACCATTGCCGCCTGTCGAACCCGATGCTCGCCCGTCCTGGAACTCGCGCGCCATCAACAACCGGCTCGCCGCAGCCATGATCGGCGATTACGATCCACCCGATGACATGCGCTGGGACCTCTACCTGGGGCCCGTTCCAGAGGACATTCCCTGGCACCCCGTCTACCACCCATTCAACTGGCGCGGCTGGACCGCGTTCGGTGTCGGCGCGCTGGGTGACATGGGCGCACATCTCGTCGATCACCCGTACTGGGCACTCGACCTCGGCTATCCATCGACCATCGAGGCCACCTCGACACCCTGGGGCGGTCCACGCGAAGCGCCCGTCTCCTATCCGCTCGCCATGACAGTGCATTACCTCTTCCCGGCGCGCGGCATCCTGCCGCCCGTCGTACTGCACTGGTACGATGGCGGCTTCATGCCTCCACGACCCTCTCTGCTGCCGGAAGAAATCGAGCTGCTGCCCGAAGGCGGTGTCATCTACGTCGGCGAGTGGGGTGTACTCATGCACCAGACCTACGGCCGAGAACCGCAGCTTTTCCCGGAATCCCTGCGTGAACGCGCCGAAGCCGTACCACAGACGTACGAGCGCGTCGGCACCAACCATCTCGTCAACTTCGCGCTCGCGTGCAAAGGCCTCACACGTGCAACGTCCCCGTTCGATTACGCGGCTCCACTGACCGAGGTCATGCTCCTCGGCATCGTCGCGTTGCGCACCGGGCAAGGTCGCACGATTCACTACGACGGCGAGGCCATGGAGATCACAAACGTGCCGGAAGCGAATCAGTACCTGACCCGGCCGTATCGCGAAGGATGGGCACTCTAGCCCTTGAACAAAGAAATGCGGGTGTGGGCGAGGGTGGAACAAGGTGATGGGTGGGGAAACTGCGGGTGCGAAGCGGGTGGGGGACCCGCGCCGCTACAGAATCGGGAAGGATGGGCACTCTAGCCCTTGAACAAAGAAATGCGGGTGTGGGCGAGGGTGGAACAAGGTGATGGGTGGGGAAACTGCGGGTGCGAAGCGGGTGGGGGACCCGCG
>JBOHRL010000093.1:0-70471 GCA_050732695.1 Longimicrobiales bacterium | reverse complement strand
CGCACCGCGCCCGCTCCGGCGTGCACGGATCGGCATCGGCCCGTTCACCTTCCGCTTCTCAGCTTCGGCCACGCGCACCCGGTTCTGCCCTCCGCGGCCAGCACCTGCTGATCGTGTGCGCTCTTCCGAAATGCCGCCGTGTCAGAGCAACGGACTCTGTCCCCCGCAGCAACTGTATGACAGGCTGTCCATACACGGATGACGTGCGCAAACTCCCGCGATCGAACGCCCATGGGTCTGATTCACGCGCTTCTGCTGGCGGATTCGCTGCCAGACTCCGCCCGCAACGTACAGGATGCCGGCGAACCGTGGGCGCTGGCTTCTGATAACGCTTACCTGTATCGTAACCTCGAGACAACGACGGCCGGCGCGACGTTCGGAGCAACACCCGCGTCGTCAGGATTCGCTGAACGATGGCACGTTGTTTCGCCTGAAAGGACATCACCGCCATGGTCCGGACCACTTCGACGATGCTCCCCCTGGGCACGCCTGCACCTCCCTTCGCGTTGCCCGATACCGACGGGAACATCGTTGCCCTCGAGGACTTCGCCGACGCTCCCGCCCTGCTCGTGCTCTTCCTCTGCAATCACTGCCCGTTTGTCAAACACGTGGCATTCGAGCTTGCCGCCATCGGCCGCGAGTACGGCGAGAAAGGCGTCGCGATCGTTGCCATCAACCCCAACGATCCCACGGCCTACCCCGAAGATGCACCTGATCGGATGAAAGAAGAGAAACAACGCGCCGGCTATACGTTCCCGTATCTGTTCGATGAATCGCAGGACGTCGCCCGCGCGCATAACGCTGTATGCACGCCCGATATCTTTCTGTTCGACCACCAGCACCGACTCTTCTATCGCGGCCAGATCGATGACAGCCGGCCGGGCAACGGACTGCCCCTGACCGGCCGAGACCTCAGGGAAGCACTCGATGCCGTGCTGTCTGGTTTGCCGGCGCCCGTCGAGCAGCGCCCCAGCATCGGGTGTTCGATCAAGTGGAGACAGGAGTAGATTCGAGCACCGTTCTCGCCTCGATTCTGGGACCTCGTTTCTGGGGCTGGTTTCTTGTTTGCGCAGAAGGAGGAGGAGCACGTTCCACAACCGGCAGATCTCGGCGCCCCGGTACCGCGTTTCCATCCTTCGCGTGCGTCGTCCTGTCGTGTGCCCGACCAGAAACCAGCCCCAGAAACCAGCCCCAGAAACGAGGCGTTATGTGGTGTGTTGCGTCCTGACCTACCACGCTATGGCATTCCTGTCGCGGAAAAAGCCACCCGTCGGACCCCGCCGACTCAGCGTCGCCAACCGCACGATCGTCTCCGCTGCGTGCACAGGCGAACGATCCGCCAAGGGACCGCCCATCGCGGTACGGACCCAACCCGGGCACACCGCGTTCACCTTGACGTTCACCGTGTGCGTCTCCGCCGCGACAATCCGCGTGAGCGCGTTCAACGCCGTCTTCGAGATCCGGTACGCCGCCGTGGTCCCGGTCATCTCCGACAGCGAGCCCGCACCCGACGATACGTTCACGACCCGGCCGTATCGTCGTGACACCATCAACGGCACGAACGCGCGACATGTTCGGAACGGACCCCACAGGTTCGTCCGCAACGTGCGCTCCAGCACCTCTTCGCCGATGTCGAACATACTCACGTCTTCGTCCAGATAGATCGCGGCATTGTTCACCAACACGTCGAGTCGGCCATGCTCCCGTATGACGTGTCGGCGTACTTCGCTGATACTCGCAGGATCATCGACATCCAGTGCAACTGCCCGAACGTCCAGACCCCGCCCGCGTAGACTCTCACTCACCGCTTCGCCCGCTGCACCGTCACGCGCGCCGAGCAGTACGCGCATCCCGATCTCCGCGAGCTGGCGGCATACCTCCAGACCGATCCCGCGGTTGCCACCCGTCACAACGGCGATCCGGCCGTGCGCGTCTTCGCGGTCGTGCGTCATCGGAAGCGCGGGGCCCATGCGCCTGTCCCCTTTCGAGTCTCAAAAACCATTGTGTCGCAAGAAGTTCGCCCATCCACTTGAGGCTGCGCGATCCGCGTTGCATCCTTTTATGCGGATGAATGGATCAAATACGCCCACCGCCCCGGTCTTCGACCGGCTTCAGACGCTCGGTGATGAGACACGCGCCAGGCTCCTGCTCGTGCTTGGAGAGCACGAGCTGGCGGTCTCGGAGCTGTGCGCCATTCTCCAGCTGCCGCAGTCGACGGTGAGCCGGCATCTGAAGGTGCTGGTCGCGGACGGCTGGCTGGACTTGAGGGCGTCGGGCACGAGCCGGTACTACCGGCTGGGCGGTTTGGACGCCGGGGCAGCGGAGTTGTGGGAGGTGGTTCGGCGGAGGGCCGGTTCGAGCGCGGCCGCGAGGGCGGACGCGGAGCGGGCCCGTGTGGTGCTGGCGCGGCGGAGGGAGCGGTCGAGGGCGTTCTTCTCGCGAGCGGCTGCGGACTGGGACCAGCTTCGTGAGGAGTTGTACGGCGCGCAATCGACGCTGCTGGCACTGGCGGGCCTGCTGGACGCCTCATGGATCGTTGCTGACCTGGGAGCGGGGACGGGCGCGCTTTCGATCCGGCTGGCCCCGTTCGTGACACGGGTGGTTGCAGTGGACGAGTCAGCAGAGATGCTGGACGCTCTGGTCGCGCGCGCACCGGATGCGTCGAACCTCGAAGTACGAATTGGCGAACTCGAGTCGCTGCCGATCGAATCGGATTCCGTGCAGAAGTGATGGCCGGAGCCAAAAGCGGCAGCCTCTGCGATCAGCTCCGCGGCCGATCCATGCCGCTCGATCGGGGTCTCCAAAACGGCGACCGGTAAGCATGAAAGGATGGCGGACTATGCGCGAGCCGGCCGGAGGTCCGTCAGCGTCGCAGAGACGTTCAGCCGGAGGTCAGCGGCCGATGGTCAAGACTCCCGGCTGGAGCCTATACCAGATGGAGGGCATACGACCCTCCGGGTGCGTGATCGTACTACGGCGGACCATCGCGCACGGTAACAGTATCGCGGTGGCCAATACGCATTGGCGACAAATTGGCGACTATTGGCGACATGAAAATGAAATGAAGCCAACAGCGGATACGATTCGACGAAGCTACCCATGCGGCTGAGCATATCGCTCCTGGCAGCGGCTGTTCTCACTGGTGCCTGCAGTGACGCGAATGAGCCGCCCAGGGGCTCATGGGAAGGTATCGATAGCTCGGCGACCATTCCTCTCCTGAACGCGAGGTCCATCTGTCAGCACTGCATCCATCTCGAACGCATAGTTGTGCTTGGCGACACGATCGGACCAGGCTACGTGGAACATGTACGGGATGTCATTCGGGACCATCGCGGCCGCTACTGGGTCGCCGGAACTAACGCAGTGAAGGTATTCGACCACTTGGGACGCCATGTCCGGACCGTTGGCCGGCGCGGACGTGGACCCTTGGAATTCCGTTTCCCGAGACCTGTCTATAGTGACGCAAGTGGCAACGTGCATATCATTGACCCGCCTGATGAAGCGATCGTCGACGCCGCCATGCGGCTTGTGGAGATCCGCAGATTACCGGGAGCCGTCCTAGCGATGGCACCCTTGCCAGATTTCGATCGAACTGTCGTAAATATGTGGTCACGCACTGCCAGTCTGATAGGCCTGCCTCTCCATATTGTCAACGGCTCCGAGATCATTCACTCGTTCGGTGTCTCGTCGACGAAGGACACTCCTCCAATGACCGCATTGTCATCCCGCCGCGTCGTTGCGGTAGGCCGCACCGGACGCGTACACAGCGCCCCGTGGTATGACTATCTGATTGAGCTGTGGACGTCGAGTGGTCGACGCATTATCGGCTTCGAGGGACCTGTACTGAACAGTGTTGAAGTGCGTCCAGGCAGAAATACGCTTGAGAACCCGCCGCCCAATAAGATACTGGCAATTCAGGAGGACTCTCTTGGCCGGCTGTGGGTTGTGAGGTCTCAGCGCCGGGGAGACTGGCAGCATGCCGTAAGCGAAGTGGTTGATGAAAGAGGAAGGATAGGTCTCGCCCTGAAGGAAGGGCGATCAGTATACGACGGCCGCATCGATGTGATTGATCTGACCAACGCGACGATCGTTGCCACGTGGCAGGGCGAGGCGCGCCTAGTGTCGTTTGTCGACGATGGGCTCGCGCTGGAAGATCATTCTCTTGAGGATGGTACGCCGCAACTCGTCGTCTGGCGAGTGGAATTCGAGTCCAAGCAACCTGCAAGGGGGAGGAAACCATGAGGACCCACAGCTTCGTCGTCTGCGTCGCGGTCAGCGTCGCGCTGACCATTCCCACATGGGTGCAGGCCCAGGACTGCGGCCGGGACTGCTTGCCGTGCGCCGGCTACGGCTGGGAAGGCTCGTTTTTCGACCCGGATGGCTCCGAGGACATGCGCTGCCCGCAGATCTTGATGGAGGACTGCGACAAGTGCGGAATCAACCTCGTGGCCGCTGAAGACGTTGATGTAGCGGATCTCATCAGCGCACTGCGGTCGCAGAACTCCGAGCAGTGGGCGTCGCTCGTCATTCAGTTCCGCGAGCGTCTGCTGCTGCATCCGGAACGGCGAATCGTAGCAGTGCTGGGCGCCGGCTGTTCGGCGAGCAGGGTGGACTCGGTCGTCTTCCTGGAAGAGGAGACAGTCGACCGGCTGCGAGTGCTCGGACTGAGAGACCTCAGAGACTATCTGAGGGCGGAGAATCAGGATTAGCCGAATTTTGCGGACGTGACCAGGGCTTTCGCGCTGAAGGCGCGGTTGGGCCAGCCGGGGTCGTGCTCCAGGGAGTGGCTGCGTACGGCTAATGCTAATCTGCCGCCGGGGGTGCTTTGTGGCCCGAGGCCTCGAAGTGCCGGGGCGGGCTCGTCAGACGTGGACGATCCGATGGAAAGGAGAGGTGCCGCGCGGATCCGCTTTTTCTGCCCTGGCGTGGCCGGGGCGCGTTTCAAGCCGAATGTCACACGGCATGGCCACTGAACCGTGGTCGTATCGCCGCCAAGCCGGGTCAGAGACAGCCTGTCAGGCGGAGGTGATTTTTAGGCCGGCAGACGAGGACATCGCGCAATCCAAGCCGAGTTCGGCGCAGTGGCGCCCGCACACGCCGCACTCGCCACAAACCGGCAGTGCAAAGGAGGCGGCCGGACAGGGGTCGGCGGTGGAGCAACGCTTCGAGAAGGAAGTGGCAGCGCGACCACCGCGGGCGGCAGGCCCGTAGCTAGGCGGCGCGCGGGCGCCGAATGCAGCCGACTCGTGCGGCCGACAACGGCGGAAGTCGTGGTCCCCGCCACTCGAGCATCAGCCGAACGAATCTGGGCACATGTGAACCCGGATCCTGCATCGTGATGCAGGGAGCGGTGTGTCGGGGTCATAGTTGACTCACGAACGGGTGTTATGACTCAAACTTAGCGCCATGCACGCTATACAGCCGAGGTGAAGAATCGAAAGTGGGCACATTGGTGCAGGCTGGCGACACGTCACCTCAGGCTGCACAGCAAGTTTCGTCGGTGTTCTTCCAGTCGCTGACGCGCTACGCGGCGCGCAGAAGCGGTGGACCCGGCAGCCTCTCCAGCTCCTTCAATGCTGACCGCAGAGTGTGCCGCTGTGGCTCGTCGGATGCGATGCGTAGCGAGTGCTTGCGGGAATGGGTTGTAAGCTTCGCGGGCATGCGGAAGAGCGCCGCACGCAGGCGGTCGGGTTGAGCGCGTTGCCAGTCGCCCGCGAGCGCGGTGGTGCGTGCGAAGTGGAGGAGCTGGTAGGCCAGAGATCCGATCTGCCAGAGCAAGGCGTTGCCTTCCAGATGATCGATCGCGGTGTCGCCGATGGCGAGTTGGCCGAGCTCCGCAATGCGTTGTTCCACCACCGCGCCCTGGTTGTACAAGCGCCAGGCGGTAATCGCGTGAATGCCTTCGACATTGGTGAGCACGTGCGCCCGCTGCGTGACCTCGTACGTGTCGAGACGGAGCGTTCCCTGCTCCGTGAGCAACGCTCTGCGCCATTCGCACGACAGCAAGCGCACCCCGTACAGCGTACCGCTGGCCGTCCAGATGGCCGGGTCCTTCTCCGACTGCCGGCGTGCACCCAGCCGCTGGCGCAGCCACGAATAGTCGGGAACCTTGAGCAGGAACGACACGCCCAGCTCCTGAAGCGCGTCCACCATGGCACGCGAGAAGAATCCCTTGTCCAGACGAACCGTGATCTCGCCTACCCCCGCTTCGCGCAACCGGGCGACGAGAATCTCCAGCCATTCGATGGCCCCGTCGGCCGTATGCGCGTTTCCCGGCCGCCAGCGCACGCCTGCACAATCACCCGTCTCCTGCACGAACGCCACCATCGGGTGGTGACTCGGACGCCCGCGCTTCTTGGGGTTGTATCCGACTTCCGCACCGGCCTGCTTCACGCCATAGCGCACCGACACCGTCGAGTCGAGCAGCAACGTCATTCGCTCGGGCACGCCCACCACCCGCCAACGCAGCACGACAACTTGCCAGAGCAACTGATCGAGCAGCGGCAGCAGCGCTTCGCTCGAGCGCCGCAGCCAGCGTCCGAACGTGGTCGGATCGCGGACGCTCACCCAACCGAAGATGCGACGTACATTGCGCGCTCCCAACCAACGCACGTGATCCAGCGCACCACCACCATACCAGAGCAACGCGACCAGGATCTCCAGCATCAGGCTTGGCCGATACACCCCCGCAATGCCACCCGAGCGGCTGTCTAGCCACATGCCCACATCGAGGCGGTCCCACAACTGGCGCAGCAGCACCAAACCCGCGCCATCGGTTACGCCACCCGCACGCCCGCAAAGGCGCAGCGGCGTGCCACACCCTTGAATATGTGGCCGAGAATCTATATGATGAGTGCGCACCGTCTGGGTGCCTCCGGTTGCAAGGAATACTTCCGCCAAGAAGTCCTGGCAATCTACGGCTCCAGACGGTGTTTCGCATCTACGATTTCATCGATCTTATGTGCAGGATTCGGGGTGAAGTGAAGACTGACTCGAGGGCTGTGTAGAGGATGATGTCAGTCAAACGGATAGTCCTTCACAAGGATGGGACGTGAACTGCCCGCGACGCATGTCCGCGGTGGGGCATCAATGGGTGAGCCGCGCGGGCAGCGTCACGCCTCTGAAGACCGTGGTTATTGTGTGTGTCGGCCTGCAAGCCGGCCTGCTCGATTCCGGGTGCCGACGTAACGGGATTGTAAGCACACTATCGGCAGTGGGTGATGACGAGATTCGCGTTGTGTTTCCCTCCGAGACGACAATTGATTCGGCCTTGGCATCGGAGATAATATCGATCGTGAGGATCCACCGTCGCACTCCCGGATTCCCTTCCGATCTACTGACCCGAATTAGGATTACCGTCAGTCTCGCTGCGGCGAGAAGCGAACATACCGCGGCGACCGCGGTCCCTGCGCAACGGCTGATTATCATTGCTCTCGAGGATGCGACGCAGTGGGATAGGTCGATGCTGGAACGGACTATCCGACATGAGCTCGGCCACTTGGCGTCTAGCGTGTACTTCAATGGTGGCAAGCTCCCGAGATGGTTTGAGGAGGGTATTGCAGAATGGACAGCTGGAGGTGTGACGTGTGAAGGCCAGTTGCGCTTGCGAGTGCGGTTTTTGGTTGACCGTACATCGATGCCAGCGGCTGCCCGGCTGCCGGAACGTCTTGAGTTCGGTAAGTCAAGAGTTGCCTACGATCTGTATGCGACATTCATTGAGTTCCTCGAGCAAGTCGCGCCCGGCGCAATGGGCACCGGGAAGTTGCTGGCGGAAGTGAAGCAGGCCGGGGATGCCTACATCGGTGTGCAAGCGGCTCTCGGATTGCATTGGCAGATTGTGGAGGAGCGTTGGGTGGACTATCTCCGGGAGCGTTATGGTGGCAGATCGCCCGAGGCACTTGAATGCACATCGTAGCGTCAGTCCACTTCTTGAAAAAGTGCACAAGGTGCTGGCGTTTAGCGGTGACGGTGAGCTCCTTCGGCCGCACGAGGCCGTACGCGGCATGACGTTGCCGCCGAGCGCCGTCCCGGCGGACTTGCCGGGAATTGCATCTTGGGAGGCCGGGTCGCGAGCGTCCCCGTACCACCCGCTCCTTTGACGCATGCCTCCGGCGCGCCGCCCGTCGTGGCCGTGCCGGGGTCCGCCCGTTTTCAGGTTGGAGCGCGGGGCAGAGCCATGCCTGGACGCGCCGACTTCGACGCCGTGCTGAAGGCTGCCGACACGTCGTCGCAGCTCTCGCCGCAGTACGCCTGCACGAGTAGCTCCATGACCTCGAGGAACTGTCCGTGCGAAACGCCGCGTCCCTGACCCGGTCGCGTCTTGTGCGCGACCACCAGGTCGAGCGCGGGCATGACCAGGATGTGCTGCCCCACCGCGCCCAGTCCCGTGTAGGCGCCGTCGAAGACATCCGGTAGGTCCGGGTTGTCGAAGATCCACCACAGGTAGCCGTAGCCGAAGGCGCCGGTACGCCGTTGCGGCGGGTTCTCTGAGCGCGGCGTCAGCGCTTCGTGCTCTCACCGACCCAGTGCTCCGGCACGATCTGTCACCCCTGCCATGTCGCGCGTCGAGAAGTTCATGCGCACGCGTGCGAGCCCCTCCTCCAACCAGCCGGCCGCCTCCGGATCACCGATCCGCTCGCACGCCGCTCCCGGGTAGACCGGCGCCGGCGGGTACCGGCGTGCTGACCTCGGCGGTACGCGCGCAGGCGAGCAGCTGGCGGCGATGACGGTCGCAGCGAACAGCGCGCGGCGCGGCAGTCCGCGCGGCGCCGGCGCCAGGGCGGATCGGCGCAGGTCCGTGGGTGTCGGCATGGGCGGTCGCCTCACGGCTGGGGAACGAGCGACGAGAACGGAGAAGGGAATACGGTCCCGCGCAAGCGCAACGGTGCGCACCCACCTCGGAGAGAGGCCGGCTCCTTTCGCGCGGAGGCGGGGCACGCTGAGCCGTCGTGGTGACGGAGCGGGGATCAGGCTGGAGCAGGCACGCCGGATCGGTCCTGCACGTCAGCGAGCGCGCGGCGCGTGCGTTCGCCCCGCCGCTCGAACAGCAGGTAGAGGGAGGGCGTCACGGTGAGGACGAGGATGGTCGAGCTGGCGAGTCCGCCGATGAGGGCGAAGCCGAGGGCGTTCCAGATGTTGGCGTTGACGTTCTCGGCGAACAGCACGAGCGGCAGCAGGCCGCAGATGGTGGTCAGACTCGTCATCAGGATGGGCCGGACGCGCTCGATGGTGCCGCGCAGCAGGGCATCGTTCAGCCCCATGCCGTGGTTGCGGCGCAGCTGGTTGACGTGGTCGACCAGCAGCATCGCGTTGTTGACGACGATGCCGGCCATCATGATCACGCCGATGTAGGCCTCGCGCGTGAAGTTCGCGTTCGTGTAGAAGAACAGGAGGAAGACGCCGATGAGCGCCATGGGCACGGTCAGCAGCACGCAGAGCGGCAGCTTGATCGATTCGAAGAGCGCGGCGGTGACCATGAAGCTGAGGATGATCGAGACGATGATGACGCCCCAGATCTGCTGCTGCTCCTCGGCCGAGAAGAAGTAGCTCTGCCGCTCCTCGATCGTGTAGCCGGGCGGCAGGCCGGTCGCGGCGATGACGGCATCGCGCACTTGATCGCCCAACTTGTTGGGCCCGCGGAACTCGTAGGTGACGAGGCGCTGGTACTGCTGGTTCTCGCGGATGACCTGGTTCAGGACCTGGCGCTCGCGGACGGTCGCGATGTCGCCCAGCCGGACCGCTTCGCCGGTGGCGGCGGGGATCAGCGTCTCCTCGATCCGCTGCATGTCCATATTCTCGTAGTCCTCGAGCTTCACCGAGACCAGCATCTCGTCGCCGGCCACGCGTACGGTGCCGCCGCTGCCCGGGCCGCGCACCGTGACGCGGACGTATGCGACGACGCTGGCGGCGGTCATGTCGTGCAGCGCGAGGCGTGCGCGGTCGATGTCGAGCGCGATCTCGGTAGCGCGATCGCGCTGGAACCAGCTGCCGGCCGAGTTCGTGTCCACTTCGCGGATGCGGCTGTAGCGCTTAAGCTTGTCTGCCAACCCCTCCGCGATCAGCCGGACCTGCTCGTAGCTGTACTGGATCTTGATGGAGTAGTTCGGCGCGCTGCCCCCCGCCGCCGCCGTAGAAGGACGGGCCGTAGCCCCGTACCTGCACCTCCGCCCCGCCGTAGAGCAGGCTGAACTGTACCAGCTGCTCCTTGATGGCGACGGGGATCTGCGTGTACTTGATGGAATCCGGGAAGGTCACGCGGATGTTGGCGTTCTGCGCACGCACGGTGCTCACGAACTGGAGCACCTCGGGCATGCGGCGCAGCCGATCCTCGAAGTAGCGTGCCAGGTCGTCCGTTCGCGCCAGCTCCTCGCCGCGCGGCTGCGGTCGTCGTGTTGAACCGGCTCCTCGTTCGACGCGACACGACGTGAACGACCTGCGTACGACGGGGCTCAGCAAGCGCTACCCGCGCGCCGACCGCGACGCCGTCCATCGCATCGACCTGGCCATCGAGCACGCGGCGGTGCTCGCCGTGCTCGGCGAGAGCGGTTGCGGCAAGACCACTCTGCTCCGGCTGATCGCCGGGCTCGAAACGCCGACCGCGGGGCGCGTCGACATCGGCGGCCGGTTGATGGCGAACGGCCGGCGCACCGTGCCACCCGAGCGGCGAGGCGTGGGCATGGTCTTTCAGGACTACGCGCTGTTCCCACACCTCCGCGTGCTCGACAACATCCGCTTCGGCCTGCACCGTCTGCGCCGCGCGGACCAGCGCGACCGCGCCGGGTCCATGCTCGAGCTCGTCGGCCTCGCCGGCCTCGGCGACCGCTACCCCCACGAGCTGTCCAGCGGGCAACAGCAACGCGTCGCACTCGCCCGCGCACTCGCGCCACAGCCGACCGTGCTGCTGCTCGACGAACCGTTCAGCAACCTCGACGTCGTCTTGAAGGACCGGATGCGTGACGAGCTGAGCGACATTATCCGGCGCACGAACACGACCGCGATCTTCGTGCTCCACGACGCCGGCGACGCCCTTGCCGTGGCCGACCGCATCGCGGTACTGCGCGACGGCGTGATCCAACAGATCGCGCCGCCCGACGTCATCCGCCGCGAGCCGAGCAACGACTACGTCGCCCGCTTCTTCGGACAGGTGTCCATGCCGCAATCGCCCCGGTGACGAACTCGCCGCTCGGCTCGACGTGAAGCTCGCGGAACTCGCGGACGTCGTCTGACGGTGGAGCCGCGATCACGCGTCCGGTGAACGCCGCTCCCATGCGCCGAAGCCTCTGACCGTCTCGCCGACAGGGCCGCCCACAGTCAGAAGCCGATGGTCGCGGCGGCCACGAACCTACGCGGTGAGCCGGGCGTGATGTTGTTGTTGTTGTGAGCGGACGCGAAGTACCGCTCATCGGCCAGGTTCTCGACGTTGATCTGCGCGCGTGCTCGGTCGGTCACGCGAACGAACAAGCCAGCATCCAACCGCGTGAAGCCCGGTACGGTGACCGTGTTGTCGATCGCGGCGAACATCTCGTCCCGGTGCAGGACGCCGAGGCCTAGCCCGAAAGACGAGGTCACCTCGTAGCGGTTCCAGAACGAGAGTGTGTGCCGGGGCGTCGACCCCGGCACCTGGCCCACATCGGCGCTGCTCGTGCGACCCGTAATCTCGACCTCCTGGAAGTCATAGCTCAGCAGCGCCTGCCAAGCCCGAGTCACCCGTCCCGTCGCGGTCACCTCGACGCCTCGGCTGCGCTGCGCTCCGGCTTGTATCGTGTGCGTCGGGTCGGCCGGATCGGGCGCCGAGGTGCTGGTGCGGTCGAGCTGGTAGAGCGCGGCGGCGATCGACAGGCCAGGCTGCGGGTCCCACTTCACGCCGGCCTCGTAGCTCGAGAACTTCTCCGGCTCGAGTGTTTCGGTCGTGACGTTCAGAGACGTGAACTGATTGCCCGAGCTCGGCAGATGCGTGACGCTGTAGCTTCCGTACACGGAGAGCCGCGCCGTGGGCTTGACCACCAGCCCGAAGCGCGGTGAAACCATCACGTCACGGCGCGAGAGGTCCGCGTCATCGCGATGGTTGTGGTAGCCGAGATCGAAGTTGTCGATGCGGACCCCGGCGATCGCCAGAACGTTGGGCGATATCTCGATCTGATCCTGGAGCCAGCCGGCCAGCACGAGCGCCGTGGTCCTGGCATCCGCGTCCGTCTCGCTCTGGCGAAACGTGACGGGCGTGCCGACCGTGGTGGGTGCCGTGACGGGCACATCGACCGATGTCAGCGTGTCATGGAAGAAACCCGTGTTCCGGAACGCGTCGGATGACTGATGGCCCACCTCTACGCCGGCCACCCACACGTGCCGCAAACCGCCCGTCCGTAGCGAGCCCGTGAGGTCGGTCTGGTTGAACACGTTGGTTCGCCAGGTCCGGTTGTTGTAGCCGATGATCCTCACCTCCGTGCCTTCAGCGTTCACGGGACCCGGAAACACGTTCTGGTAGAATTTCCTGTAGCCGGCAAATCGGGTATGGTTTCGCAGAAGCACGCGAGAACCGATCTGATGCTCGATGGTGGCGCTGACCGCATGCACGCGTGCGTCCGCGTAACTCACGTCCGGATCACCGAAGAAGCGGGACGGGTCCGTGCGGAGCGGCACACCGTGGAACGACGGGACGCCACGGTCGGCGGTCCGGTGATCGTTGAAGAACTCGTACGCCGCCCGAACGACCGTGCCCGAGCCGAGCGCCAGTGTCACGGTCGGCGTGACGCCGTAGCGTTCGAGATTCAAGCCGTCACGGTAGCTGTTCGAGTTCTCGTACAGGCCGGTCACACGCGCCGCCAGCTGATCGCTCAAACCGCCGCCCGCATCCACCACGCCGCGCCTGTGCTCGTGCGTGCCGCCCTCAAGCCGAACCTCACGGACGGGCGTCCACGACGCCTGCTTCGACACGCGGTTGATGCCGCCGCCGCCCGCGGCGCGGCCGAACACGAGCGCGTTCGAACCCTTGACCACCTCGACACGCTCGACGTTGTACAGATCTCGGAAATGCTCCGTGTCATCACGCACGCCATCCACATAAAAATCCGCCGTGCTCCCGTTGCCGCGCAGCGTCGCCTGATCCCGGTTGCCTTCGCCTTGACCCATCGCCACGCCGGGGACGTATTCGACCACATCCGCCATGCTCGACATCTGGAGGTCGGCGATTATCGCATGCGTCACGACGCTCACCGATTGCGGCACATCACGAAGCAACGTTTCCGTGCGCGTCGCGGTTCGCGTGACATCGACCTGGTAGCCGCGATCCGCCTCCGCTTCCACACGAATCCTCGGCAACACCAACGCTCGACGCTCAAGCCTCGCCACGCCCTCCGCCGTCCGCGTGATGCCGAGACCCGTGCCGAAAAGCAACTGGCGTAGCGCCTCCACGGCCGTAAGCCGGCCGCGCACACCGCGCGTCGTCACGTCCTCCACTAACAGATCCGCTTCCGCGCTCACCGTCCACCCCGTCACCCCGCGAAACGCCTCGAGCGCGTCGGACAGCACCATCACGGGGATGTCGAAAACGTAGGTCTCGTTCCGAGCGTGCTCCTGCCCCGAAAGCTCCGACCAGCCCGGGAGCAGGAGACTGAACAGCGCCGCGAGCGCCAAGAACCTCTTGAACGAGCCCACTCGCGATCCGCAACCCAGCGTTCGCATCGTATCTCCTCGAATTTTCGGTCGCCATTGCCGGCGCCGTTCGGCGCTCGGCGTCGCGTGTTCGAGCCGCGACGCGGGCAAGATGGGGGTGACCGGTCGGCATGTCAATGAGAATGAGGCTTATTCTCAAACAACGCGTTGCTACGGATTGCACCGGTTTGCGACCGGCCCATCCGGACCTCGCCGCCGGCAGCGAGCCAGTCACGGCGGGCTCCCGGCGGTCGGACGCACGCGGATCGAGGCCGCGACCCGAGGTGGAAGCGCCGTCGTGGACCCCTATTTCGCCCGCGCCCTGGCGACAGAGACCGATTGTTGGATCATCAAGGTAGCCGTAACCGAAGGCGCCGGTACGCCGCTGGCGGCGTGAGGCCGCCGATGTCGTCGATGCCGAGCTGGTCCGGCGTGTCGTCCAGGTCGATCGCGCCCCGGTCCTCTAGATGCCGTACAGCATCGAGAGCACGCTCTCCCGCACGGACGCGAGGTAGCTCAGCGTGTCCACGTCGCCGTACTCGAACAGCATGCGCCCGCCGACCACCGCCATCATCCCTGTCGTCCACATCGTCGACAATCTGTTCGCGCACGCGCGCGAGCCCTTCCTCAGGCGCGCCGAAGATGTTGAGGATCCCTGATCACCCGTAGGCGAAATCTCGAAGCACCGGTTGTCTTTTGACCATGGCTGGATGGGCCGATTTTCCGCAGGCTTTAAGCGGCGGGCTTGCCGTTCGCGGATTTTCTCAGTAGGTTCGCTGGGAAAGCACGGCCTGTGCCGTGCAGCAGGTCTTCGATCGCGCACCACACGCGCCCACCGCTCGCGAAACACTCCTGCCACGCGATCCCGGCGCGCATGTTCACGCCCGCGGCGAGCGATGCTCAGCCGCGAGAACGCAGGACCTCCCTGAGATGGGATCCGAACGTTCGCAATTCGTGGACATCACTCCAGGAATTGGCAAGCGGTCTGGTGGGCCGCCCGCAGGATCGTCGAGTGCGACGACGACGCGGACGATGTGACTGAGCGCGGTCGTCTGTCTCTGGCGTGAGGGCCCTGAAGCCTGGCAGCGACCGCTGGGACGGGCGTTCTTCGAACGGGCGGGTCGCAATGAGGCGTTGGAGTTCGTCAAGCAGCGGCAATGTCTCGAGCCACTCGACTTGTCACCCGATCTCCCGGCATTGTTGCTCCAACCAGACGAAATGGCGGAACGACGCGAGCTGATCGACTGCGTTCGGTCGTCGATTAACCGATTGCCCCCGCGTTGTGGATCCGTGATGCGGCTTGCGCTCGCTGGCGTGACCCGTGCCGAGATTGCCTGGATTCTCAGCATCTCGCCGAAGGCCGTCGAGAAGCAGATCACGTGCGGGCGCCGTCTCCTACGCACCTTTCCGGCCCTGCAACGGATCGCCGGGACGAGGGGCTGTCCTCAAAGAAGGACGGGGGGGGAGAGCCGGTTGAACCGGAGGCGAGGCGGCCGGTTGATCGTGGTGGACATGCGTGAGCACGAACGCGAAGAGTACCGGTCGGACATGGGGCACGTGTGGCTTGGTTTCTCGCCGGACCAGGTAGAGGACATGGCGAGGCGAGCGGGGTTCGAGCGGGTGGACACTCAGGCACTACCGCCGGAGCCGGGCGCAAAGGGACCGCTGCTGTTTGTGGCATCGTTGAGGAACGGCGGGTGGGAGGGCGGTCGATAGGCGGGGAACGGCGGTGAGTTGTGCGCGCGGGTCGGTGCGGCGGTGGCGGGGCGATTGTCGCCGGCGGCAGGCGGACGATGGAGGAGCGGACTCGAACAGAGAGGATACAGCATGGAGAGCGGGGTTCTGACGCGGCAGCGGGCGGGGACTGGAACGGAACGGCTGCCGTTCAAGGTGGCGGACCTGGGGCTGGCGGAGTGGGGGCGGAAGGAGATCCGGCTAGCGGAGCAGGAGATGCCGGGCCTGATGGCGGTGCGTGAGGAGTATGGGGCTGCGCGTCCGCTGGCGGGCGTGAACGTGATGGGTTCGCTGCACATGACGGTTCAGACGGCGGTTCTGATCGAGACACTCGAGGCATTGGGTGCGGATGTGCGATGGGCATCGTGCAACATCTTTTCGACGCAGGACCACGCAGCGGCTGCGGCCGTCGTGGGTCGGAACGGGAGCGTCGACGAGCCACGGGGCGTGCCGGTCTTTGCCTGGAAGGGCGAAACGCTGGAAGAGTATTGGTGGTGCACGGAGCAGGCATTGCTGTGGCCCGACGGCACGGGTCCCGATCTGGTGGTGGATGATGGTGGCGATGCGACGCTGCTGATTCACAAGGGAGTCGAGTTCGAGAAGGCCGGTGCAGTTCCAGCCTTCGATGCCGAAGCCGATCCGGAGGAGTGGGGCGTGATTCTCGATCTGCTGCGTCGCGTGCAGAGCGAGGATGCCGGGCGCTGGACGCGCATGGCGAAGACGATCCGCGGTGTGTCCGAAGAGACGACGACGGGCGTACACCGGCTGTACGAGATGGAGCGGGCAGGCACACTCCTCTTCCCCGCCATCAACGTGAACGATTCAGTGACGAAGTCGAAATTCGACAACATCTACGGGTGCCGTCACTCCGTGATCGATGGCCTGAACCGTGCGACCGACGTCATGCTCGCCGGCAAGCAGGTCGTGGTGTGCGGGTACGGCGAAGTCGGCAAGGGTTGCGCACAGGCCCTGCGCGGCCAGGGCGCGCGCGTCGTCGTGACGGAGATCGATCCCATCTGCGCGCTTCAGGCCGCCATGGAAGGCTTCAAAGTGAACACGCTCGATCACGTGCTCGAGAGCGCGGACGTGTTCATCACGGCGACGGGCAACAAGGACGTGATCACCTACGATCACATGGCACGCATGAAGGACAAGGCCATTGTCGGGAACATCGGCCACTTCGACAACGAGATCGACATGGCGTCCCTCAAGCGCCGAGGCATTGAGCGGATCAACATAAAGCCGCAGTACGATGAGTTCCGGTTCCCCGACGGGCACAGCGTGCTGATCCTTGCCGAAGGCCGCCTGCTCAACCTCGGCTGCGCGACAGGGCATCCCAGCTTCGTCATGTCCGCCAGTTTCACGAACCAGGTGCTGGCCCAGATCGAGCTGAAGCAGAACGCCGACCGTTACCAGCGGAAAGTCCATGTTCTGCCCAAGAAGCTCGACGAGAAAGTCGCGCGCCTGCATCTCGACAAGCTGGGCGCAAAGCTGACGCCGCTCTCGGCAGAACAGGCCGCCTACATCGGCGTGCCCGTCGAGGGACCGTACAAGCCGGATCATTACCGGTACTAGGGTAGTCTTTCCTGCCGGGGCTCCGAGTTCCCGCCCGGCAGTGTTCCTGCCGGGCGGTCTTCCTGTCCGGCAACGACTTCCCGCGCGGCTGTTTCCTGATCCGACGGACGCGTTCCTGACCCGGCTGAGGCGCTCGGCGGAACCTCTTACTGCAACGTTATGAACGTGCTCTCCGCGATCGTGCGATTGCCGTTCTCGGCAATCGCGAGGATCTCGATCTTGTATTCGGTCCCGGCCAGCAGGAACTGCGGCGGCACGTCCAGACTCGTAATCGGCGATGAGACGACGACGTCGAAGACGTTCCTGGCTTCCTCGTCCTCGATGATGATCTCGATCTGACGGGCGCCCGGCGCGTGCCACCTCACCACGGTTGCATTTCTGTCGACGGTTTCTCCGCCCGATGGGGAGAACGTGGGTGCGGGCAGAAACCGGTGTGACAGTCTGGCAGTGCTGGCAAGTCGCTGACCTTCGACGGTCATTCCCGTGAACCGGTAGGGGCCGGGCGGGAACAGCGCGAGAACTTCGGCGGGTGATGGCTCGGCGCTTTCGAAGCGCAGCTCGGTAATGCCGAGTTCCGAGAGCGCGCCCCGTGCGTTGATCTCGACGGTGTTCCTTCGAGCAGGATCAGCGAGACTCAATCGTTGCCAACCCTCCGCATCGAGAAAGATCTGGAACCCCAGATCATTGTCGGTGGTGTTGAACTCGAAGAACACTTCTGCAACATCGAATGGCTCCGCTTCGCCGTCCGCAATGTCGGCGCTGAGTCCATCGCCGGCCGAATTCGCGCCCGGCACCTGCGCGGCGCTGGTCCCGATGGGTTCGGTGGAACTCATCGGATGACTGTCACACGCCGTGTGAAGGGCGAGGAATGGAAGGAGCGCAGCAGTGATCGTGTGCCTTGCGCGTTGTTGCATGGCTGGCCTCCTGCATGACGTCCGGGAGCCGCGCGCGCCACCTCGTGTGACCCGCTTGCTCCATCTGAGGAGCATTCAGCCAGGCGAAGTATGACAACGGTACGTCAGCCGCGGGCGAACGGTCTGGCGCGGGCAGCGATGTCATTGCCGGGCGGTGTGGCCCGAGCGACGAACGATGCTGCTGGCGGCAAAGGCGTTGCGCCGGATCCTCGGGGGGTTACTTGACGATGCGATAGAGGCGCACGTGCTCGACATCCAGCTCGTCCAACTCGAGGCCGAGGATCCAGTCCTCACCAATGTCGAATGGCCGGAAGCGTTCGGGCAGCGCAATGCGGGCGAGCAGTCCGCCGTCGTCGCCGTACACGGTAAAGCGGCCGCGTGTCGACAGTGGATCGTCATGGTCCGCCACCCACAGATTGCCGCTCGGATCCACGGTGAAGCTGCCGTACGGCGGAATCTGCTTGCCGTGGGGCGTGGCTTCCATGACGGCGCGCATCTCGGCGTGCCTTTCCGGTGGCGCATTCTCGAGACGACTCTCGATCACTGCATTCAGATGTTCCGGCGTGACGGGTTCCGGCTGCCGGCCGGTTCGAATCGACAGGACCATCGTGCCGTCGAGCCTGTAGCGGCTGATCTCCGGTCCGTCCTGGGACCCGACGTATAATTCGTCCCCGGTCAGCGCGAAGGATGGCGAGCGTGCAAACGGCAGCCTGCGAATCTCGATGGACGCGATCTGACCGCCTTGGGTGTTGATGTTGATGAACGTCTCCGCACCCGGGAACGTGCCGATCGTGTCTACGAGTTCGCCGGTCGCCGAGTGGAGGGTCACGGGCTGATCCATCCGAACCAGTCCACTCGGCATCTCACCGGGAGCACCGCGGAAGCCGGTAGGCTGTCCCACGAACTCGCCGCTGGTTGTGCGACCGATCAGTCGGCCGAACCCGCCCGGCTCGCCAAACGTGAAATCGCGGATGAACTCTGGCTCCGGGCTGATCAGCGAGAGCCGCCTGGCCTGAATGTCGTACACGGTCAGCGAATCACCCGGCCCGCGCATCAGCATGCTCACGCTGCGGAATTCACCCGGGCCTTCGCCGCTCCTGCCTACCGTCGCGACGTGACGCCCTTCCGCATCATAGTAACGAAGGTCCGTCGATCCTCCATTCGCCACCACGACGCGGCCATCGGCGAGACGCATCGCGGTCGATACCCGGAAAAGTGCGTACGGCTCTTCGACTCCTTCGCCTCCCACATCGAGGAGCGGACCCTCGAATCGCCACCACGGGAGCGCGGCCGAGTCATCCGGCGATGGATTCTCTGCGATGCGCACGCCAGCGCTGTCGCGAAACACCGCGCGCGCCACGTCCTCGCCGCCGGCCTGGTCGCACGCCGCGCACAGCACCACGACCATCGCAAACCGGATCACGGATCGTGCATGCACTCCAGCACGCGAACGATGCGTTGCCGGCGCAGGGTTGTCATTCGTCATCGGTGCTCCCGAGTGGTCCGCGTCGATACGGTGTGACCCTTCATCGATACTCGAGGTCGGCGCGTTTGTGTATGGTGCCACGGCGCACGATGAGCGACACCCGGCGCATGTTGCGGATGTCAGCCGTCGGGTCGGCGTCGACGACGAGCATGTCCGCGATCATGCCGGGGGCGATCGTGCCGAACTCGGCGAGCCGGTTCATGGCGAGCGCGCCGTTCCTGGTTGCTGCGACAATCACGTCCATGGGCGAGAGGCCGGCGCGCTGGAGCGCTTCCATCTCGAGGTAGATTGACGGACCGTGCAGCGTGAGCGGGTTGCCCGCATCGGTGCCGACTGCAATGGGGATTCCGGCCTCATGGGCGCGACGCACATTCTCGGCGTCCATGGCGAACTGCCTCTCGGCGTTCCGGCGCGCGCGTTCAATGGCCTCTGTCGAGGGGCGGCCTGGCAATGAGTCGGTCAGGAACGCCTTGGCTCTGGTCTCCGGGTCGACACACGCCATCTCGTAGTTGTCATCGTTGAAGTCGCGAGCGCGAAGTTGACGGTAGCCGTCGTTGACGACGAGAGTCGGTGTGTAGACCGTACGGTTCTTGCGGGCGAGGTCGATGAACGTCTGGTCGACTGGCTGATCGGCGACACCGTGGACGAGCAGTTTCGCCCCAGCTTCGAGAGCGCGCGTTGCGCCCCACAGGTTGGTGGCGTGGACGATGAGGGGAACGCCCGCATGGTTGGCACGCTCGCCCGCAAGCCGGATGCGATGGGCCCATGCTGCAGTGTCCTGCGCACTCGCGCCGATGAGGAACCAGATCTTGATGGCGCTGGTGCCATTCGCGATGAGGTAGTGCGCGCCCGCCTCGACAGCGGAGTCGGTCGGGATATGGATGAACTGTCGCTCGGCGGGAACGTTAAGCCAGTGGTCACGTGTCGAGAGGAGCGGCCCGGCCGCAGCGACATGAGGTGCATCGCTCGAGTTTTCGGCTGCCTCGCGCAGCCCCCACGTCCATGGGTACCCGCCGACATCGAACGTCGCGGTAACACCGGAGCAAAGCCACGAGCGGTAGAAGTGCGCAGGATCGCGCAACCACGCAATCGTGCGGTCGTAGGGAAATCGCTCGCGCGCATCGTACGAGTCGGGCCGGCCATCGACCCAGCCGGTCTGCGAGTAATGCACATGCGCATCGACGAGCCCGGGCGTGAGCCAATGACCCGTAAGGTCATGCGTTTGTGCCGCCGCTGGTACGGGGCAACTCGCGCGTGTCCCCGCGCAGGCGATACGACCATCGCGCACGACGACGACCGCATCTGCCACCGGCGCCTCGCCCGTTCCATCAATCAGCGTCGCACCCGCGAACGCGATCGAGTTCTGCGCATCGGCCGGTACAACCACGCCGAGAAGCAGGAGTAAAGCGTGAATCAAGGGACGTCGCATGAAGACTCCGCGGATCGGCTGAAACCGGCCGAAACCCCGTCCCGGCCATGCGTCGATGGTACCGCTCCACCATGAACCGTGCAACGACGGGTTGCCGGATCGCGGACCGTGGAGGGCAGCGAGGACGTCGCGCTGACGAGCCGCCCGAGCCAGCCAGGATCCGGGCAACGGTTGGCACGGCGCGCCAGCCGGACGCTATACTGCCGAAGTCGGTGAAGCGATTGTACGCTGCGGACCGGAGGCGGGCGCGTGGCCGGGGCCAATACATGGAGGCCAGAATGGTGGGACACAACAAGTACGTGGGCTGGGTGGCTTCAGCCGTGATCTCGTTCAGTGTCGCAGGCGAAGTCGCGGCACAGCGGCCGCCGAGCATGGCGGCCAGGTCCACCGTGTACGCGCCACGGGGCGTGATCGCGACGAGCCAGCCGCTCGCCAGCGCGGCCGGGCTTCAGGTACTTCGGAACGGCGGCAATGCAATCGACGCGGCGGTGGCTGCGGCCGCTGTCCTGACTGTCGTCGAACCGCACATGGTCGGGCTGGGCGGTGACTTGTTCGCGATGGTCTGGTCCGCGCGAGACGGCCGGTTGTACGGGCTGAACGCGAGCGGTCGCGCGGGCGCCCTGATGACGCGCGAGGCGCTCCTCGCGCGAGAACTCGAGCGCGTGCCATCACGTGGTGCGGAAGCCATCACTGTCCCGGGCGCACTGTCCGGCTGGGCGGCGTTACTCGAGCGTTATGGCACATTGACGCTCGCACAAGCCCTCGCACCCGCGATCCACTACGCCGAGCACGGCTTCCCCGTGTCTCCGCTGATTGCCGGCCAGTGGGCGGCACAAACAAACGCGTTACGCCGCGATGCAGGTGCACGCGCGACCTATCTCATCGCTGGCGAACACGCGCCAGTAGCGGGCGAGTGGTTCCGCAACCCGGATTATGCGCGGACGCTTCAGGAGATTGCGGCGCGGGGGCCGGCCCACCTGTACGGCGGCGAACTCGGCCGTCGCGTGGCCGAGCACGTGCAGGCCGCAGGCGGATTCCTGACCGTGCAGGACTTTGCATCGCATGAAGCCACCTGGGTCGAACCCGTGTCCGTGCCGTACAAGGGATACCGGTTGTGGGAGCTGCCGCCCAACGGCCAGGGCATCGCCGCACTCGAGATGCTGCGCCTGCTCGAAGGCTACGACCTGAAAGCGATGGGCCATAACACGACCGAGTACCTGCACACTCTGATCGAAGCGAAGAAACTGGCCTATGCAGACATCGAAGCGTATGTCGGCGATCCTGCTCACATGCAGGTCACGCCCGAACAACTGCTATCAGATCGCTATATCCAGACTCGTCGCGCGTTGATCGATCCGAAACGAGCCGCAGAACGAGTCGAGCCCGGCGAAGCTGTGACCGCCAGCGAGACCATCTACCTGACCGTCGCTGATGAATACGGCAATATGATCTCGTTCATCAACAGCCTGTACAGCGCATTCGGCTCAGCGGTCGTCGTGCCCGGTACCGGGTTCGCACTCCAGAATCGCGGCAGCGGATTCACCCTCGAGGAAGGACAGGCCAACACAGTCGCGCCCGGCAAGCGGCCATTCCACACGATTATTCCCGCCTTCGTGACGCGGACCAGCCAGCCGGCCGGCGTGTCGCGTGAATCGGCAGGAGAGGAGCCGTGGCTGTCATTCGGTGTAATGGGTGGAGCGATGCAACCGCAGGGTCACGTCCAGATGCTCCTCAACCTGCTCGAATTCGATATGGACCTGCAACAGGCCGCCGATGCGGCAAGGTTCCGCCACCTGAGCGGGCCGCGCGTCGCCATCGAGCCGTCCGTTGCTGATGACGTTCGCCAGGCGCTGGTCGCACTCGGCCACGTACTCGTCGACGAATCTGAAGTCGCCTTCGGCGGCGCTCAACTGATCATGAAGTTGCCGCGCGGCTGGGCCGCTGCATCGGATCCGCGCAAGGACGGCCTTGCCATCGGATACTGACGCCCTGGTTCACCACTCTGCGAGAGCTGAAGCGGGTGCGGTCCGCGCGGCGCGGCGAACTGCGTGGATGCCGCCTGCGAGAGCGACAGCGGCGAAGGCGGCGCCGATCAGCGGCGCAACATCGAGGACGGGAATCCCACCGATCGCGGACTCGAGAAGTCGTGCACTCATCAATGCCAGCACGATGCCAGCGAGTACTCCCGTGGCGAGAAGTCGCACGGTCCGGCCGAGGATGTGTTGCGCGAGGCGGAGCGGCGAAGCGCCCACGGCGGCGCGCACGGTGAGTTCGCGCTGTCGGTTACGCACCTGAGCATCGAGCGATGCGTGCATACCATGGAGCGAGAGCAGCATCGCGACAGCAGCGAACACGAGCAGCAGCGCACCCGCCCAGAGCACGGGCGCGACGGCCCCCGCAAGGCGTTCGGTCATGGCAACGCCGGCCGCAATGATGATCCCATCTGCGGACGGCCGCACCAGTGCAGCGAACTCCTCGGCACTGGCCTCTGATCCTGTCATGCGTGCCGTGAGCATGGCGGCGGCCGGCGGCATCTGAAGGATGGGAACGAATAACGCAGGGATACTCGCGCGTGGTGCGCCGATGCCGCTGCCCTGAATGTCCGGTACCACGCCGACAATGCTGAACCATTCGCCCCGCAGGCCACCGAGCTGGACCTTTCTGCCGATGGGCTGCCCGGCCTCGAAGCTCGTCTGTGCAAACGTCTGATTCACGAGCGCGACCCGCTCGCCAGCGAGTGTATCGCCTGTAGTGAACTCCCTTCCCTCGACGGGTGGCAGGCCGATACTCGCGAAGAAGCCAGGACTCACCGCATGGTGCGAGACGACGCGCATCTGTATGGGCATGACCATCAAGCCGATCTCACAGGCGCCGCACTCGAATGCGACTCGATCGCGTGTGCCAATGCCGAGCCATGTGCCCGGACTCGAGATGCCGGCGGCGCGCAAACCCGTCGAAGCCTCGGTGCGGGCGAGGAGCGAGGCGTACGCTGCCGCGCTCTCGGCAGGGGGCAGGGGTGTCGTGAACGTGAGATCCGCCGAGATCAGGTCAGCCGAATCGAATGCGCTTGAATCCGGCACAACGCGGCCATTTCGGTAGAGCAGGAGCGCCGCCGATGCCAGAGCGACCGCGAGTGCGATCTGGATGACGGCAATGCCTGCGTTCTCGCGAACTCTGCGAACACTGGCTGTCGCGCTGCCACCGGCCAGTTCAAGCGCTGCATTCGGCAGTCGCGACGCAGCGACCGCGTTCAACGCACCGAGGCCGAGCAGGACGATTGCGACGACCGCCATCGCTGCGAGCGGAAACGTGTTCGGCGGCGTTTCCAGCCCGTCAGGCCATGTCGCTCCAAGGAACCTGACGCCGGCGGCAGCGCCGATCAGGGCGAGAACGGTGCCGATACCGATTTCGCGCTGGTTCTCGCGCCACCGGGCGCGCAGCAGTCTCGCCCGCGTGGCGCCGAGCGCAACGCGGATTGCGTCGCTGCGCCGTTCGTGCAGCCGACGCACCGCCAGCAGCGCGAACACATTGAGCAATGCGAGTGCGAACGAGGCTGCGGCGAGAGTGGCAATGACATCGACCATCGTTTCGATGCTCGTCGCCTGCGTAGCAGCTGGCGTGCGCGCGAGTTCGCTCCAACTGGCCGGCCAGATCGTATCGGCAATCGGCTCGGCACGGATGCCTGCGACGACGTGTGGCGGCAAACCTGGCTGAATTCGCACGAGACTGGCCGCAGCCATGACCATGGCCGTCCCGGCCACCATCCACGACCAGATGGCTGCCGAGTGGGACGCCGCCCGCCGCGTGCCCTGGCCCGATCGTCGTGCTTTGATCATCACCGGCCCCTGCCCCGTTTCCCGCGTTGCAGTCATGATGCAGGAGGCGAGCGTGCAGGACAAGTCGGGGCGTGGCTTCCGCAGCGTGTTGGTGGGACAATCGGATCGTTGCTCAGCGTCCGGAGCGGGGCCGGCGAAATGCCGACCCCGCTGGATGGTCAGGCGCTGCGATCGAGGCAGCCCTGTTCGAGCGGCCGCGTGTTCGGGTTGTTATCCTCCTCGACCGGGATCGGGAAGTTCACATCACTGCCAAACGTGCCACCCTTCTGGTACGCGCCAGTCGGGAAGACGGATTCGGCATCGCGCCCGTACTGGCGGACGAGTCTGCGCAGATCGCCGAGGCGATGCGCGGTGCTGTAGAACCAGAAGCCTCGCTCTGAGAAGTGCAGGTCGACGAGTTCGTCCAGCAACTCGCCGTTGTCCGTCAATGGCGCGAGGTTCTCGGTTGCGCGTGCGGCGTTGTGCGCACTGAAGAAGCCTGCGCGATCGCCGGCATCGAGTGCGGCTTCCGCCTCGATCAGGCGTGCCTCGATGCCGGTAGCCAACGGGACATCGGAATCGATGTCGGGCTGAACGAGCTGGAGATAGAGAGGCGTCTCCTCGTCCCACCCCAGGCCGCCCGTGTCGAGCCATGGTACCCGCGGGTCGTTCGCGCTGCGGAACGCCAGGCCATTGCCGCCGTCGTGGTCCCAAACCGTGAGGCGACCGTTCGTGCTGAGTGACCACAGCCCATTGTTCTGCGATGCCGCGGTCGACGAGTGGCGCACGAATTCCGCGAAACCGGTCGCAACGCCAGCAACGACTGCGGCGGCTTCGTCGTAACGGCCAAGATCGACCAATGCGCGGCCTTTGCCGATGCGGGCAGCGTCCGCCGCAGGATCGGCCGCGATCGCTGCGTCGAATGCATCGATTGCATCCTCGAACGTCTCCGCCATCGTGCGCGGGGTGCCGAACTCGATGGTATTGCCGACCAGCGTGCTGATCGGCACACCGGCGCAGAAGGACTCGCCGAGGAAGACGTCCGTGAAGCCGTGGATCGAGTGCATTAACGAGAGATTCTCGTTGTCCGGTTCGAACTCGTTGATCGCGTCGATTGCAGCGGCCGCGGATGTCCTGGTCAAGATCAGCCCACTGAACACATTGAGGATGATCTGGTTGTCGTCGCGATTGATGTTGCGACGATCGACTTCGCCGCGATCCGTGAACGTATCGGAAAAATAGTACTCGTCCGTGAACAGACCTTGTGCCACAACGAGACTGTTGTTGAAGTTGCCGTTGAATGCGATCTGGAGATCGAGAATCGCACCGTTCACACGCGAAGGGATTCCTGCCGCTCCTTCGAGTTGTGGCGGCCGGACAACGTCCGGGTCCTCGACCTCGAGAATATTGTCACACGCTGCGGCCGGCACAGTGAGCAGTGCGGCGGCCAGCGGCAGGCGAAGCGATCGGCGGCTTCGCCCGACAGCGATGAATCGTTTCATGGCGTGTTCGTCCTCCGCTCAGAAGTTCACATTGATGCGCGCGATCCAGTAGCGGATCTGCGGCTGTGAACCGAATTCATTCTGCGTGTAGTTTGCAGCTGAACCGGTCTCATTGATCTCGGGATCGAGGCCGGGATAGTCCGTCCACGTGTGCAGGTTGCGCCCGGCAATGGTGAGACTGAGACCGCTGACGCCACCGATCCGGTCGATCCAGCTGCGCGGCGGAGTGAGCGTGAACGCCAGCTCGCGCCACTTGATGAAGTCGGCCTTGTGGATCAGGCCGGCCGTCGAGACGGCGCCGGTCTCCGGATCACCGATCAGGTTTGCGATCGGCGCGGCTTGCTCCTCGAGCGTGGCATCGGGGTCGTCGAGGCCGAGACAACCGCGATCGGCCGTCACGAGCGAGAACGTACAACGGAAGTTCTCCGTGTAATACTGGTTGTAATGACCGCCACGACCCTCGAGCAGAGCCGAAACGCGCAGGAAGTTGAACAGCTGTACGTCGGTCGAAAGCGATGCCATGCGCGTGGGCAGTGACGGCCCGATGTAGCTGAGCGAGTCCTCGACCGACACCTCATCCAGCCCGAGGAAGCCGTTGCCATCCGCGTCGTCCCACGAGATCCGTGGCTGCCAGTAGCCGCCCGCCGGATAGCCGACAATGTGCTGCTGTGCACCGCGATTCAGCAGGATCGGGTCGATGCCCACGCCCATATCGAGAATCTCGTTTTCGAGTGTGCTGCCCGAAAGCCGCAGGTTCCACTGGAACGGCTGCGTCTCGACGAGCCGCATGTTGAGCGCGACCTCGACACCCTGGTTCCGGACCTTGCCAATGTTCTCGAAGCGTGTGCCGCTGCCCGTTGCCGGGTTGGTCTGACCCAGCGACGGTGGCAGGTTGCGCGCAATCAGAGCATCGCGTGTATCACGCCGGAAGTACGTCAACTCGGCCGCAAAACGATCCTGTACGAGACCGAGATCGAAGCCGACTTCGAACTCGCGCGTGCGCTCCGGCTTGAGATCGAGGTTGCCCGTTCCACCGATCGTGACGCCAGGTTCATCGCCCGTCGGCGTCGCCGCCGTGGCCGGGCTGAAATACGTCTCCGCCTGGCGGAACTGCGGCCGCTGGCCGGATTCACCCAGCGCACCCCGCAGGCGGAGCGCGCTCAGGAACTCGCCTTGCGGAAAGAACGGCTCTTCGCTGATCACCCACGAAGCGGTCAGTGAGGGGTAGTAGACGAGTCCGAATTCCTGACCGAACGCGCTGTTATCATCGGCGCGGGCCGCGCCACCGACAAACAGCCGGCCGTTGAACCCGAACAGCTGCTGCGCGAAACCGCCAACCGTCACAACGTCCGTGTTGTCCTCGTCGATTGCGAACAGCGAGCTGGTCCCATCCAGAGAGCGCGTTCCGGGCGTGATGCCGAACCCCTTCGCCCGCGTTGCGCCCAACCTCTGCTTGTTGTAGTCGACACCGACCGTCGATCGCGATGTGATCGACGGCGTGAGCTGAAACGATGCGACTGCGGCCCCGTTGGCCGTATACTGGAAGTTGGTCGCCCGGCTCTCCTCGGCCCAGCCGTTCACCCACGTTGCCGCGATCGGTGCAACATTCGGCTCGAGAATCTGCGTGTCGTGCAGACTGAACTCGTCGAGCCCGCCTGTCGCGTTAACCGCCAGCCACGAGAAGGGCTGCCAGTTCGCCGAGACACTGCCGGTGAACCGCTCGACTTCCTGTGTGGCGAAGTACTGCTCCGTTGTCACAGTGTTATTGAACCGAAAGAATGCCCGGTTCGGCGTCGAGCGATCGAACAGTGCACGCCCGAACATGCTGTTCAGGATCGGACTCAACACACTGTTGTCGTTGGACGGTTGCGAGAAATCGCTGGTCACATACGAAGACGAGGCCGTCAGCGTCATGTTGTCACGAAGCTGGGTACGCAGGTTGGCGCGCAGACTCGTCTTGTCCAGTGTGTTCGACGTGTAGACGCCATTCTCCATGTCGAGGTCGCCGGAGAGATAGTACGTGAAGCGGTCCGTCCCGCCGCTCACGCCCAGGCCGTACTTCTGGCGGTTGCCATCACGGAACGGGCTGAAGTTGTCGTCATTGAACGGATTGAAGCGAGCGATCGAATCCTGTGTACACGTTCCGGCCGCGCGCAGGAAGTTGTAGCAGTGGGAGAACCCGCCGTCCGGCCTGCGCGCGAGCGCAATCAGGTTCTCCGGGTACTCGGTCCGTTCCTGAACGACGCCGCCCTCCGCATAGAAGCTCCACCGCGTCTCCCCGGCGGAACCACGCTTCGTCGTGATCAGGATCACACCGTTCGATGCGGCTGTTCCGTACACGCCCACCGCCGCCGGTCCTTTCAGGACCTCGACGGATGCGACGTCGTCGAAGTTGATGTCGTTGAACCGGTTCGGTACCTGGTCCGGTGAGCCCTCGGAGAAGTCCGGATCGAGGAAGTCCGTTCCATTGTCGAAGCGAACGCCATCGACAATGATGAGCGGCTCGTTCGAGAGCGAGATGCTGTTCGCACCACGGATGCGGATCTTCTGGCCGGTGCCCGTCGTGCCGTTCGTGTTGCGGATCTCGACGCCGGCTATCCGCCCTGTGATCAGGTCTGCCGGCTTTGACAGAGCGGCCTTCGCCAACGCTTCCACGTCGATACGGCCAACCGTGTTGCCCAGCTCCCGCCGCTGCTCGCGTTCGCCTGTCACTGCATTCACGACAATGCCATCCAGCTCGACGGCAGACTGGCGCATCTCGAAGTTGGCTGTTGTCGATCCGCCCGCTGACACGTTGACAGCCGCTGTTTCCTGCGAATACCCGATGATCGTGACCGTCACGGTCTGAGCTCCGGCCGGGACGTTCGTAATCGTGTATTGGCCTTCCTGATTCGTGATCGCACCACGCTGTGTTCCCGCGATGAACACCTGTGCACTCACTAATGGCTGCTGTGTGGCCGCGACGATGACTCGCCCTGTGACCGTGCCTGACTCCTGGGCACGGCCCGCCCCTGGCCACACCACCAGCGTGAGTGCGGCCAGCGCCGCACTCCATCGCATCTTTCGATTCTGCATTCTTCTCCTCCTCGTTTGGCCGGCAACGCCTGCCGGCTTGCTGCCACCAGCGAAAACGCCCGTTGCCGGGCATCCCGTAACGATGCATCGCACGCGATCGAACCTCGACTCGGTTCCGTCGGTGCCAACACTGCGTCGTGTGTGCATTGCAAACGTGAACCCCGACACTCGCATTAGAACGAGACGACGTCGCACGAATTGACGCCGTTGGTATGAAGCGCGTTCGCGGAGGGACGGGACGCGCTCGAGCCGGGACGAGAATGCCAGCGGGCGCACGCGCGATCACGCGCCGCACGCGTAACGCAGAGGTGTCGAGCGTTTCGTCGATTGGAGATCACGCGGAACTCAGCGGACTTGTGATCACGAGAAACTCGGTGGACTGGTGATCACGGGGACACTTCGCACCGCTTCGCCCATCGATACTTTCCGTGGCACCACGAGTTGAACGTTATTGAATCGATATCCTCCCGGTCGCGCGACCCGAGGCGCGTGGCGCCGGCGGACGCACCATGCGTGCGAGTCGACCAATGGCACGACGAGTTGAATCGTCCTCTCCTGGAAAGGAGATCGAAATCCATGTCGTCGCGATGCCCACCCGGCTCATGCATGAGATCAGGTTTCCAGCTTGCGCTGCTGGGCGTAAGCCTCGTGCTGTCAGGCCCCAGCATGGCGGCCGCGCAAGCAGGCACGAAAGCGCAAGCCAGCGCGCGCGCCCGGCAGCATGCGCGGCACACCGCAGCAGCATGCGCCACCCGAACCGGCGAGGAGAGGATCACGTGTGAACGCGAATTCGCGGCCATGCAACAACGCGGTCACGTCGCGATGGGCGTGGATCAGTACACGTCCGTGCACGTGTTCGAAGAGCTGCCCGATGGCGGCCGCATCGAGTTTCAGACCGATGTCGCTGATACCGCAGGCATCGCCACGTGAGGCGTTTCTGGGGCTGGTTTCTGGGGCTGGTTTCTGGTTCAACGGATTAACCGCGGGTGCGGGAATGGTCTGCGGGCTTTGCCGCGAACGGCGCGGGTCAACGCGCCACTGTGGCGATCTCGACCGCCTCCGTTGGGACTTTGCCGCGAGTAGCGCGGTCAATGCCCAAACCGTCGCGACCTCGACCGCCTCCGTTGGGACTTTGCCGCGAATAGCGCGGTCAATGCCCCAACTGCTGCGATCTCGACCGCGGCCGTGTCGACATTGCCGCGAATGGCGTGGTCAGCTGGCCGCTCGCCGTCAGCTCGCCCGCCCCCCACGTCCAGCTCGCGGCCCCCACGTCAGCTCGCCGCCCCACGTCAGCTCGCCACCCCACATCAGCTCGCCGCTCCGTCGGGAGAGGATTATTTATCGCCCAATGTCAGCTCGCCGCTCCGGTGCCGAATGTCAGCTCGCCACCCGGGTAGGCTCGCCGCCCCGGTGCCCGCCGTTCATCCGTACAACGGACACAGCCGGCAACGTGTCCCGGATAGTCGCCGCCTCCGCCCACCGCACGTTCCTGCGCGCGGGCGCCGGAGTTCGTCCTCCTCATCCGGCCATGATTCCAGAAGACAAGCTCTGTTTTTCCGAGTTGACGCAGGTCCTGCCTTGGCTCATCGTGGCGGGACTCAGACGAAGGAGTCCGGCATGGGGTGGGCACCGGGCAGGGTGGCTGTGGGTGTGGCGGGCGCGCTCGTCGTTGCGGCAATGGGGGGCGGCGCTCGTTGGGGTGAGGCGGGTCACGTGATGGCGGGCCGGGCGGCGGCATCGAGGTTGCCAGCTGAGATGCCGCAGTTCTTCCGCGTCGCGCCGGACCGGCTCGGGTGGTTGAACCCGGAGCCTGACCGGTGGCGGGCGGATGCAATGGTCGAGGCGAATGAAGCGTTTCGTTACGACCATTACATCGACCTCGAGGTTGTCCCGGAAGCGATCCGGGCGGCGCGCGATCGATTCGAGTACCTCTCCGCGCTACAGCGCACGGGCATGCAGCGACCCAGCCGGGAGGCTGGCCTGTTGCCGTTCCGCATCATCGAGATGCAGCAGCGGTTGACGATTGGTTTCGCGCAGTGGCGTCGCACGACGGATGCCCGCGAACGCGAATGGCTGGAGCATCGCATTCTCGATGATGCCGGCATCCTCGGCCACTATGCGACGGATGCTGCGAATCCGCACCACACGACGATTCATCACAATGGCTGGGCGGAGAACACGCCGAACCCGGACGGCTATACGACGGAACGCACGTTCCACTGGCGCTTCGAGAACGAATTTGTGGGTTCGCACATCACGTTCGAGGAGCTGCTCGTCCGTCTTGATGGGGATGCTCGCCAGTTCGTGAATGTTCGCGATGACGTCTGGCAGTTCCTCCGTTCCTCGCACGCGAAGGTCGATCAGCTGTACCGGCTCGAGAAGCAGGAGATGTTCGGGCCGGACACACAGAGCGGCGCACACGAGGCATTTGCGCTCGATCGCCTCGCCGCTGGCACCGATTTCCTTCGTTCCCTGTGGTGGACCGCCTGGCTGAACAGCGCAACCCTGTGAGGAGCCAATGAACAAACTGCTGACGGAAGCGATCGGAACGTTCTTCCTGGTGCTCACCGTTGGTCTCACGGTCCTGGCGCAAACGCCATTCGCACCGCTTGCGATCGGCTGCTCACTCATGATCATGGTCTACATGGGCGGACACATCTCGGGCGCCCACTACAACCCCGCCGTTACACTCGCGGTATTGATGCGTGGAACCATCAACTCGAAGGATGCGGTGTCGTACTGGATCGCTCAGATTGCCGGCGCGTTGCTCGCCGCACTCGCCGTGCGCTGGATCGCCGGATCGACGTTTGCGCCCGCACCGGCGGAAGGCGCCAGCATCGTGGCTGTGCTGCTGGTCGAGATCCTGTACACATTTGCGCTGGCTCTTGTCATGCTGAACACGGCGACCGCACCCGCAACGGCAGGCAACTCCTACTTCGGCCTTGCAATCGGCTTCACGGTTGTAGTGGGAGCGTTCGCGGGCGGGCCCATCTCGGGTGGTGCGTTCAATCCCGCCGTCGGTGTCGGACCCATCCTCGTTTCAGGCGCGATGTCCGGCGGCACGATGGCCAACCTGTGGTATTATCTCGTGGGTCCGCTCGCCGGCGGCGCTCTCGCGGCCATAGTGTTCCGCACGCAGGGTGTCGCTGCACCGAAAGCGTGAAGCGCCGGATGTCCAGAGGCGATGGGCGGCTTCCCGGTCCGCGAAATCCGCGACCGGGCCGGCGCGTGGTGAGGAAGGCGTCGTAGACCTTCCGCGTCGGGAGGAGCGCTGATCGCTCGACGCGCCTGCCGTACGGCAACGGGAGGCCAATCGGTGAACGTGCGGAAGGATCAGGCGGCCCGTGCCGTGCTCTGCGCACCCGCAGCGCGGGCTCGGGCCGCTCTGGCTCCGGGCCCCCACCGCCGCCATGCCGCAACGCAGAGTCCGCTCAGCGAGAGAATGACAGCCATCGCGATGAGCCAGCTGGTAGGGACCGGGATGACACCGCCCAACGCCGCGAAGAACCAGAGTCTCGGATAGCGGCCAAGGAACGTAGCGAACAGGTACGGCCGAATCGGATAGTTCGCGAGCGGTGCGATCATGCGAACCGCCCAGAATGGCAACGGGCTCCACGCACAGAGCCAGACCGCGAAGAACGGCCGCTTCTTGAACAGCGAGATCGCCCACCGCACCGGCCGCCTCTGACGGAACCCATCGAGACGCGGGTGCAGCAATGCTGCGCCATACAGGTGGTAATTCAGGTATTCGATGTACAGGATCCCAAGCATGCCGGCGAATGCCACAAGCGTCGGCGCATACGCGCGTCCCAGCGCCATCAGGATCGGCTCGTACGTGGCCGGGAAGAGCGGTGATAACGGCCCGTTCACAACGATCGTGACGAGCGCGAACCCGACGAGCGCCGCGACATCCGGCCAGATGGTCGTCGGCCAGATCGCGAGCGCACCAAGAACCCCCGTCACGCGGACAACAGCGGACCAGAGTGGCGATCCCCGTCGCTTCGTGAGAACGGTCCACACCCGCCGGGGCCACGTGCGCGAAGCCACAGCGGAAAAACCCTCGTGGTCTTCACGGTACTGCTGATCGGCACGGCCTGGCGTGGTCGCGCCTGCCACGCCTTCCTGGGTAACGACCGGTGGATTCTTCATCGGCGTGCTGGCGCGTCCGTACGTGCCGAGAATGGAACGCCGTCAAGTGCTTCTCCAGCTGGAGCCACCAGCCACTCGAGCGCAGTCGGCATCAGATCCGCCGTCCGGATCGGCGAATCAGGAAGGGGCACACTCGACAGAATCGGGACTTCCATGTGTGCGGCGATCAGGCTGCCGTGCCCGGCGCGGTGTTCGGGCAACTCCCACGGTCCCCGAAAATCGAATCCCTCGCCAGCGGCCAGAACCAGGTCGCCCGCCCGATCCGTGCGGAAAAGTTGCAACAGCTGGCGCGGTGCATCAGGAACATCCGTCGATCGGCTGCGCGCGAGCATCTCGCGATCGTCGAGAGCCAGCGCTGTCGTACCGAGTCCAAGCGCATCGCCCTCGATCGGATCGATCTGCACCATGGCACCATCGTCGCGAATTCGCGCCGTTCCCTGCCGCGAGAGGACCATGACACCGCCATCGCCGTCCCGGCACGCGGCCAGTCGCACAGCATCGAGTTCGACCAGGCGCGCTACGACATCCGCCGGCATCGCATCCATCACCAGCGGCTCACGACGGCCGGACCGCGGCTCGAAGTACACCTGAGCGCACGCGTTTCCCGACACCATCACCGCCGCACCAGCCCCACGTCGCCAGACATGCAGCGGATGCCGCAACGTGCGGATTCCCCATCTCTCGAATGCAATCGCAATGTCCCGATGCACCGGCATCGCGCTTGCCCCGTGATCCGCTGCCACGACAATCGCCGGCGTCTCGCCCCGGCTCCGCACACGCTCCACAAACGCACCAAGCGCCGCATCGATCTCTCGATAACTCTGAAGTACAGCCGCGTGAAACGGATCCTTCAGATGCGTGATGCCGTCCGGGCCCGGATACACCACGAACAGAAATCGCCAATCCGCCTCATCGGCCGCCGCCAGCCACGCCCGCGAAACCGTACGATCCAGCCAGAAATAGGTTCCGGCATAATGAGCCAGTGCCCCCAGCAGCGCCCGCCTCGTCGCGATCCGATCTGCGCCTCGTGCAAGGCCTCGCGTGATCGGCGTGCAGATGGCAACACTCGGGACCCGATCGAAGATCGTCTGACCAGGCGATGTATCACGATCGAACCACGCTCCCTGCGGCCCGCAATAGCTGCGCGCCCCTCGCCACTGATCCGCCAAGCCACCCGCCGCTTCCTCCCGGTCGAGCCAGCGGATGCCCGGAATCCCCAGCGTCCCGGGATACTGGCCGTACAGAAACGGGATGTAGGCGACGCCAGTCGTCGAGGGGAACGTCGTGGTACCAATCGTCATGCCGCCCGGCTCCACCACGTAACGGGCCAGGTTCGGCAGGTCGCCCCGGTCGAGCAGATCGCGGACCACATCGGCTCGTGCCCCGTCGATCAGAACAAGCACCACTCGCTGGGCGGTCGCGTGCATGGAAGAAGAAGGTCATGCAACCGCGACCAGCGGTCAACCGCCCCGCCCAGGCCGAGCGGGCCGAGTTCCGGATCGCGCAGCAGGCGGGAGTTGCCGCGACGCGTGTGTGGATCACTCCGTTGGGATGCCGGCGGAGCGCAGGACGTCACGCGCGCGTTCGGCATCCTCCCTGCGCACGACGAGTCTGGCCTTGTTGACGAAAGCCATGCCTGCTTCGATGCCGCTGGCATCGTCGACGAAGAGCATCGCATCGATTCGAGCATCTTCGAGGTAGCCCTTGGCGAGTTCGCCTTCGTGGCGGTAGCCGAATCGCGCAACGATCGTGGTATCGTCGCTCTTCATTACGTTTGTGCCTCCTGGCTCGACTGCTTCTCGACGGATACGAGGATCTCGGTCACGCCTGGCCGATAGAGCTCGATGTCGAACGTGAACGCGCGACGGAGGTGTGGTGATTCGGCGAACCAGATCTCGATGCGAGACCAGGCCTCGATCGTTGCCGTCGGCGGCATGCCCTCGACCGGGAACGACAGGTACTCGCCGGCGGGCACGGAAACGAGTCGCAGGCCGTCGGGCATCAGGTCCGTCCGCGTCACGACAGGACCGAGCAGGACATCGTATGCACCGTCACTGCCGTTCTCGTAATTGAAGTATACACCGGCGATGAGCCCGGGCACGGCACCGGGAGTGCGGCGGCTGACGTTCTCATCGAAGAAGCGCTGCCAGAGCCGGCCCATCTGACTGGATTCCGGCTTCGTCTCTGCATCATTTGTTGTGCGAGCGTCGACTCCTGCGACGTGAAAGCTTTCACGCCGGCCAAGGACTGGTTCCAACGACGGGGTCGCCATGGTCACCGGATCTGGATCGTCGCCGCGAAGATGACATCCGTGCCGCCGGGTTCGCGCCTGCCGTGGACGCGGACGCGGGCGGGTCCGCTCTGATTGACCTGCACCTCGACCGAGTGCGGAAAGATACGCACAATCGAATCGGGGCACATGGCGGTCGGCCGGACCGGCGTCCAGTCCAGCGGATGAATCTCGATCTCGTTACCGTTGACGGTGTTGAGGGTCTCCCCGACCTCGTCGCAGCCTGGTCCGAACGTGACGAAGGCGATGCTGAACTGCGCGCCGGGCGGCACGGAATCCGGTACCTGCATGAGTGTGGGAATGCCGTGGTGCAGAAGAATCGCCGGTTTCAGGAGCCAGCCGGGGCGAGGGTCGGGCGCGACCGGATCGTTGCACGCGATCGCCAGCAGGCAAAGGACACATCCGGCGGCCGGGCGCTGGCCTGCGGACCGCCGTCGCCTCACAGAGTCACGACCAGCGCGATCGTCACGAAGGTGTCGAGCTTGTCCAGCGGAACACGAACCTTCGCGCCGGTTGGGAGGCCATCGCTCGCGTACAACTCGATCTCCGTGAGCGCCGGATCGTTGCGCCACAACAGCTGGACGCTCGGCTTCACGGCCAGAGCGCTGTAAACCGCGAGCGTCAGGCCGTTCGTGAAGTCGGCACGCAAGTCATCGGTATTCTCGATGTTCAGGTCCGTAACGAGCGTGCTCTCGAGCTGCGCCGTCTCTGTCAGCCTGCGCACCATGTCCCACGAAAAACGCAGACCCGGAAATTTGCTGCGCAGGAACGGATTGTCGATGACGTCGTTCTGGAACGTGTACGTAACACCGTAATCGGTCTTGAAGCGGAACTCCTCTTCATCGGCCCATACCATGCCAGCACCCGTTGCAACGAGCAGGCGGCTGTCGATGCCCGCAAACGTGTTGCGCAGCCAGTCGACGCCGCCGAAGAAGAGAAACCCGCCGTTGACCTGGCGACCATACCGCACGCGCGCAAAGATCGCCTCCGCCGTCTTGCGCCATTCCGTGCTCTCTTCGACCGCGAAGTCGCCCGTCGTACCGACGGCGCGGCGAGTCGTTCGGCCGCTTTCGGTGCGGACGCCGCCCGTCTCGAACTTGAGGTCGTGACCTCCACCCAGGCGACGGAGTGTTGCGCCTATCCCGAACGTACTGGATTCGCTGTTACCACTCGCGAATACAGTGCTGAGCCGGCCGGTGAACTGCCAGTCAGGCGGCTCGCGATCCGTCTGCGCCGCAGCTGGTGAAGTGAGCGAAATGCCGAGCAACGCTGCAAAGAGCCACGCGTTGCATGCGATCGGTTGCGTCCTTGCCAACAATCGTAGTCCCCCCTGTGGCTCCAGTATCGGATGATGATGGTCCTGCCCTTGACGCGGGTCAACCGCACGTTCCGCGATCGCCCGACGAATCATCCTTGCGAAGCAGTCGTTCGCCATGACGGCCACCGCCGATCACGGCGCGCGGCTCGGTGGATCCGGAATCCCTCGGGGCATGGCAGTCTGATCACGATGGGGTCCGCTCGAAATGTCCTGTCGCGGCTTCTTTTTGCGATTCTTTGTATAGGAGGATGCCCCGTTCGAGGCGGGCTGCCGGGTACCGGATGCCCCGGCCTGCGCGGCCGGCCCCATTGCGGGCGGCGGGGCGGACATGAAAATTCAGTCGATACCGAAATTTCGCCTGTCGGGCCGGACCCTGCGCGCCGATGATGAGCGTCCGGGTAGCGCCCGCATTACCGGGCGGCCGTTGAGCATTTTCAGGAACCTCGCCGAGCGTAGGGTTTTCCGGTACCTCGTCGCGTATGGTGCCGCGTCGTGGGCCGCCCTCGAGGTGGTCGACCAGCTGGTCGGTAATGGCGTCTTCCCGGGCGTCGTCTACCGCGCTACGCTGAGTCTCGTCCTGTGCGGATTGCCGGGTGCCCTGATCGTGTCGTGGTACCACGGCGCGAAAGGCAGGCAGGTCGTGTCGCGTGCGGAACGGGGAATGCTCGCGGCTGTGGCGGTGTTTGCCCTTGTCACGACGGGCTTCGTGGTGCGGGCGGACGTCGCAGCAACCGCGGCCGCCAGCCAGCCGGCCGGTCTTGCGCCGGAGGCGGACCCGAGCCGCGTGGCCATCCTCTATTTCGAACCACGCGGCGGCGAGGATGCCGAGTTCCTTGCATCCGGTCTGACCGAGACGTTGATCGGCGAACTCAGCGCTGTTGAAGGTCTGTTCGTCGTGTCTCGCAACGGTTCCGAACTCTTCCGTGGGGTCGCGGCCCCCGCCGACAGCGTCGGCCGGACGCTTCGCGCGGGCAGCATCGTGAGCGGGACAGTCGCGCAGGCAGGCGAACGGGTTCGTGTCACGGTCACCCTTGCGAATGCATCGACCGGCGAGCAGTTCGCGAGTCGACCCTTCGAGCGACCCCGTTCTGAGATCTTCACGCTCCAGGATGAACTGGCAGACACCATTTCGATGTTCCTGCGCCGCGAGATCGGTACCGAGCTGGGCGCTGTGACGTTGCGCGCCGGCACGAACTCCGTGGCGGCGTGGGAAACCGTCCAGCGCGGACAGCTCACCGCGAACGGGGCCACTGTGCTCCTCGGCAACAATGACATCGAAGGGGCATCGCGGGCTCTGTCCAGCGCGGACTCGATTCTTGCCGTGGCAGAGACGGAGGACCCCGCCTGGATCGAGCCGATCGTACGCCGAGGCTGGATCGCCTACCGGCAGTCGCGGCTGGGTGGCATGGATCGTGGCCAGTACGCCGACTGGATCCGGACCGGCCTGACTCACGCCGATCGGGCCCTGGCCATCGATCCGACCAACTCGAGCGCGATCGAGCTACGCGCGACCCTCGTCTACTGGAAATACCTGCTCAACCTGGGCGATGGCCCATCGGAAACCGGGCGGCTGCTGGCCGAGGCAGAAGACGGGTTCCGCCGCGCCATAGCGGCCGGCGGCGCCACCGCGAGCGCGCTGAACTCGCTCAGCCATCTTCTCCTCAATACAGGCCAGGTCGCCGAGGCGAAGCTCAACGCGTTGCGCGCGTATGAAACGGACCCATTCCTCGATAACGCCAATCTCACGATCTGGCGCATCTTCACAGCCGCCTGGAACCTCCAGGACGCCGTCGAGGCGAATCGCTATTGCGTGGAGGGACTGCGCCGGTTCCCGGACGATTTCCGATTCCGCCAGTGCCAGCTGTGGCTCTACTCGCTACCCGGGCGGGACATCGAACAGCCAGGCGAACTGGACCGGGCATGGCAACTGGTAGTAGAATTCGCCGAGATGAGCCCGCCGCAGGTGCGCGAAGTCAATCGCAAACGCGGCCAGATGTATGTCGCCATGGGCCTGGCCCGGAGCGAGGCGAGAGGAATGCAGGACTCGGCACGTTCTATTCTTGTGCGCGCGCGTGGAACGCCCGAGATCGATCCTGTTCGAGAACTCGCCCTGTTCGAGTCCATTGCGAGAACCTGGCTCGGGGACATCGACGAGGCCGTCCGCCAGCTCAGTATCTACTTCGCCGCGAATCCCGGAACCGATGAAGGTTACCGGGACGGCGTCCAGAATCGTGAGTTGCCCTGGTACCACCAGCAACTCATCGATGAACCGCGCTTTCTCTCGTTGGTAAACGTTCGTTGACGCCTCATGAAAGGAATCTGACCATGCGTGATGTTGCGCTATCTGTCGGGGTCGCGTGCACTCTCGCTGCGGCCATGGCTGCGTGTTCCGAGCCCGAGTCACGTTCGCTCTTCAACGAGGACCCGCTGGGTATCGAGTTCGCCGTTGTACCGGGGCCATGCGATCTGATGAAGACGCTGGCGACCGATGCGCGCGACGTGTTCGCTCGGGACGAGGAGTCGCAGGCGCGAGACCTTGTCAAGGACATGGACACCGCGTGCCAGAGCGGGAACCAGACGGCGGTCACCGCGCAAGCCTGGGACCTGCTGCGACTCGTCGAGTTTGCACTCGGTGCCGGGCTCGTAGAAGGATCGCCGGCTCAGACCGCCGGATTCGTCGGCCGCCTCGCCGCCTGTACGACGTCTCTCTGCCAGGCGGCTGCCGTCCCCGTCATCGACTTCGGTCCGGCCGTCTCCGCATTCGGACTCTTCGATGTCCACGGAACCGACTCCGATGATGCGATTGCAAATGGCGCAGTGCCGTTCAACGACCTGGCAGGCAACCCGAACTCGGCACTCTGGGGCGTCGAAGTCGATCAGCCCTGGTCGCAGGCGACGGCTGCCAACCCGGTCCTCGTTTACGGTGGTCCCATCTTTCAGGGCGGATTGACTCTGAACGAGCTCGGCCTCGGTGACGTGCAGTTCTCGCTCGATGTCTTTCCGGATCTCGGTGAGTTTCTCGACGGCGCCGTGCACGTCGGCGTCTGCTTCAGTGCCGATGTCGATCTGCCACCCAACGCGAACGGCCTCGAGGGTCGGATGCAGCGGGAAGGTGTCCTGCTCGAGGAATTCGTACCCGGCTTCTGCCCGGCCACGAGTTCGGCCCAGACCGCCTCGATCATCGCGCCATTCGCAGCACTCGCGCGGCGACTGATGCCATCATCCATCAGCGCGCGGCTGTTCGCCGACACCAAAGTCCGCGTCGTCGGCGGCACGCCGCTCGACTTCAGCCTCTTCGCGCCCGTGGCCGCGCTGACGATCGGGTCGCTCCACTGGGTGAGCCCGCCGCCGTCTGTGGTCATCTCCGGCCAGCCGCTCGGCAACCTCGAAGTCCAGGCCCTCTCGGGTGCTGGCACGCCGATGGAGAAGGTGAGCGTCGAGCTGTATCTCGGCGGCAACCAAGGGGTGCCGGCAGGCGCGTTCCTTTCCGGCGATGTCACATCATTCACGCAGGAGCGGGCAGGGCTTCTGGGGATCGCGCAGTTCCCGGACGGTCTGGCCGCTGCTCCGAGTGTGAACAAACCCGGCGGATATACGCTTTGTGCGAGAGGCTCCCTGGACGGTTTCACCTTCACGGAGAGCTGCACCACCTTCAACGCGCGCAACGAAAGCTGACGAGCTTCGCGAGAAGGCGCGTTGTGCGGGTCGCCGGACGATGCGGTTCGGTGACCCGCTCGCTTTTGCGAACGGTCCGGGCGGAATGCGCGGGCTGGCCGGGGGCACGGGCTGGCCGGGGGCGCGGGACTGCTCGTTCGCCCGCCGATCGTCTGGTCCGCGAGTTGCCACAGATCTCCAGGATTGATGGTCCGCGAGTTGCCACGAATCACCACTTCGTGGACCGATAGCGGGTCCGCCGGTCACCCCGAGGTTCCGTTGTTGAGCACAATCGTTGACGCTTCGCCGTTCACTGTGAAGCCCGCACCCCGGAGATCTCATGCGTGCCGTAGCGCTCCGTTCCGCCCTTCCTGGAACCTTGTTGGCCACCCTGGTCGCGTGTTCCGATGCGACGACCGATCCGGCTCGCAGCCGTGACCCCGTCGGGATCGACGCGACGGTTGTCGCCGGGGCATGTGACCTGACCGCGGGCCTGGCGCAGGACGCCGCCGCGTACTTCGCTCCGCCGGATGCCCAGCTCGGATCCGGCCTCGTCAAGGACATCACGTCCGCCTGCATCGCCGGCAACGCAACCGCGGTCCGGGCGATCGCGATCCAGGTGCTGCAACTCGTCGAGACCGCGCTCAACGCTGGCCGCGGCGGTGACCCGACCGCCGGGTCGAGTCTCGTGAATGGCTTGCTCGCGTGCACCGCATCGTTGTGCGATTCGGCGGCCGTGCCACAGCCCGGCGCTCTCAATGCGGTTCAGGGGATCGACTTCGCAGCTGCGCTTTCAGCCTTCGGCCTGTTCGCGGTCCGCACAACCGGCACGCAGAGCGCCCTCGCCCGCGGCGCGATTCCATTCACCGATTTTCTCGGCCTTGCAAACACCGCGCAGTGGGGCGTAGAGGTCGATCAGCCGTGGAACCTGGTTACCTTCGTGAATCCAACCATCGTCTACGGTGCACCCGTTCTTCAGGGCGGTGTCAGCCTCGATGAACTGGGCATCGGCGACCTTCAGTACAGCATCGATGTGTATCCGGATGCGGGCCCGTTGCTGGATGGTGCGCTGCACGTCAGTGTCTGTTTCGCGGCCGATGTCGACCTGCCTGCCCTTGTAGTGGCCCTCGAGGCAAGGATGCAGCGGGAAGGTGTCGTGTTGCAGGAACACGTGCCCGGGTTCTGCCCGACATCGACGGCGCAGACAGCGTCCGTCATCAGTCCTGTTGTTTCCTTGGTCAGGAAGATTCTGCCTGCCAGCCTTCGCTCGCTGTTGCGCGGAGACACGAAGGTTCGCGTGGTCGGCGGAACGCCGCTCGACTTCAGCCGGTTCGCGCCGATCGCGGCTGCCACCGATGGTACGCTCGAGTTCGCGTCCGTCGTGCCACGGGAAGTCACGGAAGGGCAACCGCTGCCCACCATCCAGGTACTGGCGCGTTCGGGGAGCGGCACTCCCATGGAGATCGTAGACGTGACCCTGTCTCTGAAGACGAACCGGGGCGTTCCGGCCGGCGCGGTTCTCAAGGGCGACACGCAATCGCCGACCACGGAAGCCAATGGCGTCTGGGGTATCGCTACGTTCCCCGACGACGGTAATCTGCTGTCCGTCGGTAAGCCCGGTCGCTATCTGCTGTGCGCAAACGGAACACTGAACGGATTCACGTTCGCGGAAATCTGCACCACGTTCCACGCGCGCAACGCGAACGCGAACAGGTAGGAAACGGTTCCGCGGTTGGAGGGGAGGGGCATCATGCGTCGACTTCTCGCGCGTGTCGCGATTTCATGGTCGTGACCAGGGTGCTGGCGGGGGCCGTGGCGGGCGCTGTCCTCGCCGCAGCGTCGCAGCTGCCGGTCTTCGAGCCGGCGCAGCCGGATCTGTTTGCGGCGGGCGGCACCTTCGTCAATGCCTTCGCGGATTTCGACGATGATGCCGACCTCGACTTGTTCGTCGGTTTCGGTGGTCAGCCCAATCGCCTCTACCGGAACGACGGCGGCACGTTTGTCGACATCGCAGCGTCGGCTGGTCTCGCCGATGCCCGCGCGACGCGCGCAGCCGCATGGGGCGATTTCGATGGCGATGGCGATGCCGATCTGCTCGTCGGCTTCGCGCCCGGCGAAAGTTCCGTGCTGCGACTCTATCAGAACGAGGACGGGCGTTTCTCCGATGTTACGACGGCGTCCGGTCTCGACGTGGACTCCGCTGCGGTCCGTCAGCCCGCATGGATCGATTACGATGGCGACGGCGATGCCGACCTCTTCATCGCGTTCCGTGATCGCGCCAACGCTCTGTTCCGCAACGATGCCGGACGATTCACTGACATAGCAACCGACATCGGCCTGGCCGACACCCGCCGCACCGTCGGCGCCGTCTGGTTCGACTACGACATGGATGGCGACCTCGACCTGTACATCGGCAATATGGACGGCGATGCGAACGGCCTCTTCCGGAACAATGGTGGCATGTTCGAGGACGTCGCGCCTGCGGCCGGTCTGGCATGGGGCGGCCGCGCGCAAGCCGAGCCCTCCAACGGGACCGTGCGCCCCTGTGTCGCCGACGTCGACAACGACGGGCGCCTCGACCTCTTCATGGCCAACTACGGTCCCAACGGCCTCTTCCTGAACCGCGGCAACGGCCGCTTTGAAGACGTCTCCGACGCCTGGGGTATTGCGATCGATGCGCGCTACGATTCTTGCGCATTCGATGACGTCGATCACGATGGCTCGATCGACCTCTATGTCAACGGTACCGTGACCGGCGGCGTCAGCTACCGCGATTTCCTGTTCCGCAACACAGGGCGTGGCTTCGAGGACGTGACGCCCGCCAACATCGAGGCTCTACAGGCCGACCACGGCGTGCAATGGGCCGATGTCGATCACGACGGCGACCCTGACCTCGCCCTCACTGGTGCACGGCCCGACGGCATGCACTCACTCCTGCTCAATCGAATGGCCGATGAGCAGGCCCGGCGCTCGCTTCTGGTCGCACTCACCGATGACCGCTCCCGGCCAATCCTGGCCGGCGCTGAAGTGCGCATCTTCGACGCCAGCACCAACCAACTACTCGCAACCCGCATTGTTGACTCCGGCTCCGGTTACAACAGCCAGAGTCTCGCGCCAATGCACTTCGGCGTGGCGAACCATTCGCAGATCACGATCGAGATCACGGTCCCCGCCGGAGGCCGTCGTGTGACGGGCAGTGAGCGCCTTGACATTTCCGCTGACAATCAGGGCAACGTCGTCAGTCTGCGTATGAGTGACGACGGCAAGCTCACACGGGCGAGGACCGAACGATAACGGGCGGGCCGGGCTGGCGGTGGGCCTATGGGCGGCGGTGGCGAGGGCGGGCGAGGGGTTGGTAGCGATGGGTTCGTGACGTGGGCGTTGGCGGTGGAATGCCGGTCGGTGCGTCGGTGGCGGTGGCGATGGTCGGTGGCGGTTGGTCGGCGGGAACGGTGGCAGTGCTTCGGCGTCGGCGTTGGCGTCGGTGGCGTCGTGGCGGTGGGTAGGCGGACGGTGCGTCGGCGTTGGTGGGCGTTCGCCATGGGTCAGTCGTGACGGTGACGCGCGGAGCGATGGCGAGGTCGGTACCTTGAGCGCCGGCCAGCTGGCAGCGGGGCTCGGGGTTGTTCTCCCGGTTCGTCCGATTGTGTTTGAGGGAATTGTTGGCCCGTGCGAAGCATGCTTGGTTGGGACGGTTAAATAGCGGGGCGACGCCAACAGTTCCTTCAAACACAGCACGACAGTGCCGGGAAGGAATCTGCCGCCCTTCCTGGCGTTGAATCGCGATTCCTCCATAGGCGGCGTCGGTTGGAAATGGCAACCCCAACCCCCTCGCCACCACCATCGCCTCCACCACCGCCACCGACGCAACGGCCGACGGGGCCCACCCGACCCGCCACCGACGAGCCGCTCGCCGGATCCATCAGGTCCACGCCGTTCCCGGCTCTGTCTGCGGCATCGAGGAGCCAGGCCAGGCGCGTGCCCGCCTCATTGAAAGCGAAGGCGGGCGACGTTTCCAAGATTGCGCGTGAGGCCAGTCGCAAGCGTGCGCAGCACGCCGTCGTGGCCAGTGTGTTTCGCGTCCGTGTCTGCGCGTTGCTTCTCGATCGCCAGGTAGCGCGAATCGTTTGAGAAACGGAACGCCTGTACATCTGCTTCGGTAGTGCGGGTGGGCGCGGCAAGCACGGTTGCGACCAGTGCGCCGCCCGTCATGATGGCGCGCTGCATCGGGCGAGTGACGGACAGGCGGGCGGGACGCAGGGAATGAGCGATCATTCGATGGACTCCTGACTGGTAGTTGGCGACGTCATGGCTTCGCCTTCGAGATGGATGATCAGTAAGACCACGTGGCAGCCTCAGCCGCATCGACTCATTCATCGCTGCCGGTCAGGCGCCAGTGGTACTCCAGGCCAATGCGAATCACTTCCAGCTTTCGCCAGGCGTGCCCGCGCTCGATCCCGATGCTCGAGATCACATTTCCATTCTGCCACGCCTCGTCATACCGGATGTATGGCGTGCGCAGCTGAAGTACTTCAACGCCGGCGACCACGCTCAGACTGCCGCGACTGCGGAGAGCGATGCCCAACGTCCTGAAGTCGTTTCCTTCAAACTCGAACCCCGTTCCGATGTAGGCCATGAGCGGCAACGATGACGGAGCATAACGAAGGTGGAACGACCAGCCCCAGAACGAGGTTGTCCTTCGCGGGAACCTGCGGATGCGATGCACGCCGTCGGCCGGCGGTTCGGACACGATGCATTTCAGTCCATGGTCTGCCTTGCGAGCTTCCGTATAGCCGGCGGTAGCCGATACTGGCCCGATCCCCACGCCCGCATACACGATAGTGCTGAATGCACGCGAATCGGGGTCATTGGAGCAGTTGTAGATGTAGGGCGTCTGAAGTGTCCCCAGCATCGCAGCGCCGCCGAAAATAAGCGCTGCCTGGGCGTTCAAGGCGTTCGGCGTTGCCACCAGCGACGTTACGCAGCAAAGGAATCCGACGAACCTGTGCTTGCGCCTCGCCATCGGAGTCTGCGCGTTCGTGTCATTGATCTGCATCACCGAACTGGTGATGACGGTGTCGTGTACCTGACGCTGGCGTCCATCCGCGTCAGCATGGTCAGACTGAAACGGATTGAGCATGAAAGCATCGTCTCCTGTCATAGGATGATTACGAACGCGATGCACTCGGTTGGCGGTGCGGCTCACAGTCGACATGATGACCAGTTCACCGAGTACCACCAGGTTACTGAGCGGATGGCAGCACCTCTCCATTGTGCAGTCTCGACCACGTGATGAGCAAGCGGACGCTCCGGCCGTAATTCGCTGTTCCACCCGGGACACGGTTGGCGCGCAGATACCGATCATTGATCGCGCCACCAACCCGCTGCGCCGGGCCTTCGAACTGTTCGAAGAACGCCCGCAGGTCGGCCTCGTCGCGGCGGATGCCCGGCAGAAGCAGTGCGGAAATGCGCTTGAACTCATCCGGCGCAGTGGAGCGTAGTGCGCCGGCAAGCTGACCAGCTGCGGAAACCATCGCCGAGTAGCGCGCCACCGGATCCGGGGCGAGCGCGGCCGCGATCAGGCCGAGGAACGTCGCTTCGGCCTCGGTCGTAACGCCGCGCTGGTGCGCCATCTCGTGGGCCATCGACGCTGGCGCGCGAATGGCAGGCATGCCGCGCAGCACGTTGGCCTCGCCCGTGAACGGGACGTAGATGCCGACGATGCCGAGCCGGCCGAGGATCGCGCTCGCGAACGGCCACTTGACCGGGCCGAACGGCAGAGCGGCGGCGTACGGCAGACCGAGGTGGACGCTAGCGCGCTGCCAGCCGGTGTCGAGGGCCGCTTCGAGGGTGCGCGCGTCAGCGGGGAATGGCGTCGGTGTTCCGGCGTCCCTGCTGCCGTGCAGCTCGACGTAGGCATCGTTGGCGGCGAGCACGGCAGCCTCAGCGAGCCGCGTGAGTTCGGACGCTTCGATCCCCTCCCATTCAGGCCAGCCGGCGCGGTCCTCGAATGTGGGCCGGGCGTAGTTGAAGCCCCAGAGTACATAGAAGAGGACGAGGATGATGCCGGCATCGCGAACCATGCGCCGGGCGCCGCCGGCAAGTGCATTGCGCCAGTGGCGGCGGTCGTGAATCGCGTCAGAAGCCGCGCGGCAGGCCAGCACCAGCAGATACATCACGTATGCAGCGATGATCCATTCGGCGATGGCGAACGGAAGAGCGCCGGTCAGGCGGGAGATCGGCCGCGACACAATCGGCCAGAAGCCAGTACCATACGCACGTTCGGCGATCGCGGGCGCGCCGGCCAGCAGGTGTGACGTCAGAAACGCAATCGCACCGGCGGTGCCCGCAACGAGCGCAAACTGCCAGCGGATCGGCCCATCGGCGAGGCGTGCCGGCGGGGCCGGACGCGAAGGCGAATCCTGCGATACGTCGTCGTTGCGATCGTGCATCGATTGCGCAGAGTGGGGCCGCCTGTTCGGGCCGGCAAGCAATCCGTCTGGACCGGCCTCTTACGCCTCCCCAGATTCCGCCGTTCCCGATGGCCCGGGAATCGCCATGGCGAGGGTCGCTGACAACGACTGGCCTGCTCCTGATGCGGGCTCGTCCGCCGACCGCGGATTCGCTGAACGCGGCAGGAACTGACCGAGGAGATTCGACGATGGGCGCAGTGGGGTGGATCGCGGGTGTGGGCGGGCTGCTCGTGGTGTTCTTCATCGCACAGATGATCTACCTGTCTACGGTCCTCACATGGGAACACGAGCAGACACGCGGACTGGGTTACTACGGAAAGCCGCCTGCGGAGCGGGAACAGTTCAGGGCGACGCTGCGCCGGCATGCGCGCCTGCTGTATCCGATTCTTCGACTGCTAGGCCGGTTCTCCAACTTCACGTTCGACAAGGCCAGCTTTCGTTACCAGAACCTCGCAGGGCCACGCGGCACCTGTAGTGAAGCGAGTTTCGCGGCCGGTCACGCGTACACGCCACGGCCGGAAGACATCTTCGTCGTCACGCAGATGAAGTGCGGCACGACGTGGATGCAGCACGTCGTGTATGAGACGCTCCACCGCGGCGATGGCAACCTGGTCGAGGCCGGATCGACGCTCTATGCGGTCTCGCCCTGGCTCGAATCCGAGAAGAGCGTGTCCATGGCCGATGCGCCATTGCTCGGGAGAGAACGGCCATCACGCGTGATCAAGACACACTTTCCCGTCTCGCTGTGCCCGTACGACGCGAGCGCGCGCTACATCTATGTTGCACGCCATCCGGTCAGTTGCTTTGCGAGCTGCGCCGACTTCGTGGCGACAAACGCCAGTGCGATGGCTCCAGAGCGCGAAGTGGTGGAACAGTGGTTCTGTTCCAACGCGATGTGGTGGGGCTCATGGCCTGCTCACGTGCGCGGTTGGTTCGAGCGTGCGGAAACCGATGCCAACGTGCTGTTCGTCCACTTCGAGACCATGCGCCATGATCTGCCCAGCGTCGTGCGGCAGGTCGCGGCATTCCTCGGTCTCCGCCCGCTCACGGACGGCGAGGTCGGACAGATCGCGCACAAGTGCGGATTCGCATACATGCAGGAGAACGGGAACACGTTCGAGATGAATCCGCCACATCTGCTGCAAACGGATGCGGAGCTGTTCGTGCGCGGGACGGCGGACCGGCACGGCGATGTACCCGCCGAGATGCGCGAACGCATTCTCGCGTGGTGCGTTGCCGAGATGGATCGTGATGGCCTTCCGCTCGAGCGGATCTATCGGGACGGGAATCCCGCTCCTGTCATATGAACGCTTCAGGCTTTCCCCCCAGCGCCGCGTCTCGATCAACGAACAGTGCGTGACCTGATCAATGACCGGACTCGATGCCGTAGACCCGGATGTACTGCACGTCGAGCGAATCGCGCTCGATGAGGATGACCTCTCGTTCGCCGGCCCAGGCCAATCGCGAGCCCGGAGGAATCATGATGGCGCCGAGCGCTTCGCCATTGCGGGTGAAAACGCTGTACCGCCTGCCGGCTGTGTCGGCCTGGTAGGCGGAAAACGGAACCGTCCATTCGCCCACCCAGATTCGACCCTGCGTGTCGATCTCAATCTGTGAGAAGGCTGGTGCAAGTTCCGGATAGGTACCACCGAGCGACGATTCGAGCCCTCCCTCGTAGAATTGCGGCCTCCGCGTATGGTCCTCGCGCAGCAATCGCTCACGCTCCTCGATCATTGCATCCGTGAACGGTGGCGGCGGCGAGCCCAACCTTACCGTGTCGAGCCGTTCGCCATCGGCGCTCGCAACAACGACCACGTTGTCTGCCGCATTGCTGCCGATCACGGCATCGGCCGCAACTGCGTAGAGGAACGGCAGGACGGTCCTGTACTCGCGGACGTCGCTCGGGAAGGATGCATCATATTCGTAGCGGACCGATGTAAACGTGCCAATCGTATCGGTCTGTTCTCCATCCGGCGAGAGGCGAATGAGACTCAGCATGCCGTATCTGGGCGGACCCGGCCGGTTGGGTATGTCGTCCGGCGGATGCACGACGAAGCTGCCATCCGCGAACGCGCCACGGATCTGACAGCAGGACTGCGACGGGATCACGCCAGGCCTGCGTGCATACGTTACCGGGTTCGCGAACGAGCGCGAGAACCTGCCTTCGCCATCGAAGATCGACATACGACGCATGGCCAGATCGAACACAGCAATCGAATCGCCGCGGTACGGAAACGCGGACCCCATCCTGCGCAGTTCGCCCGGACCTTCGCCCTGACGTGCGACACGCTTCAGGAACCGGCCATCCGCAGCGTAGAACAGAATCGACGTCTGACCGCGATCCGCGACGATGATCCGGCCATCGCTCGCCTTCCACGCCGCAGAGAGCGCCTCGAACTGGTAGTTCGCGTCACCCCTCGATGACACCGATCGTGACGTCCGGGCCGGTCAGCCGCCACTCACCGGGACCTGCGCCGATCCCTCCCTCATCGCCGCCGCACGCCACCGCGAGCATCAGGAGTCCGATGCACAGGAACAGCTTCACCAAAGGCCGCCCATCGCGCGGGTGGAACGTCAGTTCGAGCTACCCGACACGCCGTCCGTTGTGACCTTCTGCTCGGACGGCTGCGGGTTCTTCACGTATTTATCGAGCCATGCGGCCCAGCGCGCCCACAGATCAAGCTGCGTCTCGAGCGTGGCTGGCCCGTGGTCTTCGAACGGATAGAGGTACATCGACACCGTCTTTCCCAGGCCGTTCAGCGCGTGGAACAGACGCGGTGAGTGGGTCGGGTCCGTGCCGACATTCTGGTCGTGCATGCCGTGGTACATGAGCAAGGCGCCAGTCAGGTTGGGCGCAAACAGGAACGGCGACATGCTCAGGTACACATCCTTCGCATCCCACAGAATGCGCCGCTCGCTCTGGAACATGAGCGGCGTGAGCGTGCGGTTGTAGTTGCCGTCACCGGCGATACCAGCCTTGAAGAACGGCGTGTGGACCATGGCGTTGACGGTCGAGAACGCGCCATACGAATGGCCGCCGATGCCGATACGACCGCGATCGACCCAGCCACGACGCTCCACCGAGTCGATCACGACGGCGAGGTTGTTGCGCAGGTCGTTCTCGTAGTTGTTGTTCATCGCGCCCTCGTTGCCGATGATCGGCGCATCGGGCTCGACCACGGCATAGCCAAGGCGGACCAGGAACTGAATCGAGCGCGTGCCGAAGTTCTGGAACGCGTACTTGTTGAAGGTGCGCCCCGTCTCGTCGTAATCCTCCTGGTCCGTGTATTCGCGCGGGTAGAACCAGAACATTGCGGGCAGGCGAGTCCCCTGCTGGTAGTCCGCCGGCAGCGTCACGTTGACCTTGAATTTGAAGCCGTCTGGACGCGCGACAATGAAGCTGTGCCGCTGCGCACTCGTCAGGTCCGGGAACAGGTCGCGGTTGTGCGTGAGCTGCGTGCTCTGCCCGTTTGCGACGCGATAACTTTGCGTTACCTGCGCCGGTGCCTCGCGCGATACGATGTAGCTGCCTGCATCGATGTCGAGGATCTCGCTGATGCGCTCGGTCACGCCGTTGTTGTTGCTCTCCCAGACGCGGCTCTTGTCGCCGGTGCGGATGTTGACGCGGTCAATGAACGCCTTCGGTGCGACGGCCTCCGGGTTCTTGTCGTACTGTGTGCCCTGGAAGAACACGGACTGGCCGTCGGCCGAGACCGTGACCGGGCCACTGCCGCCGCCACCACCACGGCCGCCGCGCCCGCCGCCGCCCGCACCGCCGGCCGTTACGAGATTGCCGGGGTTGGCGTAGAAGTCCTCGTTCCTGTAGCGCGCGAGGGTGTGCTTCTGGGTCGGCTGGTTCAGGATGACGGCGATCTCACTGGTGTTCTGGCCGGAGCGTTCGCTGAAGAACAGGATCTCGCCGTTCTCGGAGAAGCGGTGACCCTGCATGCGCGTGTCCTGCTCGTAGAGCGTCGTCCTGGATGCATCATCGAAGGGGGCGACCCACCGGATGAGGCGATCCGTTCGCCTCGCCCTGTCCTCTTCACCCTGCTCGCCGGCTGGCTGTGCAGCCGCGGAATCCTCGCCCTCAGGCGCCGGCTCCTGCTCGAGGTACGTCAGGCTGCCGTCCGGGCGCCACGTGACCTCGCGCTTGCCCTGCTGATCGCCGTCGCCGCCGCCCGCGCCGGGAGCGCTCGGCAGATTGTTGGCGCGGACGCCCACGTTCAGGTCTTCCTTGTCCACTTCGGCCAGGGCCTTTCCCGACGTGTCCCAGATCTCTTCGACACTGGCAAAGTTGTTGACAGGGACGATGTAGCTGAACGGCTTCAGCATGCGTGTTACGCGCACGTGCCGGCCATCGGGTGCGACGCTGAGCGAGCGGACCATCGCCGGCTGCCCGATCTCCTGCACGTTCCGGTTGCCGACTTCGATGAGCGCGACCTGTCCCGTCGCGTGGAACTCGAGCAGCGCCTGGTCATGCGGTGTCGCCATGAGGCTCGCGTACGTGCGCAGCATGTTCCTGTCTGCTTCTTCGGCGACCTTGATGCGCGGACCCATGGGCACGTTCGACACGACCGGCCTCTCCGCGCGACCGTCACGAACCAGCACGGTCGAGATCGAGCGGCTGTCCGCGGTCCACTCGAAATCCGTCACGAGTGTGGCGAGGACGTGCGTGCGGGTGAGCTGGCGCGACCGGCCACTCGCTGCATCCGCAACAAAAACGTGCGTGCCATCCGGGAAATGTGCATAATATGCGATGCTCTTCCCATCCGGCGACCATTTCGGGTTCGAGACACGCGCACCGTCCGGAATCTGGATCTGCTTCGCCGAACCGTCCGTCGCGGAGATCAACTGAATGCCAACATTGTTACGAATCGTCAGTGTACGATTCCGGTTCGCCGCGAAATCAATGAACAGCCCACCCAGCTCATCGAATGGCTGCGAGAAAACGGCCATCGTAACAGGGCCATCACTGATTTCATCGATGAACCAGGTCTTGTCCGCGTTCGCGTTCGTCAACGACACATTCAGATGGCGCGGCGCCGTGACCGCTTCGGCGAGGCCGGGCGGCGGCGTCGTGAAGCGTTCGTCCGCAATCACCTGATTCACGTCCCGCGTCGAACCCGCCCGGACGGCATTGTTCTGACCCGATGCAGGCAACGGGATCAGGAGGAGCGCGGACGCCAGCCCCAAACCGGGCCGCATCCAGATCGGGGTACGCGCGTCGGGACGACCGGTCATGTCAGCCTCCGTTGTGTCGGATCAAGCCCGGGCAGAGCCGGGCTCGAGTGCGGTTGGACGAGGCCCCCATCTTGCGCGGCCCGGCGCCCGTTCACAAGGGACGCATGGACGTGCGGGCCTGTTGGGAACATGGTCAAACCGGCTATTTTTTCACTACCGGGCGGGACGGGTCCTGCGCCCACTCCTGCATCGAGCCATCGAACAGCCGCACTTCGTGACCCAGCAGCTTCGCCCCGAACAGCACCGCCGATGCCTGCTGGCCGATGTGACAGTAGGTGACTACGACATCGCCCGGCTTCACACCCGCGCGCTCGAACACGGCGCGCAACTGCTCGGTGCCAAGGAAGTGGAACGTTTCGTCGAACAGGTCCACGTATGGCACGCTGACTGCGCCCGGGATGTGGCCGTTCCGGCCCATTGACGCCTCCGTACCATCGTAGTATCGGGAATCGCGTGCATCGACCAGTACGTGGCCCGGTGTCGGCGAGCGGACGTGATCGGATACCCAATCGACATCGACCACGAGATCCCTTGCAGGACGCGTTGCGAGCTGGCCAGGCCGATCCGCAGGGACCGCTGTCGTCACTGCGCCTCCCGCGGATGTCCATGCAGGCATTCCCCCGTCCAGCACCGACGCACGATCGCCAAGTCCCGCGTCATCCAGTGCGAACATGATGCGCGTCACCGGCGTGACGCGGTCCTTCCCCCAGTACAGGACGATCCGCGAATCATCCGAAACACCGCGCGCCGCAAGTCTCGAACGCAGTTCCTCCACGGACAGCAACTGGAGTGTGAGCGTGCCCGGCACCCGTGGCAGCGACACGTCATCCAGTGTGATCCAGCGTGCGCCCGGCACGTGCCCCGCATCGTACTCCGCCCGATCCCCTACGTGGAACAACACCAGATTCTCGTCCTCGATATGCTCCGCGAGCCAGGCCGCCGATACGACGAGCCGCTCCCGTCCCGCCGCACCCGCCTGCGCACTCACCGGCACACCCCAACCCTGCATGAGCGCGCACGCCAGAATCAATGCTGACCGCTTCGCCTTCATCGTGCCCCTATCCTTCCCACCGTGTGTGTCCGCGTTGCCATCGCAATCCGCACAATCCGTCCATCCCCGGGGCCGCCGCTCAACAGCTCAATCCTACCGGCCTGACCCGGCGTCCGCACGCGGCCTCGTGTTCAGGAAGAGTTCGGACCTCGATGGATATGACAGGCTATTGTCAGCCCTGAATCAGCGACACGACCGCAAGGGATTCGACCAGCCCTCCCGGCAGAAAAGCTTCGCAGCGGTCTCCTCGATCCATACCGTGATCCCTGCGTGCGGCAGCAACGCCTGTCCGCGTGCGTAACTCAGGCCCTCGAGAACCGTCTCGTACGGCCCGAACCCCGACAGCCGCAGCGGTACCACGAGCACGAGCCGGCCGGCCGCCGATTCCTGCTCGACTCGGCTGCGAATGCGAACCTCGGCTGCCGCCCGCTCCTCGGGCCAGTCTTCGCGCAACGTCTCGACCGCTACCGAGAAGTAGCCCTCCTTCCGTAACCCCTCCGCGGCCGCTTCCATCGCCGCCAATAATGCACCATTATCCTCGTCCGTCGCCATGCCATGCGCGACGATCAACACGCTCTCTCGCGACACATCACGACTCAGCGACCCCGCACGATCCATCAGGATCCGCGCAACTCCACTCCAGCGAGCCAGACCTTCCTCGTGCGTGATCACCTCCAGATCATGCGCGATCGGCGCCTGGCCGCCGCCACTCGATCCATGTTGCTCTCCGTGAACCACGAACTGCGCCGGGGGCGCCTCCCGCAATCCCAGCAGGTACAGCGTCTGATCCAGAAACGACTCGCCCGAGATGAATAGCCGCACCACCGCTACCCTCTCTACTCCCCCGTCCGCGAGCGTGTCCAGCGCGGCCTCCAGCGTCTTCGGATCCGCCATCCCGAACGCCACCGTGACCGGCATCCGCTCGCGCAGCGACGCCACCGCACCGGACACGGACTCGTTCCACTCCGCCGAGCCCCCGTGTGCCATCAGCAGGATCCCGACACCCTCACCCTCTGCGGATGGAGACGTCACGCGCGCGGTTTCTTCGCTCGCTCGGGCTGCACACGCGGCGATCCCGAGGCAGGCGGCCATGGCCAGTAGACGCATCGTTCTTGCGCGATTGAGATTCATTCTCATGTAACGCCCGATCCTACCCGGCCACGCCGGGTCTGTCAAGAACAGGCCCATGATCGGCCGGGTCGGGTTGGCCGTTCGCCGGGACTGCCCATTAGATTGGGCGAACAAGACAAAAATGAGTGCGGCGACGCTGTTCCTCGCGATTCAGGCGGCCACGGTTTCGGCGCCTGCGGATTACAGCCGTGCGCGCGCTGCGGTGGAGGCGGCGGCGCAGGCTGTGGATGAGGATCGCGTGGAATCGCAACGCACGCGGTGGCGGATGGAGGCGGACGGGGGCGACGTTCTCGCGCTTCTGAGCCTGGCGACGCTGTCGCGTGAGACGTACCGGTACGCGGAAGCGGACCGTCTGTATGGCGAGCTGCTCGAGGACGGCGGCGCTCGTGGTGGCTCGGGCGACGGGATCACAGTACAGGCGTGGCTGGGGCTGGGGCTGGGCAAGCTGATCCGTTGGCGCACGGACTCGGCGGCGTTCGCGTTCGAACAGGTGCTCGGTCAGGGGTCGCGAGGCGATCCTGTTGCGCGGGCGCAGGCACTGCTCGGACTCGCTGCGATCGCGACGCGCACGTCGAGTGCGGATTCGGCGCGCGCGCTGGCGGAGCGCGCGAGCACCAGCATCGGCACGAATGCGCGGGACGTGGATGCGGCGCGGATTCGGTGTGGACAGGCGGCGGCGATCCGGGGTGCGGCGGTCTTGCGTGCGGATTCGCTGGTGACGTCGGCTCTCGAACGAGCGCGTGCATCGGGTGATGCGCGCACGATCGGCCGCTGTCTCATCGTGCGTGCGCAGGTCCTCGAGATTCGCGGGCGGCAGGCAGATTCGCGGGCAGCCATCGATTCGGCGCTGGTCGTGCTGCGCACGACTGGCGACCAGTTGGGCCTCGCCGTCGCGCTGCAATTCTCAGCCTATGCGGCGACGACGTACTCGATCAATCTGCGCGGCGGGCTGCGCGATGCGCAGGATGGTGCATCGATCGCGCGCGCCGCGGGCGATGAGCTGACAGCAGCGTGGGCGACGCTGGTCCTTGCGCAGGTCGCTTCGCGGGTCGGCGATGCGGCGACGGCGGCAAGGCATGCGCTCGAGGCGAGAGCCATCTTCGAGAGAACGAATGATCGGCTCGGCCTTGCGACGACCGACATCGTCGATGCAGGTGCGAACCTTGCCATGGGTCGATTCGGTGCTGCGCGTGATGGGTTGCTGCGAGCGTACGCGCGCAACGATTCGATCGGTTGGCGTACATCGCACCCGTATGTACTGTTCGCATTATCGGCGACTGCGCGCGGGGCGGGCGACCTCGACGGCGCGGAACAGTGGCTTGATCGGGCGATGGCGGAGTCGCGCCAGCTGGGAATGCGCGGGTGGGAGGTCGACGAAAAATACGTGCGCGGGTTGAATGCACTCGCCCGCGGCGACTATTCCGCCGCGATCCAATGGTTCGAGGCGTACCTCGTCGCGATGAGTTCGTGGAGCCGCCATTATCTGCTCGAGGGAGAGCTTCGGCTCGCGGAAGCGCATGCCCGCGCTGGTGATCTGGCCGCAGCCGAGCGGCGGCTCGAGCGCGCGTTCCTGCATATCGACTACGTACGGAATCTCCAACAGGACCGCGATGCGAGTGTCGCGGCATTGCAGAGCCGCCGGCTGGATGCGGACCCGGACCTCGGCATCGCCACGGTCGTGCACCTGTTTGCGACCAATGGTCGGGTCGAGTCTGCTTTCCGTATCGCAGAAGCGGAGCGGGCGCGATTTCTGTGGACGCAACTCGTACGCCGGCGAGCGCTGGGTCCGGAACCGGTCGGCTCTACGGAACAGCCGGAAACTCGCCTCATGCCCGACGGGCTCGACCCGCAAACGTTGCGCGCGGCGATTCCGGATTCGACTGCACTTGTCGAGTTCGCGACCGGTGCCGGCGGCGAGCCCTCGACGGCGTTCCTCGTGACGCGCGAGGGCCTGCGCGCGTTCGATCTGGCTCCGGCCGATTCGTTGACCGGCGCGATCCGACGTTTTGCGACTGCTCTCGAGGGCGGGGTCGGCGCGGACGGGCTGGCGAGACGATTGGGCGAGGCGGTGCTGGATGAGGTCCTTGCGGAAGTTCCGGCGAATATCACGAGACTCGTCCTGTCACCGGATGGCCCGTTGCACCGCCTGCCGTTCGATGCGCTCGTGATGGCGGATGGGCGGCGCGTAATCGAGCGATTTGCGACGAGTCTCATGCCGAGTGCCCGACTCGCTCTGGCGATGTGGCAGGCGCGCGAGCAGCGAGTGCCGCGAACCGGCGCAGTCGTTGTCGGTGATGCGATGTTCGGACCTGCCTTCGGTCTTCCGCCCCTGCCGTCATCGAGGATCGAAGCGCGAGCCGTTGCGCGTGCCCTTCGCGAACCGCGTCTGCTGCTCGGCACGGACGCGACCGAGGTTGCCCTCCGCGCCATTGACTGGTCGGGCATCGGACTTCTGCACCTCGCCACTCATGCGCGCGTCGAAGATGACGGCATTCTCGCAAGCGCGCTGTACGTCGGCGCAACGGACAGCATGGATGGGCGCATCGGCGTTGCCGATATCGCTGCGTTACCGCTCGAGCTGGATCTCGTTGTGTTGTCCGCCTGCCGGACACTGGGTGGCGTAGTCGTTGCCGGCGAAGGATTGCAGGGGCTGACGGCGCCATTCCTCGAAGCGGGCGCGCGTGCGGTCGTCGCGACCTACTGGCCGGTCGGCGACCGATCGATACAACCGCTCATCGCACGATTCTACTCCGAGCTGCGGGCGGGTGGATCGGCGGGTGATGCACTGTGGAAGGCGAAGCGGACATCGTTCGAGGACGGTGAATCGCCGGCCGTGTGGGCCGCTTTCTCACTGAGCGGCAACGCAGCGGTGCGGCCGGCCGTATTCTGATGTGATCAGCCACCGGTGACGCGGCGGGGCCGCGCGCGTCGCTCCGTGCCATCCTCGAGCACTGCGGTGACCCACCACACGTAGCTCGCCCCCGTCTCGATGGTGGTTGCAACGGGGAGCACCCACGCCGTGTCGAGCGTCGAAGCCTGTGTGACGAGATCGCCTTCGGCGTCGATCATCTCGAAACGGTACGCGTTGGCGTTGGCGTATCGATTCCAGACAAAACGCGAGCCCGCCGCAACCGTTTCTTCAGCCGGGGGCGATACGAGTTGCGGTACGCTGCCGGAGCTTCGCATGACGTCGGTCGCCGGCCGGATCGCCTGGCGAACGAAGAGCCCGGCCGTGACGACGAGTGCGACCGATGCGGCAGCCGCGAGCCAGTGTAATGTTCGGGCCTTCGGTCTCGCACGTGCGATCTCGGCGAGGAACGCAAACTCGCGCGCTGTAGCAGGGTGTGCGAGGACTCGATCGAGCAATGCGTCGCGGTCGTTTCGATCGTATGTGCCCTCGGCGATCGACCGTATGATCTCGATATCGATATCGGGTGGCGCCTCAGCCGCGCGGCGGCCGCGCAAGGTTGTATAGGCGGTCCGAAGAGTTTCGTCGTTCATGGTTGCCTGTCCGCGTCCGTCTCGTCGCGTAACGCGGTTCTCAAGTCGTCGAGGCCACGATAGAGCCGATTCCTCGCAGCGGCCGGCGTCCAGCCAAGCAGGTTCGCGATTTCACTGACGTGCTTCCCTTCCAGATGCAGCCGAACTGCCGGCCGGCGCGATTCCGGAACCATGGCCAGCGCGGTCTCGAGCCTGTCCAGGATCGCGGACTCATCGGCCGCGCCGGCACCCGGGCCGGCGACGACGGCCACCGCTTCCTCGAACCCGGCTCGGCGCTGCGGTTGCTCGGCACGACGCCGGCGCAGCAGGTCGATGGCTGCCGATGTTGCCGCACGATACGCATACGCCGCAGTCAGCGCGGACGCAGGCTTACCGTGTTGCTCGAGAGCGCGCCACAGCCGCACCCGGACATCCTGTGCGACTTCGTCGAGATCAGGACCCGCGATTCCGTACTTCGCCGCAGCGGCGCGGATGGTCCGAGCCCATGACGTCACCAGCTCCTCGATCGTCGAGGACCTGGGGTCCTCGCGCCTTGCCGCGTTGCCGGGCATGCCTGCCGCGTCCTCGAGCATGCCTCAAACGTACCGGCGCAGACACATCATTGATAGCCATGCGGATCCGGCCGGCGCGGGTGCCCCGGGGGGGAAGCCGGGGACCCGGCCGACCGCCGGGACGGCGCTCGCTTCGCTGTGGGGAGTTCGCTCTGGCTGCCGTCCCCGACCTCACTTCGGGAACGGATGCGATGCGGTCCTTTTCTCACCTCGCGGGCGATGCTTTTCCCGTCTCACCGGTTCGAGTGCCGGATCTTGTTTACTCCGAGACACCTCGCCATGCTTGCCACTCGAGGGCTGGCTGCCGTGCACTTACACTCGGACTCGCCATGAACCGGTACCGCTGCGATCACGCGATCCTCACCTCGACCTTCCTCCGCGTTTGCTGATCATCGGCCACCGCGGTGCGGCGGCGCACGCACCCGAGCACACGTTCGCTTCGTGGGATCTCGCACTCACGTCGGGCGCCGACGTTCTCGAACTCGACCTCCAGATGACCGCGGACGGTCACCTCATCGTCATGCATGACGATACCCTCGATCGCACCGCACGCGGCGCCCGCTGCACCGGACGCGTCCGCCGCCGGACCCTCGCTCAGATCGCCAGGTGCAATGCGGGCCGCTGGTTCAACGAAGTGTATCCCGATCGCGCTCGACCCGAATTCGCCAAGCAGCGCATCCCCACGCTCGACAACGTCCTCGCCCGCTACGCTGGCCACGCCCGGTTCTACATCGAGACCAAACACCCCGACGATGCGCCCGGCATGGAGCAGGCGCTCGTCGGCCTCCTCGATCAGTATCAGCTGCTGCCGAAGAACGAACAGGACGCGCGTGTCATCGTGCAGTCCTTCAGTACGGAAAGCCTGCGCAGGGTCCGCGCCCTGAACGCAAACCTCCGCCTCGTTCAGCTCTTCCCCAAAGAAACGCCGAGCGCAACCATCCGCCCGCAGCTCAGCGAACTCGCCAACCTGATCCACGGGATCGGTCCCCATTTCCTCGACGTCGATTCCGTGCTCGTTGCAACTGTCCACGCCGCCGGCCTCGTCATTCATCCGTATACCGTCAACGAGCCTGTGGACATGCGCCGCATGCTGGCCATGGGCGTGGATGGCATGTTCACGGACCTCCCGGACGTTCTCGCCTCGTTGCTCGGCCGGACTCCCGTCTGAGTCTTCGGCTTCGTTATCGATCCCCGGTCGACGGCTCGCCCTTCCTCTCATTTTGATATAACATCCGTCTCGTCCTGATCAGGAGGGTGCGTGGTGAGGGTAGCAGATCTCGACCTCAGGGAATTGCTTCAGTTCGAGCCGAAGGGCGGAGTGATCCGGTTTGCGGGGCAGCGGGCGTTGCTCTTCGACAGTGTAGCGCTGGGGTTGGTGCGGAAGGAGCTGATCGAGACGATGGGGCTAACGGGGGCGCGTGCGGTGCTGACGCGGTTCGGCTATGCGCACGGGTGGCGGACGGCGGAGACACTGCGGACGGCGTTTCCGTGGGACGATGAAGAGGAGTGGAGGAATGCGGGGGGGCGGCTGCACACGTTGCAGGGGTTGGTGGTGGTGGCGTCGCCGTTTCCGGAGGCGCGATCGAAGCCAGCGGCATTCGCGGAATCGATCTGGCACGAGTCGTACGAAGCGGAGCAGCATCTCCTGCATCAGGGCCAGTCGGAGGAAGCGGTGTGCTGGACGCTGACGGGCTATGCGAGCGGGTATCTGTCGAAGTGCAATGGGCGTGAGATCTACGGCATTGAAGCGCGGTGCCGCGGCAAGGGTGACGCGGTGTGTCATCTGGTTGCGCGCACTCGTGAGGATTGGGGCGATGCGATCGAAGAGCATCTGCGGTTCTACGAGCTATGCAGCATGGACGCGGCTCTGAGTCAGGTCACGGACGAACTGAAGCGAGTGGAAGGCCGTCTTCGCAGGCGGCGCCGGGAACTGGTTGGCGGCTCGAGGAAGGGGCAGGAAGTGTCGGGGCTCATCGTGCAGAGCGGGGCGATGCAGCGGGTGCTCGATGTGGCGAGCCGGGTGGCGCGCGTCGACTCGACGATTCTGATCACGGGTGAGAGCGGAGTGGGGAAGGAGCGTGTTGCGCGGCTGATCCATGAGGAGTCGCCGCGAGCCGGCGGTCCATTTGTCGCCATCAACTGTGGTGCGGTGCCGGAGGGTCTTCTCGAGTCGGAACTGTTCGGCCATGCGAAAGGTGCGTTCACTGGCGCGACGCAGGATCGGCCAGGTCTGTTCGAGGCGGCGATGGGTGGCACGTTGCTGCTGGATGAGATCGGGGACGTCCCGCCGGCGATGCAGGTGAAGCTGCTGCGCACGTTGCAGGAACGCGAAGTACGGCGCGTCGGCGAGAACAGGAATCGGCCGATCGATGTGCGTGTACTCGCGGCAACGAACCGCGATCTTGTCGCGGACGTGAACGCCGCGCGATTCCGGCAGGACCTCTACTATCGGCTGCGCGTGGTCGAGATCCGCGTGCCCCCGCTGCGCGAGCGGCGCGACGACATCCTGGCCCTTGCGCGCACGTTCCTGGCGGATGCGGTCGGCCGCACCGGGCGCAAGGTCACGGGCCTGACGCCGCGTGCGGCCAACCAGCTTGTGCGTTACGGCTGGCCGGGCAACGTACGCGAACTCGAGAACGCGATCGAGCGCGCGGTCGTTCTTGCGCGAGGCAATCGCATCGATCTTGAAGACCTCCCGGAAGAAGTCGGGCTCGCGCTCCCGGTTGCATGGTCGCCCGGCGAAGTTCGTCCACTCGAGGATATCGAGCGTGAGTACATCCTTGCGGTCTTGCAGGCGAACGACGGCAACCGGGCGCGCGCCGCGGAGCAACTGGGGATCGGGACGGCAACGTTGTATCGCAAGCTGAAGCGATACGCGTCTTCACCGCGCGAGCTGGGCGTGATGGACAACGCCTGACGCACCGGCGGTCAACGTCGCCAGGAGGGTGTCGATCACGCCACGCTCGAGTCGCTCCCGCCGCTCCGCCGCGCTGTAAGAAAGCCCGCGACGAACAGTCCGAGCAGCATCAGGCCGCCACCGAGGGCAAGCTGCGGTTGCGTTGCCACGATGATGGCGAGTACCGCAACGTAGAGAGCGATGGTGAGTGCGGGCAGGACAGGATGGAGTGGGACGCGCAGCGGCCGGTGCAGGTCGGGCATCATGGCACGGAGCCGGAAGAAGCCGAGAAACACGATGAGGTCCACGCTGATCGCGATGAGCATCATGAAGCGGATCAGCAGTTCGAAAGTCCCGGTCACGGCGAGCAGAAAGATGACGGCGCTGACGACGAAGAGACCCCACGTCGGTGTACCGCGTGAGCTGACCCGAGTGAGCGGCTGCGGGGCGAGGCCGTCGCGTGCAAGCGCGTAGGCCACGCGTGGAGTCGCGAGAAAATTCACGTTCGCGCTGCTCAGCAGGATGATGATGCCTGCGACCTGGACGGTGATTCCGGCGGCATCGCCAAGAGCGACGGCGACCGCATCGCGGGCGACGAGTGTGGACCCTGCCATCTCGGCTGGTGTGAGTGCGAACAGGAACGCTACATTGATGAGCATGTAGAGGAAAGCGACGGCCGCTGCGCCGCCGATGAGGATGCGGGGCAGTGAGCGTCCGGGATCGCGCACTTCTTCGGCCATCTTCGCGGCATCTTCCCAACCGTAGTAAGCGAAGGCGACGGCCTGGTAGGCGAGGGCGAAGCCGAGCAGGCCTGCGTACTCGGGTGATACGGCCAGTTGCTCGGAGAATCCTCGCGCATCGCCGGCGAGGATGCCGGCTGCCGCGATGCCGAGGAGCACGATGATCTTGAGGCAGGTCGTAATGTTCTGGAAACGGGTCCCGAACCTGAGTCCGCCGAGGTGGAGCATGGTGAAGGCGATGACGAGGGTGCCTGCGAGGACAGGAATGCTGCCGCGGCCGGCGAGTTCGGTCACGTACGTCGCGATGAGGACTGCCTTCGACGCGCCCGAGAACCCGCGCGACACGAGAACCTCGGCCCAGCCTGCGACGAACCCGGCAACGGGTCCCCACGCCGTCTTTGCGTAGACGTATTTACCACCGGCGGTCGGTATGGCGGCCGCCATTTCCGCGAGCAGCAGAGTGCTGAGTCCGGCGATGATGCCGCCGAGCAGCCAGACGCCGAGGATGAGACCGGCATCGCCGAGGTAGCCGGCAATGAGGCCGGGCGTCCGCAGGATGCCCGCGCCGATGACGATGCCGACGGCGACCGCGAGGCCATCGCGGACGCGTATGACGCGGCGCAAGTCATCATTGCCGGGCGCCGTCGCCGGCGACAGCGCTGGTGCTTCGAGATTCTTCAAATGGTCAGTACCCGACCGCGCCTGCGTCGCGATCGCGCGGATCTGCGGCGCCAATGCGTTCGCCTGTGCGCGGATCGATCATGATCGAGTGCGCGCTGCCCTGGCGACCGCCCACGCGGACCGAGTGGCCCATGGCCTCGAGGGCCTGAACGGCATCCGTTGTCGCACCGTCTTCCTCGATGCTCACGCGATCGGGCAGCCACTGGTGGTGGATGCGCGGTGCAGCGACTGCATCCTGGATGGACATGCCGTGATCGATGACGTTGAGGATGACCTGCATCACGGTGTTGATGATCGTGCGGCCGCCGGGGCTACCGACGATGGCGACGAGCTGGCCGTCCTTCGCGACAATGGAAGGCGTCATGCTGGACAGCATGCGCTGTTCGGGGCGGGCGAGATTCGGGTCACTGCCGATGAGGCCGCTCGCGGTCGTGATGCCCGGGCCGGCGTTGAAGTCGCCCATCTCGTTGTTGAGCAGGAACCCGCCGCCGGGGACCACGATCTTCGAGCCGTAGCCGGCCTCGAGCGTGTACGTGACGGAGACGGCCATGCCGCTTGCATCGACAACCGAATAATGTGTCGTTTCCGGACTCTCATGACCGGGCTGGATATCGGCGGGTTCAGAGGGCGATGCTTTCGCTGGCTGAATGGAAGCGCGGAGTGATGTCGCGTAATCTTTTCCGGTCAGCATGGCGATCGGGACGTCGGCGAAATCGGTATCGGCGACGTAGCGCGCGCGATCGAGGTATGCCCGCCGCATCGCCTCGACGAGGTGGTGGATGTACGGTGCGGAGTTGTGGCCCATCGCGCGCAGGTCGAAGCCCTCGAGGATGTTGAGCATTTCGACCATTGCGATGCCGCCGCTCGACGGGGGTGGCATGCTGACGATGTCGTAGCCGCGGTAGGTCCCACGAATGGGCGTCCGCTCCTTTGCCTGGTAGCGGGCGAGATCGTCCTCGGTGATGAGGCCGTGGCCGCGCACCATCTCGGCTGCAATCAGGCGTGCGGTCTCGTCGCTGTAGAAACCGTCGCGGCCTTCGCGCATGATGCGGCCGAGCGTCTTCGCGAGGTCGGGTTGACGCAGCGTCTCGCCTGTTTCGTACGGCGTCCCGTTCTTCGAGAATGCCGCGACGCTCGCCGGGTAACGCTCCATCGAACGGAGCACGTTCGCCAGCGAGCGCGCCAGGTTCTCGGATACAGGGAAGCCCTGATCGGCGAGCGTCACGGCCGGCTGCACGAGGCGGGCCCATTCGCCGCTCCCGTACTTCTCGTGTGCGAGCGCAAACCCGGCCACCGTGCCCGGCACACCAACCGCAATGTGACTGTTGTGATGGATGCCGGAGGAGTATTCGCCGTTCGCGTCGAGGAACATCCTGGGGTGCGATGCGAGCGGCGCCTTCTCGCGGAAATCGAACGCCGTCGTTCTGCCATCCGGCCAGCGGATCACCATGAAGCCGCCGCCGCCGATGTTGCCGGCCGTGGGATGCACCACCGCCAGAGCGAAGCCCGTCGCGATGGCCGCGTCCACCGCATTGCCGCCCGCCTGCATGACCTCCATCCCGATGCGGCTTGCCCGTTCGCTGGCGGACACAACCATCCCGCTGGGCGCGCGCACGGCCGACTCCGACACTGCGTGTGCCGGCGATGATGCTTCGACCCGGAGCGCGACGCCGCCCGTCTGTATCCGCGAGGCCAGCGGCGGCGAGGGCGTGCAGGAAGCCGTCGCCGTGATCAGTGCAACACCGACGGAAAAGGCCGGGCGGATGAGTCGAGCGGTCGATCGCATGGCAGGCTCCTGAGTCGTGACGGGCGAGATGAGCCACTCGGCGTAGGATCAGTGCCGGACTCCGGGACCGAGGGAAGGTAGGGGGTTACGGTCCTCTGTGCGAGGCCTTCGCGTGGCCGCCCCGGGCGAAAACAAGCCAGCCCATCAATCGACGCTGGCCGCCTCCCAAGCGCCCGGTGCGGTACGGCAACGGGGACACCGCCGGCGCGGCCCCTGGAAGATCCAGGCGATCGCGGCGCCGACAGGTGCATTGAATACGGCCGTGTTACACAGGCGGCACCGGAACGTGAGCCATGCGTACATCACGACGCCGGTGAGCCAGGCCAGCGCGATCCCCACGATGCGGCGGGAATCGAACATCGCGATGCCGGCGAGCATGCAGAGAAAACCGAGCACGAACGCGCCGCACACGATCGCGAGTTTGCGATTGATCTGCTGGTGAACCTCGGCCACGTCGCCGTCTCCGTTCCCGGGATCATGTGCGCGGCCGGTCCCGGAAGAAGATCGGGACGGCCGGCAGGTCTGCGAAATCGACGATCCGGCCATCGCGCAGGATGAGCGCGATGGTCCGGATATTCCGAATATCGGCGAGCGGGTCCGCATCCAGCATCAGCAGATCCGCCCGCTTGCCAGTTTCGACCGTTCCGATCGTCTCCAGCAGGTTGGCGGCCATGGCGCCGTTCCGGGTCGCCGCGACGATCGCCTGGGCCGGTGTCATCCCCAGCTCGACGAGCCCTTCAATGGCAAGAACGCTGCCCATACCGGCGTCCTGGTGTTCCGCCTTGGGTGTGCGTCGAAATTCGGGCGCCGCACCCAGATAGTTATCCGTCCCGATGGTCGTGATGCAGCCGCCCGCGACGAGGCGTTTTGCATTTTCGCGGCGAATCGCCGTGCCCCGTTCGGGTTCCTCGGCCCGCCGTTCGGCGGAGGTCTTCTCCCGGTCGATCCGTTCGGTCGTGTCCTGCCTGGCTTCTGCCCTTCGCTTCTCTTCCGACTCGCGTCGCTTGACCCAGTCTGCCCACGGTTTGCCGGTGATCGTGTTGACGAGCATCGAGCAGACCACGCCGCGGTCGCGGAACATGCTGACGAGTTCATCGGAGATGATCCGGGGCAGGACTTCCGGGTGTTGTACGACGTCGACGCCCGCGAGCAGCGACATGCGCAGGCCTTCTTCGGTTGTCGAGTGTGTCTCCGCGAAGCGGCCGCGTGCGTGCGTTTCGCCGACGAGGATGCTCTGGGCGCGCTCGGAGAAACCGATCATGACCGGATTCGAGTAGTGGCCGGTGCCGCCGAACTTGATGAAGTCGGGCCCGAGATCGAGGTACCGGTTGATTGCAACGCGCAGTGAGTCGGGGCTCATCCCGAGCAGCTCTTCGCCAGAACCGCGCGTGATCGCATCGTTCATCTGCTCCTGGAAGAGTGACAGGCCGGACGGCTTCACGCCGGACCAGGTAAAGGACCACGGCCCGCCCCAGCCGACGATATTGCCGGCCACCATGAGGCGAGGTCCTTCGACACCGCCTCGTGCCATGCGGTCACGTGCTTCGATCAGCGGCCCGATCATCCCGTAGCTGTCACGGATCGTCGTAATACCGTGTTTCAGGTGCATCTGCGCATGCTCGATCACGAGGTCCGTAAAACGATCCTGGTAGCGGACCAGAGATTCGATCCCCGAATAGAGCGATACGTGGACGTTCGTGTCGATGAACCCGGGCGTCACGAACTTGCCGGCGCCATCGATCACGCGTGCCGCTGCTGGCACGCGTATGCTCGTGCGTGGTCCCACTGCCGTGATGCGTTGGCCTTCGACCACGACCGTCGCATCGCGCAGCGGCGGACCGCCGTTGCCATCGATCACTGTGGCGCCCACGATTGCAATCGCGCTCTCCTGTGCGGCAGCGGCGGCGGCCACGAGAACCAGCAGTGCGCAAGCCAGCCCGGAGCGCAGCCGTGCTCGCAACGAATCAGGATTCCGGATCATCACGTCCTCCCGTCAGTGACGCACATCGTCAGCCTCGACTTCCGGCACCGGTCACGATGCTCGTGCATGCAGGCCGGTTCGACCAGTGCAACCAGGCCGTGTGTCCGGATCCGGCCGGTTCAGCCCCGATCGTCACTTCGTGAAGCATCGATTCAAGGGGTGACGAATGGCGCGATCCCGCCGTCCCGGTCGGAACGGGGACGCATTCCCGGAATTGGCGACGCGTCCCGGCCCTTCGCAAGCGGGCCTTGTGACAGGCATGAGCGCCACCTATGATCGCCGTCTCAGTGATCCGACCCTCGTTCCAGGATCGAAACCTTGATCCGTGATGCCGACGTCCTGGAGTACCACAACGGCGGCCGGCCCGGCAAGTTGGAAGTCGTGCCGTCGAAGCCGTGCCTGACACAACGCGATCTTTCTCTGGCGTACACGCCGGGGGTCGCGCTGCCCTGCCGTCTCATCAGCCGGGACGCGAACGAAGCGTTTTCCTACACGGCTCGCGGCAACCTCGTCGCGGTCGTGACGAACGGAACCGCCGTGCTCGGTCTCGGCAACATCGGCGCCCTGGCCGGCAAGCCGGTCATGGAAGGCAAGGCCGTTCTGTTCAAGCGCTTCGCCGATGTGAACGTATTCGACATCGAAGTCGATACGCAGGACGCGGACGAGCTGATCCAGTGCGTCCGATTGCTCGAACCGACGTTCGGCGGGATCAACCTCGAGGATATCAAGGCGCCGGAGTGCTTCTACATCGAGCAGACGCTCCAGCGCGAGATGGATATCCCGGTCTTCCACGACGACCAGCATGGCACGGCGATCATCAGCAGTGCCGCGTTGTTGAACGCTCTCGAGCTGACCGGCAAGGATATCGCCAGGGTGCGCGTCGTGTTTGCAGGCGCGGGCGCCGCCGGCATCGCTTGCGCCAACATGTACATCGCGCTGGGTGTCGATCCCGCGAATGTTCTGATGGTCGACACGAAGGGCGTGCTGTTCGAAGGCCGCGACGAATCATGGAATGAGTTCAAGGCGAAGTACGTGCGTCGAACGGATCGCAAGACCATGGCCGATGCGCTGGACGGGGCGGACGTCTTCGTCGGTGTCTCGAGCAAGGATCTCGTCACGCCCGACATGGTCCGAAGCATGGCCGACGCGCCCATCGTCTTCGCCATGGCCAACCCCGATCCCGAGATCATGTACGAGACGGCGAAGCGGGCAAGGCCCGATGTCATCATGGCAACAGGGCGGTCCGATTATCCGAATCAGGTCAACAACGTGCTCGGCTTCCCGTTCATCTTCCGCGGCGCCCTCGACGTCCGCGCGCGCGCCATCAACGATGAGATGAAGATTGCGGCGGCTCGAGCCCTTGCCGACCTCGCGAAAGAGGACGTCCCCGATGCCGTCATCAATGCGTATGGCGGCGAGCGTTTCTCGTTCGGCCCCGAGTACATCATCCCCAAACCGTTCGATGCCCGCGTCCTGACGTGGGAAGCGCCCGCCGTTGCCCGCGCTGCCATCGAGACCGGCGTCGCGCGTCGCGCGATCACGGACTGGGATGAGTATGTCGCACAACTCGAACGCCGCATCCTCGGCAAGAGCCACCAGATCATTCGTGGCATCGTACAGAAGGCAAGGCGTGCGGAACGCCGGCGCATCGTCTTCCCCGAAGCGACCGAAGAGAAGGTCCTGCGCGCTTGCCAGCTGATCGTAGACGAGAACATCGCGGAACCCGTGCTCATCGGTGAGCCCGATGCCATCCGCCACCGCGCAGCCACGCTCGGCATCGATCTCGTCCATACCGAGATCGTGAACATGCACGACAAGGTCAGGCTCGAATCGTTCGCGGCCGAGCTGTACGCGTTGCGCCAGCGGTCCGGCGTCACACCCATCAAGGCGATGCACTTGCTCGCAGACCCCGTCTGGTACGGCGTGATGATGGTACAGGCGGGCGCCGCCGACGGCCTCGTCTGCGGCCTGAACCGCTCCTACCCGGACACCATCCGTCCCGCACTTCAGGTGATCGGGCTGAGGAAAGGCGTGACTCGCGCCGCTGGCGTCTACTGTATGGTTCTCAAGGATCGCATCCTGTTCTTCGGCGATGCGACGGTGAACATCGAACCTTCGGCGGATGAACTCGCCGAGATCGCGCTCATGGCCGCCAACCTCGCCCGCTACCATTTCGACCTGACGCCACGTGTCGCAATGCTCTCGTTCAGCAACTTCGGCTCGGTCGACCACCCGCTCGCCCGCAAAGTCAAGGACGCAACCGCAATCGCTCGCGCCAGACAGCCCACGCTCATCATCGAAGGCGAGATGCAGGCCGATACGGCGCTCGTCCCCGAGATCAGCGAAACCGCGTTCCCTCATTCCGCCATCGCCGGCAATGCCAATGTCCTGATCTTCCCGGACCTCCAGGCCGGTAATATTGCGTACAAACTCGTGCAGCGGCTGGCGGGCGCGGAGGTCATTGGCCCGATCCTGACCGGGCTCAGGAAGCCGGTCAACGTGCTCAACCATTATTCCTCGGTCACGGAAATCGCGAACATCACGGCGATCACAACCGTCATTGCCAACGCGGGCTGATCATGCCCGCGACCGGCCCGATTCTTGACACTGTAAGGCCGGACCCGCATCGTGAAGACGCCTGCCCCAAGTGAAGGTGCCCGGGTGTCCGGGTGTCTCACTCGACCCATCCATCCGTTTCGGCGCTGCGTAGCGCTCGGACAGGAGGAGGCAGGTGACGCAGTCATTCGATCCAACGAGGGAGTCCCGCCCCGGTGCAGCCGGCTCGACCGCCGCGCTGCGAGAGAACGAGCCGTTTGAAATCGAAGCAGCCCAGCGTCTCGCGCGTATGGCTGCGTTCAAGGACTCTGAAGGCAGTGGCCATGTCGAGCGAATCGGCCGGCTGTCCGCGCAGATCGCGGCCGCGCTCGGAATGCCTGCGGAGATTGTCGAGCGGATCAGGTTGGCCGCGCCGCTTCACGACATCGGCAACCTCGCCATTCCCGAATCGATTCTTCTGAAGGACGATGCGCTGTCCCTCGAGGAACTCGACCTGATCAAGACACACACGACGATTGGCGCCGGCCTGCTGGCTGACAGCCGGTCGAAGCTCCTGCGGACAGCAGCCGAGATCGCGCAGTACCATCATGAGAACTGGGACGGCACCGGCTACTCACCCGGCCTGTCCGGCAACGACATCCCGCTTGCTGCGCGGATCGTGCGCATTGCCGACACGTACGATTCCATGATGCACGCCCGTCCGTTCCGTGCACCATGGCAACGGGATGAATCGATCGCGTTCATCACGGGCCAGAGTGGCCGCCGCTTCGACCCGGTCGTCGTGCAGGCCTTTCTTCAGCTGGACGCGCACGGCGAGCTGGATCAGGAGCCGTAGCTCGAGGCGAGGTCGTCATGGTCAGCTGGCGGCACGCAAGACAACGACTTCGGTTCGGGCCCGATCAGTTTGCACCACGTCGAGATCACCGCCACCGACGGTCGACGAGTGCGGGGTGCGCCACGGGTCGCCTTTCATGCCATCGGCAGCGGGCTCAACAGCCCTTGGTCGATCAACGCCTGGAAGTGAGCCGAGATGCTCAACGCGATCGCGCGGTCGCGAATCAGCAGTCCGATCTCGATGTTGCGATCGAGCGCGGGCCTTGGTGACGTTGGCCGACGTTACGAAGACGGCGTCTTCGTCCACGATCACGGCCTTGGCGTGGAGGACGCCGGCGCCTGCATTCGTTCCGTCATGTGGGATCAACCTCCGCGTCGAGTCGCCAGGGTCCGCGCGCGAATTCCTCGAGACCGCAGTGCTTGCGTACGTTCAGCGCCTTCCACCTGAGGGCGGGATGGGC
>JBOHRL010000092.1:0-5310 GCA_050732695.1 Longimicrobiales bacterium | reverse complement strand
CAATTCGTGCCGTCGCGTGCCGAGAACTACGGTATCGTTTTCTGCGAGGCCGCCGCCTTCGGCGTGCCGTCGGTCACCACGGACATCGGCGGCATCCCGACCATCGTGCGCCACCGCCAGACCGGCTTCACACTGCCCCGGGAGAGTGCTGCCGAAGCGTTTGCTGCCACGATCGAGTCTACGTTCGCCGATCCAGAGCGGTATCGCGACATGGCGCTCGCCGCCAGAGCGCACTACCGAGACCGCCTGAACTGGGATGCATTCGGCGCGCGCTTCATGGAGATTGTGAAGCAGGTTCGCCTTGAGGCCAGCGAGTGAACATCAGCTTCATCGTCTGCTGCCACAATAGTGCGCTTCGGCTTTCGGCGACACTCGTGCATCTTGCGGCAGTCGAGGCGATGCCGGGCGTCGACTGGGAGGTGGTAGTTGTCGACAACACCTCAACCGATAATACAGCCAAGGTCGCACGACGGTGCTGGTCGGACGCGGGTGCGCCGGCACCGCTTCGCGTCGTGCAGGAACCGACACCTGGCCTCGTGCATGCCCGGCGGTGCGGCGTGCGGGCCGCGCGGCACGAGATCGTGTGCTTCGTCGACGATGACAACTGGATCCGCCCGAGCTGGCCGCGCGTCCTGAACGAGATCTTCACCACCTGCCCGGCTGTCGGCGCGGCGGGGGGGCTGGGACGCCCGGTTTTCGACGGGCCGGAGCCCGGCTGGTTTCGCTCTGTACAATGGGCCTACGCGGTCGGCCCGCAGGCGCCGCGGTCGGGCGAAGTGCCGCGGGCGCGCGGCTATCTCTACGGCGCCGGCCTTGCCCTGCGCCGGGATGCTTTCCTGGACGTTGAAAAGAAGGGCTTCCGCCCCCTGCTTACCGGCCGCAAGGGCGGCGAACTGCTCGCCGGCGAAGACAGCGAGCTGTGTTTCCAACTCGCGCTCGCCGGCTGGCAGTTGTGGTACGATAGACGCTTGGTTTTCGACCATTTCATCCCCGCCTTCCGTGTGACACCCGGCCATGCGGCGCGACTCATTGAGGGCTTGGGCTACGCGAGCGCCTACCTTGATGCGTACGTACTGGCTGGTGCGGCCGCGCGGCCACTCCATTGGACTTGGCTGAACGGCCTATTCCTGCCGCGATTTCTCATAGCTGGAGCGCAGTATATCAAGAGCTGTCTCGTCGCTATCGCTTCGGGAAAGGACGGAGATCTGATGCGATATTTGTTCAGAGGGCGGCTTAAGGGGGTTGTGAACGGCCGACACCGGAACCGGGTATTGCGCCGCACCCTGTCCGAAATGGCATCGTGCCAGAGGTCTGCAAGGGAAGGAATGGCTTTCCCGCCGCTGAGGGACGAGGTCCCGCTCAGCCCTGGCCGCGGCGCTGGCAAGACTCGCCGCCATAAGGGCGGCCCATAGCCGCCGCCGCGTCTTTCATGTCAACCTGTAGAGCTGTACCACTTGCGGCTACGGGAGCTAAGCTACTCTGCCAAGGCTTCGAAGCAATACTTTGCCCATGCCTTACCGGTGTAGTCGGCATCCAGCGGGCCTCGCGGGGCGTTTGAGGTCGAACTCTCTCGAAAAGGGACCGTCATCAATGATCGAATGCGCTTCCTTGGTCTCGGTCGTTATTCCAACCTACAATCGACGTCTCCGCGTCATGGAGGCGGTCAAATCCGTACTAGGCCAGACCTATCCGCATTTTGAGATTGTAGTCGTCGATGACGGCTCCGAAGACGGAACGGCCGATGCCATCGCCTCTCTCGATGACATGCGTCTGCGCGTGATACGCGAGCAGAAGCGCTCCGGCGGCGCAACCGCTCGGAATATCGGGATTGATGAAGCTAAGGCACATTTGATCGCCTTCCTGGATTCGGACGACATCTGGATGCCGAAAAAGCTGGAACTGCAAACCAGCTTCCTCCTGAGTCGCGACCAGCCGTCCGTCTCGCTTACCTACACGGATCTCGTGTATTCCGATCACCGGGGACGTCGGGTGATGTCGTTTCGGACCAAGGCGGAAGTGGAACCGGTAGGCGACTATCTGTTTTTGAATTGGGGGAGGAACTTCATCCAGACGTCCACGATCATGCTTCCCACAGAGCTCGCGAGGCGCGTTCGTTTTCGGGACGGCTTGCGAATCCATCAGGACTGGGATTTCGTCCTGAGGGCCGAGCGGATCGGTGCTCGCTTCGAGGTTCTCAGTGTGCCGCTCACTCTCGTGAACGCAGAGCTCCGCTCGGACCGCATTAGCACGGGCTCGGACGCCGCCCCATCTCTTGAATGGCTCGAGACGGTAAGAGACCTGTTGTCGCCTCGCGCGCACGCTGCCTTTCGAGCGCATCAGGTGCCACGGCTCGCCGACCGCAAGCCTTTTCACGCCGCGGGAGCGGTCGTCGGCGCATTCTCAAAAGGTGCGATCGGGACCGGTCAGTGCCTGTCAATGCTCAAATGGTGCGTCAGGGAATTCATGGCGGCGAGGCCGGGGCTCCGGCCTCTGGTCAGCCTGTACAGACGGACCCGGCTCGCCCTGCCGCGCTGAGGTCTTCCTAAACCGCCCGACCCGCTGCCCAGGCTGAAGCCTCTTAGATCCCGAGGCAGTTCGAACTCCTGTAAAAGACCGAGGTGCACGAAGCAAATACGTTGAGCGCCGCGAGACCATCAAGATTCAAACGCCGAAACCCGGCGTCCAGCAAATATCTGAAGCCTTCCCAATACTCTTCGCGCTCGGCGTTGTCAAAGATCACGACGCCTTTGTCGTTGAGCAGGGGGACGCAGGCCTTGGCGCACTCGACACGGTGGAGCCCGTCGATCACGACGATGTCGAAGAGGCCGTGCCCCGTAACCTCCGTGACATACCTCCGATCGGTCGGCTCCCGAAACACTAAGACGGCAGCCCCGGCGGTCTTCCGTCGAACGGCCTCAAACCACTCCCTGTCGTGCTCGCAGGCCACGACGTCGCACCCTTGCGAGAGCCACCAGAGCGTCGAGTTCCCGGAGCCGTATTCGAATACCCGCATGCCCGGGCGTACCCGCTCGGACAGAAAGGCGATTGCCGGGTAGGTGTACCAGGGAAGCGGAGATCCGGACTTTGTCACTGGCCGGCCCGTGACGTAGGAGCGAAGCCAGCCCGTCGTGTACAGGTAACCGTCCGCGTCGGTACCAGCGCAACCCCGCTCTGCCAGGAGCGGGTGAACGACCTGGAGGTAAACGGCGCGGGTTATCGAGAAGCGCTTGAGGAAGTTGACTCCCGGCCGACAGACCGCTCTTAGCAGCGAGTGGCGATCTTCATGATCGCCCGCAAGCGCCGCGAACGCCTTTCGCATTCAGGGCTTCCTCAACCAGAACGTCAGATCTCGTCCAAGCAGATCGCCAAGCCTCCCTATGTCCGGGGCGCACTCCTCGGTCAACTCCGCCCTGAGCTCGGGATCGAGCGGCGCTCCACCTTTCTTCGCGACGACCGCATCCATGATGCGCCAATACACCTTGGCGCGAAACTCGGGCGGCAGCACAAGCTGCATAGTCCGCTGCACCGCTTTCGGCGGGCGCAGCATGAGCCCGTGCAATCTGCTGCTTCGGATGCGGCGACGCGAGTTGATCACCTGAAACTGCGGTTGAAAGGCGTCCTCTACGCCCAGGAACCGCAGGATCTCTCTGTAGGTCTCGTCCGGCAGCGCCCTGAAGTCGTCGTAGATGACGACGTGAATCTTGTCGCGCCCTAAGACGTCGATATACCTTTGCAGCTGTTCGGCATATCGAAAGACGCGTCGGTAAAGCGTGCCTTCCGGGATTTGGACGGCAGGCGGAAGACGCCGGCCGCGGCTTCTGTCGCACTCCGCTTCCAGCGCCTTGCGGAAATCATGGATGTCCTCGTTGCCGCTCCAGAGGCGCTGGGCGTGCAGTGAATGCATGGCGTCGACCGGGTTCCGCAGCATGGCGATGATGCGCGCATCCGGATTAAAGCGTCGGATGGCGGCCGCGGCCTCCCGCGAATACAGATACCACACGGACGCCTCGCCTATCTGGGTCTCGGCCGAGGCCGCGCTGAACAGGGAGAGGTACATCCCCTGGTCGCGGACCGCATAGGGATAGGTCGCGCAGAAGTCCGCGCAGAAGAAGTTCGGCTCCTTGAAGTTCGGCATGAATACCTGCGGATGGGCGCGAAGGAACTGGTAAACAGCGGTGGTGCCGCTCTTCGGCGCCCCGACGATGAAAAAGGTCGGTATCTTCTCAGGCATGGCGCGAGCGCGAGATCAGAGTCCCTGCGTGCCTCACCGGTGCTAACGCCGCCGAGAAAAGCATCGTGGCGGTCGGCCGGGTGCGTGGATAGGCGAACCGCAGAAGGATCACGGGGGCGTTCGCCAGAAGCATCGCCCATGCGGCCCCGGCAGGGCCGAAAGGCGGAATGAGCAGGAGATTGAGCGCCACACAGGCCAGCGTCCGAACGGAGGCTAGCGACAGCGCGAGATAGGCGGCGTTCTCCGCAAAGTGCCACTGCGAGGCGGCCGTCCCGGTATAGACGAAGAGGACCGTCCAGACGTGGATCTTCAGCACGTGTGCGGCCGGAGCATAGGCGTCGCCATAGAGGGCATTGACGAGCACATCCGAGAACGCGGTGATGGGCAGCACGACGACGATCGCGAGCCAAAATGTGAGGTCGTAGAGCGACTGCATGTGTCGCTTGTAGATGTGCTTCGAGGTGCCCTTCGCCTGGACGATGGCGGGAAATACGGCCGTCGCAATGGCGACAGGCAGGAAATACCAGATCTGCGAGACGCGTGCTGCCGCCGCGTACCAGCCAACCTCCGCAGGCCCGAGCAGCGCGCCGAGCATGAGTTGATCGACGCGCTGCTGAACGTCGATTAGGCCAGCAGAGAGCGCGAAAGGCCATGCGTCCCCGATCATGGTCCGTGCCCGCTCGAGCCGTGCGCGCCAACGCAGCACCGGCGGGCCGGATCGGAGATAACAGAGGAAAGTCAGCGTCCCGGCTACGGCGATCTCGAGCACAACAGGCCAGGCGAACCAAAGCACAGGTTTGTCGAGCAGGATGAAGACGACGCGGAGCAGCGATACCGCAGCGAGCGCGGCAAGCCGCGCCTGTACGATGGGGCGGGAGCAAACCTGCGCCTGGAACCAGTAGGCCGCGATGTCGAGGGGCTGGAAGACGAGGGTGAAGCCGACGATCAGGATTGCAAGCCGCGTTGTCGGGTCTTCGGATGTCCCGAACGCAATCGCGCAGAGAAGGAGCATCGCGATAGTGCCGGCCGCAAGCCGAAGTACGAACGCGGTGCCTAGAATCTCCGCCTCCTTTTCGGGT